>DECD01000019.1:715-10020 GCA_002349055.1 Bacteroidales bacterium UBA2939 | reverse complement strand
GTGCCTTTCGTCGTGGTGCCGTCGGTACCGAAGAAGGTGACAGGTACCATGCTTCCGCGGGCCTCGTTGGTGGTGCCCACTGTCTGCTGGCGGATGTTGACGGCAGGAGTGTCGCCTGGGATGAGTTCCACGCGATAGTCGACAAATCCAGGGCTGAATACGTGGAAGTCGAAGAAATCTGTCAGGTCGACACCGGTATAAAGACTCAGCGAGTCGCGCAACTGGTAGGCATCGAGGTTGCCAAAGGCGCAGCTGCTCATCAACCGTCGAATGGCGTTGTAGAACACCGTCTCGCCCAAGTAACCACGCAGCGAGTGCCACACCATCCAACCTTTTTTGTAGGTGGTCGAGCCGTAGGTATACTCGTGCGGCATGTCGTGCAGCGCACGGTAGCCAGCGTCGGTGATATGCGTGGTGCGCAGCACCTCCTCGAGGTGGCGCTGATAGTAGTCATCGCTAGCCTCGCGCCCATGCACGGCCTCCCAAGCCACCTCGCTGGTGAACGACGCGCCGCCCTCATTAATCCACATGTCGCCCGATGTGGAGCAGGTCACGAGGTTGCCAAACCAGGCATGTCCCAACTCGTGGGCGATGGTGCTCTGGCCAAACTCCTCCATGGTGGTCAGCGCCTGCTTGGCAAGACCGATGTTGTTCACATGCTCCATCGAGCCCTTGTTCGTCGCAATATATCCGATGCGACCCCAGCGGTAGGGACCGAAACAACGCTCGAACATAGGCACCACCGAATCCAGCTCGGCAAATACCTGCCTCACCTGCGTGCTGTCGGGGTAGAGGTAGCCGTAGGTGGCGGGGTAGGTCCCGTAAAGCGAGGGAATGCTGTCGTAGATGCGCTTCCACGCTGCCTGGCTCACCGAGACGAGGTAGGTCGGCGTCGGCTGCGCGATGTGCCACACCGAACTCTCCGTGCCGTCGGCATTCGTTACGCGGCTTTGCAGCATGCCGCCGCATTCGGCCGTCCAGCCAGTCTTGGTCTTCACGTGGAACGTGTAGGTGGCCTTGTCGTGGAAATTGTCGCGGCAGGGCATCAGCACACGGCCCATCACATGGGGGTCGGCCTCGAAGCCCACGCCGAGGTTATAGTTCATGTCGCTGTCGAAATGGAAGCCGCCCCAGCCGTAGCTCTCTATGTAGCGTCTTCCGTGGTACCACACCTGGATGTGGAAGTCCTCGCCCGAGGCGATACCTGCTGTCGGCAGCGCCTCCATATCGGGACTTTCCACCGTCACACCATTGATCTTCACCGAATCCACTGTGCCGACGAAGTCAAGCCTTATTGTCGAGCAGGGACGCAGCAACTCCACCGTCATGTCGGCATACGCCTCGAAAGGCCAGCTGTGACTCAAATCCATCGTCACGTCATAATCCTTCACATCCACTGAATCCTCCACCTGCGCCCGAAGACTCATCGGAATCAATATTATGGTTATCAATAAGAACAGTCCAATTTTTTTCATTTTTCACATTTTTTTATTTAACTTTCGCAAGCTCCGTTTGCGGTGTAGATAGAGGGTGATACATGCGAAACTTGAATTAAGTTAAATTTAACAGATGCTCTCTCGGAGTATTCACGGCGTATTCACGGAGTATTCACGGAGTATGTATAGAGAGAGTACAAAAAGGGTTTCATTTCTTCTTTACAGATGGCCTGGTGTCCATCATCTTTCGCATGGAGAGCCACAATTTCTTCCTCTCTTTGTGACTCTTTTCCCCCAGGCGGCAGAAAGCATGCCAAAGCGGTGTACCCTGAGGCCGGCCGTCGTCGCCTATCGGGCCGCTATGTTGCTGCCACCGCATCAGCTTGTAGAAGCCGAAGGTCACCGCAAATCCCATCAGCACCACTGCACACGTCTGGACATTGATGGAGGCTCCGCACCGCCATAGTAAGAACCACACTACAATAACGATGAGGTTCATCAAAAGAATGGTTTTGGAGGCACCCAAATGAGAGAAGCCCATGTCGATGAACAGGTGGTGCAGATGCGTCTTGTCGGGCTTGAAGGGCGACCGTCCCCTCAGCATTCGTGCCGTCATTACCCGCAGCGTATCAAAAATCGGTATGCAAAGAATGGCCAATGTCATTGCTATCACGCCGATGCCGCGAGCCTCCAAATCCGCATCGCGGCGCAACGATAGAGCGCCTATGCCAAAAATGGCCATAAGGAAGCCTAGCATCATCGTTCCGCCGTCGCCAATGAACATCTTTGACTTCACGCCGAAAACGTTGTGTAAGAAGAATGGTATCAGTGCCGCTGTCATGATGACAGCCAGTGATGACCAAACCGCCTGTCGGACGAAAATGAACAGCACTGCAAAACAGGTGCAAGCCAAGATGCTGTAGCCCGAGGAATACCCGTCGATGCCGTCAATCATGTTGATGGCGTTGATGATTCCCACTCCAGCCACTAGCGACAGCGTAATGCCCAACCAAGGACTTATTTCGTGAATGCCGAAGAGACCATAGAAACTGTGTATATAGTGGTCTGTGAGTGCCATATAGCCTCCCACAATGCAGAACTGCAAGATGAGGCGCAGGATGGCCGGCAGGTTCTTCATGTCGTCCCACACACCCATCACCAACATGGAGGTAAGGGCCAAGAGACTCCAGGAAAAGCTCGCTCTCTCCACCAGGAACCACATGGTAACGCATCCCGCGAAAACGCCGGCATAAACCGCCACGCCACCCATGACTGGGATAGACAAGCGGTGCACCTTGCGGGCATCAGGGTTGTCTACAATTCGATGACGACGGGCATAGTGCAGCACGAAAGGATATGCCACTGCCGACACCGTCAACGACACGACAAACATGATTATCAGATTTACCGTCATACTCATAATGATAATAGTTTATTATAGATTTCAAGATGTTTTTTGACAACATTTTCTAAGGAGAACTCCTGCTCGGCTTTGGTCCTTGAGGCTTTACCCATTCTTTCGCGCAGGTCTCCGTCTTCAATCAATATGCGCAGCTTCTCAGCCAGGGCTTGACTGTTTTTGATGGGAATCAGGAAGCCGTTCACGCCGTCGTCCACCACATCCTTGCAGCCTATGGAGTTGGTGGTGACAATGGGTCTGCCCACGGCACAGGCTTCAATCAGCGACTTGGGCACACCCTCGCGGTAGTAGCTCGGAAAGGCCATGATGTGGCATTGCTCCAATATCGACTTGATATCCTTCTGGAATCCCAGCCATTTGATATATCTTCCGTCGCAACGACGCTCGAGCTCTTCCTGCGGCACAGCATCGGCATTCACCGCCAGGCGACCGCAGAGCCAGAACTCCACTTTTCCCTCGAACTCCTTGCGCAGGCTTTCGGCAGCCTCTATTAGTTCCATCACACCCTTTTCCTTGACCATCCTTGCAGTGAAAACCACTTTCAGTGTCTCGCTCTTCGGCTCCGGTACATAATTGAAATCGCTTAGATCCGCTCCCGAACCTTTGATGAACTCCGCCTGGCCCTCGGTGGCGACCCTATGTTGCAGGAAGAGGTTCCGATCCTCTTGGTTCTGGAATATCACCTTCACGCGCTTCCGCTTGTTGGAGAAGCGCATAATGGACAGAATTCCTTTTGCCGTTTTGCCCAGCTTGTCGCCTGTGAAGAGGGTACCCAAGCCGCTGACGGCGTTCACCACGCCATAGACACGGGCCATCTTGGCGGCGAGACCGCCCCAAAGGATGTTTTTCAATCCCACATGATGGACCACGGCATCCCTATTCTTTATATATAATCTATAGAGGAACCACAAAGTCTTCAACTCCTGTCTGGGGTTCATGCCGGTGGGATTGATGGGCAGCTCTAGCGCTTTCAGCCCCAGCGCTTCCACCTCATTCCATCGCCCCGTGTCCTTGCACACCACGGTAACATCCCACCCGGCCTCTTGTGCGGCCAGGGCTATCTCCTTGCGGTGCGAGAGGAAGAAGCGGTCCTCGTTTACTATCATCAACAGTTTCATTTCAACTTTCAATATTGTCACTTTAAACGTAATCCATTACGCAATATGCTCGGGAAGAATCGCAACGAATCTAGCGGGAAGATGGTAAAATGGTTTGCCAAATCACGAAACCTCTGTCTCGATAACACTATCTTTTTGGACAAAACGGAGTCGGCTTTCACCTTTCGATTACTTCCCATGTTTCCTGTCATCAGTATAAATGCACATATCCGCTGGGCCTTGCGCTTCCATTTTTCCTCTTCTCTGTAGAAGGGCATCGCCTCCTTGGGCATGCCTAGATATTCTACGGCAAACATTCCAAAGGCTTTCCACGCAGTCATTAGCTTCATCTTCTTCAGACGGGCTTCGAGCAGGCTCAAGTCAAGCGAGTCCCAGAATGTCCACAGCAAACGGCTCCAGTCACAGATTTGTCTGATACCCACGCCACCCTTATAAAAATGATTCAGGAAATGGACAAACACATAGAGCACATCGTCCTCTTTCCTAAGCAGGGGAACCTGCACCTCCCCGTTCTTCCACGACCTGCTGCTGCCACCCTTGAAGGTGTTGCGATACACCTTGTCGAATTCCCTGTCCGAGCGCGACGAGAAACCGCAACGAAGACTGCCGTGCATCTCTACCTTCCAGTTGGCAATTACGACGGCACACTCTTTCTTATACTCTTTTCCCTCCTTCGAAGAGGATGCGAATTGACGCAAGTAATCCTTTGCTTTCCAGTAATCCTCTTCACTCAAAAGCAGGTCCACATCTCCGATGGCTCTCCGAAACGGATCCTGATAGCATTGGGCAATGCCCTGTCCCTTCAGCAAGAGGGCGTGGATACCATTCTTCTGCAACCTGCCGAACAACTGTTCAATGAAACGGTTCATGTTATGGTTGCGCTGTTCCAACCGTAAGGATGTATGGGCAAACTCCACCACCCATTGTCTTGGTATGGGCAGCGTGTCGTGGGTCTTGAGCCACTCAGCACGGATAGTCTCGATGCCATCGGCCACCAGCCCCAACTCTTTCTGCTCCTTGGCCAGATGGTATACCTCCGCCCAATCCACACCCTCAGGCATAAAGTCTTCTATGCCCTCTGTGCGGCCATACAGCCCAGCCCTGGTTAGCAGGAAGAAAGTATCTATACTATTACTTTTCAATTCTCATTTCTCCTTTTTCATTTCTCAACTTCCTTGACCACCTTGGCGGGTACGCCAGTGGCAATGGTCCAGGCGGGAATGTCCTTGGTGACAAGGGCGCAGCTGCCTATCACCGCCCCTTCGCCGATATGCACACCGGGCATTATCGTGACGTTGAGACCGATATAGCAGCCTTTCCCCAGATGGATGTCGCCATATTTTGTTGGCATGTCCATGATTCTCGTGCCTACGCGGTAACCGCTCATATCGCGACGATGGCACCACAGGGTCACGCCGTTGGCCAGCACGACATCGTCTTCCACGGTGATTCTCTTTGCATTGCCGAAGTCGAACCTCACGCCGTGGCCAATATGCACCCGTTTGCCCACCTTGCAGCCCAAGGAACGCCAGATGGCGGGACGCAGATGGTGCTTGTAGGCGAACTCGAGGATATATGCCTTGTAGGCATAGTTAAAGATAAAGCGCCTCCACAGCGTGCCGAAGGCAAATCCTATCAAGGAGAAGGGATTGATTCTGCCGTGCTTCTCCTCGTCATCTATCAGGTGCAACCGCTTCAGAAAGCGGAATGTCAGCGTAGTCTTTTTCGTATTACTCATTGCTCATATATAGTTTTAAAGTCTCTCTTGCGTTGTTCTCCCATGAGAACTTGGCCAACTGGCCCTCTAGTCTTTGCTTCTTCTCTTGGATGGCGGCTTCGTCGTTCAGTGCTGCGGCAATCACCTTGGCCATGTCATCCACATTGTAGGGGTCGAAATAGAAAGCGCAGTCGCCGCATACCTCGGGCACTGACGACACATTGCCCACAGCCGAGACCGTACCCAAGCTAGCGGCCTCCAATGGCGGGAACCCGAAGCCCTCGTAATAGGAAGGATAGACGAACAGCGTGGCGTGATGGGAGAGCCACAGCATCATCTCCGTCGGCACATAGTCAAGATAAATCACATCGGGTGTCTCGGCAATGGCCTTCATAACGGGAGCAGGATTCAGATACTGGACACCGGCCAAGACGAGACGCACATCGTCAAATCCGCCCTGTGCCTTCATGGCCGAGAATGCCTCGAGGAGGCGCAAGTGGTTCTTGCGAGGCTCTATCTGACTCAAGCAGAACAGGAATCTACCCTCTTTCAGGTAGGCATACTCCTGCGGAAGGTCGTAATCCTTGATTTTATCGGCCGAGAAGAACGAGCGGTTGATGGCTTCATGGACAACGGTCACCTTGTCGGGGGAGACGCCACAGGTGGCAATCATCTCGTCTTTCGTGAACTGCGAGATGGCTATAATGCGGTCAACCCTGGCTATCGACTCTTTTACGGCCCGTTTCAGGAACTGATACCTGAGGAAAGAGTAAGTCTCAGGATAGCGGTAGAGGCGCAGGTCGTGAACTGTCATCAACAAGCGTGCATGCTTCATCTTGGGTGCATGGAAGAAAGGCGAATGAAACACGTCGAATTGCTCGATTTCTTCTTCCTTGCTCCAGAACCGCTGGGCGAACAAGCTGCGGCAAATCCTCGACACCAAGCTCCTGTGATAGGGAATAGGCTTCAGTTTGAACCGAGACGGGAGGACGGTCTTGCAATACTCAAACTGGTCTTCCAGTACATAGAGCACATAGTCGTTGTCGCCATCAATCTTTGCCAGATGGTTGGTCAACTGAATGATGTATTCCTTGATGCCACCGCCGCGCTTGGCGAAACAGAACTGGCAGTTAATTGCTATCTTCATATTTCTTTTCTATTTTTTCCCCAACACATATTTGCTGATGAACTTGCTATTGGGGAGGAATTTGATAAACACCAGACATATGGCCGTTATCGCCACGGTGTATAGTATCGACAGTAGATTTATGGTTAATATATTAAGCCCAGAGAACCATTCCTTTCGAAGGAGGGTAAAATGAGGCAGGAAGAAATAGTGCAACAGATAGATGGCCAACGAATTCTGTCCTACAAATCGAATCAGAGAAGCCCACTTGGTTTCTCTCTGGAAATCGCTCTCATGACAAACGAAGAACGAGATAATGGCAAAAGTGGAGAAGTATCTCAGGGCCACGTCACGTAGAAAATGGTGGAGGGCGGAGGGCATTTCGTATGTCAACAGGAAGAGTACGATGAAGTATAATAGCACGAATGATGCCTTGAACACCTCGTTGTGCATCAGTGCATCATATTTCGGGAAAAATTTCTTTGCCAATGTTCCTAAAACAAAGAACTGGAAGAATTTGGTCACGCGACGTAAATCGGAAATCGCTGGACCAAAATCTCTGTCGAGAGCCAGCATCCCGATACCCGCTAACGAAAGGGCCAACAACACGCTAATTCTCCATTTTTCGTTCTTGATGGCAAGCGTGACTAGATAATATATCAGGAATGTCTCGAACAGGACTATCGTGAACCAATAGCCTCCCATCCCTTCCATGATAAAACGGAAAATGCTCTTGTGATTCATCAGATCAATTCCAATACGGAACACCACTGCAGGGATGACCAAAAAGACGAATTTTTGACTGATGTTGCTCCAAAAGCCATTGATGGTCATACCTTGTTTATAGGACAAGAAGCCGCTTACAAAGAAGAATAAAGGCATCACGGGTGCATATAGCATCTGTGACGATAGCGCGTCGTAGTGTTCAACCCCACACAGGTTCAAAACATGAAGGTCTAGAACTATCAAAATGGCCAGACATTTAATGGCATCGAGATAGGCAATTCTTTTCTTTTCCATCATTCGTCTTATTTATAATTCAAAAGATGATTTTTTGGGCAAAATAGTATCGAAGGCCGCGTTAATCCGGGCCACCATCCCTTCGAAGTCGGATACCTCTTCTGAGTCGGCCATCACCAATATCTCGCGCTTCTGCGTTCGGATGGCTGCGGTGAGACCGTCCAAGTCGTGGTCCGTCAGGTTGTATCGGCAAGAATTCTTGACGATATTGACAGGCTGGAACTTTCCCGATGCCAGCTGCCAGAAACGGAACATATATTGGTTGACATCGGTGATGTCGCGGAAGCGATGGCTCGACACCTCGCGGAGCAAGGACTCTTCGACTTCCCACACCTCGCGGAGGGTACTCTTCAAGAAGGCTTGCGGCATGTGGTGGTTCCGGAATCCCGGGAACACCGAGAAGGACATCAGGGCCACGGTGCGCAGCAGTTGTGAGCCATAGACGGGATTCAGCCATTTCATGGGATGGGCTTTCAAGGTGGCTTTCATCCTGAAATGGTTGTTCACCACGTTCACGTCGTTCATAATCATGTGTCCGCGAGGGCCGCCCATCGGCAGGGTGTCGAGCACGGCCATGTCGCAGGGAAGACCATTACGGAAGAAACGTTCCGGTTTGACTGGGCGGAGGAGGAAGTAGTCGTCGTTGAAATAGATGAACTGCTCTGCCAACCCTTCGATGCGGTGCAGATTCAGCTCTATCGGCCTGACGCTGAACGTGGGCAGAAACTCCTTCGGGATGAAGTCCTCATGGCGGACGAAGTTGAGCTTCGGGGCGTCCATATTCAGCCACTTAGGCTTCTGCCCCGTGGTGATGAGATGTACCTTGCGCACCCACGGCGCGAATTTCTCGATGCCGCGGAACAGATACTGCATATTGTCCCAGTCGCGGTAGCGTATCTCCGTGTTGTTGTCGCGTCCCGTTTCCACGGCAACATATTTCCTGTATTCCTGTTGCCACTCCGGGTCGCTGCCGTCCACCCAAGGAATAACGATGTCTATGTCGTTGTTTTTATCTGTCATTATTTTTCATTTTTCATTTCTCATTTCCCCTTTCTCATTTCGCGACTCTCACTTCATTGTTCTTTTCCGACAGGTGTCCCACCTGTCGTGCAAGGATAGGCTTCTCGCCTTTGCGCGTCTCAATGACGCAGTCTTCCACCACCGCCTGCTCGCAACCGGCGAAGTGGAGGGTATGCCTCGACTTGGCCGTCACGTTGCAGTTGCGTATCTCGACTTTGCCTATTCGTGCATTGCCGACTGTTTTCTTGCCTAAAGTTGCCCTGAAGCCACCCTCACAGCCTGTCACGGTGACATTCCTGATAATCACGTTGTCCACCACGCATCGCTGGTTCGGCTCTATGTCGATGGCATACTGAGGATTGGTACCGCTGATGTCGGCAATCCTGCAATTGCTGACGGTGACACCATCGGCCTTGGTAATGGATATGCCCTGTCTGCGGCTTCCGCG
>DECD01000019.1:0-535 GCA_002349055.1 Bacteroidales bacterium UBA2939 | reverse complement strand
GCCAGTGTGTTTATGTCGGTCTCCCGTGAGACTGCCTTTGCCGTGAATCCTGACATTATTGCCCACCACGCGAATCATGTCGCAACTTTCGAAACCGTTGGGTGCCAGCTGGAGAGTGCCGTTAATGACGAGTTCGATGTTGTCGCCAACTATGAGGCAAGCGCCACCCTCTTTTTTGACTCGAAGGAGATAGGTCCCCTCGGGAATGACAAGCGTTCCATTTTCGATTTTTCGCCCGTTGAATAGCGATACGTCGCCGTCGGAGATTGTATAAGTCTTCCCCTGAAGGTCACGGGCATTGCCGATTTTAGGTGCAATCAGGAACAAACTGCAAATGGCAAGTATGAATGTCTTCATCATCTTATTCTCAATTATTAGGCATTGATAAATCGTATACTGTTGGCCAACACTGCAAGCAGCAACATCAGCAGCAGGTGCTTCTTTTTGAAATAGCCGTGGCAATAACCGTAGTCTATCAGGAGCGTCAAGGGGATCATCGCCATGTACAGAACACGGTAGGTATACACACTTCTTA
>DECD01000049.1:18864-19331 GCA_002349055.1 Bacteroidales bacterium UBA2939 | reverse complement strand
TTGAAGAGCGCACAAAAAGCATTCACCGAGATTCTCGACTATATATTATATAATGCAAAATATATCCCTTGATTTTCAGCATTGTATAATGAGAAAATGAGACAACTAACGCAGTTGTCTCTTTTCTTTTGTACCTTTGCCCACGAAAACAAAAGCGTATTTTACCATGAAAATCAAACTCACAACCGAACAGATTAAGGCCATCGTTGCCGACCCCGAGGCAGCGGCCGAAGCTAAAATCAAAGTTTCTGACCCTTGGTGGATTATCGTCCTCAAGGTCATCAAGTATGTTTGCGAACTCGTTCTCGCAGGTGCAGCAGGTTTCCTCGCAGTCTCATGCGGACGTGAAGCGGTGACCGCCCTGGGGATGGTATAAAAGACCCTTTTTTATAATAAATATATATACTAAGGGAATACAAAGGGAATACAAAGGGAATACTCTCTGCGAGCGAATGTTAAATTTAAGT
>DECD01000049.1:17702-18746 GCA_002349055.1 Bacteroidales bacterium UBA2939 | reverse complement strand
GTAGGTAAACTCGGTCCTGCCGTTGGCTTCATGTGGAAAGGCCGCAACGTCTATCGGGCTTATAACCCGTTCGTCAAGAATCCCAACACCGAGAAACAGCAGCTGCATCGTGCCCTCTTCAAGACAATCGCAGACCTGTCCAACCGCTTCGCTGTTGCCATCAATCATGGCTACAAGCAGAAGGCCAACAATGAGCATACCACCACCCGTGGCCTGTTCCTCAAGGACAACATGCCGTTCGTCCACGCCAACACCGTGGATAGCGTCACTATCGACTATGCCGACATGATCGTCGCACGCGGTAGTATGCACTGCCCTCGTTTCGGAACCCCGCAGTTCGACACTCCCCAACAGGTCGATGTCAGCTTCAATACTGACCTCATCGGTTGCTCCACTGCCGACGACAAAATTGCCCTCTTCGTCTATTGCCCCGATGCAAAGGCTGGTATCCTCTCTCCCCTCTCGGGCGCTAGCATGGTGAAACGTTCCGCTGGTTCTATCAGCGTGGATGTGCCCGCCTATTGGAATGGCATGAAGGTGCACGTGTGGGGCTTCGCTCTCGCTGGTGTCGACGAGCCTACCTACATCGACAACTACGGTGGTTGGATGTACCCGCTGATGGCATCCGACAGCATGTATCTCGGCACGGGCAACATCAGCTAAGGAAAACGAAATTATTAACCTCTAAAACAAAAGCATTATGGGTAAAATGAAAATGGGAATCCTGAGCGATTTCCGCAACAAAATCGGTACCGTGGTTGGCCAGCGTTGGCGTGCCGGTCAGTACACCACTCGCGCTTACGTCAAGGATGTGCGCAATCCTAACACCACCAAGCAAAAGCTCCAGCGTGCTAAGTTCTCCGTCCTCGGAAAACTTGGCTCCGAATTCCAGGTGGCTTGCGAACTGGGTTTCCGTCCTCTTCTGAGCTCTAAGCCCACTACCGCCGTCGCCGAGTTCGTCAGCCGTAACAGCGGTGCCGTCCATGCCAACACCGTGGACAGCGTCACCATCGACTATGCTGACCTCATCGTCGCAGCTGGTGG
>DECD01000049.1:17205-17474 GCA_002349055.1 Bacteroidales bacterium UBA2939 | reverse complement strand
GAACGGCATGAAGGTGCACGTGTACGGCTTCACCGTCAGCGCCGACATCAACAGCAAGTACCTGGGTCGTGTGTCCAACAGCACCTACATCGGTACTGGCAACATCGGTTGATTACTTCTTCCCTTCCTACTTTACTTTTCCAACGGGACTCCCTCAATCAGGGGGTTCCGTTTTTTTTGGTAAATGGTAAATGGTAAATTGCAAATGCAATCTATCAAACAACACTACATATACCACACCTGCCATGGCACATATTGACGACCGCTCG
>DECD01000049.1:12391-17040 GCA_002349055.1 Bacteroidales bacterium UBA2939 | reverse complement strand
TTTTCAAGCATCAGGCAAGCATGCCCGCAGCCGCAGGCGCTCCATGGTAGGAGTTGGTTAGGTGTTGGTAGGGCGATGGTAAGTCGATAATATGGAGTTTGTGCTTGGTTATCTGTTGTTTATATTTCTCTCCGCTGCAATGGGCAATTTTTTGCTGTTTGGGACGTTATTAATGTTAAAAAAACATAAAATCGCACCCCTCTTGTAGAGATTCGGCAAAAAAAGTGTTATATATATAGTATGAATATTTTAAAATGCCACTATTGTATGACCAAATTGCATTATTTGGCTTGCGCCATCCTAATTTTCAATTTTCAATTTTCAATTCAGTGCAGGCGCAGCAGCACCGCGAGCGCTGGAAGGCCAGCGACTATTTCCCCGAGAACCACTTTATCCCGCCCAATGCCAGCGACTATGACGACAGCACCCACTATGCCGACCTTGCCGGCGAGGTGGCTCATTATATGCGCCTGGCTGGCCTCCAGCCTTGGTGTCCTGTCTCCGACGAAGCACTCACCCTCGTCCGCATCTCCATGCTGCCACGCTACGCCCATCCCATCTTTGTGGAAGTGATCATCTTCGACGGCGACAGTAGTGCTGAGATAGTATATAACCGCGGCAGCGCCATCTGTGGCTATGTGGAGCACACCACCTATTTGGATACGGCTTGGGTCGACGTCACCGAGCAACACGACCACGGCAACCTATGGGTCGAGGGCAAGTTGTACGACAGCGAATACAAACCCGAGATTTGGCTCTCCGGCGAAGAACTCGATTCGTTGAAGCACCTCCTCGTTGAGACCGACCTGCCACATCACCGCCACACCACCTGCTATGGTGGATACAAGCCGAAGTATGTCATTGAATATCTGCACGACACGACCTATAACGCCGTCTATGACGAGTGCTACGACAAGCCGCTCGGCACGCTGGTCAACTATATCCTCTCCCTGGTCGACACCTCCTGGTGCGACATGTATATCTATTCCCCCAACAAGCAAAATGGCATCGTCCCTGCCCAGTTTCCTGGCGGCGACTCGGCCTTCCGCGCTTTCGTCGAGGCCAATATGAGCTATCCCGACAGCGCTTTGCGCGAACTCGAAGAGGCGACGGTCTCATTGAAAATCGTCGTCGAGCGTGACGGAACATTTTTCCGCTTCCGCCTGCCCGACAGCCTCCAGCCCGCCTACGGCGTCAATCCGCGTCTCGAGACCCACCGCGACAGTAGCCTTTGGAAGAGGCTCTGCTCTGTCAACCGCCATCTGTCGATTCATCCGCACGACCAAAAGATGCTCTACGGTATGGCGATGAATTATTACGATGAGTTCCTCCTGCCCCGCAAGCCCCGGAGGGAGCCGAACAGCATCGATTCCTTTTTTGTCGACATGGATGGTGGCTGGGACTCCTTCTACGACAACACACCCGTCGTCGATGGTGCCGCCGACAGCGCCCTCCGCTATTTCTACCGAGCCCTCGAGGCCACCGAGAATGTCGACCAGAAGAATTTCATCAGCATGTATCTCCCCATCCGCCAGCTGGAGCAGTACTTCGGCCTGCCGCACAACCCCCTCAACCGCTTGCCCTACGACACCCTTCCCGGAATGCACTATCCCAGTTCCTATTTCGTCGACCTGCCGCCCGACGGCCTGCTCGACACCACGGTCGACTATTCCGGCTACGAGGTCCTCCCTCATTCCTACTACCTGGCAAAATCCCTTTCCCTTACCCTCGCCGCTATGTCCGAGCCCGTGCTCTACGACACCACCCTCGCCTCGGGCGACACCGTCTTCCGCTGCGCCTTCTACCCCTCGTTCCATCCGCCGCTCTCCTTCCGCATCGAGCGCACCGCCGAGGGCGCTGTGCTCTACTGGAAGAAACTCGACTATACCTTCGACGAGCAGACCTTCACCACCACGCTCTATCCCCGCGAGGGACAGCGCAAACTGAGCCGCCGCAAGTACCGCAAGTTGATGCGTCTGTGGCAGGAGTTGGATTTCGACCACATGCCCCGCAAGCACTATGTGATTCAGATCGACGGAGCCTCCTGGTGCCTCGAGCGCCGCACCGCCGACTCCTTCAAGGCCCACTGCACCAACCAGCGAAACGAACGGATTATAGCCCTCTACGCCCACCTTGTCCACCTCGCCGGAATCGATGCCCCCTACGCCGAAAAGTATTGACCGATTATGAAAAAGGTTGTTTATATAGCTGTGTTGCTGCTGACCCTCAATTGTCAGGGTCAGGAGGTGCCATTCACGTTCAAACTGCAGGCCGACCGCCCGACGGAGCCGCTGCCGGTAGAGGTGATCCTGTACGATGTCCGGGGCGAGGCCGATACCCTCCTCAGCACCATTCTGCGCACCTCGACGCCCTCCGTGAGGCGCGACAAGAACTATAGCGCTTACTCTGTTACCCGCCGCGTCGACCGCCGCCTGCCCCTGCAGGACTCATGCAGGATTCTCTTCCGCGTCGATCGCGACACCCTCTCGCTGCGTTTCCCTGTAGCCCACTATGGCATTGAGGCGGAACTCGACATCGACATCCTTGACGACGCCTACATCCTGGCATACCCCGTGGTCAACGTCTACCGCACGGGCGATACCCTCGGTCGCCTCTTCTATGTGGGCTACGACAAGCCACTCTACGAGAAGGCTCCGGAAAACAAGCGCCGCCCATTCTTCAACTTCCAGTCCTACAGCGACAAGCCGCTCTATAGCGGCGGTTCAACATTCAGACTCTATGTGTTGGACGAGCAGCAGATGAAATCAAACAACCCTTTCTTCGTCTTCAGTCGAGAATACCTCTACGAGACCGCGACAACGTTGCCCCCGCGCCAGTCGATGCGTATCTCCTGCCATCCCTCCAGTTTCCCGGTCGGCAACCACCGAGCCATCATCCTCTTTGCCGCCAGCCCCTTCAACCACTTCTACGCCCGTTGGGGCGGTGGTTGTCGTCCACTGGAGGCGCATGTCCCGGAGCGCTCCATCTGGCGCGATGCCAGGGTGCAGACCTGGTATGTGGCCTCCTGCGATTTCTTCCTCACCTCGATAGACCGCAATCCCTAAAAGAAGACGAGACGCAACCTATAGAAAAAAAGCGGTGCACTCCATAGGGGGGTGCACCGCAGTTCGATATGTGTGTGTGGAAAGGGTTACAGCGCCATTTCCTGGAGGAAGCGGACGCTGGAGTGGATGTGCTTGTACATAATTTCGTCGATGTCGACGAAGTTCACCACCTTGCGGTATTCGGCCACCATTTTCTCCACCTTGGGGCTGCTCTTGAGACCTTCCTGGTGGCGGAAGTCGAGGGCCTGGGCGGCGTTGAAAATCTCGATGGCCAGCACGCGCTCGGTGTTCTCGCACACCTTGTAGCACTTGGTGGCGGCGTTGCCACCCATGCTCACGAGGTCTTCCTGGTTCTGCGACGAGGTGATGCTGTCGACCGAGCAGGGCGTGCAGAGTTGCTTGCTCTGGCTCACAATGCTGGCGGCGGCATACTGCGGAATCATGAAGCCGCTGTTCAAGCCCGGTTTGGCGACGAGGAACGAGGGGAGGCCGCGTTTGGCGTCGATGAGCTGGTAGGTGCGGCGTTCGCTGATGGCGCCGAGTTCGGCGACGGCGATAGCCAGGAAGTCAAGCACCATAGCCAGAGGCTCGCCATGGAAGTGGCCGCCACTGATTACCATATCCTCGTCGGGCAGGACGATGGGGTTGTCGGTGGTCGAGTTGATTTCGGTCTCAACGACCGAGGCCACATAGCGGATGGTGTCTTTTGCGGCACCGTGGACCTGCGGAGCGCAGCGGAAGCTGTAGGGGTCCTGAACGTGCTCTTTGTGGCGACGGATAATCTCGCTGCCCTCCAGCATCTCGCGGACGGCGGCGGCGGTTTCGAGCTGACCCTTGTGGGGGCGCACCATGTGGAGGCTCTCGTAGAAGGGCTCGATGCGGCCGTCGAAAGCATCCAGAGAAAGCGAAAGCACCATGTCGGCCTGCTTGCTCAGTCGGCGGGCCTTGAGGAGGGACCATACGGCGAAGGAGCTCATGAACTGGGTGCCATTGAGGAGTGCGAGACCCTCCTTGCTCTGGAGTTCGATGGGCTGCCAGCCTTTCTCGGCGTAGACTTCTTTCACGTCGCAGCGACGGCCTTTGTAGTACACGTCGCCCATGCCGAGAATGGCGGGGAGCATCAGGTTGGCCAGGGGACAGAGGTCGCCGCTGGCACCGAGGCTACCCTGCTGGTAGACTACGGGCAACACGTCCTCGTTGTAGCAGTCGATGAGGCGCTGCACGGTCTGCAACTGGGCGCCGCTGTAGCCGAAGCAGAAGTTCTGGGCTTTGAGCAGCAGCATGAGGCGGACCACCTCTTGCGGCACCTCGTCGCCGACACCGCAGGCGTGGCTCATCACGAGGTTCTTCTGGAGCTGCGACAGCTGCTCCTTGCTGATGCTGATGTTGCAGAGAGAACCGAAACCGGTGGTGACACCGTAGATGGGCACCTTCTGGGTTTCCATCTTCTGGTTCAGGTAGTTGCGGCATTTCTCTATGCGGCGCTTGGCCTCGTCGCTCAGGGCCAGAGTCATCTTCTTATCGATAATCTCCTGAATCTTGTCCAGGGTGAGCTTTTCTTCGGGGTTGAAATGATAAATCATG
>DECD01000049.1:9777-12256 GCA_002349055.1 Bacteroidales bacterium UBA2939 | reverse complement strand
TCCAAATTGGCTTTAGCTTTTTCTGCAATGTCGTCGTCGACGAGGATGCGGCCGCAGTTCTCGCAGACGATAACCTTCTTGTGCATCTTGATTTCCATCTGGCGCTGGGGCGGGATGTTGCTGAAGCAGCCGCCGCAGGAGTCGCGGTCGATGGTGACAACGGCCAAACCGTTGCGGGCGGCGTTGCGGATGCGCTTGTAGGCCGTCAGGTAGCGCTCGTCGATGTACTGCTCCTGTTCCTTCGACTTCTCGCGCAGGCGTTTCTCGTCCTTCTCGGTTTCGGCGATGATGGAGGTCAGCTCCTCGCGCTTCGACTCGAGCTCTTTGGTGCGGTTCTCCACCAGCTGTTTGGCGGCGGCGATGTGCTCCTTCATCTCCTTCACCTTGGCGACACCTTCCTTGTTCTTGCGCTCGCAGAGCTGGATTTCGAGGTTCTGGAACTCGATTTCCTTGGCGAGGGACTCGTATTCGCGGTTGTTGCGGACGTTGTCCTGCTGTTTCTTGTACTTCTTGATTTGCTCTTCGTGGTCGGCGACTTCGGTGTTGCGGGCCTTGTTGGCGGCCTCGGTCTCCTTGATGTCGGAGGTGAAATTCTCGATGCGGGTGTTCAGACCGGCAATCTCGTCCTCCAGGTCCTGCACAGCCTGCGGCAGCTCGCCGCGGATTTGCTGGATTTTGTCGATTTCGCTGTCGACGCTCTGGAGGGTGTAGAGGGCCACGAGGCGTTTCTCGATGGCCAGGTCCACGTCGGGGCGCAGGATGACGGGGGTTTCGACTTGCTCTTCTGCTTTTTTGGTGCTGACTTTCTTTGCCATTTTTATATATATTATATTATTGTTCAATTAAATATAGCGAACCAGGCTCTGCTGGCTCTCGGAAATTCGGCATGCAAAATTACTAAATTTTTCTGATATAACGCGATAAATTATATCTTTTGCAAATTGTTCGGTCTCATAGTGACCTGCGTCAGCGAGAACGATGCGTCCGTTCCCGCGCTGGAAGTCGTGGTATTTCAGGTCGGCGGTGAGGTAGAGGTCGGCTCTCGCCGCCATTGCGTCGGGGATGAACTCGGCCCCGCTGCCGCCGCACAGCGCTATTCGCCGCACCACAGTTTGGCTGTCGTAGGGCGTGGTTCTGACCACGGGGCACCCCAAGAGGCGTTTGATGTCCATCAGTACGGACTCCATCTCCTTGGGCTCGCGCAAGTTACCTACAATCCCCGCACCCACCTCGCATTCTCCTTTCTCATTTTTCATTTCTCCTTTCAAAATTTTGCAATCCACCAGCCCCAACTTCTCTGCCAGCACCCCGCTCACGCCCCACGGTAGGTTGTCGAGGTTCGTGTGGGCGGCATAGACGGCGATGCCGTTCTGGATGAGTCTCATCACGGTGTGGCCCGTCTCCGAGTGGTCGGTGATGCGCTTCAATCCGCTGAAAATGAAAGGGTGGTGGGTGACGATGAGGTTGCATTCTTTCTCTATGGCCTCGTCGACCACCGCCGTTGTGAGGTCGAGGGCCACCAGCGCCCCATGGTACACCCTGCCGCTCTCGCCAAGGAGAAACCCCGCGTTGTCGTAGCCCTCCTGCAACTCGGGGCGAAATGTTGCGTCGAGGAACGACACAACTTCGCCAATCGTAACTTCTTTATTCATTATCTCATTTTTTAATGGGTACGCAGGCGTCCCGCCTGCATAACGCCGAAACCTCTCTTTTATTGCCCCTCGTGACTCCAAATTTCAGAAAAATATTCTGTTATAGCACAATAAAAAGGGCTGCTTTACGTTCTCCCTAAAAATACTTAACCGAAAACAAAACCTTACACCATGAATATCATCATCACCGGCGGAGCCGGATTTATCGGAAGCCATGTGGTACGCCTGTTTGTCAACAAGTATCCGCAGTACCGCATCATCAACCTCGACAAGCTGACCTACGCCGGCAACCTGGCCAATCTCAAGGACATCGAGAACAAGCCCAACTATAAGTTCGTCCGTATGGACATCTGCGACTTCGACGGTGTCTACAAGCTGATGCAGGACGAGCACGTCGACGGCATCATCCACCTTGCCGCCGAGAGCCATGTGGACCGCTCCATCAAGGACCCCTTCACCTTCGCGCAGACCAACGTGATGGGCACCCTCAGCCTCCTCCAGGCCGCCAAACTCTACTGGGAGAGCCTGCCTGAGAAGTTCGAGGGCAAGCGTTTCTACCACATCTCCACCGACGAGGTCTACGGCGCTCTCGAGATGACGCACCCCGAGGGCATCAAGCCACCCTTCACCACCAAGGCTTCCAGCGGTGAGCACCATCTGGCCTATGGTGAGAAATTTTTCACCGAGGACCTCAAGTACCAGCCCCACAGCCCCTACAGCGCCGCCAAAGCCTCGAGCGACCACTTCGTCCGTGCTTTCCACGACACCTACGGCCTCCCCACCATCGTCACCAACTGCTCGAACAACTACGGCCCCTACCAGTTCCC
>DECD01000049.1:307-9692 GCA_002349055.1 Bacteroidales bacterium UBA2939 | reverse complement strand
TTTATCAACAATATCCGTCACCGCAAACCCCTGCCCGTCTACGGCAAGGGCGAGAACGTCCGCGACTGGCTCTATGTGGAGGACCACGCACGCGCCATCGACCTCATCTTCCACCAGGGGAAGGTGGCTGAGACCTACAATATCGGTGGCTTCAACGAGTGGAAGAATATCGACATCATCCGTGTGGTTATCAATACGGTAGACCGTCTGCTCGGCCGCCCCGAGGGTGCCGACCTCGACCTCATCACCTATGTCACCGACCGCGCCGGCCACGATATGCGCTACGCTATCGACAGCTCGAAGCTCCAGCGCGAGCTGGGCTGGGAACCCAGCCTCCAGTTCGAGGAGGGCATCGAGAAGACCGTCCGCTGGTACCTCGACAATCAGGAGTGGATGGACAACGTGACTTCGGGCGACTATCTGAAGTACTACGAGGACATGTACGCCAACAGGTAAATTAAAAGTTGAAAAATGAAATTTGAAAGGGACCGCATGGCCCCTTTTTTTTGTCTTTCCCAGGGTGAAATTGGGCCTGAAAAACGGGGGAAAAGGACAAAAGAGGACAAATTGCCACATTCACCGAATAATCAACCTATTAACTACCTATCATCTCCCTACCAACTCCTACCATGGTAGGAGTTGGTAGGGTGTTGGTAGGGTGTTGGTAGGGTGATTGTGCGTAGTAGATACGAAAAAAAACGCTCCAGAGTGTGGAGCGTTTTTTTTGAAGTTCTAAGTTCTAAATTTTAAGTTCTAGGTTTACCACAGCGTTACGCGTTTCTCGGGGGCGAGCCACATGCCGTCGCCTTCCTTGATGCCGAAGGCTTCGATAAACTCGGTGACCTGGGGCAGGGCGACATTGACGCGGTTGCGGCCGAGGGAGTGGACGTCGTTCTGGGTGAGGTTGAGGATGCCCTCGTTGTTGATGTTACCGGCCCAGACGGCGGCGTAGGCCAGGAAGAAGCGCTGCTCGGGGGTGAAGTTGTCCATCTTCTCCTTGTTGACCTGCTTCTTGGCCATTGCGTTCTGCATGGCGAGGTAGCTGACGTGGAGGCCGCCGTTGTCGGCGATGTTCTCGCCGAGGGTCAGCTGGCCGTTGCCGTAGAGGGGTTCGCCGTTGCCGGCATCGTCGAGGACCTTGACGGCGCTGAAGGCGTCGATGAGGGTCTGCTTGTTGTTGTCGAAGTTCTTGGCGTCTTCTTCGCTCCACCAGTCGTTGAGGTTGCCGAGCTCGTCGTACTGGCGGCCCTGGTCGTCGAAGCCGTGGGTCAGCTCGTGGCCGATGACGACGCCGATGGCGCCGTAGTTGGCGGCTTCGTCAGCATTCATGTTGAAGAAGGGAGGCTGCAGGATGGCGGCGGGGAAGCAGATTTCGTTGGTCGTCGGGTTGTAGTAGGCGTTGACGGTCTGGGGGGTCATCAGCCACTCGTCCTTGTCGACGGGCTTGTTGATTTTGCTGAACATGTAGTCCATGTCGAACTCGTTGCTGCGGACGACGTTGGCGTAGTAGCTGTCGTTCTTGATGTCGAGCTTGCTGTAGTCGCGCCATTTGTTGGGGTAGCCGATTTTGACGTAGATGGTGCTCAGTTTCTTGTGGGCGTTGGCCTTGGTGGCGGCGGTCATCCATTCGGCGCGGTCGATGCGCTGGCCGAGGGCCTCGATGAGGTTGCCCACGAGGGTTTCCATGCGGGTTTTGGCTTCGGCAGGGAAGAATTTGTCGACGTAGAGTTTGCCGAGGGCCTCGCCGAGGGCACCGTCGACGGTGGAGGTGACGCGTTTCCAGCGGGGACGGTTCTGCTCGATGCCGCTCATCTGGGTGCCGAAGAAGGCAAATTTGGCGTTCACGAAGTCGTCGCTCAGGTAGCTGGCGGCACCGAGGATTTCGTGCCAGGCGAAGTAGGCTTTGAAGGTCTCGACGTCGGTGTCTTTCAGCACCTTGTTGACCTCGGCGATGTACTGGGGCTGGGCGATGTTGAAGCTTTTCATGCCGCTGAGGATGTTCATCTCGGTGAAATAGCCGCGCCAGTCGATGTTGGCGTACTGGGCGGTGGCTTCGTCGAGGGTGAAGCGGTTGAAGGTGCCCTGCGGGTCGCGGTTCTGGAGCTGGGTGTTCTGGGCTTTGGCCAGGCGGGTCTCGAAGGCCATCACGGTCTGTGCCAGCTTGTTGGCGGCTTTGCCGCTCAGTTTGTCGTAGCCGCTCATTGCGAACAGCTGTTCCATGAGGGCGAGATAGCCGGCACGGAACTCCTTGTTGCGGCCCTCGTCGGTCACGTAGCGGTCGCGGTCGCCGAGGCCGAGGCCGCTCTGGTAAGCCCAGGCGATGCACTGCTTGGCGTCGTCCTTGTCGGCCTCGCCAAAGATGCCGAAGAGGACGGTGTTGCCGCGGTGGTGCATTTTCAGCAGCTCGGCCCACACATCCTCGCGGCTCTTCACGCCGTTAATCTCCTCGAGGAAGGGGGTGAGAGGGGCCACGCCGTCGGCCTGGAGCTTGGCGCTGTCCATACCGAGGTTGTAGAGAGTGGCGATTTTGTCGGCCAGCGAGCCCTGCTCGTTCTTGGCTTTCGAGACCGAGTCGATGATGTCGTTGATGTTTTTCTGTGCGTTCTCGTGGAGGACGTCGAAGGCGCCGAAGCGCGAGTGCTCGGCGTCGAGGGGGTTACGGGCCATCCAGCCGCCGCAGGCGAACTGGTAGAAGTCGTCCTCGAGGCGGGCGGTGGTGTCGAAATTGTCAGGGTCGATACCCGAGGTGAGGGTGCTCTTTTGCTGACAACCGGTGGCGATAACAGCCACGGTGGCAATGCTTAACAATGTTTTTTTCATTTAGGTTTTTATTAAAAATTTGTTTCAAAATAAAATGCAAAAGTACGAAAAAAATCTTAATTCCTAATTTTTGATTCTTATATTTTCGAAGAAAACGGCCCCACTCCCTCCCGATTGAGGAAGTTCCGCTGGAGAATAACAGGTAAGAGAAGATAGCCTAGCCGATGTTGCCGGTGCCTTGGTTTATTGTTATTTCCATGGTGAGTTGGTTCTGGCCCTCAGGGGTGCGGGAGTAGGAGAGGGAGTTTTTGAGTTTTGAGTTTTGGTTTTCGTTTTGAGTTATTTGGCGGAGAAGGAGGAGTCCGAGTCCGCCGATGCGGCGGTCGCCAGTCCCCAGTTTGTCCAGTCCCTCGACCTCCAGGGGGTTGAAGGGGGTGCCGGAGTCGGAGAGGGTGATTGAGAGTTTTGAGTTTTGAGTGGAGTGGTGGAGGGTCATCTGGATGGGGCCGGGTTGGCCGGGGGGGTAGGCGTAGGAGATGATGTTGACGACGGCTTCCTCGAGGGCGAGTTCGATTTTTTTGAGCTGTGGTGGTTCGACGCCCAGGCAGAGGCAGTAGCGGCGGAGGGCGTCGCGGAGGAGGGGCCACTGTTCGAGTCGGCTGGCGATGCTGAGGGCGAAGGGCTGCGAGGGTTCGTTGCGGCGGAGGGTGAGGAGGGTGATGTCGTCGGCCTGGGGAGCACCGGCCGTGAAGGCCTGCATGGCGGCGAGGGCGTCGGTGCCGGCCTGGAGGAGGCGTTGTGTGCCAAAGAGCTGGCGGGCGGGGTTGCGGGCCTCGGTGACGCCGTCGGTGTAGAGCAGGAGGAGTTGGTCGTGCTCGAGGAAGAGTCCCTGTTCGACATAGGGGAAGGAGGGGTTGTAACCGAGGGGGAGATTGGGCTTCACGGGCAGGTATTCGCCATTTCTCATTTCTTCTTTCTCATTTATCAGGAGTGGCGGATTGTGGGCGGCGTTGCAGTAGAGGAGCTGGCCGGAGGGGATGTGGAGCCTGCCGACGAAGGCGGTGACAAAGGTGAGGGAGGGGTTGTTGGCGGAGAGGAGGGCGTTCATCTCGGAGACTATCTCCTTTGGTGAGGCGAGGCGGCGGACGGCGGAGCGGAAAAGGATGACGGCGGCTGACATGAAGATGGCTGCCGGAACACCTTTGCCACTGACGTCGCCGACGATGAAGTAGAGGTCGTCGCCGTGGAGCTGGTAGTCGTAGAGGTCGCCGCCGACTTCGTGCATAGGAATGAGGGTGGCGGAGAGCTGGAGGCGGTGGTCGTCGGGGGGGTCGTGGCGGAGGATGCCCTGCTGGATGGAGCTGGCGATGTGGAGCTCGCGCTCGATGAGCTGGTGGTTGGTTTCGATGCGGAGGTAGTTGCGCTGGTCGCGCCAGATGCGGCGGATGAGGAGGAGGGCGATGACGATGCCGAGGAGAAGGACGAGGAGCGTGAGGAGGGAGACGCGCCAGACGGCGTGGAGGAGATGGGAGCGTGGGACGGAGATGAGGAGGCGCATGGAGGTGGGGGAGAGGGTGCGCTCGACGGTGAGCATGGAAGTGCCCGCTTTTGCCTCGCCGCACTGGACGACGAGCTCACCCTCTGTGCTGTAGAGCTGGCAGAGGGCGTCGGGGTAGGGTTTGAATTCGTCGAGGAGGCGGTGGGTCCACGCCAGTGTGTAGTCGGCACCGACGACGGCGATGATTTGGCCGTGGGTGTTGCGGAGGATGCGGGAGTGGGTGAAGACGGGGTACTGGTGGTCGGCATCGTTGTAGGGAAGGCTCCAGTAGCCCTCATCGTCTGCCTGCAGGGCGCCCGAGTACCAGTCGCGAGAGAGGTAGTCAACGTGGTCGGCATAGTCGGTGATGACAATGGAGTCCTCGCCCTCGCGGCGCAGGGCCCCGGGGGCGAATTGGCGGCCGGGGAGGGGTGAGCTTTGGGGGGTGAAAGCCACATAGCAGGAGTAGAGGTTGGGGAAGCGGCCGAGGACGGCGGAGAGGAGGGGTGCGAGGTTGCGGGGGTTGTACTGCGGGAAGAAATGGATGATCTCGTCGGTAGCCTCGTACATGTCGTAGACCTCGAAGAGGAATTTTTTCTCGGCGAGTTCCATGCGGCTCTCGATGTAGCTCTGCATGTTCTCGGTCTCGCGGTGATAGGAGACAAAGGACTGGACGGCCATTGCGAAGACGAGGAAGAGGGCGCCGATGATGGGGAGACTCTTGGTTTTCATTGCTTGGAGGGTTTCACAACGTACCAGAAGACGAACCAGAAAAAGAGGATGGAGCGCGTGTCAGTCACCGCTTTGTTCATGATGAACGACCTTTTGAATTGTTCTTTCATTTTCTTGAATTGTTTTCCATAATCGACTGCAAAGGTACGAATTTTTTCTCACACGGCAAAATATGTTTGCCTATTTGCCGTTATACCAGCATGGAAACACCGATACTCAACGAGCATAACAAGCAGGAATATCCGCCGATGCATACGGGAAGATTGGACACACCCTTAAAAAACAAATTGAAGATAGGCTTTTTTATAATGGCATTGTTCCTGATGAGCCTTGCTGGTTGCCAACAGCCACAGACGGATAACGGGGATTCTGTTACAGTATCAGATGTTGTTGACTCTGCTTTTCTTCAAGATACTATTGACGGTTGGCTTACTCCATATATTTCAATCAGCAAAGTGATTGAGTGTTGGGGTGACCCTGATTCGTTATCGGAGGCAGTGGTCTTGGAGTATGATGGAGCACTTCACCAGTCCTGGTTCTATCAGAAAAAGAATGTGAGGATTGATGTTTATGGAGATTCTGCAGAGGTGGCTAAGACAAGATTGGCCCTTTCTGTGGAAGGAATAGCTGTTACAGGACCGACGGATTGCCAAATGAGTCATTCAATAAGCATTGGCGACGACCGAGAAAGATTGGAACAACAATATCATGGGGTTATCAATGCCGAATACTCAAATGATCAGCAACTCTCTCTTGGAAACCAAATGCCATATTGGGGTGTGATCTATTTCTTTGAAGAGGGAAAGTTGGTGGGAATGTACAATGGAACTATGGCTGAATAATATACTAAACAGAAATGGAACAAGAACCGATGCTTAATGCTCATAACAAAGAAGAGTACCCGCCGATGCACACGGCGGAGCATATTTTGAACCAGACGATGGTGCGGATGTTCGGCTGCCCGCGGTCGAGGAACGCACACATCGAGCGCAAGAAGAGTAAGTGCGACTACCTGCTCGACGCCTGCCCGACCGAGGAGCAGGTGAAGGAGATAGAACGCAGGGTGAACGAAGTGATAGCGCAGCACCTGCCCGTGAGCTACGAGTTTGTGAAGAGGGGAGAGGTGCCGCCCGAGGTGGACCTTTGGAAGCTGCCCGACGACGCCAGCGAGACGCTCCGCTTGGTGCGCATCGGCGACTACGACCTCTGCGCCTGCGTCGGCACCCACGTGAAGAACACCTCCGAGATAGCCCCCTTCAAGATTATCTCGCACGACTACAACACCGACACCCACACGTGGCGCATGCGGTTCAAACTGGAGGAATGACACAGGGGGGGTGAAAATATTTTTGACCGTTCCTGATGAAAATGTAATATTGCAAATTGGAAACCGACCAAACATAGTTTAAATTTATGGCTTCTCTCAAGATCATCCGCCCCCCGAAAATCAAAATAGACGGGAAAGGCAAAAGTTTCTGGTCCCAGATAGGCATGATTATCATTGGCACCACCATCTCGCTGGTACTCACTATCGTTTCCGCCCAGCTCCTTGAACGTCATCAGCGAGCTAAAGACCGCCGGCTGTCGGCACTCATGGTAATGGCAAGCATCGAGAATTTCGCCAACGACCAGCTCGACGGAATCGAGAGACTGGAACAAGCCGATTCTGTTTGTACATGGCTGTTGAGTATGCCGGTTGATGAACTGGAATTGTTGCCTGAGAACGAATTGAGCATGCTGATGAGAACAGCCTCTTTTAACTTCCAAATCGTATATGACCGTGCGGCGGAAAGTATCTTCTCCAGCACCCTCGAGACTTGGAAAAACATGGGAAGCTTCCAATTTATCAACAATGTGGAATACTGTTTCGACTATATGCGTGTCATGGCAGATGAATGGAACAAATGGATTGACGAAGACGGAGCACAGGAAGACATGATACTCAAGAATCCCGACCAATATCCTGGTAAATACCGTTGCTCGAAAGTGTTGCGCAACCCGGCAATGCGCGAATCTATGAGACTGAAGCATAATAAGATATGCTACATGAAATTCAATGCCAACCATCTGCTATACATGAACAAAAAGAATATGGTCGTAATCGGCATCAGCGAAGAAGAGCTTCATAATTTCATTGAAGAATCCCGACGGGAGATCGTCATTGACGCTCCAGCACCCATGGCTGCTGATTACTACACCCCGCTACTCTCACCCGACAGCATCATCACCATCTCCACCTACAAAGCCCATCTCGACAGTATAAAAGCCGCGATGGACATCCGGTAATGTTCGAACGCCCGTCCGCGCGGCGATGATTGAGGGTCAATCTCTCTTCTCATATCAAAAAAGTACAGTCGTTCCGTTGGTTTGTTATCGGTTGCAAAGATACTCATTTTTTTGCAATAATGTGGAAATAATATTTTTCCATGTGGCGGGAAATGTGTATATTTGCAGTGTGAAACGAAAACGGGACGATGCCGAACGATGCTTATAACTCGCTGATATTCACCCCCACGAATTGCACAGATAATCGTCGGGAGGCTTTCCTTTTTGTTTTTAATTCAATTGCCTCTCTCTGCCGCAAACGTGCGGCGGGGTGGGATGGTTTTGTAATTTCTAATAATATTTGAATATGAAGAAAATGTCTTTACTCAGCGCGATGGTGTTCGTCCTCGGAATGATAATAGCCTGCAAGAGCGGGACAACAAGCACCCCTGTAGAAGTATTTCCAGAAGTTGGCAGGGATTTCAAAATATTGTTGGTAGAAGACCACAATATTTGCAAGATATATCACCTGCAAATCCTGACAGATACAACATACACCAAAGACTATCTCATGTACTTTGCCAACAAGTTCCGCAGTGAATATGTGCCAAACGAAAATAGCACAATATTTGTCTACGACACAGCTTTTAGTATTGACTTCATTAAAGGCCATATGTCGAATTTAAATTGGTCGGATGAGGAGTTTTTGACCATTGCGAATCATGAGATGTTGATTTCTGAATGGAGCGACACAACGTATGGTGAGTATTATATGCTCAAGAACGATGAAAGATATAAACGATTGACAAATCATAAATAATAATCAATGACAGACGAAGAAAAAAAAGAATACGAGGAGTTTCTTGAATGGAAAAGAGTGCACAAAAAGGATTTGCCAGTTATAGAAGAACAATCCTCCGAAGAGCCTCCGATTGAAACCTCAACACCTGCAGAGGAAGATTCATCCCAAAAGCCTGACAAGATAACATATGTGCTTGCTTGGGCTTGGGTTCATCGCAAAGTTGTCATATTGACACTTGTTGTTCTTTCCATTATTTTGATGATTATTATTGGGTCTGTGAAGAATGCAAAGAAGGCCAAAGAGGAATATGAAGCCAACAATTTCCCTGCCGCACTTGCGAGAAAAGCAAGAGAGGATAGCATTGCACGTGTCAACGATAGTTTAGAGCGAGTAGAAAAACAAAGATTAGACAGCATATTACACGAACGAAGAGTAAAGGAAGTCAAACATTCAATCAAAATCAAAAGCGCATATTTAAGCCATCCGAATAGTGCGGGTGGGGTTGATGCATATTTTTACTACAAGAATTGTTCCGATAAAACGATAAAGTATCTTATATGGGAAGGAATGCCAATTAATGCTGTAGGAGACCCTGTGTCATGTGAAGTTCGAGGTAACTCTATTTTCCATGGGAAAGATACGGGTCCCGTAAAACCCAATGCATCTAGCGGTGGTGTATGGGGATGCGCATGGTATAATTGGACTGCAAAGAAATTAGATATTATAGGAGTTAGGATTGAATATACAGACGGAAGTGTTTTCGAAGTTAAGGAAGATGAAATACCTTTAATTAAATAATAAATAAAGGCTTGGATAGGCTCCAGCGACAGCCCCCAATGGTTTTGAAAACGGCCATCGCAAGCTGCGAAAGTGCCAAACGGTTTTGAAAACGGGTGTCGCAGGGTGCAAAAGTGGGTTTTGAAATTGAAACAGGGTTTTGCTGGGTTGCAAAAGGGTGTTTTGAAAATGAAACAAGGTTTCGCAGGTTGCG
This sequence comes from Bacteroidales bacterium UBA2939, assembly GCA_002349055.1. GTDB lineage: Bacteria > Bacteroidota > Bacteroidia > Bacteroidales > P3 > Colimorpha. The sequence goes on along the minus strand of DECD01000049.1, from coordinate 605 downwards.
AAAGTGCCTTTCGGATTGAAAACAGGGTTTTGCAGGATTACAACGGGGTGTTTTGAAACGGAAACATGGTTCTGCAACGTGCGACGGGTGTTCTGGAATCAAAAGGCGGTGAAAAGAGCATCGCAAGCCCCAAACGAAAATAAAAAATGGCTGAAAAGAGTGTTTTCAGCCATTTTATTTATAACCTGGTATCATTGCTGTCCACTAAAAATCAGTGAAAGTTCTTTGATATTATTGTGAGTTAATCAATTGCAGAGGTTTTTAGAGCGCGACGCTTTGAATTTGTATCTTTGTAGGA
>DECD01000049.1:0-129 GCA_002349055.1 Bacteroidales bacterium UBA2939 | reverse complement strand
AATTAGGAATTAGGAATTGTTAATTAGGAATTGTTAATTAGGAATTAGGAATTGTTAATTAGGAATTAGGAATTGTTAATTAGGAATTAGGAATTGTTTTTTTACGTGAATTGTCCGTTAATTTTTTTA
>DECD01000015.1 GCA_002349055.1 Bacteroidales bacterium UBA2939 | reverse complement strand
TCTATAGCCCCTATCGTCTCTATTGTCCCTATCGGCCCTATTGTCCCTATCGTCTCTATTGTCCCTATCGTCTCTATTGCCCCTATCGTCACTATTGCCCCTATCGGCCCTATTGTCCCTATCGTCTCTATTGTCCCTATCGTCTCTATTGCCCCTATCGTCTCTATTGCCCCTATTGTCTCTATTGTCCCTATCGTCTCTATAGCCCCTATCGTTTCTATTGCCCCTATCGTCTCTATTGTCCCTATCGTCTCTATTGCCCCTATCGTCTCTGTTGCCCCTATCGTCTCTATTGCCCCTATCGTCTCTATTGCCCCTATCGTCTCTATTGCCCCTATCGTCTCTGTTGCCCCTATCGGCCCTATTGTCCCTATCGGCCCTATTGTCCTTATTAACCCCATTATTATATCAAAGATATAATAATTCCAATTTTCAAAGAAAGCACCTCATCTTCTAGTTAAATTCTAGGGTAATTCTAGGGTAACTCTAGGTTAATTCTAGGTAAACAAGGTGACAGCTCCGGCATCGCCATATGATAACTCCGTCAGAAGCACGTCTTCATTACCCCGTAAGGGTTCCCCTCTTAATAGAAGAACGCACCGTCCTGTCACTCATACCCCGTAGGGGTTTTCTTTTAAAAACTTCCAAGAAATACACTCCTGCTAGCCTGTCCGGGACGCACCGTAACCTTCCCTCCACCCGAGCGGTGGTAGCTGGTAGCCTGGAACCAGGCGTAGACGAGAATCACGTCCTCCTCGCCCTCAGCCTCCGGCAGTTCATAGGCTCTCTCTCCGCACTCCTCCCGCATCGGGCCTCCAAAAAGGTGCATCGTCGGCACAGCAGGTCTGTATATCGCCACCATCAGCTGGTCATCCTTCACCCCATGGGAATCACTCATTCCTGTGTCGGGACAACTAATATATAGCTGCCCGTTGTGAACCTCGGCCTTCATCCCCATACCTATATATCGAGGGCCCATAGCCAGCGTCAGCAACTCCGGACGGAGGCCCCACTCGCCCATCTCTTCGTCCCACACGATGGCTCCGTTATAAAAATTCTCATGCACGAAAGCATTCCTCGCCGTCTGTCCGCTGCCTGACTTCGGCACCAAAGCGAACCCGCGGTTCACCGCCTCTTCCAGCACCATCGACAGCCGGTTCACGAACGCCAGCTTCGCACGATGCTTTTGCTGCTCCGTCGTCCGCGGATTCGTGGGCCAGTACAGCCTTGTGAATATTTGAGTTTCGCCGCGTACCCTTCCAATGAGGTTACCATGTTTTCCGTGTATCAATCCCGGTTTTTTTCTATCTCCTTTTGCCATATCCCAACAACGGAAAAACGAGATGCTTATTGTCTACCAGGACGGAAATTTGCTTTTTTCGCATTATTTAGAAAAACAATGTAACATTTCCTGTTTTTCTATACTTCTATATGAACCTTGTCGGAGAAAGGCATCGGTATCATAATTCCTTGTTTCTGATTCGTTTGGACAGGTTCTTCTCCCGAATAGGTTCGAATAGATTGGTCATCACCGTCCGGGAATATACCCAATACAAAGATGTTGTAGAAGAAAAAATATTTCAATATCAAAAAAAGTTGTATCTTTGCATCTGTAAATACAATAGTCTGATAATTTAAATGTGAGAATAATCAATAAGTTGTCAGGTTCGATGAGTTAAAATTATGATGCAAGATATGGAAACAGATTACTATGAATACTCCATTCCCGAGTTGGTTGGAATCTTGGGAAGCCGTTTTAAAGACTACCGCATGCGGTCGAATATGACCCAACAGGAGGTGGCGGAACGGGCGGGAGTGACAGTCAATACGGTTCACCGTTTCGAGAACGGGCTGGTGCCCAATATGTCTATCAGTACATTCTTGCTTCTGCTGAAAGCCATCGGTTGCATTGATGGACTTGACGAATTGATGCCGGAACTTCCGGAGTCGTTATATCTGATTAAAAACAATGGGAAGAAAGCACAGCGGATAAGGCACACTAATAAAAGTTAAGAGTAAAAAGGTAAAAGCTAATAGTAGGAGGTTATGGCAACGACAAGGATTCTGAAGGTTTTTCTGTGGGGACGCGAGGTGGGTCGTCTGAGCATCGATATACGTCGCAAGCTACCTTATTTTGAGTTTAATCCCGAATGGGTGGCAGATGGCTTGGACATCTCTCCATTGGATGCTTCCATTAAATATCCCAATATTCTGCGCCCTTTTTATGGTGCATCTGAGAAGATGTACCAGAAGCTTCCGCCTTTCCTCGCTGACTCGCTACCCGACGCTTGGGGCAACGAACTCTTCGAACAATGGCGGCAGCAGCAAGGGCTCAAATTGGGTGAAATAACGCCACTCGACAAACTCGCCTTTATCGGACGGCGCTCCATGGGAGCATTGGAGTTCCATCCCGAGACCTCTAATGTTAACACAACAGAGCAAGTTAACCTCAAGGCACTGATTGATTTGGCAAAACTGATTTACGTCCAACGAGAGCAGGCCCATATCGACCCCTCGCAATCGCTGACGCTGCAATCTCTGATAGCTGTCGGCACCTCTGCTGGCGGGCGTCAGCCCAAAGCCATCCTCGCCATCAACCACGAAACGGGTGAGATACGTAGCGGACAGGTGAGCGACTTGGCAGGGTACGACTATTGTATCATCAAGTTCGGCATCCGGGAACGGTCGACTGCGGAGTTGGAGATGACCTATTATGAAATGGCTGTAAAAGCTGGGATAAACATGATGCCATGCTGGCTGATGGAAATTGAGGGCGAAAAGCATTTTGTTACCAAACGATTTGACCGTGATGGAGGAAAAAAACTTCACATGCAAACCTTGGCAGCTCTCTACCCGAAGGCTGACAGCTATGAACGACTGCTGTGGGTGTGCCGCAAAATGCGGTTGCCGGAACCCGAAAGCGACGAGGTGTTTCGCCGCATGGTGTTCAACATCCTCGCCAACAACACCGATGACCATAACAAGAACTTCTCTTTCCTGATGGATGAGCAAGGAAGATGGTCCCTCTCGCCAGCATACGATATGACTTACATCTTCAATACAGGCGGTTTCCTGCCTGAAACTAACCACTGTTTGATGATTTGTGGAAAGCTGTCGGACATTACGATAGAGGATGTTATGTCGCTTGCCAAAGAGAATGGTATACGCAAAGCAAAAGAGATTATTGATGAAGTAGCGAGGGCAATCAAGGAATTCCGACCCATTGCCACCATGTACGGCGTGCATGGCCGCTGGATGGCGGCGGTGGAGAGCACGCTCAACAAGAACCTGCAAGATTGGGGATTGTTGGAGCCTGCAAATCTTATGCATTCATTTGCTATCGACGGCCACAGCGTCACCGACTTCCGTATCCAGCAGCATTTTAAAGGCAACTACTGCCTACAAGCCACCATCGACGGACGAAACTGCAAGTACATCATCCGCAAAGGAACGCCAGAACATGATTCCATTACTAAGACAGGGTTGGCGAACCTGACGGAGGAGATGAAGAAGGATCTCGTCGAACGCTATTTGGTGTAATCTTCCTTGTCTCTCAGCCTTCGCGGTGCTCCTTGCGGAGGAGGTCGTTGACGGTCTTGACGGGATTGAAGGTAGCGACGGGGACTTCGACGAAGAGGGTAATCCAGTCGGCCATGGCACCGTTCCAGAGGCCGGGCAGCTCCTGCGACTTGACGGTGAGGGCACCCTTGGTCTTCTTGCTGATGAAGCCCGTCTGTGGGTCGACGAACTGGCGGAGGTCGAAATAGCGTCCGCGGTAGTTCTTGGTGCTGCACACCAGGTCGACGGGGTTGAAGTGGGTCGACGCCTGGAAGATTTTCTCCTGCTGCGGGTCGTTGTGGTTGACCTGTGCCGATTCGACGACCTGGAGGCTTCTACGTCCCTTGGTATCAATGGTGTAGAAGGGACCGCCACCGGGTTCGCCCAGGTTTTTCACCATGCCGCAGATGCGCATGGGTCGGTTGAGGAGGGCATGCAGGGTCTTGGCATCGCAACCCTCTGGTACCATGATATTAAGCTCTTCTTTAGCGAAGCGGATAATCTTGTTGAGGGTCCGTTTGTCGGGATGGCCGTCGAGGGTGCGGAGATAGTCGAAGGTCTTCTCGCGCAATTCGAGGAGCATGCCGGCAATCACCTGCTTGTAAATCACAGTGGTGTGTTTCATCCAGTCGGGCACCACGTTGTCGATGTTTTTGATGAAGATGAGGTCGGCGCGTTGCTCGTTGAGGTTCTCAATCAGGGCACCGTGGCCGCCGGGGCGGAACGTCAGCCGACCGGTCTCGTCGCGCACGGGGTTGTTTTGCTCGTCGACGGCGATGGTGTCGGTGTAATGTTTTTGCTCCGAGAAGGTTATCTTTAGCTTGATGCCGAAGGTGGCCTCGTAGTAGTGCTTCACCTCGGCAATCTTCTTGAGGAACGCTTTGTGGTGTTCGGGCGAGATGGTAAAGTGCAGGTTGACAGTACCGTCACTGTTGCGGGCATAGAGGGCACCCTCTACGATGTGCTCCTCGAGCGGGGTGCGCTGCACGGCACCGTAGCGGTGAAACTTCAGCAGGGCTTTGGGTAGGCTGCCGTAGCCGAGGTACTGCTCTTTGAGGAGGAAGTTGATGATGGTGCTGTAGTCGCCGCGACGCATGTACTCGTCAAGGTCGAGGTCGGCACGCTCCATGCTGGATTTCAGGTCGTTGTAGAAGGCGAATGTGCGCAGGTTCTCGAGGAATGTTTTCACTTCGGGGAACTCTTTCTCGAAGTTCTTGGCGACACCGAAATAGGTGGCGGTGAAGCTGTAAAGGTCTTTGAACATGCGTGTTGCGGCTCCCGAGGCGGGTACGAACTTCAGTATCTTCTTGTCGCGCGCGAGCGTGCGGTACTGCTTCTCATAGCGTGCAATCTCGCTGTCGCCCAGGCAGCGGATTCCGTTGTTGGCGGGGGTGGCAGCGTCGTCGAGATGGCTTTTGGGGAAGCCTTTCTTGAAGTTGTCTATCTGTTGCTGCACGGCTTCGGGGGTGAGCCCCATCTGCCCGAGCTGTTCGAGGTCTTTCTTGGTGGGTTTAAAAGTCATGGTTTTAAGTGTTTGCGGAGATTAATAGATAATCTGTTTGCTCAAGGTGACCTTGGCCGAAACGGTTTCGCCCTGGATGAGGCGGACGGCGGTCTCGCCGCGGCGTTCACCGGCGGGGTTTCCACCCGCGTCGTACATTTGCAGTTTGGCCTTGATTTTCACGATGGCCGGAGCATTGAAATAGGTGGTGTAGATTCCGCTGCCGTCGGTCACGCCCTTGTCCTGGACATTGCCTCCATTGTCTTGATACACTTCGACAACGGCGTTGGGGATGGGGTCGCCGGCGATGACGGCACCAGAAATCGGGTCAGAGGTGCTCTCGTCGACTACTTTGACCTCCAAATAACAGTTGGTATCCTTGTCGCAACCGCTAAAAAGTGTCATCGGTAAGACGCTGAAAAACAGCATGACGGAGAGGAAGAGATTTTTTTTCTTCATAAAACTATGATTTTTTGCTTGTTGTTTCTATTTTTATTCTTATTTTTGCATGCAAAATTAGTAAAATTATTCTACAACGAGATGAAAAAAATATATTTTTTGATAATTTTTTTGTTTGCGGCATCTGTAGGATTCTCGCAAACGATTGTAAATCAGAATGAAGAAATGGATAATGAAGTTCTTGTTGTAATGACCACCAACTATGGTGACATAACGCTAAAACTCTACAATGACACCCCTTTGCACCGCGACAATTTCATAAAATTGGTACAAGAAGGCACCTATGACGGCTTGCTTTTCCATCGCGTGATTGAGGGTTTTATGATTCAGGGCGGCGACCCTGATTCGCGGGATGCCAAACCAGGCAAGATGCTGGGAGAAGGAGATTTGGGCTATCTGATACCTGCCGAATTTGTCCCCAACCGTTTTCACAAGCGCGGTGCTTTGGCCGCCGCCCGCCAAGGCGACGACGTGAACCCCGAGAAGCAGTCGTCGGCCTCGCAGTTTTACATCGTTCAGGGAACCGTGTGGTCTGAAGCCGATCTCGAGCGGATGGCTGTGCGGTTCAACAAGAAATTCACTGCCGAGCAGCGCAAGGTCTACGCCACAGAGGGTGGTGCGCCGCATCTGGACGGCGACTATACAGTCTTCGGAGAAGTGATTGAGGGTATGGATGTTGTGGACAGCATTGCCGCCGCCAAACGCGACCGTTTCGACCGTCCGCTGGAGGATATTAAGATTATCAAGGCTGAAGTGATAAAAAAATAACAAAATATATGCTGAAAGATACTATAGCACAGTATGTTGAAGAGATTCGCGCGGCGAACATAGAGAAGTTCGAAGACCGCGCCGCCGAGGTCGAAAAATTCCGTGTCCGTTTCCTGGGCCGCAAGGGCGTGATGAACGAGCTGTTTGAGCAGTTCAAGGCTTTGCCCAACGACCAGAAGAAAGAGATGGGTATCGCCCTCAACGAGTTGAAGAATGCTGCATTGGCTAAAGTGGAGGAATTCAAGAACTTCGTGGAAGAGAAGATGGATGCCGAAGACCATCATGACCTGACGTTGCCGGCCGACTTCGCCCAGCGTGGAAGCCGTCATGTGTTGTCGGTGACGATGAACGAGATAGCCGAGATTTTTGCCCGTATTGGATTCACCATTGAGGAGAGTGTGGAGATTGAGGACGACTGGCACCTCTTCTCGGCCCTCAACTTCCCGCCCGACCATCCCGCCCGCGACATGCAGGACACCTTCTTCGTGCAGAAAGAGGAGGGTAAGATGGACGTGGCCCTGCGCACCCACACCTCGTCGGTGCAGGTGCGCGTGATGGAGACCCACAAGCCTCCCATCCGCATCATCGCCCCCGGCCGTGTGTTCCGCAACGAGGCCATCAGCGCCCGTGCCCACTGCATCTTCCACCAGGTGGAGGGTCTCTATGTGGACAAGAAGGTGACCTTTGCCGACCTCAAGCAGACGCTGCTCTATTTTGCCAAGGAGATGTTCGGCCCCGAGACACAGATTCGTCTGCGTCCCAGCTACTTCCCCTTCACCGAACCCAGCGCCGAGATGGATGTCTCGTGCAACATCTGCGGTGGTAAGGGCTGCAATATCTGCAAGGGTACCGGCTGGCTCGAGATTCTCGGTTGCGGCATGGTCGACCCCAATGTTCTGGATGCTTGTGGCATTGATAGCAAGGAGTATACGGGCTTTGCCTTCGGCATGGGCGTGGAGCGCATGGCGATGCTGAAGTACCAGATTCGCGACTTGCGCCTCTACTTCGAGAACGACCTCCGCTTCCTGCACCAGTTCGACAACATCATCTGATGGCTACCATTGCGATAAACGACATGCGCTTCTATGCGCATCACGGCTGTTTCGAACAGGAGCGCGTCATAGGGACGAATTTTCGTGTCGACTTGGTTTTCGAGACGGACACTCGTCGTGCTGAAGAGACTGATAACATTGCCGATACGGTGAGCTACCTGGATGTGTACCAGGTGGTGAAAAGGGAGATGGCGCAACCCTCCAATCTGCTGGAGCATGTGGCCCGCAGGATAGGGGAGGGGGTGAGGAAAGAATTTCCAGCTGTAACGACTGTGAGAGTGAAGGTTAGCAAGCTTAATCCGCCCCTTGGCGGGCAGATGGAGTCGGTGAGCGTCGAGCTGGCATTGTAGGCTACAATTGGCCGTTGTCGTGGAAGCTGTAGTAGTCGGCTTTCCCGCCGGGGCCGAGTGCAATGACGATATGCTCCCGTAGGTTGATTTCCAGTAGTTTGCCGCTTTCGGCTATGCGACGTGTTATTTCCCGGTCTTCGTGACTGGCTTTGAGTGAGCCTGAGGGGTGGTTGTGTGCCACCATCAGGCTCACTGCTTTGCACTCGATGGCTCCGCGGAAGAGGATGCGCAGGTCGACGGGTGTGCCGGTCATGCCTCCCATGGAGATGCGCTGACGGCCGAGAACCTTGCCGCGGTTGCTTAGGAAGACTGCCCAGAACTCCTCGTGGTCGAGGTCGGCGAGAAGAGGCTCCATGTAGTGGAAGAATGCTTGGCTGTCGCTGATAATCATCTCCTTGTCGTTTCCAATCTCGCTGTGCATGCGCCACCCAAGCTCGAGGGTTGCCATGAGGGTCGTGGCTTTGGCCTGCCCGACACCCTTGATGGCGCTCAACTGCTTGAATCCCATCTGGGAAAGAGTGGTTAGGCTGTTGCTTGATTGGGACAGCACCTCCTTGGCGACTTCGACCACGCTTTTCCCCCGCAAACCGCTGCGCAAGAGGATGGCTATCAACTCGGCGTTGGTGAGCTCCTTTTTGCCCCGGGAAAGCATCTTCTCGCGAGGCTTGTCCTCGTCGGCCCACTCCTTGAGTGTCAAAGATTTTTTTTCGTTCATATCTTGCTGTTACTCTAGAATTTTTGTGCAAAGATACATGTTTTTTTTTGATTTTGCTTGCTATGTCATAAAAATTTATTATTTTTGCACATTCAAAGTGAATATAATAAAAAACATAAATTATTAACTAAAGTATGCAGAATAAAGGACTTATCAAATTTTTAGCGTGGGCTTTCGCGCTGGTCTGTTTGTTCCAATTGTCGTTTACAGTTGTGACAAGCGTTGTGCAGAGCAAAGCCAAAACTGATGCCAAAAACTACGTTAACAGTGAGCAGGTACAGAAACTGATCGCCGACAGAACCAAAGATCAGCTCGAAGCCCAGATCGTCACGGATTCCATCATGAATGCCCGTGAGGCTCACTACCTTGACTCCATGGCCACTGAGAAAGTTTATCTCGGCTACACCTACCGCGAGTGTCAAGGTCGCGAAATCAACCTTGGTCTTGACCTGAAGGGCGGTATGAATGTGATGCTCGAGGTCTCCACCGTCGACGTTGTGCGTGCCCTTGCCACCACGAATGCCGAGGACCCCACCTTCAAGCAGGCTATCGAGAATGCTCTGGCCAAGCAGAAGGTTACTACCAACCGCGACTTCGTCTCCCTGTTCTATGAGGAGATTGTCGCTCTCGACAAGAACGTCTCCCTCGCCTCCATCTTCAGCAGCGGCGACCTCCGCGACAAAATCAAGATGGGTGACAACAACGACGACGTCATCAAGGCCGTCCGCGCCGAGGCTTCGGATGCCTACGACCGCACCTACCAGATTATCAGCAAGCGTATCGACAAGTTCGGCGTGGCCCAGCCCACCATCCAGAAGCTGAGTGCTTCGGAGCGTATCCTCGTCGAGCTGCCCGGTGTCAAAGAGCCCGAGCGTGTGCGCAAACTCCTGAAGGGTACTGCCCAGTTGGAATTCTGGCAGACCTATGACAACTCCGAGGCTGGCCGCTTCCTTGAGGCCGCCGACCAGTACCTTGCCTCCATCGCCGGTGGCGAGAAAGTCGAAGAGACCGACAGCGTGAAGGCTGAAACTGCCGACAGCACCAACCTGGTCGACCAGTTGGCTATCGACAATGCCACCACCGAGGCTGCCGGTAACAACGAGAATATGGAGAAAGAGCATCCGCTGTTTGCTCTCTTGATGCCCTATGTTTCCAACACCCGTCAGTATATCCCCGGTCCCATTGTGGGTCTTGCTCACGACAAGGACCGTGCCGCCATCGACCGTATGCTGGCACAGGCTGCCGAGAAGAAAGTCTTCGACACCCGTTCCGTGAAGTTCCTCTGGTCCAACAAGGCCGACGACCACTTCACCGGTGGCGACATCTTCACCCTTTATGCCATCAAGATTACCACCCGCGACGGCGCCGCCCTGCTCGACGGTAGCTGCATCTCCGATGCCCGTCAGGACTTCTCCACCAATGGTAAGAGCGAGGTTTCTATGACTATGAACAGCGCGGGTGCGCGTGAGTGGAAACGCATCACTGGCGAGAATGTCGGAAAGTGCATCGCCATCGTCCTCGACGACCTGGTCTATTCCGCCCCCACCGTCAACGGCGAGATTGCTGGCGGCCGTTCGTCCATCACTGGCGACTTCTCGCTGGATGAGGCCAAGGACCTTGCCAACATTCTGAAGAGCGGTAAACTTCCTGCCCCGGCAAACATCGTTTCCGAGGCCGTCGTTGGTCCTTCGCTCGGTCAGGAATCCATCCGCAACGGTTTCTGGTCGTTCATCCTGGCCTTCGTCATCGTGCTTATCTACATGGTGTTCTTCTACAACCGTGCCGGTTGGGTCTCCGTGTTCGCACTTATTATTAATGTATTCCTTCTTATTGGTGTTCTTGCCTCCATCGGCTCGGTGCTCACCCTCCCCGGTATCGCCGGTATTGTGCTGACTATGGCTATGGCTGTCGACGGCAACGTGATTATCTATGAGCGCGTGAAGGAAGAACTCCGCGCCGGTTCGAGCCTGTCGAATGCCGTGGAAAACGGTTTCAAGAATGCTTACTCCGCCATCATCGATGGTCAGGTGACCACCTTCCTGCTGGGTATCGTGCTGATTATGTTCGGCTCGGGTGCCGTCCAGGGCTTCGCAGTGACCCTCTGCATCGGTATCGTCACCTCCCTGTTCACCTCCATCTTTATCACCCGTTTGTTCATTGATTCGAACCTCACCCACAAGCGCAAGATGAACTTCTCCTTCCCCTTCTCGGAGAACTTCCTGCGTAACGCTCACTTCGATTTCCTGGGACGTCGCAAGATGTTCTATGTTATCGCCGGTATCGCCCTTGTTATCGCCATTGGCAGCTGGGCCGGTCGTGGTTTGAGCATGGGTATCGATTTCCAGGGAGGCCGCTCCTATGTGGTGCGCTTCGACCAAGCTGTGAGTGTGGCCGATGTCCGCAGCGACCTTGCCAAGCAGTTCGACGAGGCTCCCGAAGTGAAATCCTATGGTCCCAACAATCAGGTGAAAATCACCACCAAGTACATGATTGACGAGGATGGCGATGATGTGAAGACCGCTATCGTTGAGAAACTCTATAACGGTGTCAACAAATATTACAAGGCTCCCATCTCTATGGCTGAGTTTGAGTCGACTGAGACCAACCCGCTGGGTATTATCCAGTCCGACCAGTTTGGCGCCGGTGTGGCCCGCGACAACCTTGTCCACTCTTGGTGGGCTGTCCTTGGTGGTCTGCTTGTGATGTTTGTTTACATTGGCCTCCGCTTCCGCAGCTGGCGCTTCGGTGTCGGTTCTGTGGTGGCCCTGTTCCACGATGCCCTGCTGGTTATCGGTATCTTTGCATTGCTCCGTGGTCTGCTGCCCTTCAACCTCGAGGTTGACCAATACTTCATCTCGGCAGTGTTGACGGTCATCGGTTACTCCATCAATGCTACCGTGGTTATCTTCGACCGTGTGCGTGAGTATCGCAAACTTTATCCGAAGCGCGACCTCATCACCCACATGAACGACGCTATCAACTCCACTTTGGCTCGTACGGTGAATACTTCCGGTACCACTTTCTTCACCCTGTTGATGATGTTCATCTTCGGCGGTGAGGTGATTCGCGGATTTATTTTCGCACTCCTCGTGGGTGTCCTCGTCGGTGTCTTCTCGTCGCTGTGCATCGCTTGCGCCGTGGTGTATGAGATTTCCGGCAAGGATAAGGACAAAGCTGTGGCTGAGAAATAAATATTATTGAATACAATATTATATAGGAAGTAGAGCTTTAATGAGTATCAGTACCATACTGCTGTTGTTGATGGTCGTTGGAATATCGATGTATTCCAAGCTCAACAAAACCATCGTCGCGCAGAGCGTCCCTTCGGACGACTCTGCCGACGACGTGCAGGAGGATACTGAATACTTCATGGATGAGGAAGAGGCATTTTCTCCTCAGGAGAATCCCTACTTCACGTATGAGACCGAGGCACCTCAGGCTCCCGTTCGTGAGAAGCGGAAACCCAAGCCTCAGCCTGTATACATGGCAGTCGCCGAAGAACCTGTCCGGCCGCAGTTCGACCTCAGGCAGGCAGTGATAGGCCAAATGATATTGACCAATAATTATATTAATGAATTAAATCAACAAAATCAATAATTTAACATGTAAACGCAATGAGAATGTTTAGAAAAGTACTATTGACATTCGGACTCTTGCTGATGGCGGAAATGGGCGCCCTCGCTCAAGGCACTATGAAGGGTACCATTACCGACAAGAAGACAAACGAGCCTCTGCCCTTTGTCAACGTTGTCGTCAAGCAAGATGGCAAACAAGTGCATGGCGGTACTACCGACTTCGATGGTGTGTTCACCATCAAGCCTCTCGCTGTGGGTACGTATGATATCGAGGTCTCCTTCGTGGGATACAATAAGTATCAGCGTACCGGCATCCAGGTGAAGGCAACAGGTTTTACTGTCGTTGACATCCAGCTCTCTTCCAGCGCCACCAACCTTGAGGAAGTTATCATTGAGGCTGATAAGGTGCCTATCATCGAGGTGGGTTCACCTGAATCGGGTCAGCGCATGAGTGCTGAAGACATCCAGCACATGCCTGGTAACTCTGTCGATGCTATTGTCGCTACCGTCGGCGGTATGGGATACAGCGATGGTGGTACCAGTACCGCTCGTGGTGAGGGTAACATGGTGACCATGCAGGGCGGTGTCCGCAAGCGCACCGGTATCAACGTGCCTAAGGACGCTATCGCCGAGATTCAGGTTATTCTTGGTGGTACTCCTGCCAGCATCGGTGAGGCTATCGGTGGTACGCAGATTATCACCCTCAAACCTCCTACCAGCCAGTTCCAAGGTTTGGTTCGTTGGGAAGGTTGGCTCGACTATCGTCTGCTCAACTCATTGGTCGTTTACTTGACTGGTCCTGTGTACAAGATCCCCATCAAGGATGAGAACGGCAGTGTGACCGGTGACCGTACCCTTGTTGGTTTCCGTTTCACTGGTCAGGCCAACTATCGCAACTGGCCGTACTATCGTGCCAGAGGATATGAGTTCCAGATTGTGGATGACGACATCGTAAGATATATTGAGGATCATCCTCTTACTTACGACCCCGTTACCGGCGCCACCAACTACACTGGTGAGACCATCCTTCGTCGTGACTCGTTCCACAAAATCAGAAGACTCACCTCCAGCGATTTCACTTCGTCCAGCCGTGTCCCTGACCTTCAGTACTATTCCGTTGCTATGGAAGGTGCTTTGGATTTCCGCTTCTCGGAGTACACCAGCCTCGTTGTGACTGGTGAGTTCAGCGCCGTTCATTCTCCCGGTGGCGGAATCTCTCCTCTGACCATGCCTTTGGTTGGCAATGGTGTCGGTGAGTCCAAGAATATGGTCTTGACTGTCGACTTCACCCAGCGTTTCAAAGACCCGCAGGTCACGAACGAGGACGAGGCTCAGACCTCTTCTCCCATCAAGAATGTGATGTACAACATTACTGCTATGGTCAACCGCGCCACCTCGAAGTCGTACAACGAAAGTTACGGTTCGGAGATTGATGATGTCTTCAAATATGGTTACATCGGTAAGTTCATCACCGAAAAGAGCCGCAGCTATGAGGACAAGCTCATCAACTATTACGGCACCGACCGTTGGGCCAAGGTTCAGAATGCTTGGCGCGACAATGTGACGTACGTTCAGGGTAGCGGTATCTACAACCCCATCCTTGCCAACTACAACGAGCAGCTCTTCTTCAGCGATGAGTTCAAGGATATCCGTTCGAACCTCTTCATGATGGACTACATCCGTATGTATAAAGGTTTGTTCAACGGCGACGCCCCGTCGAGCATCTACAGCCTCCTCTCGAACGTTGGTACTCAGAGCAGCAGCTACGCCCTCAGCCAGGATGATTACCTCTATCTCTCGGCCAAGGCTTCTGCTGACATCTATGGCCACGAAATCGAGATTGGTTTCCAGTACGACCAGATGTGGAACTCCTACTATGGCTTGTCTGCCTATGGCCTGTGGACCCTCATGCGTAACAACGCTAACGTTCACATCCAGCAGCTTGACCTCGACAACCCCATCTACGAGACCCGCGGTTCGCAGCTCTATGTCAACTACAACCGTAAGCTTGACGCTGCCCAGCAGACCGAATTCGACAAGGCTTTCCGTAGCTACCTTATAAGCAACGGCTTCACCAATACTGATGGTAGCGCTATCGATGATCTGACTTGGATCGACATCGACCGCTATATGCCTGAGGATTATGTCGCTGCCGGTGGTTTGGACATGTTCTCCGCCGATGAGCTCTTCAACAGCGGTAATTCCATTGTCTCCTACTACGGTTACGACCACACCGGTGAGAAATACAGTGCCTCCAACTGGAGCCTTGACAAGTTCTTCAACCCCAGCGACGGTAAGCACCGCTATCTCCCCGCCTTCTCGCCCATCTATGCTGCCGGTTACATCCAGGATAAGTTCTACTTCCAGGATCTTATCTTCAACGTTGGTGTCCGTGTCGACTACTTCAACGGTAACCAGTATGTGATGAAAGACCCCTACCTGCTGTATGAGGCTTACACCGTTGCCGACCTGCGCAACAATCCCAGCCTTATCGACGGTGGTGGTCAGTACCTCAACAATGCCGGTGACGACTGGGTCCCCTATGTCGACCAGGTCTCCACTGCTGAAGGTGCCAGCAAGCCCATCATCAAGGGTTATCGTGACCGCGAGGGCAAGTGGTACAATGCTGACGGTGTCGAGCAGATCAATACCTCTGCTATCAATGGTAATTCCGGTAAACCCACTCCTTATTATACTGAAAGAGGTCTCAACGCCATCGCCAACCATACCGTTGGAACCGAGGCTTTCGAGCGCTACACTCCTCAGATTGTCGCCATGCCCCGTATCGCCTTCTCCTTCCCCATTGGTGAGAAGTCGCAGTTCAAGGCCAGTTACGACATTATTGCCCGTCGTCCTTCCAGCGGTTGGCAGGCCGACTACTTCAGCTACCTCTTCATGGACAAGATTTCCAGCATCAGCAACCCCAACCTGAAACCCGAGCGTATCACCAACTATGAGTTGGGCTTCCAGCAGGCTCTTAATGAAACCTCGGCCATCAGCGCCTCGGCCTACTACAAGGAGACCCGCGATCTGATTCAGCTCGTCCAGTATGCCGGTGCCGACCCCAACCCCAACTACTACAGCTACGACAACAAGGACTTCCGTACCATCAAGGGTGTCACCCTGGCTTATGACCTCCGTCAGACCAAGAACATCCGTATCAACGCCAACTACACCCTCCAGTATGCCGAAGGTACCGGTCTTTCCGGCTCCACGATGACCGAGCTTATCAAGGAAGGTTACACCACCCTGAAGATGCTCAATCCTATCGCCGATGACCGTCGCCATGAGTTCAAGGCCAACGTCGACTTCCGTTATGGTTCCGGCGCCCAGTACAATGGTCCCGTCATCACCCGCGTGGTTACCGATAAGGAAACTGGTGAGAAGCGTAAGAAAGAGATGAAGATCCTCGAGAACTTTGGTGTCAACTTCATGGCCGTTGCCCAGTCGGGCCGTCCTTACACCAAGGCTTATTCCAACTCGCAGGCTACCATCGTTGGCGGTTACCGCGGTGCCCGTCTGCCTTGGGGCTTCTACTTCAACATCGTTGTCGACAAGGTGTGGCCCATTCAGGTTGGCAAGCGTCAGACCTTCATCAAGGCTGACATCACCGTCAACAACCTCTTCGACATCCGCAACGTTCTCGATGTTTGGCCCGTCACCGGCAACCCCGAGGACAATGGTTACCTGACCGACCCCGAGATGCAGCAGGCTATCAATGCCCATCTTGATCCCCAGGCTTACCGCGACATCTACACCATCGCCCTGGCCAATGGCACATGGAACTACTCCAGCCCCCGTACCATCCGTGTTTCTGTTTCCTATAATTTCTAATCCCAACGCGATAAAATATTATAAAGATGAAAAATATATATAGCAAATTAGTATTGGTTTCTTTGCTATTTGTCACGTTCTCGTCGACGGTCTCCGCCCGCGAGTGCATTGAGTGCAAGAAAACCAACGCGAGAAACGCTGAGGTCAGGGCCAAGGCTGCTGCCTGTAAGCGTGCCCAGAGTACGGCAGAGCTTAACATCAACAATGTCCGTGCCCTGATTAACGGCTATGGCAACATGTGGTACGACGGCTCCGTGGCCCAGTACCACCTGCCCAAGAATAGCAACACCTGCCCGATGTTCTGTGCCGCTCTTTGGATTGGTGGTACCGATGTCAACGACCAGCTCCGTATTGCCGCCCTCCGCTTCGGTTCCGAGGGTGACGACTACTGGCCCGGTCCCCTGAAGATTAATGGTACCGCATCCATCGACCTTCCGGTGTGTAACTATTATGACAAGCATTACATCATCACCAAAGCCGAAGTGATGGCTTTCATGGACCACTTCGACTATACCACCGTGCCGGCTACCATGAAGTCCGATCCGGGCGAGGACCTCACCGAGGTCATCCTCAACTGGCCCGCCAGCGGCGATGGTGGTGAGGACCTCACCAACTATCTGGCTCCTTTCTACGATGCCGATAACGATGGTGTCTACAACCCCCACAATGGTGACTATCCCTACTATGATTTCAACAACGACCTCTGCCCCCGTACCATCAAGCAGCGTCATCCCGAACTGGCTACTGTGACCATCCCCACCATGGAGACCGAGCAGAAGATTGTCACCGGCGGTATTCTTTCCGACCAGGTGCTGAAGGGTGACCAGACCATCTGGTGGGTCTTCAACGATATGGGTAACACCCATACCGAGAGTAAGGGTCAGCCTATCGGTATTGAAATCCGTGCCCAGGCTTTCGCCTTCTCCACCAACGACCGTATCAACGACATGACCTTCTACTCCTACGAGATTATCAACCGTTCTTCCTACGAGTTGCGCGACACCTACTTCAGCCAGTGGGTCGACCCCGACCTGGGTTATGCTGCTGACGACTACATCGGATGCGATGTCCGCCGTGGTCTCGGCTACTGCTACAACGGTGACGGTTCCGACGGTCCCGGTTCCGGTAGCTATGCCGGTATTCCTCCCGCAGTCGGTATCGACTTCTTCCAGGGCCCCTATATGGACCCCGATGGCAAGGACAATCCCAAGGTCAACATCTCCTGGATTCTCTCCAACGGTTCCGAGCCTCTCAAGAAACTCCTCAACAACTATAAGATGAAGAAGAGCGGCACCAATGTCGACTCCACCGACGCTCAAGGCCGCATTGTCTACGACACTATCGACATCTCTTATCATGCCGACGACTTCTACGCCCTCGACCCCAACAGCTGGTACTTCGTTCCCGGTGACGCCATCGGAAACTGCGCCATCAATGGTGTCAACTTTGGTAACAACATTGTCGACGACGAGCGTTTCGGTATGCGCCGTTTCGTGTACTACCAGAACGAAATCAGTAACACTGGTGAGCCCCGCAAGGCTTCCGACTACTACTACTACCTGCGTGGCTACTGGCTCAATGGTCAGCGCATGAAGTTCGGTGGTAATGGTTACAACCAGGGTGTTACCAATCTCGACTGCGACTTTATGTTCCCCGACGACAGTGACCCGTGGCATTGGGGCACTGACGGTCAGATTCCCGACAAGAACCCCAACGACTGGACCGAGGTTACCTCCGGTTCCGATGTCACCCCCGGCGACCGTCGTTTCATGCAGTCGGCAGGTCCTTTCACCCTGAAGCCCGGTGCTCTTAACTACATCACCGTCGGTATTCCTTTCGCCCAGGCCACCAATGGTAACAACTGGTCTTCTGTCGAGCTTCTCCGCCAGATTGACGACGTCTGCCAGCGCCTGTTCGAGAACTGCTTCAAGGTCCTCGATGGTCCCGATGCCCCGACGCTCTCCGCTCAGGAGCTCTCCAACGAGGTTATCCTCTACCTCTCTTATGAGAACCCCTCGTCCAACAACTACGGCGAGTCCTACATGGAGCCCTCTCCCTCCATCCCCAGCACCTATACCGATGAAGACGGCAACAGCCACGCTTACGATGTCTACTATCGTTTCGAAGGCTACCAAATCTTCCAGCTGAAGGATGCTTCCTGCTCCATCGCCGATATCGACGATCCCACCAAGGCCGCCCTCGTGGCCCAGTGCGACATCGAGAACTACTACGACTCCATCATTGATGGCGAGTATGAGGTTAATGCCAATGGCGACACCGTTGCCAAGACCAACCCCAACCCGTCGCTTGGTATTGGAACGCTCGTCAACTACACCACCGACACCCGTACCGGTATCTTGGCTGGTAATGTCAAGGTGCAGGGTGCCAACACTGGTATCCAGCACGTGTTCCGCATCACCAAGGACGCTTTCGCCACTGGTGTCAACACCGCTCTTGTCAACAACCGCGAATACTACTTCGTCGCCATCGCTTACGCCCACAACCGCTACAAAGAGTTCTCGCAGACCGAGGCCGCTTACCTCGATGGTCAGAAAGAACCCTACCTTGCTGGTCGTAAGACTGAGAAGGGCGGTAGCATCATGCCCATCACTGTCATTCCTCACAGCCCTGCTGCCGAGGATGGTGGTAAAGAACCCCAGGCCGAATTTGGCATGAGCCCCCGCATTGTCCGTCTCGGCGGTTTTGGTAACGGTGGCAATGTCCTCCGTCTCACCCAGGCCGCTATCGACACCCTCATGGGTGACCCCGCTCAGGGTCTCCTGCCCAAGGCTCCCGGCGAGCTTACCGGCCGTGTCACCGCCGCTGGTGTCGACCGTCGTACTATGACCAACCCCTGCGTCATCGGTAACCCCATGTACGAGGAAAACTACGGTCCTGTCAACGTGCGTGTCATCGACCCCCTGAAGATTCACGAAGGCCGCTTCAACATCCTCTTCAACAATAAGAGCAAGGACACCACCACTGTCGACGGCTCCACTCGTTGGTGCATCGTCCGCGACGGCGGCGGCCATGTCGACTCCTCCTATAGCGATGGCAAGTGGACTTATCGCGACACCATCTGGTCCGACTTCGAGATTGGCCGCTTCAACGAGCAGCTCTTCCTCGACCTTGGTCTTGCTGTCACGCTGGTCAATCCCAAGCCTGTCGCCTCCGAGGTTGTCTATGCTCTGAACAACCCCTACGAGGCCCGCTTCAAAGGCGGTGCCGCCACCAAGGGCTGTGTCCTGAGCTCCGAACTTACCTTTGCCGACAACAACAAGCAGTGGCTCTCCGGTGTGGCCGACAATGATTCCTATTTCGCCTACAACTGGATTCGTTCCGGTGCCCAGTTCGCCGCTTACTCCTACGTTGACTTCCAAAACTCCACCACGAAGTACAGCCTTGGTGAATCCTACCTCGACGAGGACTACTTCCACGGCTACTATGCCAGCCACGGTACCTCTGCCCAGTTGGCTACCGAGGCTCTCGACAAAGAGCAGGAATTCGAAGGTGTTATCTACGGTATGTGGGCTCCCTACGGCCTCGTCTCCACGATGCCCTTCCACCCCGGCTTCAACTATTCCTATTATATGGCTTCCGACGACACCCTGTCTGCACTTGGCATCAACAAAAACCAGCTTGAGCGCAAGCTGATGGTCAACGGCTTCAACAAAGCCATCCATTACAGCGCCCTCGCCAATGTGCCCAGCGTGCGTATCGTCGTCACCGCCGATACCTCCAAGTGGACCCGCTGCCCGGTCATCGAGCAGTGCGACGACTACACTCAGGCCGAAGGCAACGCCCGTCGTTTCAGCGCCCGTCGCCACGCCTCCGTCAACAAGGAGGGTAAGACCTGTGCCGATCTCGGCATCACCGCCGATGTCAACGATCCCAACAACCCCGCTTACATCAGCGAGAACGGTATGGGTTGGTTCCCCGGCTATGCCATCAACACCGCCACCGGCGAGCGCCTCAACATCATGTTCGGTGAGGATTCGCGCTATGTCCAGCACCACGGTGCCGACATGATGTGGAACCCCGACGAGTCCATGATTGAAGGCTCCGGCAACTACATCATCGGTGGTCGTCACTATATCTACGTCATGAACTCCTGCCAGCAGCCCTTCTACAACCTGCAGCGTGGTACCGACGAGATGACCTACTACTACACACCTTCCTACGATGCCGGCCGTTGGGCCATGAGCATGCTCTCGTCGCTCGACCGTCTGATGCAGGCTCACAAGAAAGACGGTATCTACAAGCTGGCACACGGTGTCACCTCCGTTGCCGACGATGCCGTTCCCGTGCGTGACTCCATCTCCATGCTCTATGCCTCTGTGGCTTGGGTCAACATGCCTCGCGTCAGCCCCGACTTCGTCTTCACCAACCCGATGGACATCCCCTGCGATGTGACCATCGACATCGACGTCCGCGCTCCCTATAGCAACTACCTGTCGGGCAACAACACCACCTCGGCCAGCGCTGGTATCACCAACAGAAACCACGAGATGCCTGCCTACCAGTTCGTCCTCAGTGCCGACGAGGCTGTCCGCGAGAACCTGGCCACCGCCAGCAACGCCCGTCAGGATTATATCGATTCCCTCCTCGGACAAATTTATGTTGTCCCGAACCCCTACTACAGCTACTCTGAATATGAGACCGCGAGCCAGCTTGAGACCAAGGTCCGCATCGTCAACCTGCCCACCGGCATCGAGAACGGCGTGAAACAGGGTTGTACCATCCGCATCTACACTGTGGACGGCACCCTCGTCCGCACCCTCGGTCCCACGGCCGTCACCCGCGATGCTTCCATTGGTGCCGAGAACACCACCGTTGACTGGGATCTCCACAACCAGAGCGGTATTCCCATCGCTGGCGGTATGTATCTGATCCACGTCACGGTTCCCGGCATCGGCGAGCGTGTCATCAAGTGGTTCGGCACCATGCGTCCCGTCGACCTCAACTCCTTCGGTTTCTAATTGTAGTTTGATAACACACCTAAATAAATACAGAGATGAAAAATATATTAAGAATATTTGCTGTAGTTCTGATTCTCACGGTGCTCGCTCCGTCGGCCCAGGCCGGCAACGATGAACGCCGTGGAACAACGGGTGCCTCCGAGTTGCTTATCAATCCCTGGACCCGCAGCACCGGTTGGGGTGGTGTCAACATCGCCAATGTCCGCGGCCTCGAAGCCATGTTCAACAACGTGGCCGGTCTCGCCTTCGTTGGAAATGTCGAGGTGGCTTATGCCAACACCATGCTTTATGGTGGCCGCTCGGGTCTTTCCAGCGGTGCCTCCATCAACACCTTCGGTATCGGTATCCGTGTCTTCGACGCGGGTGTCCTCGGTGCTTATGTCATGGCCATGGGATTCGGCGACATCGCCGTTACCAAGGAACTTAGTCCCGAGATTGGTACCAACGGTACCTATTCGCCCAGCTACATGAACATCAACCTGGCCTATGCCCACAGCTTCACCAACAGCATTCATGGTGGTGCCGTCATCAAGATTGTCACCGAGAGCACCGACAACGTGTCCGCTTCCGGTTTCGGCATCGATGCTGGTATCCAGTATGTCACTGGCCAGAACGACCAGTTGAAGTTCGGTATCTCCCTCAAGAACTGGGGTCCTTCCATGAAGTTCGACGGTACTGGTCTCTCCTTGCAGATGGTCAACACCGCCGGAAACAACTTCACCGTTCAGACCCGTTCTGCCGAGATGGAGCTTCCCACCTGCCTCAACATCGGTCTCTCCTACGACTTCTTCTTCACGAAGTGGGATCAGCGCCTCACTGTGGCAGCGGCCTTCACCTCCAACGCCTTCCTGCGCGACAACTACACCCTCGGTCTCGAGTATAGCCTGCTCAACATCCTCCAGCTCCGTGCCGGTTACATCTTCCAGCCCGGCCTGTGGGACGAGAGCGACCGCGCCACTGCCAACAACGGCATCTGCGCCGGTGTCTCGGCCGACATCCCCCTGTCGAAGAAAGAAGGCAACAACACCGGACTCACCCTCAACTACTCTTATCAGGCTGCCACGCCTCTCAAGGGTACCCATTCGATTGGCGCCAGCTTCCGGTTCTAAAGTTTGAACACGACACATTAACCAAAGTTGGGAAAGGCTTTTTTCGAGCCTTTCCCACCTTTTTAAAACCCAAGAAAAACCCCTATCATGTCAGAAATCAAATATTACAGTGAAGAAGGGCTTCAGAAGCTCAAAGACGAGCTCCACCAGCTCATCGCCGTCGAGCGTCCCGCCGCCTCCGCCGCCATCGCCGAGGCCCGCGACAAAGGCGACCTCTCCGAGAACGCCGAGTACGACGCCGCCAAGGAGGCCCAGGGCCACCTCGAGGCCCGCATCTCCAAGCTCCAGGAGCTTGTGGCCAACGCCCGCCTGCTCGACGAGTCGAAAATCGACACCTCCAAGGTGCTCCTCCTCTCCATCATCACCATCCGCAACGTCAAGAACAAGATGGAGCAGAAGTACACCATCGTCCCCGAGAGCGAGGCCAACCTCAAGCAGGGCAAAATCTCCATCACCTCGCCCTTTGCCTCGGCCTTCCTCGGTCACAAGGTGGGCGATGTCGTCGAGGTCAACGTTCCTGCCGGCAAAATGAATTTCGAACTCATCAAAATTGAACGATAGTTATGGCTACCATTTTCAGCAAAATTGTGGCGGGTGAGATTCCCTGCTACAAGGTCTTCGAAACCGAGCGCTGCTTCGCTTTCCTCGACATCAACCCCGTCGTTCCCGGCCATGTGCTCTGCATCCCCAAGCAGGAAGTCGACTACATTTTCGACCTCGACGACGACCTCTTCACCGAGCTGCACCTCTTTGCCAAGCGTGTCGCCAAGGGTCTGAAGAAGGTCTGTCCCTGCATCAAGGTCGGCGAGGCCGTGGTGGGCATCGACGTCCCCCACGTCCACATCCACCTCATGCCCCTCAATAAGCCCGGCGACCTCAACTTCGGCCATCATGTCGAAATGTCGCCCGACGAGCTGAAGGCCCTGGCCGCCAAGATTGCCGCCGCCATCGAGTAGAGAAATTTTTGTTTCATGTTTACGAGGTGTCCTGCTTCCAGTGGGACACCTTTTTTTTACTGAGAGGCAACAGTTGATTTTGGGCTTATGTCCTTTGTTGCCTCCCGTATCGGGTACTTTGCCATCTCCATCGCGCCGATGTACACCGTCGCGCTGGCCTGGCCCTTCTCATCCACCGCAAAGCCGTAGAGATGCACTGCCTTCCCTTGCCATCTTTCTGGCAGCGTCAACTGCACGCGCCCCGACCGCCGCCACGCCGACGCACTCAGCTCACCCTCCTCCATCTCAGGGCAGTAGGCATAAACATACACCTCGTCGTCACCGCTACCGCCGTCCCACTCAAACGGGATTTCCACACACCCCTCCACCACCGCTCCGCGGCGGTCCCCCTCCCCTAACTTAGGGGAGGAGCCGAGATGCTTTCTGCCGCGACCTTTGCCATCCAGCTGCTCCCCTAAGTTAGGGGAGCTGGCAGCCGCTTGCGGCTGACTGAGGGGTGTGTCCATGTGTGCTGTGTCCATGTGTGCTGTGCCAGTAAACCCCGGCGCTGCCACCTCGCCCTCGCTGACAATCAGCCTCTCCCAGTCCACAACCATCCGTCCCTCTCCGTCCAGAGAGAAACATTCCTTGTTCCTCTTCACGAACAGGTTGCACTCCGTGACGTGCATACCCAGCGACACACCCCGCAGCCCTTTGCGCAGGGCGAACTTCATGTGGCTCGCCAGGTCCACCATCTGCCTGAACAGCTGGCGGTTGCTCTGCTGCTTCGCCGTCCGCGGATTGCGCACATGCAGCGG
>DECD01000023.1 GCA_002349055.1 Bacteroidales bacterium UBA2939 | reverse complement strand
GCGACACGGGCGATGTGCGCATTACTGTGGTGGGCGACGAGGGCGCTTTCGTGGCGTACCCGAATCCTTTTAGACAACGCGTCACCATCGAATGTAGTGAGAACTTGGCGGAGACTGCCTGGCTCACCGACCTCACAGGCCGCCGCGAGCAGGTGCGCCTCACAGCCGAGGGCATAGGCCGCTACTCCCTCGACCTCACCTCGCACCCACAGGCCACCTACCTATTGACATTGACCACCGCCTCCGGCAAGACCCACACCGTCCGCCTGCTGAAACAGTCGGACATCTTCTCACGATAAATTTCAATCATCCAAAACACCTCCAAAATGACACACCACATCATCAAAACCTTTTTGTTCTCCGCTTGGCCACACTCCGTTTGCCACTCTACGAGACGCTATCGAAAGCCACTGGCTTTCTTCACCCTCGCCTTGGGCGCGATGCTGCTGACGGGCTGTGGGAAAGACAACAAGGACAACGGGAAGCCCGAGGCCACCCAAATCAAACAGACCGAGTGCGGACAGCACTTCGAGACACAAGCCAAAAACCTCGCCGAGGGCGAGCAGTACGTCGTGGAGTGGGTCGACGGTGCCGCAAGGGTGATACACGTCGGAATGGCGGTGACGTGCGACTATGAGAGCGTGACGGTCGACGTGGCGGTCGACGGCTCGACGGTCACCGTCGATGAGTGCCCAGTCGGCGGCGGCTATGTGGACTGCCTCTGCTTTATCGACAACATGTTCACCATCGCCAGCTTGCCTCACGGCACCTACACCTTCATCTTCAAGGAGTGCGGCTACGAGAACCACCGCCAGGAGTACACCATATAAAATAGCCGTGCAATCGCGCCCCGCACCACTGCAAGGACATGAAACAATGCTGCAAAAGCGTTTTGCAATGGTGCGAGGCCGTTTTGCAATGCCGTAAATGCGTTTTGCAGTGGTGCGAGGCCATTTTGCAGCCGTGCAACGCCCAATGCAATGGTGCGAGACCGATTTACACGACTGCAAGAGGGTTTTGCAACATTACGGAAGTCAAGCGCAGAGCAAGCTCGCTTGCTTTGCCGAGATGGAGTAATGTCACCGCAGGTAATGGTGCGAGGCGAAATTGCACAGAAACGGCAACTTTCCGCCGCCCCGCGGGCAATAAAATCAACGGGGCGGCGTTTGTTTCAGTGATTAACTTTTAATGGTTTAGAATATGAAGAAAATATTAATGATATGCGCGGCGATGGCAGCCCTTGCCGCCATGACCGCCTGTAAGAGTGTAAATGCAAATGACACACTTGTTGCGGATACAATGATGGCGGAAACCGCCTCCACTCCTGTCGCCACGCAGACCCTCGTCATCGACGTGGAGACCCTCACGCCACCGAAGAAGTTGCTGGAAACCATCTCCTATGACAAGATACTTGCGAACCTGCTGAAAGACCTTAACGAAGACAGCAGTGTCGTCATCGCTCACACGCGGAAAACGCGCCCGCTGGTGGAGTCGAACCATCCCTTCTTCCAGTCGATGTACCGCGCCTACGCCGACCACCGCCCCTTCGAGCTCTCACCCGAGGCCCTGTGGCTGCTCATCTGCCAAGGGTTCTCGCTGCATGTGAACAACAACGCCGAGGAGTTGCGCCACCTCTTCGTCGACTTCGAAGGTAAGCAGACGCTCATGGCCAGTGGCAAGGGCATCAGCCTCGACAACCCCAACAGCCCGTGGGAGCGCGTCTTCCCGCAGTTCACCAGCCAGATTGCCGCCTATACCGGACAGGAACTCATCGATGTGCTGTCCGCCGACTTCTCCACCTCGACACCCGCCTCGCGCGTGGCCTCGCAGATTACCGTCATGGAGAGCATGAAGGCCTATTTCGACTACGTGATAACCATCTGCGGCATCCCGCAGGTGATTCTCCACGGAACACCCGACGATTGGCAGTCGGTCATCGACCGCACTGAGTTTCTGCGGCAGTACCAGCTCGACTGGTGGGTCGACGAGATGCTGCCCGTGCTGCGGAAAATCAAGCTCGCTTCCGAGGGCGAGGTGGACAAGGCTTTCTGGCGAGACATGTTTAAGGAGCACGAATTGAACGGAGAGGGCTGCGGGGCGGCAGAAACACTGGCCGACGGCTGGATTGTTAAGTTCTACCCATACAACAACATGGATATCCATATATGGAAAAACATGCCACCCGACTTCTTCCGCAACAGCCTCGAAGGCCTCTATGACGGAGCCAAGGACCTGCCGCCCGAAATCTCGTCGGTGCCCGTCAAATTCCAGGATGCCAATGGCGAAACCACCGACCTTACCCTTTGGGCTGGTTTCGTCGGCATAGCGCAAGACAAGGAGACCTTCGCCCTCCGTCCCGAGATAGGTTGGTTCATCACCAGAGACGCAAGCAAATAACGTATTGGAGACACTGTGAAGAAAAGAGCCAGAGCCATTGTCATCACCCTCATCGTGATAGTTGGCATGTGTATAGTATGCATGATATGGCCAACACTTGGGCAACAGGTGCCATTCAACGAATGGGTATGGAAGCACCACCCCGTCCATAAGACTCGCTACTATATGTCTGACTCTTTGGTGGAGAAGTTGAACCGCGAACGGCCGACACGCGAGGAGACAACATCCATGCTAGGACCCGAACCAGATGGATTCATCCAAGGAGAGAACCATCTCAGCTACTGGCTATATAGTCCTGGACTGATTGGTCTCAAAATGTATTCTCTAGAGATAGACTTCACCAACGATGGCACCTTCATGGGCGCTGATGTGGTCTATTCAGACTAAAATAGTTACAGAGGAAGCATCTTTGTACAAACCGAAAGCCGAGACCATAGCTGGCCTTGGCTTTCGTCGTTTTAGTGTGTCGATGCAGGATTACATCTCGCTCAGTTTCTTGTAGCCTTTGTAGCGCAGTTTGGCGTTGTTCACTGCATTTCTTCTTGCCGCTGGTGGCGGAGAACGCGAAGATTCACAATATGGAGCAGAAGCTGGCGGAGCGCGACTTGGTGAGCGACCTGCAGATGATGGGCCTGACGGAGCTGTGCTGAGGCGTCGGCTCTGCCGACAACCGCCGTCTGCTGAGCCGCATGGAGCAGATCGAGCAGCTGATGGACAAGCGCAACGAGGAGAAGAGCGACGTGGTGGTGGGCGAGCTGAAGGCGGCGCGCGAGAAGCTGGACGGGCACTACCGCGAGTTCGTGGATTCCTACAATTTCTACTGCTCCTTCTTCGGCGATTCCCTGTCATCAAAGCCCATGAACATCGTCGAGATTGGCGACCCGCAGTTTGTGATGTGCCAGTCGCTGCGCGACATGATTATCTTCGGGCACTATTTTTATGATGTTTACATGATGATACCCGATTTCTCGTGGATTCCTCACGAGATGGCGCACCAATGGTGGGGCAACGGTATCTTCTTCGAACATCGCGACTACGCCCTCGGCGAAAGCTTGACCGAGTACATCAAACTGCAATACCTCAAAAGCCGCGGACGGGGCTACGAGGAGCAGATAGAATATTATAAGGCAATGATGGAGCGTGCCGAAAAATCGTTGCCAATCGCCGATATCCACAGCGTCGAGTCGCAGGACGAGTCCATCGCCATCTACCATGCCGCCCCCTACCGCTTGACCCTTGAGGGCTCAACCTCCGCGGGCACCATCTTGCAACAACTCTATCGTAATCACAAGCACACCATAGTGAGCCGAGATACATTCCTGCAAGAATGCAAAGCTTTGCAGGACTGGCTGCTGTCTGAATAATCGGCGCTGCAACCGACAAATATGAGGGTATGCGTGGTGGGGGCTATTCGCTGAGGCTGCGGTATTTGTCCACCTCGCCTTGGACGCTTTTCACGTTGTCGTGGGCGGCTTCGACATCCTTCTGGGCATCGTTTTTCTTGTCTTTGCTCTTGGAGACGTTGGCCTCGAGTTTCTTGATTTCGTCCTGCAGCTCGGCAATTCTCTCTTTGTATTTCTCAATCTGTTTCTTCTTGTCGGCAATCTTGTCCTCGTCTTTCTGGATGTTCTTGTCGAGTTTCTCCACCGTGCCGACGGCCGAGGCGTGGGCCTTCTGGGCCTTCTTCAGGTTGCCCTGCTGGGTTTCCATGTGGCCGCGGGCCTCAAAACGCTCCACGTCCTTCACGAATCCCGCGAGGAACAGACGCAGGTTGTCCTGTATCTTCTCCTGTTTGACGGTGAGGTCGGTGGGGATGACGCAGGCCGTCACCACCGTCTTCTTCTTGCTGTCTTTCTCCAGCTTGATGTAGAAGTTCACGGGGTCGGCATAAATCTCGTCGAAATGCTGGTTGAGGGCGGCGAGGAATCCCTCTACCTTCTTGATTTTGAGGTCGGCTTTGTCGAGTCGCTCCTCGAGGGCGTCCTCCACCAGGTCGATGTTCTTCTCGATGGTGACGGTGAATCCCGGAATGACCAAGCTGGCGACCCGGACATCCTTCTTCTCCACCTTCTGGGCGAAGGCGGCACCGAAAGCCAGCAGCAGCGCCGGCAGCAGAATAAGTTTCTTCATCATGGCTTCTTGGGTTTTTAAGTTGGTTATTTATGCAATTTATGGTTGTTTCAAAGTGCAAAGGTACAAAATTTTTTCAAAATGGGAAAAAAAATCTCACATTTCACCTCCTCCGTATCAACTCCGTGTCAACGCCCTATCAACGCCCTATCAACTCTCACTCCGTATCTGTTAATTTTAACTTAAAACCGATCCATCGTGTAGCGGAGAATAATGCCCTGCGCCTGTCAACCTTTTCAGGAAAAGACACTGTGTTAAAAAGCTGTAGCGCACAGAACGCGACCAACGGGAGCGACCTGTGTTAAAAAGCTGTAGCACAGAACGCGATCTGTGTGGGAAACCATCACAGAACGCGACCACAAAAATTAACGGATAATTATACGATAATTCGCGTTAAAGAAAAAAAAGGAAAAAATTTTCGTCCATATTCGTAGACCGCACTCCCACATTCGTATTTTTGCATCATCGTTTGGTGCCAAAACGATACCCAAACCCCTGTCATCCAATCCAATCAACATAAGTCAAACAAAACAAAAGCGTATCTGTCATGAAAAACATCCCCACCCTCCTCCGACTCTCCTCCGAGTCAACTCCGAGTC
>DECD01000037.1:3431-14161 GCA_002349055.1 Bacteroidales bacterium UBA2939 | reverse complement strand
TATAGGTTATGGGTTATGGACAGCTGGCGCAGTCGGGTTAAGGACGGCTGGCGCATATTAATCTATGCCTTAATTTTCAATTTTCAATTTTCAATTTTCAATTCTGCCCATTCCCAAAACATCACCTACGACACCGACACCGCCTGCGGTTGCGACATCGTCTATGTCGACGGCATCCAGACCACCCGCGAGGGCGACCTCTACGGCTTCCGCCGCAGCGACGGCCGGGTGATTTTCCCCAATATCTTCCACTACGTCGACCAATTCTCGAACGGCTACTGCCGCGTCTGGCAAGTCGACACCGCCGTCTCCCCCGCCCCGCTGGCTGGTCTCATCGACTCCTCGGGCCACCAAATCCTTCCCTGCATCTACGATGCCGTAGACCTTCCCTCCTCCGGCCGCATCCTCGTGGGTAAAAACGGCCTGTTCGGATACACCGACCTCAGCGGAAACCTCGTCATTCCCTTCTCCTTCAGCGACGCCAGCCCCTTCGTCCAGAACCGCGCCTGCGTCGCCCTCGTCGTCGACTCCTTCTACCTCTTCTACACCTTCATCGACACCCTCGGTCGGCAGTTATTCCCGCCCGTTTTCCAGAACGCTCGTCCCTTCATCGACGGCTACGCCCCCGTCTTCCGCTACGACCGCTGGGGCATCATAGACACCCTCGGCAACGAAATCCTCCCCACCGCCTACGAACATCTCTCCTACCCCGACCACGGCACCTTCTTCGCCGGCGACTCCTCGGGGATGGCCCTCTTCCGCCTCCCCTCCAACGCATCAACGCAATCACGCATTCAAGCATTAACTCCCTTCGTCTACCAGCCAGTCACCCTCGTCTCCGAGGGCCGTATCGGGGTTTCCCGCGGTGGCAAGCAGGGCTTCCTCGACCTCCAAGGTAACGAAATCATCCCCTGCCTCTACGACGAGATTGGACTTTTCCGACAGGGACGCACCCTCGCCCGCATCGGCGACAGCTGTGGCATCATCGACACCCTCGGCCGCATCATCCTCCCGCTCCAGTATTCCGACCGCACCCCCAAGGGCATCAAATACGCCTACTACGACTCCCTGGCCCTCGTCGAGAAAGACGGCCGCCTGGGCTATGTCGACCTCCATGGCCATTTCGTTGTCCCCCTCGTCCTCGAAGAAGCCTACCAGTTCTCCGAGGGCCTCGCCGCCGTCAAAAAAGACGGCCTCTGGGGCTACATCGACACCCACGGCGACCCTTTCATCCCCTTCCTCTTCGACATCGCTCCCTCCTTCCGCTACGGTCGAGCCGAGGTTTACTTCCACGGACGCCCCCTCACCATCGACCGCCAAGGACGCTGTGTCCGCAACTGCAACGGAATCATCTCATTTAGATAAGTCGAAAAGCCAAAAAGTCGAAAAGTCCATAACCTATAACCCATAACCCTTAATGGAACATTCAGGAATAGTCAAAGAAGTCAAGAACGGCCGCGTTGCCGTCCAAATCGAGTCCGTCAGCGCCTGCGCCTCCTGCCAGGCGCACTCCAAATGCGGCTTTGCAGAGTCGAAAAACAAGACCGTCGAGATACCCACCTCAGACTGGAAAGACTATAACCCCGGAGACCCCGTTACCGTCTTCATCACCGAGGACCATGGCCTCCTTGCCGTCCTCCTCGCCTACGTCCTCCCCGCCGTTGTGCTGCTGGCCGTCACCATCGGCCTCGCCCTCGCCGGTCTGCCCGACTGGCTCGTCATCCTTGCGTCCTTCGCCGCCCTCGCCCTCTACGTCCTCATCCTTTACCGCTCCCGCCAGCATCTCGACCGCAAATTCATTCTAACCGTCAGCAAATGCTAATCCTCGGCATCGACCCCGGCACCCAGATTTTGGGCTATTCCCTCCTCGACACCGACGGCCCCGCACCGAAAATCGAGGCTATGGATGTGCTGTACCTGAAGAAGATTCCCGACTTCAACCTCCGCATCCGCAAAATCTTCGAAAGCACCGTCCGCCTCATCGACTCATTCCACCCCGACCACTTGGCCATCGAGGCCCCCTTCTTCGGCAAAAACGTACAGTCGATGCTCAAGCTCGGCCGCGCTCAGGGCGTA
Source organism: Bacteroidales bacterium UBA2939 (assembly GCA_002349055.1). Classification (GTDB taxonomy): domain Bacteria; phylum Bacteroidota; class Bacteroidia; order Bacteroidales; family P3; genus Colimorpha. Next base: position 12,085 of record DECD01000037.1, on the reverse strand, counting down.
GCCATCGCCGCCGCTATCAGCCGCGACCTCTCCATCACTGAATACGAGCCCTCCGTCATCAAGCAGCACATCACCGGCAACGGCAACGCCTCCAAACAGCAGGTCGCCGCCATCCTCCAATCCATTCTCGGCTTCAGCCAGTCGCCCAAATACCTCGATGCCACCGACGCCCTCGCCGTGGCCTACACCGCCCACCTCCAACTCTCCAACCCAATTGCCGATATCCAGTCGCAGCTCAAACCCAGTCACAAAACCCATAAATCAGCGAAAAAACAATGGTCAGAATTCGTCTCCCAAAACCCAGACTTGGTAAAATAACCCTCTTACTTCTTACCTCTTACCTCTTACTTCTTACCTCTTGCGGAACCAAAAGCCACAAGCAGTTCGACCCCAAGAAAGTCAACTTCACCGCCGAGACCCTCCCCTTCCTCGCCGGACAGCTCTACCCCTCGCTCCTCCTCGCCCATACCCAGGCCGACTCCACTTTCACCGTCTCCGTCACCGCCCCCTCCAACAACGCCGTCCTCCGCGTAGTCGTCGACTCGTCCTACCTCAATTTCGTCACCATCCTACAGGAGATACTTCCCTCGCGCGGTGAGACCTACACCTTCCCCGTCGCCGTCAAATGGAAATACGACCAGTTGCGCCAGATACGCCAGCACCGCCCGCTCGACCTCACCTTCCAATGCTACATCAACGACGAGGAAGTCGACATCAAGAACCTCCGTCTCGATGTCCGCTCCGTCAACGAATGTCCTCTCTCGCTCCGCTCGCCCGACGGCTTCATCCTCGACACCCGCTTCCTCTTCGCCGCCTACGTCAACGAGGAACACCCCTCCATCCAGCAGATACTCACCGACATCCTCGACCAGGGCATCGTTGCTCGCTTCACAGGCTACCAGTCGGGCCGATCCAAGGACGTCACCGAGCAAGCTTTCGCCGTGTGGTACTACGCCTTGAATCGCGGCATCTCTTACTCCTCCATCTCCTGCACCCCTAACCCCAACCCGCGCGCCAACGTGCAGCACATACGCTTCTTCGACGAAGTCCTCAACACCCGCCAGGCCAACTGTATCGACGCCTGCGTCTTCCTGGCCTCCATTCTTCGCAAAATCGGCCTCCGCCCACTCATCTTCGTCGAACCCTGCCACGCCTACCTCGGCTACTACACCGACAAGAAATGCAAGGATGTCGCCCTTCTCGAGACCACTATTACCTCGTGGGTCAACTTCCCCCAGCTGCGCAAGAACCTCGACCCCGACGGCCAATTGCCCGAGAAGGAGCTGGAGAAGATTTCCAAATACCTCACCCCCAAACAGCTCGACGACTACACCTCACGCCGCATCACCACCGACCAACTGCTCATCCTCGTGGCCCGCTCGCTCTTCGACAAAGCCTCCGAGTACAACCGGGAAACCTACCTCGCCAACCGCGACCACTTCGCCGACCCCTCCGCCATCGGCTACCAGCAGCTCGACATCCAGACCCTCCGCCAGCAGGTCCAGCCCATCAACTGACCCCATTTTTGTATTTATTTTTTGCCATGTGGGAGTTTTTTCGTATTTTTGCATTTTGTTTTAGAATACAATTTTTATGATGAAGAAAGTTATACCCTTGATGCTCATGATGCTCATGCTCACGCCGTTAATGGCACAGCAGGGCGAGAAAATGCTCAACCGTCGCTACCAGAACGAGATTCGCGATTCGCTGGCCACGGTGATTATGAACCGCCAGAAGGAGATGCAACGCTATGCCGAGAAGGCCCTGGTGGAGCTGCCCAACGACGAGAAGCTCTACGACGAGAGCTACATCTCGGTGGGTGCCGACCTCATCGACACCTTCTACGCCGACGGCACCATGCACCTGGACTTCGTCTACCGCCTGAGCTACAACTGCAAGCACCTGGAGGGCTACACCGACGACTACCCGCTGGGAGCCTACGACGTGGATTCGTCGAACAGCGCCCGCGCCATCTGCAACCTCACCAAGACCTTCATCGAAGGCACCCTGCGCGATGTGTTCGAGGCAGGCAAAGAGGTGGAGATGGTAATCACCTCGTCGGCCGACGGCACCGAGTTCACCCACGCGGTGGAGTATGACGGCCGCTACGGCGACTTCCGCTACTGCCCCGTGACCTTCAACGGCGAACGCCTCCGCCTGTCGGTGGACCGCGAGACAGGCATCAACAACAACTGCCAACTGGCCTACATCCGCGCCCAGAGCGTCCGTTCCTATCTGTTGGAGATGATTCCCGCCCTGCGCCAGACAGTGAACAGCTACCGCTACGTAACGCTCTCCTACCAGGACTCCGTGAACACCCACTACTACCGCCGCTCGAGCATCGAGATGCGCGTGAGCGACGTCTTCAGCGAGACGGTGGAGCGCATGCAGCGCGAGCGCATGCAGGACGACTATGTTGACTACAACATCCCGGTGACCGACGTGAAGAACCCCGACACCTACGTCCTCATCATCGCCAACGAAAACTATAGCAATGAGCTCATCCCCGACGTGCCTTTTGCCCTCGCCGACGGAAAGTGCGACAGTCTCTACGCCGTGAACGCCCTGGGCGTACCGCAGCGCCAGGTGCGCGTGCTCCGCAACGCCACCCGCGACGAGATTGAGCAAGAGGGCATCCACTGGCTGACCGACCTGGCAAAGGCTGTGGCCGCCAAGAACGGAGACGGCAACGTGCCGGTGGCCAACATCATCATCTGCTATGCAGGCCACGGATACACCGACCTCGACGGCAAAGCCTATCTGGTGCCCAACGGCATCGAGACCGACGGCATCAAGTCGCTCCAGGGGGGGAAGAGCGGTGGTTGCAAACTCTTCGGCAAGAAAAAGAAACAGCAGGAGGCCGACTCGATAGACTACGACATCGTGCTCTCGAACAAGGAGTCGGACCGACTGGCCGACGAGTGCCTCTCGCTGGAGGAGCTCTGCGCCAGCTTCAACGCCAAGGTGGTGCCGGTGAAGGACCTGACGCTCGTCATCGATGCCTCGTTCGACGGCAACAGCCGCGACGGCAAGCCCATCTTCCGCGCCGACCGTCCCACCGACAACAAGAAGAAACGCCGCAAAGCCTCGTTGCGCAGCGATGCCGTGGTGCTTCTGGCTGCCGACTTCGACCGCACAGCTTTCGCCTACAACGACCACCAGCACGGCTTCCTCACCTACTTCCTACTCCACGAAATCAAGATTCAGAAGGAGCGCTTCTTCCGCCTCACCTATCAGGAAATCTTCGACACCATCGAGCGGAAAATCAACAAGGAGTCGGCCCTGCAAAACAAATGGCAGGAAATCTCGGGCATCGCCGGTGGAAAATACAAAGACGACTGGCAGAGGCTGAAGGTCAAAAACTAAGAACTAAGAATTCAAACAATCATAAATTTATGGATAAACTCATCATCACCGCCGCCATCTGCGGCGCAGAAGTCACCAAAGAACAGAACCCCAACGTTCCCTACACCGTAGAGGAAATCGTGCGCGAGGCCAAGAGCGCCGTCGACGCTGGCGCCGCCATCGTCCACCTGCACGTCCGCGAGGACGACGGCACCCCCACTCAGAGCCACGTGCGCTTCCAGGAGTGCACCGAGGCCATCCTCAAGGCCTGCCCCAACGTCATCCTCATCCCCAGCACTGGCGGTGCCGTGGGAATGACCCCCGACGAGCGTCTCGACTCCACCAACACCACCCCCGTCCCCGAGATGGCCACCCTCGACTGCGGCACCTGCAACTTCGGCGACGACATCTTCGACAACACCATGCCCACCATGCGCGCCTTTGGCAAACGCATGATTGAAAAAGGCATCAAGCCCGAATACGAGTGCTTCGAAATGGGTCACCTCGACACCATCCTCACCATGGCCCGCAAAGGCGAAGTGCCCGGCAACCCGATGCAGTTCAACTTCGTGCTCGGTGTTCCCGGCTGCACCCCCGCCACCGTCGACAACCTCTGCTGGCTCGTCAACAAGATTCCCGCCGGCAGCACCTGGACCGCCACCGGCATCGGCCGCCACGCTTTCACCCTCGCCGCTCCCGCCATCGTGATGGGCGGCAATGTCCGCGTGGGATTCGAGGACAACCTCTACCTGGAGCGCGGCGTGCTGGCCAAGAGCAACGGCGAACTGGTGGACAAAGTGGTCCGCATGGCAAAACTGCTGGGTCGCCAAGTAGCCACCAGCGACGAAGCCCGCGAGATTCTCTCACTTAAACCCAGAAGATAAGAACAAAGATGAAGAAAATCATTCTCACACTGACGGCGATGTTTATCGCCGTCAATGTTTTTGCTCAAACCGAGCAGAACGAAGAAACGCGCATGCAGAAGGAAATCCTCAAGACCTTCCACAGCCGCAACATGGCCAACAAGCCCCTCAAAAAGAACGTCCCCATGGCCACCGCTCCCTCCACCAAGGGCAACACGGTGAAAAGCCTGCCCGAAGACCGCGTGTGGTTCCCCGGCGAATGGGAAGAGGTGCAGGCCATCGCGGTGACCCCTCTCTACAAATACAAAGTTCCCAGCCACGAGAGCAGCATGTACTGGTATGCCGACCCACTGGTGTCAGGCTATGCACAATACTATCAGTACAACAACTTCAGAGGCTGGCAGGAAGCCGGTGTAGGTCCCTACATCAAAACAATTGACTCCACCTCCGCCATGGGCAAGGTATTCTTCTACCTGATGGACGGCATCCAGCTGGGCGGAGCGCAGGCATGGGTCCACATTGAGAATCCGGAGGACTCGGCCGTCGTCATCCGCACGCTGACCCGCATGAACCTCCGTCACGATAACGTCCGCTTCATCCTCGGTAGCGGCAACTCGTTCTGGTACCGCGACTGCGGCCCCATCGCCTTCTACTATGGTGACCAGGACAGCGTGGCCATGCTCGACTTCACCTACTATCCCGGCCGCGCCCTCGACGACTCGCTTCCCTCGCTGATTCACCAGCAGATGGGCATCCCCAACTACCAAACCAAAGTGTTCTGGGAAGGCGGCAACTGCCTCGTTGACGGTGCCGGTATGCTGTTCACCTCCGACGCTGTCTACAGCGCCAATACCCTCAGATATGGCCAATATGTGTGGGACGGACAGGACATCAATACCCTCTCTTCCGAACCTCGAACTTCGCTCAACCGCAGCCAGACGAAGCAAGCCTTCAGCGAGCTCCTCGGCCAGCGTGCCACCTACATCCTCCCTGCCTACCAATATGACGGCGGCACCGGCCACGTGGACCTCTATGCCGACGCCTGGGACGAGAACGGATTTGTCTTCAGCGTGATTCCTGACCAGTACAACCGCTGGGCCGACTACGCCACCGGCAAGAAGAATATCGACTCGCTCTGTTCCTACAAGAGCATCTTCGACCGCGACTACTACGTCATGGGCACCCTCCCCTTCCCTTCGAAGGACGACGGCTCTAGCTACAGTTCGCAAACTGAATATAACAACAGCTACACCCGCACCTACTCGAACCACACCTTCGTCAACAACGTGATTCTGCAACCCTGCTTCTCTCGCGTGGTGAACGGTGAACCCAGCGCTGAATGGGACAAAGCCAACATCGAGGAAATCAAGAAAGCCTATCCCGGATACACCATCTACTGCGTCAACGTGAGTGAGTTCGACGGCACCGGCGGCGCCATCCACTGCGTCACCAAGCAGATCCCCGCCGACAATCCCATCCGCATCCTCCACAAGAACATCCACGACACCATGACCGCCGGCCTCGGCAACTCGAACCTGCCCGTCAGCGCCATCATCACCAACCGTTCCGGCATTGCCCACGCCGAGGTGATGTACCGCGTCAACGACACCAATGAATGGCAGACCCTCGACCTCACAGCCAACGACAACCGCTGGTACGGCCAGTTCCCCCTCGCCGGCTTCGATGGCGTCGTCGAATCTGTCGACTACTACATCTCCGCCACCTCGAATAACGGCAAGACCATCACCAAACCGATGACCGCCAGCCAGGGTGGCTACTACCACTTCGCTTTCGGTACCGACGCTATCATTGACTCCGCCTGGTTCGACTTCGACACCACGCCTATGCCTATGGAGAACATCACCTTCACCTTCGGCAGCGACTGGGCCACCGAGGACAACAACGCCCCCCGTCCCGTCAGCATCGAGGAAGTGGAAGCCAGCGAGGAGAGCTTCGGCCAGTTCTATCCCAACCCCGCCACCGACCAGGCCAACCTGAACATCAACCTCGGCGACGGTCAGAACTACGATGTCACCATCATCGACCAGAGTGGCCGCACCATCCACACCTCCAGCCTTCAGGCTGCCGGACAGATTGTGTACACAATCAACGCCAGCCGCCTGGCCACGGGTGTCTACAACGTGGTCTTCAGCAACGGCACGAGCAAAGTGGTGCGTCGTTTAGTCGTCAAGTAAACTTCTGTAAACGGCAATCATATCTGCCGTAACCTTCTCAGGGGCGAACTTCATTCTTTGGGTTCGCCCCTTTTCTATTGTCTGCTGGCGGAAATCCTCGTCCTCCAGTAAATGGTTGAGATGTGTGGCCACCAAAGCCGCGTCATCAGGCGAAGCATACAGAGCAGCATCTCCTCCTGCCTCGGGCATCGAAGAGACATTGGAGGTCACCACCGGGCAGTCGCAGCACATGCTCTCCAGCACCGGAATGCCGAACCCCTCGAACACCGAGAGGTAGACGCTCGCCACCGCGCCGGCATACAGCGCCGGGAAGTCGGAGAACTCGGCATTCGTCAGCACCCTTACCCGCCCGCTGGCACAGTTCAGTACACGCTTGCCGTATTCTCCGCGAGGTCGTCCCACTATCACCAGTCCGACCTCCTTCGGCAGCTGTTCCATCGCCTCTATCACCTTCAGCTGATTCTTCCTCTCCTCCAACGTCCCCACACAGATAATATATTTCTCCGGCAGTTTGTATTTTTTTATTATTTCTTCTTTCTTAATTCTTATTTCTTCTTTCCAAAATATCGGGTCGCACGACTGATACACCACCTTGATTTTCCCTTCCGGCACCCCCATCATCTCCACTAGGTCGTGTTTGGTTTGCTCGCTGATGGCCACCACCACATCCGCCACACGGCAGGCATGACTCATCTTCAGCCGATGAATCACACGGTCGGCAGGCTTGAAAAACTCAGGATAGCGACGCACGATGAGGTCGTGCATGGTAACAACTTTCTTCACGTCGCTTCCAAGTCCGTAAGGCAATTCATGACTCAATCCGTGGAACACCTCCACTCCGTCGCCCTTTGCCCTCACACCGCTCCACACACTCCGCCACACATCGGGCAACAGTCGCCACAACCCTTTGGGCACACACACCTGCACCCTCTCCATTCCGTCGAAATACTGCTCATGCCGTCCTTTCACTCCGGGAGTATACAGCACACACTCCGTCCCGTGCATCGACACCCCGCCAATCACCATCCGGCTGTAGTTGCCCAACCCGCTGTTGTTGCGGAAGGCTCGCTTTGCGTCATATCCTATTGTCATGTTATCGTCCATTTTCACACTGCAAAATTACAAAAAAAAAATCATTCCGCCTCATATCACTTTTTTTTCGTATTTTTGCATTTTAGTTCAACGACAAGAAGAATATGGCTAAAAAGAAGATACTCATAGATTTGAGCATACTCCGCCACCCCATGTGCGGGCTGGGCCAGATTGCAATAAACTACGGCCGCTGGTATCAGCGCAACGCCGCTTCCCTTGCCGACAAACTCGACATCACGCTTCTTGTCCCCAAGAACTACATCGGTGCTTTCGGTAACGATGTCCACTATATCAAACGTAACGACATCCACCGCCAGTTTCCCTGCACCATGCCCTACTTCGACATCTGGCACTCCATCAACCAGGCCACCGCCTTCCGCCCCAAAAGCAAACGCACACGCTTCATCTTCACCATCCACGACGTCAACTTCCTCCACGAAAAACCCGACAACAAACAAAACAAATACCGCCGCAAGCTGCAACGCATGTGCGACCGCGCCTCCGAGTTCACCTTCATCTCGCGCTTTGCCCAGGAAGACACCTCGCGCGTCATCAACCTCCGCGGGAAACCCTCGCGTGTCATCTACAACGCTGTCGAGGACCTCACCGTCGGTGTGCAGCAACAACCCACTCAACTCGGCAACCTCGCCGACTCCCAGTCGTTCAACTTCTTCCTCGCCCTCGGCGAAGTCAAGGAGAAAAAGAACATCCACACCCTCATCCCCATGCTGGAGCTCTTCCCTCAGCACCACCTGGTCATCGCCGGCAACGACAACACCGAATATGCCGCTTTCCTGCGCTCGCAGATTGCCCTCAAGCCCCGCATCCACATCATCGGCATCGTCTCCGACGCCCAGCGCCGCTGGCTCTACTCCCACTGCACAGCTCTCCTTTTCCCCTCCCTGGCCGAAGGTTTCGGCCTCCCCATCATCGAAGCCATGCAATGGGGCAAACCCGTCTTCTGCTCAGATAAAACCTCACTCCCCGAAATCGGCAGCACCCACGCGCACTACTTCCACGACTTCGAACCCGACCACATGGCCGCCGTCGTCCGCGAGGGTCTCGCCTCCTATAACGAAAACGACGCAGATGCCGCTCGCTCCTACGCCGCCTCTTTCTCTTACGAAAAACACATGCGGAATTATATCGACCTCTACAT
>DECD01000037.1:0-3229 GCA_002349055.1 Bacteroidales bacterium UBA2939 | reverse complement strand
TGATGCTCCTGCGTGCCGAAACAAGTCACCACAGTCTTCACGTCTCGGCCGATGCCGTAGGGAATCTCCTCGTTCATTCCGTGGAACACCTTCACCCTCTCCATGGTCAGCCAACCGTTGAGGCGGTAGCGCATCCATGCCGACGGGAGCAGTTTCGAGACGCCCTCAGGCACATACGTGCTCACATTGGCATAGCTTGTAAAGTATGTGCGATACATGCTTTTGATGCGTGTCGAAAACAACAACGCACGGAAATCCGTCACATGGCGACGTGCGATGCCCTCTACCAAAGAACGGCTCCACTCGCCCAATTCGCCATTGTTGCGGAACACATTGTTTGCATCAAATCCTACTAACATAATGCTGCAAAAAATTTTTTGCAAAAATACGAAAAATTTCCGTACCTTTGCAAAAATTTTCAAAAAAAATAATACATGCCTCGTATCGACCAATCCACCCCCCAGTTCGCCAATCTCACGCTCTCCAGCAAAGAGCGACTCTACACCCTGGCTTCCCAACTCATCTCCGAAAACAAGCGCGACCTCTTCGACCGCCTCGCCCCTCTCCGCACCCGCCACATCGCCGTCGTGCTCGAGGACATCTATCAGTCGCACAACGCCTCTGCCGTCCTCCGCTCCTGCGACTGCTTCGGTGTGCAGGATGTCCACGTCATCGAGGCCAACAACCCCTTCAATCCTGCCGGCGACGTCGCCGTGGGATCCTCCAAATGGGTCGACTACTACCCCTACCACGACACCCCTTCCGCCTACCAACGCCTGCGCGAAATGGGCTACAAAATCGTCGCTACCACCCCTCATACTAACGACACCCTCATCACCGACCTCGACATCTCGCAGCCCATCGCCCTCGTCTTCGGCACCGAACTCACGGGTCTCACACCCCAGGCTATCGACCTCGCCGACTCCTACGTCAAAATCCCCATGTACGGCTTCACCGAGAGCTTCAACATCTCCGTCTGCGCCGCCCTCTCTCTCTTCTCCATCACCGAGCGTCTCCGCCGCAGCGACATCCCGTGGCAACTCACCGACGAGCAGGTGCTCGACCTCAAACTCCACTGGTGCACTCAGGCCATCCGCGACGGCGAGAAGGTGCTGCAAAACCTCATCGAAAACCTCTGACGAAAAAAAATTTGTCCATATCACACAAGTTTTGTATTTTTGTCCCTTGTATAATAATAGATATACAATAATAAAAAATTATATATGAAAAAGATAACACTCATTGCAGTAGCCCTTCTCCTGAGCCAGGGAGTCATCATGGCCCAGAAAAAAGTCGCCGAGAAAGACGTCAAGGCCGCCTTCGTCAAAGATTTCCAGCGACTGAGCAAGAACCCCACCTCCGTCGAATGGTGGCAGTATGACGAGAATACCTTCAAAGTCACCTTCCGCGACTCCGAGAAATCGCGTATGGCCATGGTCTTCTCCAACAAAGGCATGGAAACCCACTACATCATCGAAGACCACTATCCCCATTCCATCACCAGCTACGTCAAAGCCAACTACTCCAAGCACTCCGTCACCGACCTCTGGGTGCGCGAAATCCGCAACAAGATGACCTATCAGGCCCGCATCGCCAAGAAGAGCGGCTTCCTCTGGTGGAAGAAAGAGAAAGACGTCAAAGTCCTCGACTTCGAAATCGACGGCAAATTCATCTCCGCCGAATAAAACTAATATGGGACAAGAAAGGGCGGCCAACTTCTCAGTTGGCCGCCCTTTCTTATTTAGAAATACATTTCCTATCCGAGTATCTGTTTGAACATATCATCCACACTATCGGCTTTATACACACGTCCCATACGAATATCCTCATCCGCCTCCTCTATGCCCGAACGCCGACGACTTGGCACAATGCTGACGCCATCGATAGCGCCTAACACCTTGCGCAAACTCGGCCAAATGGCTGGATTCTCAATATTTAATGTTACCTGCTGCATATTCTATAATATTTATTTACATAACGCAGAAAAAAACTTTTTATTATTCCGCGTCGCGGCCGTGGCAGTTCTTGTACTTCTTGCCGCTGCCACAGGGGCAGGGATCGTTGCGACCAATCTTTTTCTCGACGTGGACCGGCATCACCTTCTGGGGCTGCTGCGACGAGCCTTCGATGGCCTGACGCTGCTGGGCGGCGGCACGGTCGAAGTCGTTGCTGCGGCCAGCCTTCAGCCCTTTCTGCGGAGCCTGCGGCTGACGGGCCTCCTGGACATCCTCCTGACGCATGGGCAGCTGGGCACGGCTCAGGAAGCTGGTAATCTCGCGGTTGATGTCGAGCAGCATCTGCTCGAAGAGCTTGAACGACTCAAACTTGTAGATAAGCAACGGGTCTTTCTGCTCGTAGGCGGCGTTCTGCACGCTTTGGCGCAGGTCGTCGAGCTGGCGCAGGTGCTCTTTCCACAGGTCGTCGATGATGGCCAGCGTGATGCCCTTCTCGATGGAGAGCTGCACCTCGCGGCCGTGGGTCTCATAGGCTTTCTTCACCGGGACGACGGTGTTGAGGGTCTTCTTGCCGTCGGTGATGGGGAAGGCCACGTTGATATAACGCGTGTTCTCGGCAACATTTTTCACAAACGGCCATGCCAGCTCGCAGAGGCGCTGCATGCGCTCCTTGTAGGCGTTGTAGCACTGCTCGTAGAGCAGCTGGATGGCATCCTTGCGGTGGAGCGACAGGAAGTCTTTCTCGCTCATCGGCACCTCGTGGGCAAACACCTTGATGACCTCGAGCTTGAACTCCTCCCAGTCGTGACCCTCGGTGTAGAGCAGCTCGCAGGTGTCGTAGAACATGTTGCTGATGTCGATGCTCAGACGGTCGCCATAGAGGGCGTTGCGGCGCTTGTTGTAGATGACGGTGCGCTGGTTGTTCATCACATCGTCGTACTCCAACAGGCGTTTACGCATGCCGAAGTTGTTCTCCTCGACCTTCTTCTGCGCGCGCTCAATCTGCTTGGTAATCATCGAGTGCTGAATCACTTCGCCTTCCTGCAATCCCATGCGGTCCATCACCGAGGCGATGCGCTCGCTGCCGAAGAGACGCATCAGGTCGTCCTCGAGCGAGACGAAGAACAGGCTCGAACCCGGGTCTCCCTGACGGCCGGCACGACCGCGCAGCTGGCGGTCGACACGGCGGCTCTCATGGCGCTCGGTGCCGATGATGGCCAATCCGCCGCGTTCCTTCACGTCGCCCTTGAGCTTGATGTCGGTACCACGACCAG
>DECD01000033.1:43491-43611 GCA_002349055.1 Bacteroidales bacterium UBA2939 | reverse complement strand
GGTGGGGTTTTGGATAGAAAATGCCTCCGAAGTGAGGTTGAGTTGATGAAATTTGGGAGCGATGATGTGGGCTTTTGGAGGGGAAAAAGTGTCGGAGCGAGGGGTGAAAGGGTGCTTTTT
>DECD01000033.1:10662-43119 GCA_002349055.1 Bacteroidales bacterium UBA2939 | reverse complement strand
TATATTTAAATATTAATTAGTTGTAATTATACAAATAGAGGTTGTTTGAGTTGGAGGGTGTCTTTTTTTAACTGTGACTGTGACTCTATGACTGTTCTCCGAAGAATATTGTAAAGGTACGGAGAAAGTGTCGGTCGGCAAAAAGGGAGATGCTAACAGCGTAGTTATGGTGGAGGCTGGCGAGGACAAGTTTCCGAGGGTCAGGAGGTCGCCTTGTTGAAAAAAAATTATCGGAAAAGTTATCCACAGGGGGCGTTGTGATTCGGAAAAAGTTTGTATCTTTGCAATTTGAAAAAACAGGAACAAAAATGAACTTTGAATCGCTCGTCGGACGTATCAACCAGGTGCAGGATGTGCTATAGTCACAGGCTGCCCATGCTATTAATCTTGCGCTTACAGCCCGCAACTGGCTGGTGGGATACTATATCGTGGAGTTTGAGCAGAACGGCGAGGACCGTGCCAAATATGGTGAGAATCTGCTCAACCGGTTGGCTCAAAGCATCAACAAGAAGGGGTTCAGTTCCAGAAGACTTCGAGAGTACAGGCAGTTCTATTTGGTTTATCCGGTATTAGGTATCGAGGTAGAAAAATACATTAATAACGCCAGTACCAGATTGCTCGATTCTGGTGCCTCAACAATTTGGCGGTTGCCAACCGCCAAATTACAAACAACTGAAAACCAAGAGCCTGAAATTTGGCGGTCAGCAACCGCCAAATTGGAAGAGTGGACAACGCCACCGGAGAGGCTGTTCTATCGGATTAACTATACAAGCTTGTCAATTCTTTCAAGTATCGACAATCCATTGAAACGAGCATTCTACGAACAAGAGTCAATTCGTGGCTGCTGGACCAATACTGAACTTGACAGGCAAATCTCCTCGTGCTACTACGAGCGCATGGGGCTATCGAAAGACAAGAAAGCCCTCCAGCGGCTTGCCTCCAAGGACGCGCAGCAGTTATCGCCGCGCGAAGTCATCCACAACCCCGTGGCGCTCGAATTCCTGGGCTTGCCGACGGAGAACGTCTATACTGAGAGTAAGTTGGAAAACACCATCCTCAACCACCTCCAGATGGTGCTCATGGAGATGGGGCGCGGGTTCTGTTTCGAGGCCCGGCAGAAACGGATTCTTGTCGACCAGGACTATTTCAAGGCCGACCTTATCTTCTATCACCGTATCCTGAAATGCCATGTGATTATCGACCTCAAGATTGACCGCTTCCGTCACGAGTATGCCTCGCAGCTCAACTGCTATATGAACTACTACAAGCACGAGGTGATGCAGGCCGACGACAATCCGCCCATCGGACTGTTGCTCTGCACCGAATACGGCGAGACCACCGTGCAATATGCCACCGAAGGACTCTCGCAGAACCTCTTCGTCAGTAAGTACCAGCTGCAGCTGCCCTCGGAGGAAGAGATGCGGCAATACCTGCTGGAGAGCGCCACAGCGGAGGATTGGGCGGAATATAGAGAAGAACAGGAAAAGAATAGAGAAAGATAGATACAAAAAAGCTCTGGAGGCCGCCCGCCAGCACTGGGAAAGATTGAATATGACGAACGTGTACAAATTATGGAATTGTTTGAAAGTCTTGTTAAGAATGATGTAACGTATCAGGGACATAAAGTTTTTCCATTATTGGAATCACTTGTTAAATTTTACAATTGTGTTTTTATGCTTGGCCCTGATTTTATCACAAAAGGATTATTATCAGGTTTGTGCAATGTTGACAAAGTGGGTTGTGGCGCTTTGGCAGGAACACTTGATTCTGTAAAAAATGTTTTGAAAGAAGGACGAGTAAACGATGCCTTTGCCTTAGTGAGAAAATATCACGATGGTATAATTGCAATATTATACGTTAATGTATATATTGCAGAGAACTACAGTCTTGATAATTATGTTGTGGAGAAAATACAGCAATGGGTCAATAACAAGCAGAAGCTCCCTTCCGTAGAGAGTATGTTGAAAACAATCAGAAATCACAAACCATTGAATGATTTAGAGAAACTCTTTGATTTTGATGGTTTATATCATAGAATAAGAAGACTGACTAATGGCAACACTCATTACAACAAATTATATTATCTGTGGTTGAACAACAATATGATTTATAATCCTAATAGGATTAAGGAACTTGAGAGGCTCTATGAATGTATTCTCAATTTATTTATTTTCCATTTTGCATATATGTACTCATTGAATCCGCAGTACATGATGTCTGGAGATAATATAGATGCATTTGAATTTGGGGAGCCGCTAAATGACGGATGGCAAAAAGAAGTGGCGGCATATGTGTTAAAGGTTTTTGATGAATATGTGACAACGAATCGACCTGATGTTGCTAATTATATGAGGAATAATACAGAAATGAAATTATAATTGTTGATGAGCTATTTTGCCAATATAAAAAAAAACTGTATCTTTGCAGCGTGAAAACAACATAAATTGTAATTAACTAAAACGACATAGAATAAGAATTTAACAAATAATAAAGAAACAATACTAATGAGCTGACGCTCTTGTTCTACTAGTACAAAAGTCTGGAAAACTTTGAATAGGGTGAGAACAAGCAAGTGGAGGTTCACGTTCAGCGTGAATCGTTTTGTGCTTGCACACCCAGTGGTTTTTCCAGACACCATGTACTAGATGCAATCACACAAAGAATGAATTCACGCTTTCTTTGTGTCCAGTTGAGCAAGGGTAAAGCAACGACACGGACACATGGCAACAAAAGGCAAAAATATAAAAATATTCTCGTTTTTTTCAGGATGTGGTTTTCTTGACCTCGGTTTTGAGTTGAACGGATATGAGATTGTTTTAGTCAACGAGTTCTCACCTTCGTTTCTTGGTGCTTACCGTTACTCGAGGGAGCAAATGGGATTATCCCGTCCGCAATATGGATACTTCAATATTGACGTGAATGAGTTTTTGTTTGATAGAGCAGAAGAATTAAATCAATATCTAGAAGAATCCCGAAAAGACGGTAGTCTTGTTGGATTTATCGGAGGGCCTCCGTGTCCCGATTTTTCTGTAGCTGGCAAACAAAAGGGAAGAGATGGTGACAACGGCAAGCTGTCGCTCTCATACATTAACCTTATAAAAAAGCATAAACCCGACTTCTTCCTTTTTGAGAATGTCAAGGGGCTGTGGAGAACCGCACGGCATAGAGAATACTATGAAGAATTGAAAAAGATGCTACGGGATTCGGGCTATCATATGACAGAACGGCTGACGAATGCCATAGAATTTGGTGCCCCACAGGATAGAGACCGCATTTTGTTGTTCGGCGTTAGTGACTCTTTGAAAAAATATTGCAAGGTAGAAGGGTTCCCCTGGGAGAAAAACATCAAATACAACTGGCAGGAGGTACGGAATCTGCAATGGCCCAGTCAGGATGTTTTCAAGGAAAACGGCACTCGACAAGTTCCCTCAAATGTTCCTCTGGAATTAACGGTGCAGTACTGGTTCGACAAGAATGATGTTGAACACCACCCCAATAGTGGCGATTGTTTTGTTCCTCGCGCCAGTTTGGATAAGATGCTCCGGATTGAAGAAGGAGATGTTTCGAAGAAATCTCTCAAAAGGCTGCATCGATGGCGTTATTCCCCAACGGTGGCCTACGGAAACAATGAGGTGCATCTCCATCCGTATAAGGCCAGAAGGTTAACGGTGGCAGAGGCCCTTTCCTTGCAGTCGTTGCCGAGAGAGTTTGCATTACCTCCCGAAATGACGTTGACAGATAAGTTTAAGACGGTAGGAAACGGTGTGCCATTTCTATTGGCTGACGGCATTGCTAAAACAATTAAGGATTTCTTTAACACGACAAAGAGATGAGCCAGTATACAGCATACAATCTAGTGAGAGACATCGACATGCTCCCGAGAAATCGCGACTACAACTATATTTCAAGGAGTAATCATGGTTTTATTCACATAGAAAATGTGGAGCTTCCCGCTGGTCCCATATATATCAAACGATGGAACCCAGTAAACGGGAAAAGCAGAAACTCCGTTGAAGCAGAAACGATTTCGCAAGAAATGATATGGAGGATAGCAAATGCTGTTAAAGAAGGTGACCCTATAAATTTCGACCGCGTATTGGGAGGCTCTTACAACACTCGTTCAGTGCTTGAAGCCTTATTGGCACACACTCCACGTTTCTACTACTGCTATCCCGGCCGAATAATGGATATGGGAGGATGCACATCAATAGAGCACGGACATAAGCACCTGATATTTCTGCCTGACAGGCCCCATGAGCTGGGGGTACTTACGGAGCTTGAAGTCCCCAATATGGCTGTATCGGAAATACCGATGCAATCTGTCACATACGACAATCTCATATTACCTGAAGGGTTCGCTATTGGTGAGGAACTGGATATTGAGGTGATACGGAGACATACGCAAATCCAGATTGCATTGTATCTTATCGGGCTACAACTTGGATACCGTACATGGATTGCCCAAAACGACAAGGGCATCATTTATAATGATAAACCTTTGGTTGAGCAACCAGGTATAGTGCAGACATTGAACAACGAGGGTCTTATCTCCGGGATGCCCGGAGTCGTACCTTCCGCCCGTTTCATTGACTGTATTTGGTTTCAGAACCACCGTTTTATGCCTGCCGTCATGGAGGTCGAACACACAACAGGAGTGACTTCGGGATTGACGCGGATGAAAGGTCTTCAAGATACGATACCGGCCCTGAACACCCGCTATGTTATTGTTGCACCCGATGATGACAGAAACAAGGTGATAGATGAAGCAAACCGCCCACAATTTCTTTCATTAGACACAAGGTATTTCTCTTATTCCGCAGTTGAAGAACTCTACTATATCTGTTCGCATCGCAAATTGCACGGTGTAACCCAAGATTTCCTCGACTGCTATATGGAACGTGTAAAAGTGGCTTGATACTATGAAAAAAATCACACTTCCAATTACAGCACTGCTTTTGTTCTTTCTTTCCTGCACCAAGCAGGAGGAGGGAGGACGGCAGGAGGAGACTTTTGACCAGCATCCCACATGGGGGGACAACGATTCCAACGACTTTTGGGGCAAGCGGTCGGGCGGTGGTTTAATCCTGGACACCGCTTGGGACGGCGACACCACCCTATATTTCTGACACTATGAAAAGATACATCAAATACATGCCATTAGCGATGCTTTTCCTTGCCTGCGACAACACCACCGTCTCGCGGGCGGAGTACGATGCATTGCTGAAGGAGAAGCAGGAGATGGAAGCCCTCAACGACTCGCTACAGTTCGAGCTGTCGAGCCTCAAAATCTATGTCGAATGTCTCGAAGAGGACAATGACGAGCTGGCAGAAGAGCTGAAACGAACCACAGGTGACCAGCGATAAAGGTTTTTCATAAACCTATTTTTTAATGTGAAGAGGGGCGGCCATGCGTGGCTGCCCTGATTTTTGTATGTGTCGCCCGACTCTAACACACCCCTCCGTCCGCTGCGCGGCCACCTCCCCTAACATAGGGGAGGAGTTTAATGGAGGACGCGCGTACCGTGGGCTGATGCCCACGGCTAATATGTGGCGCCCTTACAGGGCTTGGGGATGGGCTTGATGGGGAATTTGCTATTGCCGCAACCGCCAGCCGAAGAAGTTCTTCACCCTGGTTTGAGGGCGACCAAGTTGATAGAAGGACAAAAGGGAGTACCCAGGCGGTTGGTAGGGTGTTGGGTAGGAGTTGGTANNATGCGTGGTGGATTGAAATTTTTGCCCCCTTTTTTTGAAATACAAGTATTATAGATCAATCTAACCCTATTTTTTGTGTGGATTGGGTGAGAAAAAATTTTGTGGATTTGGGGAAAATGTGTATGTTTGCAACTTAAAACAACAATACAATGCTATCGCAAATGGAATATAATATATTGATTATCACCACACCTACCTCTGGCTACTACATTCCTGCAAGCGGAGGCTGTAGGCGGTGGGGCATGTGTAAACGATTCTTCATTATTTTCCTTATACTAGGAAGTGTTATTGTCACTTCGTGTAGCAAAGACCCCGTTGAGTCACAATCGCAGGAGAAGCACAGCATCGTTATTCTCTTTGAAAACGACGTGCATTGCGCCATCGATGGCTACCCCAAGATAGCGGGTTTGCGCGATGCCATAGCCGACACGGCATGGGCGGCACTGGTGTCGAGTGGAGACTATATACAAGGCAACAACCCTGTAACCATCTCACGTGGCCAGTACATCATCGATATCATGCGCTCAATGCATTACGATGCCGTGGGTCTTGGCAACCACGAATTTGATTTTAATACTCCTCGACTGTTGGAAATTTTTGCGGGGTTTAATGCGCCTGTGGTGTGTTGTAATTTCACAGATATGCAGGGCCACTGTGTGTTTGCCCCCTATGTTGTCCGCAACTATGGCGGCAGCAATGTGGCTTTTGTGGGTGTGCTGACCCCACAGACCGAGTTGGAGAGCGAACCGTATGCATTCGTCGACATGAACGGCAATCACATATATACTCTCCATGAGCAGGAATATACAGCCCTTGTGCAGCAGTCCGTGGACGCGGCCCGTGCCGAAGGAGCCGACTATGTGATACTGCTGTCGCACATGGGTGAAGTCTTCGACGGCAATGTGTGGACGAGCAACGACCTCATCGCTGCCACCCACGGTATTGACGCGGTGTTGGACGCCCATACGCACAACGTCATCGACACGGTGATACAGAACAGTCTCGGTCAACCTGTGCTGCTGGCCAATACAGGCACCCAATTTGCCAACATCGGCAAATTATGGATTGGTGCCGATGGACGGATGGATATCACGCTGATACCGATGGAGCAAGTGACTGAGATTAGCCCCTCGGTTGATGCAGTTGTGCAGCAGGTAAACCGGCAGGTGCAGGAACAGACTGGCCAAGTGGTGGCACATAGCGATGTGAACTTTGTTTTTTCTGATACGGAAGGCAACCGTCTGGCCCGTATGCAGGAGACCAATGCAGGAGACCTTGTGACCGATGCCCTGCGCTGGTTTGCCCAGGCCGATATTGGATTGGTCAACGGTGGAGCAATACGTGCCGCCATGGCGGCGGGCGACGTCACCTACGGCGATGTAATCAGAATGGTGCCGTTTGATAACCCGGTGGTGAAGATACAGGCCACCGGCGCACAGATTCTCGAAATGCTGCGTCAATGTACCGCCACACTGCCCGCCGAGTACGGCGACTTTCCGCAAGTGTCGGGACTACGCTATACCGTCACGGTCAGCGACCACAGTGTCAGCAATGTCGAGGTGCAGCAGGCCGACAGCAGCTATGCACCGCTCGATGCTACTTCAATCTACACCGTGGCCGTCACCGACTATGCTGTCTCCGTCGATGGCTTCCACGGTACACTCGCCACTTGTCCGATAGTGATGCGCACCCCCTCTCCCGGCCATGAGGTAGTGAGGGAGTACCTTATCACTGCCCTTGGCGGCAATATCGGTATTGAATACTCCAATCCGGAAGGGAGAATAACGATAATAGAATGAAATACAAATAAAACCAATACAAAAGAAGAAAAAAAGACTTCTTTTCATGCATTTTGCCTTCCTCGCCTTCGGGCCGACGGCGTGGGCGCAAGACCAAGTAAGCGTCAGCTAAGTTGACGAAAACGGAACGACGCAGGCACACAATGCCTACAAGCTTGACGGATATCTCCCGCCGACGGAATCGGCGGGCACAGTATTCACCAACCAACCATGTTCCCACAATGGAAATGCCGCAACCGCCCGCTGAGAAAGTTCTTCTCCCAGGTTTGAGGGCGACAAAGGTTTTATAATGGGACAAAAGGGAGTACCCAGGCGGTTGATAGGGTGTTGGTCGGGAGAAAATATTTGCATTTTACAAAGAATATACTTATCTTTGCAGGTGTACTATTTTATTCGAGATGGTGCAAAAGTGGTTGTGTGTGTGATTGTTACGATTGTTAAAAAGTATGAAATGAACCAAAAAACAAGATAGTTATGGCAAAGATTGAAAAACTTATTCCCAGAGGGAACGGCTACGGCTGGAAGTACAGCACCGTGGGTGGCATCACCCGTGTCATTGTGGAGACCGGCAACGACATTGCCCACCTCAACGAGCTGGACCAGAAGCTCTGGACGGTCCTCAGCTGCCCCGTGAACGGGCTGGAGTTCGACGAGAAGACCCTCGCCATGCTCGATGCCGACAAGGACGGTCGCATCCGCGTGAACGAGGTGGTGGCCGCCTCGCAGTGGCTTACCAAGGTGCTTACCGATATGGATTACCTCCTCGAGCAAGAGGATACCATCGACTTCGGCCAAATAAAGGCCGATACCGACGAGGGCAAGGAAGTGCTCGAGTCGGCACGCCTTATCTTGAAGCAGCTGGGAAAGGATAAGACGAATATCACCTTGGCCGACGTGGCCGAGTATATGGCGGGCTACGAGGAGAAGTGCAAGGCCGAATACACCGCTGCCAATCCCGACCCCTTCGAGCCTCCCTATGGCGAGAAGAGCGACGACGCCGAGGCCGCGGTCAACGCCCTCCGTGCCAAGATAGCCGACTATTTCATGCGCTGCAAGCTTGTGCAGTTCGACGAAGAGGCCGCCTCGGCCCTTGACGTGCAGGTGGAGAAGATTGCCGCCATCAGCGGCAGCAACCTCGCCGACAATGCCGCCGAGATTTCGAGCTATCCCCTGGCACGTCCTGTCAAGGCCGCCACGCTGCCCCTCAACGGCGGCATCAACCCCGCCTGGCAGGCCCAGTTCGCCACGCTGAAAGCGCTGGTGTTGGATGTGGACTTTGCTGGTAAAGAAAGTATTACAGAAGAAGAATGGAATGCCGTGCTGGCCAAGGTCGATGCCTATACGGCCTGGAAGGCTGCGGGTGCGACGGCCATGAACGAGGCCATCGCCGAGATGCTGAAGACCCACGGTGCCGCCATCGAGCCTGTGGAGAAGCTGCTGCGCCTCTGCCGCGACTTCTTCCGTTTGCTCCACAACTATGTTGTCTTCAAGGACTTCTACCGTCGCGACGACAATATCCAAGCCGTCTTTCAGGCCGGTAAGCTCTATGTCGACCAGCGTTGCTGCGAGCTCTGCATCAAGGTGTCCGACATGCCCAAGCACATGGCCTCGGCGGGCAAGAGCGGTCTCTTCCTGCTCTACTGCCACTGCGTGAGCAAGGTGCAGGGCAAGGAGATGGACATTGTGGCCGCCCTCACCGACGGCGACGTCAAAGACCTCCACGAGGGCAAGAACGCCATCTTCTACGACCGCGCCGGACAGGACTGGGATGCCACCATCACCAAGATTGTCGACAACCCCATCTCTATCCGTCAGGCTTTCTGGAGCCCTTACCGCAAGTTTGGTCAGTGGGTTACGGACAAAATCACCAAGAGCGCCGAGGAGAAGGAGAACAAGCAGTTTGAGGAGATGACCACCAAGGCCGATGCCGGCACCACGGAGTTCCAGACGAAGGTGGCCGCCGCCAAGGAGGGCGAGGCCGCAGCACCGGCTCCCGCCGAAGAGAAGAAGAACCCCACGCCGTTCGATATTGCTAAATTTGCCGGTATCTTTGCCGCTATCGGCTTGGCTTTAGGCTATATAGGCAGCTTCTTTGTTGATCTTGGTGGCTTTGTGGCCGGCAAATGGTACAACATCCTGCTCTTGATTGGTTTTGTTGTCATCGTTATCTCCGGTCCCTCGATGCTGCTGGCGTGGCTCAAGCTACGCAAGCGCAACCTTGGCCCGCTGCTGAACGCCAACGGCTGGGCCATCAACTCGGTGGTGAAAATCAACACCACCTTCGGCGCCACGCTGACCTCCATGGCCAAGTACCCGAAGATTGTGGGCAAAGACCCCTTCGCCGACAAGAAGATGGCCTGGTGGAAGAAGTGCCTCATCTGGATTGCCATCCTCGCCGTGCTGTTCGTCCTAGGCTTCAAGCTGACGCAGCACCGCTGGGTGTGGCAGCCTAAGCCCGTCGAGGTTACCACCGAGGTGGTCGAGACGGCCGAAGCCGCCGAAGCTCCCGCTGAGGCTCCTGTCGAGGTTACCGCTGAGGAGGTTGCCGCTGAATGATAAAAAACGGCGAATTATTCGAATTAAGCTAATTGCTACGCAGGTCAATTATTGGCTAATTACTCGAATTCCGCTCGCTTCGCTGCGGAGGCTGCCGTAGGCCAATTCGGGAAATTCGCTTGCAATTGACCTGCGCAAGCATTCGTGAAATTAGTTGAATTCGCCGTTGAAAGAAATATGCGTAAAATAATATTAGCTGTTGTGATGATGATGTCGTCTGCTGTAATGGCGCAGGAGCCGTTGACCGTGGCGTGGTGGAATGTGGAGAACCTCTTCGACACCCGCGACGACACCAAGACCAACGACGATGAGTTCACCCCCGAGGGCGAGAAGCATTGGACGCGCCGCCGCCTCGCCGTCAAGGTCGACGGCATCTACAAGACCCTGGCAATGATGGACCTGCCCGACGTGGTGGGGCTCGGTGAGGTGGAGAACAAGTTCGTCCTGCGCGAGTTGTGCCAGGGGACTCCGCTGTCGCAGGTGCCCTACCGCTACGTACATTACGACTCGCCCGACCGCCGTGGCATCGACGTTGCCCTCATCTACCGTACCGACCGCTTCACCGTCACCAATAGCCGCAAGGTGAGTGTCAGCGACAGCGCCGCGGGTTTCTTCACACGCGATATCCTTATTGTAGAAGGTATTACCGGGGAGGGCGACAGTGTCTGCCTGCTCGTCAACCACTGGCCCTCGAAGAGGGGAGGGGAGGAGGCCGACGCCCAACGTCTGCGCATCGCCGACACCCTGCGCCGCCTGATGGTGGAGCTCCACGCCAAGCATCCCACGGCCGCCGTCGTCGCCATGGGCGACATGAACTGCAGTGCCGGCGAGGAGGCCATTGACAAGGGCATGCGTTTCGCGGGCGACACCGTAAGCGCCGACGGCATACGCCTGCTCACGCAACGTCTGCCCAGCGACTGGGGTTCGCACAAATACCAGGGTGAGTGGCGTTATATCGACCAGATGTTCCTCCTGGCGGGCGATGGGTGGCAGGTGAAAAAGTTGAAGTTGCTGAAGTACGACCACCTGCTCACCGATGACGGCAACCGCCCCGGCCAGCGTCCCAAGCGCACCTACCAGGGTCTGCGCTACGAAGGTGGCCTTTCCGACCATCTGCCGCTGCTGCTGCGCATGAGACACTCGTTACAATAAAAATAGTAAAGATATTATATGCTCAATCTACTCTTACTGATAGCATCTGTGTTGACCCCGGCCGCGCAGCCGATGGCTGACACCTCCCTTAGGCAGGAGAAACTGATTGTGGAGCGCCTGCCCGACCTTAACCTGCCGCGTTTTGGTCACAATGTGTTTTATGCAAGAAATGAGTTGACTGTGGTGGGCGGACACACCTCGGGATTTGTGCGTACTCCCACTGCCGAGTACTATGAAAATGGTGCGTGGCACCTCCTCACCACTGTCTATCCCCACGACGACGGAATGGCGGTGGTACTCGAGGATGGAAAGCGGGTGCTCCTGGCCGGAGGCCACGAGAAGAACCTCGGCATTGGTCAGACCTACGAAGTTGAGATATACCATCCTGGAACTCATTCTTTTGAGGGTTTTGGTTGTCTTGACCGCAACAGGGCTTTTTCACAAGGAGTGGAACTGGCGAATGGTGAGGTGGTCATTACGGGTAACCATCAGGGCAACGATGCCATCGAGATATTCGACGGAGGCAGGGCGCTGAGATTCGTAAAAGATGTGGAGGCTTGGCGTCAGGTGCCATACATCTTGCCTATTGGTGAAGAGGAGGTTATGGTGTTCGGTAACGTGTGGCGGGAGGGGGAATTTCACCCCTGCGACACGGTGTCGCGCCTGCAGGGAACCCCGTTCTGTGTGCCGCTGCTGAAGGACTGGATGCCCATCATGAATGACCAGAACAGCCACTGCCTGAGTTCCTTCATAGGCGACAAAGCAGCGGGAGACTACACATATCTCATTGCAGCTCAGAATGGCAAGGGCGAGACAGGGTTCCTCCTTGTCCAGGATACTGTATTTACCTTGCTGCCTACCACCTGCCCAGTGCCGACAGAATGGGGCTGGGGACGCATAAGATACGACCGCGTGGCCGTAGTTGACCGCACCGCGCGCCGGGCCTACCTGGTGGGTAGCGACAGTACGGCGCGTGTCTATGTGGTGGCAGTGGAATACGGAAAGACTCCGTCGCCCGTCACCTTCTACCATAGCGACCCGTTGCCCGATTTTGGAGACGTGACCCCTGTGTTAACTCCCGACGGCAATTTGGTGGTGGCTGGCGGCTGTATAGACAACAATTTCTCTCTCTTGTCGTCGGTGTGGCTGCTGAGAATGAGCGACAAACCGGAAGCGTTGATGGCAGGGACCTCTCATGAGAGGACCCTCTGGTGGCTTCTTGGCATTCTGTCGCTTGCAGTGCTAGCTGTCGTTGTTTTGTTCCGTCATAGAGACGTGACACGGCAGGTCTCCAAAGGAACCACTGTCGACAATGAAACGTGTCATGGCACGTCTCTACTGATGGACCGCATCCGTGGACTGATGGAGAAAGAGCGGCTGTACTTGAACCCCGAATTGAAGGTCGGCGACGTGGCCGATGCCCTGGGGGTATCTCGCAATGCTGTCTCGGTATGCATCAATAGTCATCAGGGCTGCTCCTTCAGCCAGTATGTGAACGACTACCGTCTGCAACATGCCAAACGACTGCTGAGCGAGACGCCGGATATGAAGATTTCTGCCGTGGGATTGGAGTCTGGTTTCGCCAACGAGCGTACTTTCTTCCGTGCCTTCAAGTCCGCTACAGATATGACCCCCAAGGAATGGAAGGACTTGGAGGACAGTGACAAGCAGCACTAAGGAACGGACTGACATTTTCGAAAACGACTGACATTTTGCAAAATGTCAGTCGTTTTTTTTTGACAATGCCGATAGTTCTCGCTACCTTTGCAAAAGTAATTTTCAACAAAAAAACACAATGAAAGCAACAAAGATTTTTTTGACTTTCGTGGCTGTAGCCACGATGCTCTTTGCCTCCTGCGGCAAAGACAACAATGAAGAAAACAGCTCCAACATTCCACAGACTGACATCGCCAACAACACGCTTGTGTATGACGGCGTAACCTATCAAATGGAACCTCTCCCGGCGGGCAATGCGCCCAGTTCAGCCTCCAAAGACTCAATTGACGGAGAACCATTATTCTTTTTCGATGGCTATCATTTTCGCGACGAAAGCATGAGGAACAAGACCATCAATCTTGCCGCTCTTTCCGAGGGTGAAGAATACAGCATCAGGATTTTGGGCTCCGTGCTCGACTTGAACTGCAGCGGCTGGTGGGAAGCAGGACAGGCGATGTATTGGGGTGAGATTGACGGTCAAGAGTATGAAAACGAGTGTGTCTTCACCAGTGGCACCTTCGGTCTCTATGGTGATATAAACAACACAACTGTCATTTTCGACTGTGTCTTGAAGAACGGCAAGACGCTCCGGATGAAACTTGTAACAGAATAATCATCTCTTATATATTTTACAATGAAAAAAGCAACAAGATTTATCATGATGTTCGTGGCTGCGGCCACGATGATGTTCGTCTCGTGCGGAAAAGACGACGAGAAATCTTCCGACTTGAACCTCGCCGACAACACGCTGGTCTACGATGGCGTGACCTATCACATGAATGCCGTTCAGAGTTTCTTCCACAATGAACTGACGTTGGTGGATGCCACCTCGCAAGAGGCCAACATTTCAGAAGAGTCTATGATTGAGTTTGTGGGTTTGCACATCCGTCCCGGCATGTGGAACAGAACGGCAAATGTCCTCACGGAGACAACCGAAGATATCAGTTGGAACTGTGCCTTTAGTGGCGCTCTGTTTGGAGAGGAAATGTTTAACGTCTATGAGGATTTCTCCAGTTGTTTGATTGGCATCTACGGCGAGAACGACGGTACTCCCGTTACCGTCACCTTCGACGGTACGCTGAAGAATGGCAAGGCATTGCAAATGAAGCTTGTCACTGATAGTGATGTCCACTGATGCAATTCTTTTCAATCAAAAAAAACGTCGCAAACATTCTTGTTTGCGACGTTTTTTTGCTATTCTATTACTCCTCCATTTTTTGTGAGAGAAGACCAAGAGGAGGAAGCGGGTTGTCTAGGGGAGAGTTTTTATATGTGGGCACGCAATTCTGGATTTTTTCGTATATTTGCATGTTGTTTTTTGGATATAAAATAATACAATAATGTATAGGACAAATACTTGCGGCGAGTTGAGACTCGCCAATGTGGGACAGACAGTGACCCTGGCCGGATGGGTGCAGCGCTCGCGCGACCTCGGCGGCATGACTTTTATCGACCTGCGCGACCGCTATGGCATCACGCAGCTGGCTTTCAACATGGAGACCAACGCGCCGCTCTGCGAGCAGGCTCGCAAGCTGGGACGCGAATACGTGGTGCAGGTGACCGGCAAGGTCATCGAGCGCTCGTCGAAGAACACGAAGATTGCCACCGGAGAGATTGAGATTGAGGTGGCCGAGATGAATGTCCTCAACGAGGCCAAGGTGCCGCCCTTTACCATCGAGGACCAGAGCGACGGCGGCGACGACATCCGCATGAAGTACCGTTACCTCGACATCCGCCGCAACCCGGTGAAGAACAACCTCATCATGCGCCACAAGATGGCTATGCTGGTGAGAAACTACCTGAGCGACCGCGACTTCCTTGAGATAGAGACTCCCATGCTCATCAAGAGCACTCCCGAGGGTGCCCGCGACTTCGTGGTGCCCAGCCGCATGAATCCCGGCGAGTTCTACGCCCTGCCGCAGAGCCCGCAGCAGTACAAGCAGCTGCTGATGGTGGCGGGTATGGACCGCTATTTCCAGATTGTGCGTTGTTTCCGCGACGAGGACCTGCGCGCCGACCGTCAGCCGGAGTTCACGCAAATTGACTGCGAGATGAGCTTCGTGGAGCAGGAGGATGTCCTCAATATGTTCGAAGGCCTGGCCAAACACCTCTTCAAGGAGATGAAGGGCATCGAGTTCGACAAGTTCCCCCGCATGACCTGGCACGACGCCATGCGCCTCTACGGCAGCGACAAGCCTGATATCCGCTTCGGCATGGAGTTCCAGGAGGTGACCGACGTGGTGAAAGGCCACGGCTTCGGCCTCTTCGACGGCAGCGAGCTGGTGGTGGGCATCGTGGCTCCCGGCTGTGCCGAATATACGCGCAAGCAGCTCGACGCGCTGACCGACTTTGTGAAGCGTCCGCAGGTGGGCGCCGGCGGCATGGTGTATATCAAATACAACGCCGACGGCAGCTTCAAGTCTTCCGTCGACAAGTTCTACGATGCCGAGGCCCTGAAGGCTATCGCCGACAAGATGGGTGCCAATCCCGGCGACCTGATGCTGCTGCTCTGCGGCCCCGCCATGAAGACGCGCGTGCAGCTCTGCGCTCTGCGCCTGGAGATGGGCAACCAGCTGGGCCTGCGCGACCCGCAGAAGTTCGCCCCCCTGTGGGTTATCGACTTCCCCCTGCTGGAGTGGGACGACGAGACGCAGCGCTTCTACGCTATGCACCACCCCTTCACGGCTCCCAAGCCTGAGGACGAGCCGCTGCTGGACGACCCCAGCCGCTGGGGCGACATCCGCGCCAACGCCTACGACATCGTGATGAACGGCACCGAGGTGGGCGGCGGCAGCATCCGTATCCACGACCGCACCTTGCAGAACAAGATGTTCCACACCCTCGGCTTCACCGACGAGAGTGCCGCCGCACAGTTCGGCTTTCTGATGGATGCCTTCACCTATGGTGCACCGCCTCACGCTGGTTTGGCCTTCGGCTTCGACCGCCTGTGCTCCATCTTTGCCGGTGCCGACTCGATTCGCGACTTCATCGCCTTCCCGAAGAACAACTCGGGAAGAGACGTGATGAGCCAGTCGCCGTCGCCCATCAGCCAGGAGCAGCTGGAAGAACTCCAGATAGCAATAAAAAAGAACTAGACAAACTAGTTAAACTAGAGCAACTAGAAAATCTAGAAAAACTAGTATAATTGCTATGGCGTCTTCAAAGCCTTATAAGTCTATCTTTAAGCCGACGGCTAACTGGCACAATCTCCACCTCTACCAGAAGTCGGATGTGCTTGTTCAGTTGACGGGTGTCTTCTGTAGGCGTTTCCTGCCACCTTATGGCGACCGCACTGTAGACCAGATGGTGCAGGCTGCCCGCAGCGGGAAACAGAACATTGTGGAAGGCAGCGAGGATGGCAAGACCAGCACCGAGATGGAACTGAAACTGCTCAATGTGGCCAGGGCTAGCATCGGTGAGTTGCGCGAGGACTATGAGGATTACTTGAAGGGCTATTCGCTGCCGCTGTGGGACAACAAGCACCCCCGTTTCGACGGTATGCTTTCTTTTTGTCGCGAGCATTATGATTATGCCGATTATGAGAAACTTGCCGAGAAGATGTCTGCCGAGGAATTCTGCAACATGGCTATAACGGTTTGCCGTATGACCGACAAAATGTTGGTCTCCTATCTGGCACATTTGGAACAACGATTTGTCACCGAAGGCGGCATCAAAGAGCGTATGCACTCGGCACGCACCGGCTATCGTCAAGAGCTGGACGCCAAATTTGCTGCCCTTGAAGAGGAGAACCGACGATTGAAAGAAATATTGAAACAACATGGGATAGCTTTCTAGATAAACTAGAAGAACTAGATAAACTAGATAGAGGAACTAGAAGAACTAGAAAAAATATGACAAAAGCTCTTATAAAATCGATGCGCTTGCGGACATTGCCTCTGTCGTTGGCGGGCGTGGTGTGCGGAGGTGCTTTGGCTATGGGGCGGCATGGAGGCAGCGACTGGGTGTGGGTACTGGTGATGCTGACAGCATGCTCGCTACAAGTTCTTTCCAACCTTAGCAACGAGCTGGGCGACCACCTGAGCGGCGTGGATGGCGAGGGTAGGGAAGGACCCAACTATAGCATGGCCGACGGCGGCCTTACCGTGAAGCAGATGTGGAAGGCCATCAACGGCACGGCCGTTTTCTGCGCCCTCAGTGGGCTTGCTATGGTGTGGCTGAGTGGAAGCCCTTGGTGGCTGCTGTTGCTGGGCGCCGCTGCAATATGGGCGGCGACACACTACACACTCGGCAAGAACCCATACGGCAATAAAGGACTGGGTGATTTGTTCGTCTTCATCTTCTTCGGCTTGGTGAGTGTGCTGGGAAGCTATTTCGTTGTGGCCCAAACGCTCGACTTTGACGAGCTCCTACTGTGTCCCGCCGTGGGCATGGGCTTGTTGAGCGTGGCGGTGCTCAACGTGAACAATATCCGTGACATGGAGAGCGACCGCGGCATCCGCAAGACGGTGCCTCTGCGCATCGGCCGACGTGCTGCCCAGTGGTATCAGACGTTCCTGGTGGTGGGAGGCTTGGTATGCTTTTATTGGTATCCCGTCACGGTGTTGCTCTGGGGACTTCCGATTCCCCTTTTCGTGTGGCATCTCTATGGAGTGTGGCGATACAAAGGCCGCCAGTTGGATTTCATGCTTCCTCTGCTGGTCATCTCCACCTTCTTGATGGTTTTGTTTTTCAGCATGTGGATGGGTGTGATACATGGCGTATGATTTCGACAAGATAGCCCGCACCTACGACCGGCTGAACCGCGTGATGACCCTCGGCCTCGACCGCCGCTGGCGGAAGCGTGCGGCGCGGGAAGTGGAAAGTGGAAAGAGGAAAGTGGAAAGTGGAAAGAGGAAAGTGGAAAGTGTGCTGGATGTGGCTTGCGGTACGGGCGACATGGTGGTGGAATTGGAGAAACGCGGCTGTGAGGTGATCGGGGTGGATTTGAGCGAGGAAATGTTGACCATTGCACGTCATAAGTTGGCTGGCTTGGACAGACCCCTCCACCAGAGCAAGCTCTGGTCCCCCTCCCCTAACTTAGGGGAGGAGTTGGTTAGTTCCAGATGCGTCAGCCGCTCCTCCCCTGAGACAGGGGAGGGGGACCGCCACGAAGTGGTGGGGGAGGGGTATGACCTCCGTGTGGCTGACGCGGAGAACCTGCCGTTTGATGATGATAGCTTTGATGCTGTCACCTGCGCCTTTGGCGTGCGCAATTTTGTGCATCTGGAGAAAGGTCTCAGCGAGATGCTGCGGGTGCTGAAGCCCGGCGGACTTATGGTAATCCTCGAACTGTCCACTCCCGACAATCCTCTTGTCCGCCCCTTCTACAACCTCTACACCAAACGCATCATACCCCTGCTGGGAAAGAGGCTGGCAGGCAACCGCGAAGCCTATACCTACCTCCCCGAAAGCGTTGCCCGTTTTCCCAAGGGAGATGAGTTCCTCCGTATTGTCAACAATCTGGAACAGAGGCCCGCTGAGCCCGTTAAACAACGCAAACTTACATTCGGTGTTTGTCGCCTTTATGTCCTCCAGAAAGTTAAATTTTCTTAAAAAATGACATGGGTTGTAGAGATTTGGCGATTTCCCTGTTATATATATAGTATGGAAAAACAAAGAGGCCGCTGGCTGAGCGACCTCAAAGTTATTAATCCTAAAACACGGATGCAAAAGTACGACCTTTTGCGGAAATAGCGACTAACCATAAATGGTGATATTTATAAACTAATGATAATGAAACTAATATGAAGAGAATTATGCTACTGATGATGCTTGCTGCCCCCCTGATGGCGGGAGCGCAGCAGGTGGACAAACTGCAAAAAAAGGCTGCCTCGGGCGACGTGAAAGCCATGTTCGAGTTGGCTGACTGCTACCAGGCGGGCTACGGCGTGCCTGTCGACAGCGCCAAAGCCCTCGAGCTTTACCGCAAGGCCGATGCCCTTGGGACAGCCGAGGCCAAAGCCCATCTGGCTAGGTTTGCACTCTATTATGGTCCGATGGGGCACGACAGTGCGGAATGCTACCGACTCAGCAAGGCCGCTGCCGACGGCGGCTCGGCTTATGGTGTCTATCGTCTGGCCATCTGCTACCTCGACGGCATCGTGGTGAAGCGCGACTACAACCAGGCACATGCTTTGCTGGACAAGGCCATGAAGATGGGGTGCCAAGAAGCATTTGCACTTGTGGGGCGTGGTTATCTTATCGGCCAGTATGGCTATGCCCACGACATTGAGAAGGGATATCAGTACTTGAAGAAATCTCCCGAGGGATGCTGTAGTGGCAAATATGGCTTGATGGCCCAATATTTCCTGCTGAAAGGCGACCGGAAGACGGCAGTCAAATGGCTTGAGAAGGGCAAGGCCGTCGGCAGTCCGATGGCAATTGCCGAGTATGCCCGTTATATGGAGAATGGGTGGGGGATGCCCGTCGACGAGCGTGGGGCTTTGTCCGAATACCGCCGTCTGAAAGAGAAATACCATGGCGACGCCGCCTACAAGATGATGGAGGCGAACTTGCTGGCCAATGCGAAAGACAGCACTTTGCGCGATTCTAAACGTGCGCTTCAGCTCTACGAGGAAATCGGCGACGAGCCCTATACGTCCAACTATGATGCCATCGCCGTCTCTTATATCTATGGCCTCTTCACGCCTGTCGACAGCAACATGGCCTACCGCTACTGGCTGCGTGGCGCCCGCAAGAAAGATGTCTACTCGATGATTAACCTTGCTCGCTACCATGCCGGTCAAAACAACAGTGACAGCGCAGTATACTATCTGGAAAAGGCATGTGAGCAGGAATCGGAAGAGGCTGCCTCCATGCTTGCCGGGCACTATTATGATGATGACCGTGCGCTCTCCATGCGCTATGCCCAGCAGGCCGCCGACTGGGGCGACGAGCAGGCGCGTGTGGGTCTCGGACAGATGTATCTCGACAACGGCGACTATGCCAAAGCCATGGAATGCTACGACAAGGCTATCGCCAATGCCTACTATGACGCCTATATCTACAAAGCCGAGCTGTCGATGATGAACGGAGGCGAGAAGAGCTATCTGAAGCTGCTTGAAGAGGGTGGCAAGAAAGGCTCCACCCGCTGCTATGGCGTGCTGGGTCAATATTACGACAACAACGAAGACTACAAGAAAGCCATCAAATACTATGAACTTGCCGGCGACCCGCAATCCGACTTCCAGCTGGCACGCATCTACCTGGGCGGTGCCATCGATACCAGCGAGGCCACCAAGACCAAAGGTCAGGCTTTGCTGCGCCGCTCGGCCTATGCCGGCAACCGCGATGGCATGTACTGGCTGGGCTATTACTACCAGCAGGAGCAGAATTTCGACAGCGCCCTCTATTATTTCAACAGTCTTGCCGAGCAGAGCGATGGATTGGCGCTCATGCAGCTGGCCATTGCCTATGAGCACGGCCGCGGCGTGGAACCCGACACTGCGTTGGCCATGGACTATTATCATCGTGCCGGTTGGGCGGGTATCAGCGACGGTTATGCCTTCCTTGGCGACTTCTACCGTTATGGTAATTCGACCCTCGCGCCCGATTCAGCAAAAGCTTTTGAATATTACCTTTTGGCTGCGGGAATCAGTGATGACAATGCCGCTGGTCTCTATTATGTGGGCGACAGTTATCTCCGTGGCATCGCGGTGCCAAAAGATACCGCTGCCGCATTGCCCTATTTCCAACAGGCGGCAGCCAAAGGTTCCTATCGCTCGATGGGTGTCATCGGCGACTACTTCAACTATGGCTGGCCGGGAATGTCGATGGACGGCGATTCCGCCCTCTACTATTATTTCGAGGCATCGAAGGGTGACGACCCGCGTGGCGACTATATGATTGGCACGTGGCTCTTCGACCAGAAAGCATACGACAAGGGCCTTGAGTATATCGTCTCTGCCGCCAGCAATGGCAACCCCGACGCTTACGTCACATACGCGTTCGCCATGCTTGTCGGTGCCGGTATGGAGGCCGACCCTGCGCAAGGCTACGCCCTGCTGGAGCAGTTGGCGCCCAACAATGAAGATGGTCGCGCCTACAATCTCCTGGGATTGGCCCGCCTGGCGGGTGTTGGCTGTGAGGTGGATACCGCTATGGCGGTGCGTTATCTCGATTCCGCTGCCGACTTCGGCAATGCCGAGGCCATGATGACCCTTGGCGGTTTCTATGCCATGGGGAGTGGCGTGGAGCGCGACACCGTGAAGACCCTTGAATACTACAACCGTGCCGTCGCCACCGGTTCCACCAAGGCCATGCTGCGCCTTGCCGGCAGCCATCAAAGTGGCGAGATGGTGCCGCTCGACAAGAAGCGTGCTGCTGAACTCTACCAGATGGCGGCCGACCGTGGCAACCTCGAGGCCATGTGCCGCCTGGGTCTCTGCTACGAGGAGGGCGAGGGTGTCATCCTCAATTCGCGCAAGGCTTACAACCTCTATACCCAGGCTGCCGAGAATGGCTCCGCTTTCGGCATGTATCTTCTTGGAATGTGCTACATAGAAGGTGTCTATGTCAAAGAAGACACGGAGCAGGCCGCGCAGTGGTTCCTCAAGGGTGCCGAAGCCGGCAGCGTGCGCTGCTGCTATATCATTGGTCAGATGTATGCCACAGGCGATGGCGTGAAGAAGAACAAGAAGGAGGCCAAGAAGTGGCTCACCCTTGCCGCCGAGAATGGCATCGAAGCCGCCGAACAGATGCTACGTGAATTGTAAAAGGGTTATATAATGAAAAAGGGAGGTTCCAATCGGAACCTCCCTTTTTTTGTTTTCATGTACTCTCGGTTACTCCTCAGCGTTCTTTTCGATTGCGAGTTTGCCTCTGTAGTATCCGCATTCGGGACATACATGGTGGTACATTACTTGTGCGCCGCAATTGCTGCAAGTCGTCAGCTGCGCGCTCTCCAACGCATCGTGCGTTCTTCTCTTGGCCGTTCTGGTCTGCGAGAATCTGTGTTTTGGATGTGGCATATTATTACTTTTTTTTATTTATTTATTTCAGTTTCTTCAGTGCTTCCCAGCGAGGGTCAATCTCGTCATCGTTTTTCTCTTCTGGCTCATCTTCGTCGATGATGTACTTGGTTACCTCGGGGTCGCAGGCTCCGTCGGGGTGGATGTGCTGCATGGGGATACGTACTGCCACGTATTCATACAGCCATTGGCTGAGGTCGATTTCGAAAGCGCTTTCGGGCAGCACCACTACATCTTCGTCGTCGGTGGTCTCGGTGTCGCTGAAGCGCACGCAGAGGTGCTCTTCGCCTTCCACCGGAACTATTATGTCGCCCAGACAGCGGTCGCACATTGTCGTCACTTCGCCCGAAAGGGTGAATTTGAACATCAACATGTGCTCGAAACGCTCCATTTCGACGTCGATTTTTACCTTTCCTCCACGGATTTCGTCGTTTTTCCAATCTTCAAAGAACTCGTCGGTTAGGGTATAATTATAGGTGTATTTACCTGGTTTTAAACCACTAAACCTTATTATTCTATCTTCATTCTGGCTCATTTTCACGCTCCTATTGAGTTTGCAAAAATACGAACTTTTTTGAAACTGACAAAAAAAAGTTTATTTTTGCCCTATTTTTTCTTCCGGTTCTCTTGCGGCTTGTCGGAGACGACCTTGGTGTCGTAGCCAATCTTCTTCATCGCCGTCTGGATATTTTCGGCGTTGGTCTTCGAGGCATCGTAGGTGACGGTGACCGTCTGGGCCTCGACGTTGGTCTCGATTTTCACCACGCCTTTCTCGAAGCGGAGGTTCTTCTTGATTTTGTTCTCGCAATTTTCGCAGTGCATTTTCGGCGTGGGGGTCATCACCAGCACGCGCATTTCCTTGGCGCCAGCCATCAGCAGCAGGCTGGCCATAATCATCAAAAGAGTCTTTTTCATATCTTATTCATTTTATAGATTCATACGTATGCCCGCGTAAGCCATGATGCCGTGCACGGGTCCCCAGACGAGCGTCGGGTCGAACGTCGGCGACCAGGGGTTGGCGGCGTTGATGACGGGGTCGGGTTGGCGGTAGTTGGTGAGATTCTCGCCGCCGACATAAACCGAGAGGTGGCGGAACTCGCGTGTCACCTGGAGGTTCAGTTGCGGGTAGGCAGGGAACCTTTGGCCGTGGACCGTATTGCCGGCCTCATCGATGTATTTGGGGATGCGACCACCGCCGTTGAGTTGCAGCGTGAGGTCCACCTGCCACAGTGCCATCATGGGTTTCCAACTCACGGTGACCAGTCCTTTGTAGCGGCTTTGCAAGGGTTTCTCCCTCAGCTTCCCGCCATAGGTGCACATCACGCGGTTGTAGCGGAAGGCGGCCAGCAGGTTGATGTCGTCGGTGATGTCGTAGTTGGCGTCCAGCTGCAGGGTGTGCGAGTAGGAGCGGCCGTCGAGGTTGTCGATGCTAATCTTGGTCGGGTCGCTGTCGTAGTCCACCACGGCCTGGTTGATGAAGTCGGTGTAGTAGTATTCGGCGTTGACCGTCAGCGTGCGTTCCCTCAGCGGGATGTAGAGGGCCAGGCTGGCTCCCCGGTTCCAGGATTCCTCCTGCTTGAGGTCGTAGATGACAAGGGTGCGACCCGAGGTCAGCAAATAGTGGTTCTCGGCGAGGGCGTGGGGTGTGCGGTATCCTTTGCCGGTGGAGGCCCGGAGGGTCATCCAGTCGGTGGGTGTCCATTTTACATGCAGGCGCGGTGTGAGATAGGTGTGGCCGTAGAGCGAACTGTAGTCAACCCTTAGACCCGCCATGGCGGTGAACTTGTAGCTGGGCTTGAAGGTGTACTGAGCGTATGCGCCCGGCGTGAGTTCGGTGGTGGGTTCGAGGTTCGATGTCGTGAGGGTTTCTTTCATGCGGTCGGCGTTGAAGCTGAGTCCGGTGGAGAGGTTGTGGCTGTCGCTGAAGTCGTGCTCCAGCATGAGCTGGCTGGTGAGGCTTTGCTGACGGTCGGTGTAATCCTTGAGGCCGAAGGTGCCATCGAGGTTGTAAAGGCTGCCGTTGGCCAAAAGGGCGAGGTTGGTGTTATGCTCGCTGTTGAGCAGGAATGCGTGTTTCATGTAGCCGTCCAGGCGGTTGGCCTCGATGAGTACTTGGTAGGGTGTCGGCGAGAGGTCTTTCATCTGGCCGCCCTCGCGGTTCTCGTGCAGGTAGCCGAAGCCGGCGTGCATGATATAGCGTCCCTTCTGGTATTTCCAGCGGTTCTGCACATGCCACTGCTCCACGGACGGAGAGTCTTGCCATCCGTCATCGTCTTCGTCCATGTGCATGAAGTCCTTCTCGAAATGTGCCAGCACCTCGGTGCTGAGGTGGGGGGTGAGGTGGGCGTTGCCCATCACGTTGGCTTCGCTCTTGAGGCGGCTGTCGGTGTAGAGGTTGATTTTCAGTTCGGGGTCGTCCTCGGGTTTGAGGTATTCCACGTTGATTTGTCCGGTGATGCTCTGCGACCCGTTTTTGACGCTCGAGGCACCCTTGCTCACCGAGATGCTTTTCATCCATGCCCCCGGCACATAGCCCAGCTGATAGGGCATGGCGGCACCCAGGGTGACGGGCATGTTTTCGAGGAGCATCTGCACATACTGGCCGCTGAGGCCCAGCAGCTTGATTTGTCGGGCACCCACGGCAGCATCGTTGTAGTTCACGTCGACCGACGGATTGGTGACGAAGCTCTCGCCCAGATTGCAGCAGGCGGCACGGAAGAGCTCGCCTTGTCCAAGTTCGGTGCCGTTGATGGCGCCGCCCATGCGCGACACTCCTTCGACTTTGCGTTGTTCGATGGATACCTCCCCAAGCGTGCGGCTTCGGGTGGCGGTGTCGGCCTGTGCTCCGACACTTGTGGCTGCCAGCACCGTCAGTGCCGCAGCAAAAAATCTTTTTATCATTGATTCTATTGTTTGATTGTTTAATTGCTTGATTGCTTGAGTATGGATACCCAAGCGTTTCCACGTGTTCAAGCAGTCAATCAAACTCTCAGCACATCAATCGTGTGAGACAACTCCCCCGGTGGGAATTGGCCGTAATGTTTGTAGGGACACGGAGTGCTGTGTCCGCACAAAGTGGTGGGAATCATCGGCGGAAACACCGCAAACAGCACGGGTTGCACCGGCAGGTCAATGCTGGCGGAGGCCGTCGGCATATAGTCCGACAGCTGCATCGATTTCACGGTCATGCAATCGCCTTCGTCGGGACAGCAGTCGCTTTCTGTCGGCAGCACCAGCGAAATTTTCCCCGTGCACGAACACTTCTCGACAGACACGCCTGCTGTCCCCAAGAGTATCATCGTCAGCATGATAGCCGAGACTAATATGTTCGTTGCATGTTTCATTTCGAACTGCAAAAATACGTTTTTTTTCGACAGGGAGAAATGTAAAAGGTTACAAAATGTTATTTTTTTCGCCATGTTCTAAAAAAGTTGTATCTTTGCAAATCATTTCTGAACAGAATGGAGTTTGTTGTTGGTATAATCTGTGG
The DNA here is from genome assembly GCA_002349055.1 of Bacteroidales bacterium UBA2939. Lineage (GTDB taxonomy): Bacteria > Bacteroidota > Bacteroidia > Bacteroidales > P3 > Colimorpha. Next base: position 17,725 of record DECD01000033.1, on the reverse strand, counting down.
CGTTCTGCTGTCGCTGTTCTTCAGCCTCGGCCCCGCGTTCTTCTCACTGATTCAGAATAGTATACACCATGGTTTCCGCAAGGCTATTTCCTTTGCAGCAGGCGTCAGCTTGAGCGATGTCATCATCGTCCTGATGATGCTCACGGTGCTTTCAAATGTTGATTTGAATGCTCTGCTACATAATGTATATGTCTCTATCATCGGCGGTGCCGCCACCTGCATCTTCGGCGTTCTCACCTATCGTAGCAAGGTGAAGTCGGCTGGCAGCGGCGAGGGGCGCCTCAAGTTCAGTTCTATCGAGGTTACCCACCGATGGCAGCTCATGCTCAAGGGATTCCTGCTCAATATCCTCAATCCCCTCATCTGGCTCTACTGGGTCTCCATCATCACATTCCTTTCTGCCGAGATGGATCTTTCTGTGCGCGACCGCTATTTCTTCTTCATCGGCATGTTGCTTGCTGTCTTCGGTACCGATGTGCTCAAGTGTCGCCTCGCCGCCATGTTGCAGCACTGGTTCACTGCCCGCATCATGAACATTTTCAACAAGATTACCGGCATCATCCTCATCGCATTCTCGCTCTATCTTGTCATCTCGATGATTCGCTACCAGACGGGTCATGTCCAGAAAGACCCCAACTTGCAGAAGACGGGTCTGGTGCAGAGAGTGCACAACATTGTGAAGCATGATAATGCTGAAAAACAATGCGACAGCATAAACGACAGCTTTGATGACAGCATCATTAAAACCACTATCATCATACCCGTAGACAAGACTCCTCTCGATTCAGTTTCTTTCGATAATGTTCAGTAGGCTACCTTGGCTGATTTCATGCCAGGGATGCTGACGATGTAGACGCCATGCGACGGCAGGGCTACGAATCCGCCCATGCTTTCCGCCACGCGCCGACCTGTCATGTCGCTGATTGTGGCCGTTTCGTTTTCCGACAAGTCGAGGTTTATGCCACCTTCGACAATTGTTATTGTCGGCATGTCGGACTCGACGGCGGCAATTCCAACCGAAGAGCAGTTTTCCTCGATGGTGTGGCTGCTCCAGTACTCTGCGGCTTGATAGGCTGCGGATTGGTGGCAGGGTACCAGTATGACGGTTTGGTCGGCATTGGTGAAAGCGTTGCTCTCGAGTGCCGGAGGAACGTTGTTATGCAGCTCCACGGTGTCGAGCTCACGGCAGTCCTGGAAGGCATTCTCACCGATGAAACGAAGGCCTGCGGGCAGGTTGACACGTTCCATGGAGGCGCAGTTGTAGAAAGCCATGTTGCCCAGACCTTGGACGCCTTCCGGCACCGTGATGCTTCCCGTGATGCTCGAGAGCGAGCCTATGAGGTAGGCACCGGCGATGAGGAGTCCATCAGCATTGAGGTGGCTGGTCGAATAGAACGATGTGCTGGTGAAGGCCATGGAGCCGATGTAAGTCAGCGTCGAGGGCAGCGACACGCTGTCGAGGGCCGTACAGTAGGCAAAAGCCATGCGGCCGATTCGGGTGACCCCTTCGGGGATGACCACCGTGGTCAGTCCGTCGCAGCTTTTGAAGGCTTCCGCGTCTATAACTGTCACATTGTAGGTGGTGCCGTTAGTGCTGTTGGTGGCGGTGGCGGGGATGGTCAGCACGCCCGATGGAGGCGTCCGTGAGTCCCAGTCGGGATTGACTACCTTGACGCTGTTGTCGTCGATGACGGTATAATAGACCCACTGGCCCGAGGGGGCCTGGGCCCTAAAATCGAATGCCCTCGCCGCAGGGGCGGCGAGGAGCATTGCTATCAAAGTTATGAAAAATCTATTCTTCATTGTCTATCAGGCTTTGTCGATGTCCACTCCGCGGGCGGCGAAGAGCAGCTCCATCATGCGGATGGCCGAGGTGCTGACGGGCGTGCCGGGGCCGAAGACGGCGGCGACACCGGCTTTGAAAAGGAAGTCGTAGTCCTGCGGCGGGATGACACCACCAGCGACGACCATGATATCCTCGCGGCCCAGCTTCTTGAGCTCTTCGATGACCTGTGGCAGCAGGGTTTTGTGACCTGCGGCCAGCGAGCTGGCGCCGAAGATGTGCACGTCGTTCTCCACAGCCTGCTTGGCGGCCTCGGCGGGAGTCTGGAACAGCGGTCCCATATCGACGTCGAAGCCCATGTCGGCGTATCCCGTGGCGACGACTTTGGCGCCACGGTCGTGGCCGTCCTGGCCCATCTTGGCCACCATCACGCGCGGACGGCGTCCTTCCATCTTGGCAAATTTATCGGTGAGTTCCTGGGCGCGCTTGAAGGCGTCGCTCTCTTTGGTCTGACTGCTGTACACGTTGCTGATGAGGTTGATTTTGGCTTTGTAACGTCCGTAGACTTTCTCCAGTGCGTAGCTGATTTCACCCAGCGAGGCGCGCTTGCGGGCGGCGTCGATGCTGAGCTCCAGCAGATTGCCTTCGCCGGTGCGGGCGCACTCGGTCAGACGGTCCAGGGCGGCGTTGACGGCCTCGGTGTCGCGCTCGGCGCGGAGCTTCTTCAGACGCTCAATCTGAGCGTTGCGCACGGCAGTATTGTCAATCTCGAGGGTCTCGATGGGATCCTCGTGCTCGAGACGGTATTTGTTGATACCCACGATGGTGTCGACATTCGAGTCGATGCGGCTCTGTTTGCGGGCCGAAGCCTCCTCGATGCGCATCTTGGGCACGCCGCTCTCGATGGCTTTGGCCATACCGCCCAGTTTCTCCACTTCCTGGATGTGGGCCCAAGCTTTGTGGGCTATCTCGTGGGTGAGGGTCTCGATGTAGTAGGAACCGGCCCAGGGGTCGACGACGCGGCAGATGTTGGTCTCCTCCTGGAGGTAGATCTGCGTGTTACGTGCGATACGGGCGCTGAAGTCGGTGGGCAGGGCGATGGCCTCGTCAAGGGCGTTGGTATGCAGCGACTGGGTGTGACCCAGGGCGGCACCCATGGCCTCGATGCAGGTGCGGGCCACGTTGTTGAAGGGGTCCTGCTCCGTGAGCGACCAGCCGGAAGTCTGCGAGTGGGTACGCAGGGCCAGGCTCTTGGGATTCTTGGGGTTGAACTGGCTCACAATCTTGGCCCACAGCATACGGGCGGCACGCATCTTGGCAATCTCCATGAAGTGGTTCATGCCTACGCCCCAGAAGAACGACAAACGCGGCGCGAAGTCGTCGACGCTCATGCCTGCCTGCACACCGGCGCGCAGGTACTCAAGGCCGTCGGCCAGCGTGTAAGCCAGCTCGATGTCGGCGGTGGCACCGGCTTCCTGCATGTGGTAGCCCGAGATGGAGATGCTGTTGAACTTCGGCATGTGCTTCGAGGTGTACTCGAAGATGTCGGCAATGATCTTCATCGACGGCAGGGGAGGGTAGATGTAGGTGTTGCGCACCATGAACTCCTTCAGAATGTCGTTCTGGATAGTGCCTTGCAGCTGGTCCTGTGTCACGCCCTGCTCCTCGGCGGCGATGATATAGAACGAAAGGATGGGCAGCACTGCGCCGTTCATGGTCATGGAGACGGACATCTTGCCCAGGTCAATCTGGTCGAACAGAATCTTCATGTCGAGGATGCTGTCGATGGCCACACCGGCCTTACCTACGTCGCCCACCACGCGCTCGTGATCCGAGTCATAGCCGCGGTGCGTGGCCAGGTCGAAAGCGCAGCTCAGACCTTTCTGACCAGCAGCGATGTTGCGGCGGTAGAAGGCGTTACTCTCTTCGGCGGTCGAGAAACCGGCATACTGGCGGATGGTCCACGGACGCATCACATACATCGTCGAGTAGGGTCCGCGCAGGAACGGCGCGATACCGGCGGCATAGTTCAGGTGCTCCATGCCCTCGAGGTCTTTCTTGCCGTAGGCAGGCTTCACATCAATCTGCTCCGGAGTCTTCCAGTTCTTCTCGATATGGTTCTCTTTTTCCCATTTCTCGAACGTCTCGCGCCCTTTTTCCACGGCGCGGAAGTCGACTTTTGAAAAATCAGGTCTCATTATCAATCGTTTATTGTTTGTTCAATCATTAACTTTAAATTGCAAATATAATAAATATTTTCAATATAGGAAAATCTTTTTTCAAAAGCCGACGAACCCGCCTTTGGGGCCACCTCCCTGTCAGGTCGCAGGCCAGCCGCCGGAATCCTGCTCCTTCAGGGCTGGAAGCCCCCTGGGGTCACAGTCCAATCCACCCCATCTGCCTACCGTCGAATTGTTTTGCAAGTTATAGATGTCCAGCTTGTTGGCAGCGTCCCATTCGGTTGTCTCCAGGCCGCTGTCCGCATCGCCGTAGGCGGTGTTCGAGCAGTCGCCCTGCTCGTTCTGCGCGAAGGCGTAGACGTGCAGCTCCGTTCCCTCCAGATAGTCGGGGAGCACCGTGCTCAGCCGTTTCATGCGACGGTAGACGGGGTTGGCCAGGTAGCCCGCACCCGCCTCCGGGCTCCACACCCATACGTAGACGTTGTCGTGATTGTCGGCCGGCAGGTGCAAGGGGTTCTTCTCGAACTTGACGGTCAGCACGTTGTGCTCGTCGTGCACCACCTCGGTGACGGCCACCGGCGCCACCGGCCCGGCGCTGACCTGCAGGTGGCGGTAGTCCACTGCAAAGTGGCCGTTCAGGGTCCTGAACGCCTGCTGGTTAGCCTTGACGAAGAGGTTCTGCGCCGTCATGTCCATCGCGTCGCTCAGCGTCTTGAAGCCGATGTTCACGGCCCACCGCATCTTGCCCGCCAGACGCACCTCCTCGCAGAACATTGCACGGTGCTCCTGCTGTGCTTCGGTGCGCGGGTTGTGTACCTTTCGCGGCTGCGACCGCACACACCACACCCCTTTCCATTGATAGCCCACCACGGGACCGACCTTCCCGGTGTAGCCGCCCAAGAGTCCATTCGTTTGTTTTGCCATAATTGTTTGGTTTTTAATTGTTAATTCGTTTTTTTGCGGTCCAGCCATTCCCGAACCGGTCTATATAATATAAGGCCCATACCCCCGTTTTGGCGGTACTTTCCGATTTTTTTAACTCTTTTTAACGCAAGATTTAACAAATGGAGGAGTAGGAGAGGTGTAAGAGGGGAGTAAGAGTTGGTCGCTCTCCGGGTCTGGAAAATAGCTACTTGGGACGGCGGAAATTTTCGGCGATATGAAAAATGCAAATCTGACGTTAAATAAATATAATTTCGCCTTTTTTTGCACGCATGTGAAAATTAATTTGTATCTTTGCAGTTCAATTCATAGTGTAAATAAATAGATAAAATATATAAATATGAACGTGAATATCAAACCGTTAGGCATGTTCCAGAGCGAGGCTCCGAGCCCCATTATCGATATGATTCTGAAGCTGAAGCCTGAGGAACTGAACAACTACTGCGCTGCCAAAATCGACGGCAATGTGGTGGATTTGAGAGATGTCGTCGAGAACGACTGTGAGATTGAACTGCTCGACAAGACCGCTCCCGAGTCGCTGGCAGTCCTGCGCCACACCACCGCCCACATCATGGCCGAGGCCGTGAAACACCTCTTCCCAGAAGCCAAAATCACCATCGGCCCCGCCACCGACAAGGGTTTCTTCTACGACTTCGACTTCCGTCCCTTCAACCGCGAGGACCTCGACGCCATCGAGAAGGAGATGAAATCCATCATCAAGAAAGCCACCCGTCTGGAGCGCAAGATTGTGTCGCGCGACGAGGCCCGCGCCATCTTCACCGAGAAGAATGAACCCTACAAGCTCGAACTCCTCGATGCTATCGCCCCCGACGCCCGCATCACCATCTATAGCCAGGACGATTTCGTGGACCTCTGCTCGGGTCCCCACCTGCTCAATACGCGCCTCATCAAGGGCTTCAAGCTCATCGCCAACTCGAACACCTACTGGCGTGGCGACCGCAACGGCAAGTCGCTGACGCGCATCTTCGGTGTGGCCTTCTTCAGCAAGGAGGACCTCGAGGCCCACATGGAATACCTGGAGAACATCAAGAACCGCGACCACAACAAGCTGGGTCGTGAGTTGGAACTCTTCACCACCGTCGACGTCATCGGACAGGGTTTGCCGCTGTTGCTCCCCAAGGGTGCCAAGATTGTGCAAACCATGCAGCGCTGGATTGAAGACCTGGAGGACAACGAGTGGGGCTATATCCGTACCAAGACCCCCTTCATGGCCAAGAAGGATCTCTACGAAATCTCGGGCCACTGGCAGCACTACCGCGACGGCATGTTCGTCATCGGCGACCCCGAAGACCCCGAGGTGCTGGCCCTGCGTCCTATGACCTGCCCGTTCCAGTATTTCGTCTACAAGGCCTCTCCCAAGTCGTACCGCGACCTGCCCAAGCGCTACAGCGAGACCTCGACGCTCTTCCGCAACGAGGACAGCGGCGAGATGCACGGCCTGACGCGCGTGCGCCAGTTTACCATCTCGGAGGGCCACCTCATTGTGCGTCCCGACCAGATGGTGGAGGAGTTCAAGAAGTGCCTCGCCTTGGCTAAATACTGCCTGACGACCCTCGGTCTGCAGGACGACGTGACCTACCACCTCTCGAAGTGGGATCCTGCCAACACCAAGAAATACATCGGCACCGCCGAGGATTGGGAAGCCAGTCAGCAGCACATCCGCGACATCCTCAACGAACTGAACATCCCCTTTGTGGAGGACGACGACGAGGCCGCCTTCTACGGCCCCAAGGTGGACATCAACGCTTCGAACGTCTACGGCAAGGAGGACACCATGATCACCATCCAGTGGGACGCCCTGCTGGCTCCGCGCTACGACATGTTCTATATCGACCAGAACGGCAACAAGGTGCGCCCCTACGTCATCCATCGCACCAGCATCGGCTGCTACGAGCGCACGCTCGCCTGGCTGGTGGAGAAATACGAGGGTGCCTTCCCCACTTGGCTCTGCCCCGAGCAGGTGAGGGTGCTCCCCATCTCGGAGAAGTTCATGGATTATGCCAACGCCGTCAACGCCGAGTTGGTGAAGGCTGGTGTGCGTTCGTCGGTCGACGAGCGCGCCGAGAAGATTGGCTACAAGCTGCGCGACCTGCGCCTGCAGCGCATCCCCTACGCCCTCATCGTGGGCCAGAAGGAG
>DECD01000033.1:0-10559 GCA_002349055.1 Bacteroidales bacterium UBA2939 | reverse complement strand
CCGACTTCATCGCCGAGATTCGCGAGGACATTGACAACAAGGCCCTCAGCCCGAAGGAATAAAAAAATATTTCGTCCATATATAAAAAAAGTTGTATTTTTGCAGTTCGATTATATAGTAGAGAAATAGTATAAAGATAAGAAAATTAATCAGTTGCTAATTTAAAATAGGAGAACAAAGTTATAGCAGCACCTTTCAAACCCAGCTTTCCCACCGCCAACGCAGGCAGGAATAACCGCGGCCCGGTCCGCAAAGAACCCGACCACCTCATCAACGAGCGCATCGACGTGCCCATGGTGCGTGTTGTCGGCGACGGCATGGAACCCGCCATCATGAACACCAAGGAAGCTCTCCGTCGTGCCTACGACCAGGGGCTGGACCTGGTGATGATTTCGCCCACGGCCAACCCGCCGGTGTGCAAAATCATCGAGTACCAGAAGTTCCTCTACGAGCAGAAGAAACGCGAGAAGGAACGCAAGGCCAACTCGACCAAGATTGTCATCAAGGAGATACGCCTCAGCCCGCAGACCGACGACCACGACTTTGAGTTCAAACTCAACCACGCCATCCGTTTCCTCAAGGAAGGCAACAAGGTGAAGGTCGACGTCTTCTTCCGCGGCCGCAGCATCGTATACAAAGAGCAGGGCGAGCAACAGCTACTGAAGTTCGCCGAGGCCCTGCTGGAATACGGCAAGCCTGAGCAGATGCCGCGTCTGGAAGGAAAGCGCATGCTGATGATTATCGCGCCTAAGAAGTAAACCAAGTATATCATAATATAGTCTAACTTAAAAAAAACAGTAAAGTAATGCCTACAATGAAGACCAAAGCCGCTGCCAAGAAGCGTTTCACCTTCACCGGCACCGGTAAAATCAAACGCAAGCATGCTTATCACAGTCACATCCTGACCAAAAAGGAGACGACCCAGAAGCGTAACCTCGACCACACGGCCCTCGTGAGCCGCGACGACGAGAAGCGCGTCAAGAGAATGCTTTTAGCGTAAACAGGAGTTATTAACCATTGTTCCAGAGCAAACAAGAGCAGCAGGCTTAAAAAGTGTAACAGCTGCCGGGCTGCCGCCTGAACGAAAAACAAATTAAACAAATCTATGCCAAGATCAGTCAATGCCGTTGCTTCGAGAGCACGCAGAAAGAAAATCCTCAACCGCACCAAAGGTTATTGGGGCAGAGGTAAAAACGTATGGACCGTCGCCAAGAACAAGTGGGAGAAAGGTCAGACCTACGCCTACCGCGACAGAAAGAACAAGAAGCGCGAATTCCGTTCGCTGTGGATTAACCGTATCAATGCCGGTTGCCGCATCAACGGTATCTCGTACTCCGTCTTTATGGGCAATCTTCACAAAAACAACATCGAGCTTAACCGCAAAGTGCTGGCCGACCTCGCTATGAACAATCCCGAGGCTTTCACCGCCGTTGTGAAGATGGTAAAGTAGTTTATTAACCTATAAAAATTCTATTTGTCATGGGAAAAACTGAAATCATGCAATTTGTAGAGAACCTGGTGGAGCGCAAGGAGTTCCCCGAGTTCAAGGCTGGCGATACCATCACTGTCCATTACAAGATTAAGGAAGGAAACAAAGAGAGAATCCAGAACTTCCAGGGCGTTGTTTTGCAGCGCAGCGGAAGCGGAGCCACTGAAACCTTTACTGTCCGCAAGGTCACCAACGGCGTCGGAGTGGAGCGTATCTTCCCCTTCGCCAGTCCGTTCATCGAGCAGATCGACGTCAACAAGCACGGTGCTGTGCGCCGCGCCCGCATCTTCTATCTGCGCGACCTCACCGGTAAGAAGGCCCGTATCAAGGAGAAGAAAATCCGTGTCAAAGAATAAACGCCGGACAACAACCCCTTGCGATATACTTGGAAAAAGAGAGAGGCAGCCGTTTGGTTGCCTCTCTCTCTTTGTTTTACAGCTCGTGTACCGGGAACTGGAAGTAGGTGTCGGGATAAGGTTCGTCCTTGAGGGTGAAGTGCCACCACTCGCAGCCGTAGGGCTTGAAACCGTGGGCCATCATGGCGCGGCGCAGAATCATGCGGTTCTCGAACTGCTGGGCGGTGAGGGCTCCGTTTTCGCCAGTGTATTCGCCCGACTCGGGATTGCCACAGTAGTCGGGATGGCTCTCGCGGCCGAACCAGTCGAAAGTGCCGCCCATGTCGACCTCCTTCTCGGTGCGCATGTCGAAGAGCGTCAGGTCGAGCGTCGAGCCGCGCGAGTGGCCGCTCTGTATGGCGATATAGTCTTTGATGAAGAGGCTGTCCTTGCACTCATTGGAATAGAAGTAGCGCTTCATCAGTGTGTCCTTAACATCCTTGCCCCAACGCACGAAGTGGTCGACGGCCTTCTGCGGACGGTAGGCATCGTAAATCTTCAGGCGGTAGCCCTGCTTCATAAGGTCATCACTGACGGCCTTCAGGCTGTCGGCGGCCTGGCGGGTCAGCAACGCTGTGGGCTGCTCGTAGCCGTCGATGCGGGCACCGACGAAGTTGTAGGTGCCGAAATAGCGTATCTCAAGGATGACATCGGGCACCACGTCCGTAATGTTGACAAAGTCGGTCGACTGCTGCTCCGGCACAGGGACGACTTCCGCTTTTTTGCCGCTGCAAGCCACCATCAGGGCACCGGCCATCAAGGCTGTGGAAATAAAATGTAATTTCTTCATGGATGGTTGATTTTCAAGATGTAATTTGTTGCTTTAAGTGTTAAAATATGTTGCAAAGATACAAATAAAGGTATTAATATCAAAAAAATTTGTATTTTTGCAGCATGAAAAAAATACTTTTTGTTTGTCATGGTAATATCTGCCGCAGCCCTATGGCGGAGTTTATTTTGAAGAAATTGGTTCGTACAGCGGGAATGGAAGAGTCTTTTGAGATTGCATCGGCGGGCACAAGCGACGAAGAATTGGGCAACCCTGTCTACCCTCTGGCCAAGCGCACGCTGGCCGAGCATGGCATCGGCTGCCCCGGCAAGACGGCCCGTCAGCTGACGGCCGAGGACTACGACCGCTGGGACATGATTGTCGGCATGGATGCCGCCAATATGCGCAACATGCTGGCCCTCTTCGGCGGCGACCCCGAAGGGAAGCTCTCGCTCCTGCTCGACCACACGCCCGCTTCCGACACCAAGCATCACGGGCGCGATGTCTCCGACCCTTGGTACACGCGCAAGTTCAACATCGCCTGGGACGACCTCTACAGCGGCTGCGTGGCTCTGTTCGAGAAGCTGAAGAATGAGTGAGCCGACGATTGACTTCGATCAGGTGGAGGCCATGGGCATCTCGCGGCAAGCCTACGACGAGGTGCTTGACATCATAGGCCGCCAGCCCACCATCGACGAGTTGTCGACACTCTTGGCTATGTGGGAGAGCAACGGCAAGCAGCAGAGCCTCTACGGCTGGCTGCGCGGCCAGCACCACATGGTGGAACGCAATGACTATCTCTACTCCGGCACCGCCGACCACCGCGCCATCCGCGAACCCAAGGTGAAAGAATGCCTCGAAATCGCGAAAGCGATTTCATCTAGTAATTCTAGTCTCTCTAGAAAATCTAGTCTTTCTAGCACGGGATTGCTCCTCTACATGGTGGGCAATGTCAGCGCCGAGTTCGTCGATTCGGAGTATGCGCGGCGTTGTCTCCATCTGGTGGAGCAACCCATGGCCGCCGAAGGCCACGAGGAGGACTGCCAGTATATCGAGATGATTCTCTCGGCCTTGATGGCCAACGGGATGGTGCTGGAGCAGCTGCCGGTGGGGCAGGGGGGTCTCTTCTGCTCGCTGCTGCGGTTCACCGCGCCGCTGGGCTACGACATCCTTGTGCCGCGCGAGGTGCGCCTCGACGCCTTCCTCTTCGGCGAAGAACCCGGCCGCTATGTGGTGGCGCTGCCCGAGAGCCAGGACGATGCCTTCCTCCTCAAAATGGACGACGCGCGGTTGAACTGCTGCTTCCTTGGCCGCACGACGAAAAACCGCGTGGTGGTCGACGGCTTCGACTTCGGCCCCGTCAGCCAGTACGTGGGCTAGGCTTCGACCGTGGTGCGGATGGTCTTCAAGATGATGTAATTGTAGATGATGATGAGCGCTGCCGTGAGTACGGCGGCGGCAATGACGATGGGCCACACCGAGCCTTCGATGGTGAACATCGTCGACAGTTTCCCAACGTATACCCCTCTCAGAATCAGCGCCGCGACGGTGGCCAGTGCCATATCGGCAGCGGTGATGATGCCCACGGTGCGGCGGTAGTAGCGGGCAATTTGCTGCGGCGAGTAGCCAATGTCGTGGAGGTTGCGGAAAAGGTCGTGGTTTTTCTGCACTATCACGTTGAGGCTCATAATGATGAAAGCCACCGAGAGGGCGATGATGATGAGTGCCACCGCCAGCAGGAAGGCCATAGCGGCGCGGAAGAAGAAGACCATCTTGCTGCTCTCCAGCTCGTCTTGCTTGATGTTGTAGTTGTGCTCCTCCATGAAGCGCGGGATGCGCTCGTCCGAGGCGTCGGCCAGTTCCACCAGTAGGCGCGAGGGCGGATTGGTCTCGTCGCTGCCGAATTCGCGGTTGGCCCACGCAAGGAATTCCTCGGGGGCGAGGATGGTGTTGATTTTGCCCGAGAAGCCCACGATGCGGCTGCGGAACGAGCGGCTGTGCCCGTTACCGTCGAGGGTGACGGTGAATACCACCTGCTCGATGGTGCCCTTGGAGAGTACCGGCAGCGCCTGGCTCTCGGCGAAGCCGAAGTTGTAGAGGCTCAGGTAGTCCTCGGGGACGATGACGGGCAGAAAGTTGGAGGTGGAGTCCCAGCGCCAGTCGTCGCTGCTCACGTCGATGTAGCGGTCGGGTACCCCTTCGAAGAAGAGGTCGGTGTAAAGGCCCTGCCCGCCGAAGGTGATGGATGCTTTCGAGTGGAAGGCCGACGAGGTGAACCGCGCCACCTGCGCCACGAACGGCTGCGCCTCCAGCTCCGCAATCTCCTTGTCGGTGAAATAGATGCCGCGCTTGTTGAACGATTGCAGCGCGCCGACATTCTTCGAGAGGGTGATGGCGTGGCCGCGGAAGACATCGGTCTGCTGCGTGAGCAGCGGCCGCAGGTCGGCATAGAGCTGGCAGGCCAGCATGACGATGGCGGCGCCGACGAGCAGCGTGGCGGCATAGCCGGCAATCTGGGCGGGGATGAGGGTCTTGCGTTGCAGTCGTTTCAGCATGGCTCAAAGGTTGAGGGTTGTGTCGAAGGGGAAGAGGTCGATGGGGTCGAGGGCGGTGACGATGAGGCCTGCCCCTTGGGCTTCCACCTCGCTGAGTACCAGCGCAGCCACGGCCTGGGCACTCTCGTGGTCGATGTGGCTGAAAGGCTCGTCCATCAGCAGGAACTCAAAGGGCTGGCACAGTGCCCGCACCGCCGCCACCCTTTGGCGCTGCCCCAGCGAGAGGGTGGCCACCGGCTGGTGTTTCTTCTCGGGCGCCAGCACCCGGTCGAGCATGGCTTCAATCTGAGCCGTGCTTTTGAATTCCGTTAGATTGTTTTTAATCAGTATGTTCTCCAGTGCCGTAAGCTCCGGGAAGAGCCGCAGGTCCTGAAAGAGGTAGCTCAACTTGCGGCGGCGGCGCTCCAGCGGCGTGCTGTCGTCGTCGTGGAAGCGGACGGTGCCGTCGTAGTGGGAGCTGCTGCCGTAGATGAAGTTGAGCAGCGAGGTCTTGCCGTGACCCGAACGGGCACAAACCATGTATCTGTGGCCTTGCTCAAAGCGCACAGAAGGTTGCAGATAGATGTCGGAGCCGGCCACTTCCGACTCCGACATGTATTGCGGTTTCAGGTTGTTAAGCTCTATCAGCACAGGACGTTAAATCATTTTGTCGACCTGCTGGAGGATGTAGGCCAAACTGTTGATTTTGTCGTTGGAGAGGTAGATGTTGCAGAGGCCGTTCTCACTGTCGACGGTCTCGCACTCGATGCGGTCGAACATGGCGAAGATGTTGAAGACGATGCTGTTGACAGCGGTGCCGTTGAGGCCGATAAGGGCGAGCAAATCCTTGGGCCAGTCCTCGAGGTTGAGGTCCATATAGAAGTAGTTGCCTTTCTTGGCCTTGTCGGCGACGGCCATCAGGCCGTTGCTCTTGCCGCCGGCTTGGGCGTTGGCGATGACGGCGGGGTCGGTGGAGAGGACAGCCACTTTGTCGTTGAGCACCAGCTGCATGGCGGGGAAGAAGTCGAAGGTGTAGACGTTGCCGTTGTTGACGGCCATCTCGTTGAGGAGGTCGCGGACCATCTTGCTGTCTTTCACGTCGACGGCGGCGGCGAAGTAGGGCGTGCCCTCCTGCATGCCGTAGAAGGTGGCTGCCAGGCTGCCTCCGAGGGCGTTCACAAGGTCGCGGAGGGTGTATTCCTTGATGCCGAGGGGCTCGTCGAAGGTCTTGTCTTCATCATTCATCTTGTCAAAGAACTCCATTGTGGCCTTCAGGTCGAGGCCGAGGGTGATGGCGGCGAGGGTCTGGGCGGGCAGGTAAGCGAGGAGTTCGTCGTTAAACTTCTGGACACCGAATTTCTTCAGCTCCTCGGGGTAGCCATAGGCTTTGGTGGTAACTTCGATGCGGCCGTTCTCAAACGAGCCGTAGATGCCCATGGCGGCATGCTCGAACTGCTTGAGGTATTCTTCGGTGTAGAACTTGTTCAGGAGGGAAATGGCTGGATTGACGGTTATCTTCAGCATGTTGCCGTAAACCAGGTAATAGCTGATGTCCTTACGATCGGCCAGGTACTGGGCGAAGTTCTTGTCGCTGGCCAGGCTCTCGTCCTTCTTGAGGCTGAGGAGTTTGGCAAGATACTGGGTCGAGGTGAGCACGTTGTCGATGGGCTCATCCATCATCTGGCTAATCATAATGGGGACGTTCTCGATGAAGAAAAGGCGTTTGCTGTCGTAGGCAAGCAGCTCGCTCTCGCCAAGTTCGAGGGCAGTCATGCCGAGGGTGTCACGGTGTTTGAATTTCTCGCCCATCACCTCTTCCAGGTCGGCAATGAATTTGTCGAAATCTTTGACATTCTTTATCTTGGCGCTGACCACGCTGTATTCGGTGTTGTAGTTGAAGTCTTCCTCGGATATGGGGAATGGCTCGCTGAAGGCGCATACGGGCTGCTTGAAGTCGATGCCGCACGACGAGGGATCTTTCATGAAAGCCTCTACCATCTTGTCGCCCTGGGGGCTGAGGGTTTGGAGCGACTCGTGCAGCGACTTCATCATCTGCAGGTTGTCGGCATTGGCGAGGTCGGCCTTCTGGCACAGCGAGGCCACGTTGAAGTGCATCACGCCCGTGGCGTTTTTGGGGATGAAGGCCCCTTCGTCGCTACCCGACGAGCAGGAGACCATGAACAATGCGGCCGCCACCATCACGGGCAGCACGCGGAAAAGAGAACGTTTGTTCGTTTTCATGTAATTTTGTTTTTTGTTTTTTGTGTTTAATTCTTTAACTTCACCATAACGTCGAAAACGCAAAAATATTGTTTTTCCCGCCCTCTTTTTTTAACATTTCACTTCCCAGATGCCGTATCTTTTCGCCTCCTCTAGGAGCGACACATACCACAAAAAAAGGCCGCCAAACTCATGACGGCCCCTCTTTTCACATTAAACAATTACCTTATCACCACCACTTTCCTTGCTGGATGGCTGCCTATCTTAATCATGTAGGTACCGCTGGTGGAAACATCGAAACGTATCTCCGCACCGTAATCCTGCTTGGTGGCAAGCATTCGTCCATTGACATCGAATAGCGTCACCTCATACCCATCGGCCCCCTCAACAACGATTTGCCCTTCGTCTGTTGTAATATTATAACTCGACATCTCGATATCGCCAATTGCATCTATTGGTATAAAATAAGCAATAATCGTATCATCATGCATTAAATGAAATGTATCTTGAGCAGATGTACTCCCCTTACTCCAATGATCAAAGCGATAACCGTTAAATGCAGTTGCTCGTACTATCACATTTGAATCGCAACTAATTTCATTGCCTCTAATAGGAATAACCTCTGTGTATCCTTGTGAATTATCATCTGGAATAACCGTAACCCATAATTCAGCTTGTGGTTCAATAATATTGTTAACATCAATAGGATTATTTCCCAATGCTACACAATATGCATTACGAGATTTACATGGTACGTAAATCAGCATAAACGGAGCATTGCCTTGGTGATTACCAAAAACAGCAGTACCAAAAGTGGGCGGTACTTCTGATAAGAATGTCGCCGACGACAATCCTCTGCCTAACCAACCACAACCTGTAAAAGCATTTGAACCTACAAATTCACATGTTTCGGGAAAAGTAACAGAATTTATGCCTCCGCATTCCAGAAACGCATCTGGGTAAATGTGTGTTACGAAATTCGAGATTGGTGCAGCTTGTAATGAAGGACATCTCATAAATGCTCCTTGTCCTATCTTCCAAACAGAATCTGACATGATTACAGAAGACAACATGGAGCATCCACTAAATGCTTCGTTTTCTATTTCAATTATCGAATTTGGAATTGTTACAGAATACAAACTATCATACCCACAAAATATAAATCTTTTAACCACAGACAGTGAAGAAGGAATATTTACATTTCTAACAAAAACTCCATCGATAATTAAATGTTTTGCATACTTGGCTGGGTTGCTCTTTCCGCTTTGAAAATCAATGTTACACCACTGTTCTAGGGTTCCCTCATAGATCACAGAATCAATGTTTTCATCTTCCGCAAAAGCCATGCTTCCAATAGTATAAACAGAACTAGGAATAACGACTGTTGCAAGTCCATCAAAATAATAAAACAAGTCTTTGGGAATGTATCTGACATTGTTTCCTATAATGACTTTTGCATGATAGCTGCAATTACGGAACGGGAAATAACCGAATTGCTGCATTTTATAACAACTATCAGCATTGTAATATATTGTCTTCAAACTATCACATGACGCAAATGCCGACACACCAATAGAATCAACGCTTGTGCCAATTGTCACCGTTTTAAGAGATTGGCAGTCTTTCAAAACATAATTAGGAATAATCTTCACATTATCTCCAAAAATAACATTGGCAAGTTTGGTACATCCTGTAAAGGCAGAATAAGTAGAAGTCCCCGCCTGCCAACAACTATCTGCATTAAAATAGACAACAGATAGCTCTGTGCAATTGTCAAATGCCTTATCTCCAATATACTGAATAGAGGATGGTATCTCAACAGACAATAATTGACTGCGATCATGAAATGCGAAGCTTGAAATTTTCGTAACGTTATATGATACCCCTGTGTTAGGGTTTGTAACCGTTGCTGGAATAATTACATTCCCAGAACCAGACGCAGCATAGCTATATATATTATATGTTACAATAGCTTGACCATTTTCAACCGAATAATATAAGGTATGTCCACTCGGTGATACTGCACTGAAAAAAACAGTTGCATAAACTGTATTTGACAGAAAAAAAACGGATAATACCAGAAATAAATATTTAAATAATAACGATTGTTTCATGGTTTCTTTGGATTGTTGTTTTATGCCTACTCTATACTGCAGTTTTCGGCCTTCCTGCTTGTCGTTATGAGCGGTGTCGCCGATGATTCCCTGTAAAAAGGACAAAAGAAAAAGGACGTGGAATTATTCTTTTGTTGCTTCTTATCAGATGTTAGGGCTCTGGACTGCCTGCGTAATGATAAGTTGCGAATAATTCACGCCCAAGCGTGAACTCCCGCGAGCTTATTCTCTTACGCATAGAATTGTCCAGATTCTAACATCGAGAATAATGGGCGGTTAGCTCAATATAATTGCTTTATTTATTTTTTTACATGTTGCTATTTGTTTAAATTAAAATTGCTACAACAATAGTTGTTTCTTATTGGTTTTCAAACTGCAAAATTACGAATAAAATTCCAATTCACAAAAAAAACTTTAATGATACAACAAGCAAATGTTTTTATAATTATGTTCCTGCGGGACGTTCGGGCGGCGGGGCCTCCTTCTCGAGGGCTTTGCTTGTGCCTGCGGTTTTGCCTCCCTGCAGAGCAAGTTCTGTGTCGTTCATAGGTGTCGATGTGCCTTCATCAAAATCCTCCTGCGGCTCTTCAACGCGCTCATCCAGAGCAATTTCGCCTGTGTAGATAGAATTGCTCCAGCGGCCGTCGGCCGTCTGCACCATGAGGTAGACGTGCGCCGTGTGGCCGGCATAGTAGTCGGGCAGCGCCAGCGCCACGCGCTTGTCGCGGCGGTAGGCGGGAGCCGCCAGGAAACCCTGCTCCAAATCAGGGATATAGGCGTAGAGGTACACGTGGTCGAAGCTGTTGCCCGTGCCGCGCTCGTAGCGCACGTCGAGCACGTTGTCCGACGTCCATTCCATCGATGTCAAGCTTACTTTTGCTACGTCGCCCACGCTGAGAATCAGCGAACTATAGTCCACCGTAAGCCGCTCGTTCTCCATCCCGAAGGCGTGCTGGTTCAGCTTCACAAAGAGGTTGTAGGCCGTCATGCCGTTGGCGCGCGCCTCGTCGCGCATCGTGGTGCCCACCGCCCAGCTCA
>DECD01000034.1:2259-22047 GCA_002349055.1 Bacteroidales bacterium UBA2939 | reverse complement strand
TCGCCCTGCGCAAGGGGCTGCGGGGCGTGTCGCTGGGGATGCACGTCACGGAGTGCAACCTGTTCGTGAAGAGGAACAAGGAATGCTTCTCGCTGGACGCGGAGGGACGGATGGTGGTGGACTGGGAGAGTCTGATTGTCAGCGAGGGAGAGGTGGCGGCGCCGGGGGTTACTGGCACAGCGCTCATGGACACAGCGCTTATGGACACACCACACATGGACACACCCCTCAGTCAGCCGCAAGCGGCTGCCAGCTCCCCTAACTTAGGGGAGCAGCTGAATGGTAAACAGCCTATATCTGGGGAGCTGTTCATGGACACACCCCTCATGGACACACCCCTCAGTCAGCCGCAAGCGGCTGCCAGCTTCCCTAACTTAGGGGAGCAGCTGAATGGTAAGGGTCGCGGCAAGCAGTCTATATTAGGGGAGCAGCTGAATGGTAAGGGGCGTGGTGAGCAGTCTAGACTAGATAGTGCCGGGCGTGGCAGAAGGTATCTCGGCTCCTCCCCTATTAGGGTAGGGGGACCGCCGCGGAGCGGTGGTGGAAGGGTGTGTGGAAATCCCGTTTGAGTGGGACGGTGGTAGCGGTGACGACGAGGTGTATGTGTATGCCTACTGTCCTGAGATGGAGGAGGGTGTGCTGAGTGCGTCGGCGTGGCGGCGGTCGGGGCGCGTGCAGCTGACACTGCCCGAAAGGTGGCAGGGGAAAGAGATTCATTTCTACGGATTTGCGGTGGATGAGAAGGGCGCGGCGAGCGCAACGGTGTACATTGGCGCGTTGTCACCCATGGAGACGCGGCAGGCCGCGTCTCTACAGGGGGAAATGAGTGTAGAAACAGATTTTTCCATGCGGGAGTATACTAAAAATTTCTCTTCCACGCCATTCAATAAAAAAAGATTCATATATTATAAATATGTGGATGCAGCATCGGGATTTGCGCCACCGAAGGAGTCATCGGCCTCTACGCAGAATCCATTTTATCAACCACTGCGGGTGGATAAAAAATTTTTTGCGGGGTAATTTTTATTTTGTATATTTGCACTTTCAAACATCAGTTAAATATAATATAAACCTATAAATAATATGTCAGAAAATCAGATAGTTAATAGAGAGGACCTGGTGGTCCGATTTGCTGGCGACTCGGGTGACGGAATGCAGTTGAGCGGCACGCTGTTCAGCGACGCCTCTGCACTGACCGGAAACGACATTGCCACGTTCCCCGATTATCCCGCCGAAATCCGTGCCCCGCACAACACCATTGCCGGTGTTAGCGGCTATCAGGTGCATGTGGGTAACCACATCTACTCGAGCGGCGACAAGTGCGACATCCTGGTGGCCATGAACCCCGCCGCCTTCAAGTCGCAGCTGAAGTGGGCCAAGAAGGGTGCCACCGTCATCGTCGACATCGACACCTTCACCGACGAGGCCATGGAGAAGGCCGGCTATACCAGCAATCCCTTCACCGACGAGCTGGAGCGCGCCTACACCATCATCAAGGCCCCCATCACCTCGTTCACCGAGAAGATTGGCGACGCCCAGGGTGTTGACAAAAAGACCGCCGACAAGAGCCGCAACATGTTTGCCCTCGGCATCATCTTCTACTCGACCCACAAGACCCTCGACCATACCTTTGCCTATCTGGAGCGCAAGTTTGCCAAGAAACCCGCCGTCATTGCCCTGAACAAGGCCGTGCTGACCGAGGGTTACGAATATGCCGACAAGCTGGAGGTGATGCACTCGCACATCTTCGAGGTTGCCCATGCCGACAAGATGGAGAAGGGCCGCTACCGCAACATCACCGGTAACGTGGCCACCGCCTGGGGTCTGCTCGCCGCCTCGGAGAAGAGCGGCCGCCGCCTCTTCCTGGGCTCCTACCCCATCACCCCCGCCACCGACGTCATGGTCGAGCTGGCCAAGCACAAAAGCCTCGGTGCCCGTGTGTTCCAGGCCGAAGACGAGATTGCCGGTATCTGCTCCGCCATCGGTGCCAGCTATGCCGGTGCTTTGGCTTGCACCAGTACCTCCGGCCCCGGCCTGTCGCTGAAGAGCGAGGCCCTGGGATTGGCCGTGATGACCGAGCTGCCCTTGGTGGTTGTCGACGTGCAGCGCGGCGGTCCCTCGACGGGTCTGCCCACCAAGACCGAGCAGAGCGACCTCAACCAGGCCCTCTACGGCCGCAACGGCGAGGCTCCCCTGGTGGTTGTCGCCGCCTCGAGCTCGGCCAACTGCTTCTACTGGGCCTTCAACGCCGCCAAGATTGCCCTCGAGCACATGACCCCCGTCATCCTGCTCACCGACGGCTATCTGGGCAACGGCTCGCAGCTGTTCAAGATTCCCTCTATGAAGGACATGCCCGAAATCAAGCCGCGTCTGGCCAAGGAGAACGACCCGAACTACCGTCCGTTCCGCCGCGACGAGGAGAAGTTCGCCCGTGAGTGGGCCCTGCCCGGCATGGAAGGCTTGAGCCACCGCGTGGGCGGATTGGAGAAATGCCCCGACGGTCCTCTGAGCACCGACCCCGAAAACCACGCCCTGATGACCAAGAACCGCCAGGAGAAGGTGAACCGCGTGGCCAACTACATCCCCGACCAGGAGGTGACCGGCGCCAAAGACGCCGACCTGCTCGTGGTGGGTTGGGGCGGCACGAGCGGTGCCTTGACCCTCGCCGTCGAGGAGATGAACAACGAAGGCAAGAAAGTGGCCTACACCCACTTCAACTACATCTGCCCGCTGCCGAAGAACACCGGCGACATCCTGCGCAAGTACAAGAAGATTGTTGTCTGCGAGCTGAACAACGGCCAGTTCGCCGGCTACCTGCGCACCCAGTTCCCGGAGTGCCCCATGACCCAGTACAACAAGGTGATGGGCCTGCCCTTCGAGGTTGGCGAGCTGAAAGCTGAGTTTAACAGACTCCTTGAAAACAAATAATTGTCGGACTGGTCAGACTAGTCAGACTAGTCGGACATAAATAATTAAAAAACAAATGGAAAAGCATTTTGTTCCCAAAGCGGATAAAGAATACACCAAGGCTGATTTCCAGAGCGACCAGATGGTGAAGTGGTGCCCCGGTTGTGGCGACCACGCCATCCTCGCCGCCCTGCTGGCCACCTTCCCCAAGACGGGTTACAAGAAAGAGAACGTGTGCATGGTCTCCGGTATCGGCTGCTCGAGCCGTATCCCCTACTATGTCGACACCTATGGTTTCCACAGCATCCACGGCCGCGCCTGCGCCATTGCCACGGGTGTGAAACTTGCCAACCCCGCCCTCAGCGTGTGGGTGAACATGGGCGACGGTGACTCGATGGCCATCGGCGGCAACCACCTCATCCACGCCGTGCGCCGCAACCAGGACCTGAACATCACCATCTTCAACAACGAGATTTACGGCTTGACCAAGGGCCAGTACAGCCCCACCACCAAGTTCGGCCAGGTGACCAAGACCTCGCCCTACGGCACCATCGACTATCCCTTCAACCCCGGCGAGCTCGTGATGGGCGCCCAGGGCACCTTCTTCGCCCGCACCCTCGACTGCGTGCCGCAGCTCTCGACCGACTGCATGACCCGCGCCGCCAAGCATGACGGCTGCTCGGTCACCGAGGTGTTGCAGAACTGCGTCATCTTCAACGACAAGACGCACGCCGCCATCACCGACCGCGCCGTCCGCGACGACCGCACCATCGTGCTCGAGCACGGCAAGCCCATGCTCTTCGGCAAGAACAAAGAGAAAGGTCTGCGCTTCAACGGCCGCCAGCTGGAGGTTGTCACCCTCGGCGAGAACGGCATCACCATCGACGACATCATGGTGCACGACGAGACCACCGAGGATACCGGCATCCACATGATGCTTGCCCACATGAGCCCCGCAGCGGGACTTCCCGTGGCCCTCGGCGTCATCCGCAACGTGAAGAAAGTCAGCTACACCCAGCTCTACGAAGAGCAGATGGAAGAGCAGATGAACGTCGGCAAATACAAATGCATGGACGACCTGCTCAACAGCGGCGACACCTGGGAGGTGTGAAGTTCAGTTAACAGTTAATAGTTAACAGATAATAGTTAAGAGGCTGCCGAAAGGTGGCCTCTTGCATTTTTTCTTTTGCCGTATGAAATATTTTTTGTAATTTTGCATTTAATATATATATAACGACCCATGAAGAAGATAATATTTACTCTCTTAGCAATGAGCATCTTAATGGGTGCTTCGGCACAGAATAAAAAATGCGCTATCGACACCAAGGCTTTGGTGGCCGAGGAGATAGCCGCCGGTGCCTCGAGCGTGAAGATGATAGTGAAGATGACACCCAACTTCGACCGCGCCGTGCTGGAAAAAGCAGGCATGGTCATCGGTGCCCAGGCAGGGGAAATCATCACCCTGCGCGTGCCCGTCGAGGCGTTGCCGCTGCTCGAGAGCAACAAAGAGGTGCTGCAATACAGCATCTCGCACCGCATCGCCGCTCCCGACTGCAACAACAACCGCTTCGACACCCGTACCGACAGCGTGCAGGCGGGATTGGGTCTCGACCTCGACACCGCCTATACCGGTGAGGGCGTCTATATCGGCATCACCGACTGGGGTTTCGACTACACGCACCCCAACTACAATCATGTGAAGAAGACCAACTTCCGTCTGGACATGGCTTGGGACCATTTCCGCAACGCGGGTCCCGCTCCCGAGGGCTTCGACTACGGCACCCTCATCAGCGGACGCCATGACCTGCTGGCCGCCAAGGGCGACACGTCGAACCTCTATGGCTACGGCACCCACGGCACCCATGTGGCCGGCATCTGCGCCGGACGCGGCGTGGACGGCAACTACACCGGCCAGGCACCCTACGCCAAACTGCTCTTCTGCTCCTTCGGCCTCGGCGAGGCGGAGTGGATGGAGGCCGTGGAATGGATGCGCCGCGTGGCTGCCGACAGCTCGCGCCGCCTCGTCATCAACAGCAGCTGGGGCATGTACTCCTTCAGCACCCTCGACGGCACCTCGCTCCTGAGCCAGGCCATCAACCGCTGGTCGGACGAGGGCACGGTGTTCTGCACCAGCGGCGGCAACAACGGTCGCTCGTCGATACCCTTCCACATCAGCCGCACTTTCACAACCGACAGCGTCGACACCCTCCGCACCGTGGCCGTCCGCGCCAGCAGCATCTACTCCATCAGCGAGAAAGGCCAGGTGCTGATTATGTGGGGCGAGGAAGGTCACGACTTCAGCGCCGGATTCCGCATCTGGAAGAACAGCAGCACCTCGTGGGACAGCCCCTTCTACAGCACCGCCGACGGCGACACAGTCATCTACGACACCGTCGTCTGTGGCGACAAGAAGGTGGGCTACAGCATCATGATAGAACACAGCAACCCCTTCGACCAGCGTCCGCACATCCAACTCAACGTGTCTAAAATCAACATGGAGACACAGCTCTTCATCACCGCCGCCAGCGGCACCGTGCACGCTTGGAACGTAGCCGACAAGGAGAACCACGCCGGCAACGAGGGCTGCACCTTCAGCAAAAGCAACCACACCGGCTTCACGGCAGGCGACAACCAGTACGGTGTCGGCGAGCCCGCATGCGCTGCCAAATGTATCAGCGTGGCAGCACACAACGCCGACCGACTGAGAGCCGACAGCACCTATCGTCCCGGCAACTTGGCTGCCTTCAGCAGCATAGGTCCCCTTATCAACGGCGAGATGAAGCCCGAGATTTCGGCTCCCGGTGTCGACGTAATCTCTTCCATCAGCGCCTGGCAGGTAGGCGGCAGCTATCCCGCCTTGTTCAGCACCACGGTGATGGGACAGCGCTACACCTGGGCCGAGATGAGCGGCACCTCGATGTCGTGTCCCGCCACCACAGGCATCGTGGCCCTGCTGCTCCAAGCCAATCCCCGCCTCAGCGTCGACCAGGTACGCTACAGCATCTTCTCCACCGCCCGCAACGACAGCCTCACCGGCCCGCTGGTGGCGCGCGACAGCATGGACACCCGCTGGGGATGGGGCAAGATTGACGCCCGCCGTGCCGTCAACAAGGCCCTCAGCCTCGTCAGCATCAACCAGGTGGAAGAGCTCCGCACACCCCTCAAGGTCTTCCCCAACCCCGCCACCCAGTCGGTCCGCGTGCTCACCTACTGCGGCGAGCGCCAGATGCTCAAGGTCTATTCCATCGACGGCCGCATGGTGATGCAGACCCCCGTGGAGCAGGAGACCACCCTCAATGTCGGCAGCTGGCCCCGCGGCGTGTACATCCTCCGTGTGGGCAGCCGTACAGAAAAACTAGTGGTGAAATGAGAAAGGAAAAATGAGAAAGGAAAAATGGGCGTATGCTGAAGATATTTGAGAAAAGCACGATAGTCCAGGTCTTCACCATCCTTGTGGTGACGGCTTTGCTGTGGGCCAAAGCCCTTGCCGACCCGCAGCCCATGGCACCTTCGGGCCATTTCTCGCCACTCTACGACCTCATCTTCAACCTGTCGATTCCACCCCTCGTCGGTGTCATCATCGCCATGGTGCTGGTGGTGCTGGCGGGATTCTTCGCCAACCTTGTATTGGCCAACGCCGGCCTCGCGCCACGCAACAGCCTCCTCCCCACCCTGCTCTTCATCGTGGCCATGAGCGCCACGGCCACCACCCTCACTCCCTCGCTGATGGCGGCCCTTATGGTCATCATCATCATCGACAAGCTCCTGCTGCGAAAGACCAGCCTCTCCATCATGTCCGACAAGATATTCATCTCGGCGGCACTCATCGGCATTGCCACGATGATTTACTTCCCCGCGATAACCCTTGTTGTGGCCTACCTCCTCATCGCCATCAACTACCAACTCTATTCCTGGCGCGAAATCACGATATTCTTCCTCGGACTGCTGGCACCCTACTTCCTGCTGTGGTCCGTGCTGCTCTTCACCGACGGCCTTGCCGACTCGTTCGTGGCCATGGGAGCCGAGTTCGGCACCCTAAGCCTCTCCGTCGGCGACGTCACCACACTCCAGTCCTTCGCCAACGGCGTGCTCATCCTCTCGTTCCTCATCAGCCTCTTCATCGTCTGGAGCCACCTGGGAGAGAAAACCGCCACATGGTCCAAGAACGCCACCACCCTCATGCTCCTCACCGCGACCACCGTCGCCTTGATGCCCTTCAAGCAACTCTACCCCGTCAGTTTCGAGTTCCTGGCCCTCCCCTTCACTTTCTGCCTCTGCCAGCGTTTCACTCTCAAGCCGAGCCATCACAACCGCTCGCGCTCCACGCTGAAGGACAACCTCTTCGACATCCTGCTCGTCATCATCATCATCGCCGCCGTCCTATGCTAGCCCTCAACATCATACCTGGCCGCCGCGAGGCGGGGTGCGACGAGGCCGGCCGCGGCCCCTTGGCGGGACCCGTGGTGGCTGCCGCCGTCATCCTGCCCAACGACTACGCCAACCCACTCCTCAACGACTCGAAGCAACTCTCCGAACGCCGACGCGACCAGCTGCGCGAAGAGATTGAGCGTGAGGCCATAGCTTGGGCGGTATCCGTGGTGGAACCCGAGGAAATCGACCGCCTCAACATCCTCCATGCTTCCACCCACGCCATGTGCCAGGCCGTGAAACAGCTGAATGTCAAGCCCGAATTCCTCATCATCGACGGCAACCGCTTCTACAACGAGACCGACATCCCCTACCAGTGCGTCGTCAAGGGCGACGCCAAATACATGCCCGTGGCCGCAGCCAGCATCCTGGCCAAGACCCACCGCGACGAAATCATGAGGAAACTCCACGAGCAATACCCCTGCTACGGATGGGACCACAACAAAGGCTACCCCACCGCCGACCACTACCGCGCCATCGAGCAGTTCGGCCCCTCGCCGCTCCACCGCCGCTCTTTCGCGCTCTACCGACAACATTCCCTTTTTGAATCTCCCAGCCCTGACGGGCTGTAATCCATAAATCCAAATATAATATGTTTGAATTCATTAAGAACATCCGTCGGAGAAAAATTCTCCGCACCCTCAAGGCCCTCCCGCGACAGAAACGCATCGAGAATATCCAGAACATCAAAACCATCGGCATCATCTGCCGTTTCGACAACGAGCAGAACTGGAATATCCTCAACCACTTTGCCACTGTCATGGAGAACCAGGACAAGAAGGTGAGCATCATAGGATTGCATGAGCAGACACCCCGTTTCGTCGTCTCGCGTCAGGGAACCACCGTCTGCCGTGCCAAGAAGGACCTCAACTTCTGGGGCATCCCCTCGTGGGGATCCATCAAGGGATTCATGTCCGAGAAATACGACCTCCTCATCGACACCGTCGGCACGGGTAACTTCTTTGCACAGTATGTCGCCCTCCGAACCACAGCCGACCTCAAAGTGGTCTATGCCAACCCCTCAGAGAACCCCACAGAGACCTACGACCTCATCATCCGCGGCGACGGACAGATGGAACTCAAAGGCTTCTTCAACAATGTTATAGAATATTTAGGAATGATTAATAAATAGTATATGAAACAATCCATTTTCACCGGCACGGGCGTGGCCCTCGTCACCCCCTTCCGCAAAGAGACTGTCGACTTCACCAAACTCGAATCCCTCATCGAGCACATCATCGCCTCAGGCGTTGACTATATCGTGGCCCTCGGCACCACTTCCGAGGCCGCCACCATGACCGAAAGCGAGCGTTCAGCCGTGCAAAGCTTTATCGTCGAGACCGTTGCGGGACGCTGCCCCATCATGCTCGGCCTCGGCGGCAACAACACCCTCAACATCACCGACACCATTGCCCACACCTCTTTCGAGGGCATAAGCGGTATCCTTTCCGTCACCCCCTACTACAACAAGCCCAACCAGCGCGGCCTCATGCAACACTACCGCAACATTGCCGAGGTGTCGCCCGTCCCAGTGATCATGTACAACGTGCCGGGCCGCACCGGTGTCAACCTCACGGCCGAGACCACCCTCGCCCTCGCCCACGACTGCCCCAACATCATCGGCATCAAGGAAGCCTCGGGCAACCTCCAGCAGGTGATGGAAATTCTGCGCCAGCGTCCCGCGAGTTTCCGCGTCATCAGCGGCGACGACGCCCTCACCCTCCCCATGCTCGCCCTCGGTGCCGACGGCGTCATCTCGGTGATGGCCAACGCTTTGCCCAAGGAGATGTCCGACATGGTGCGTTTCGCCATGAAGGGCGACCTCAAGAAGGCGCTGCCGCTCCACTACCGCATGCTGCCCCTGATGAACGCCATCTTCGAAGAGGGCAACCCCACGGGCATCAAGGCACTGCTCGAAATTCAAGGCTCCATCACCAACATCCTGCGCCTGCCGCTCGTCAAAGCTTCCAAAACACTCTACAACAAACTATCCACCCTCAACAATGAATTTGGAAACTAACCTCATAGAAGAGCAACTCGGCCTTGTGCGCGAAGAATACCTGCGGCGCATGACCGGCGGCGACGGCGACCTGCTGCGCCAGGTGGAAGCCTACAGCGCCAACCGCACCGGCAAGATGCTGCGTCCGCGCATGCTCCTCGCCGCCTATACCCATAAAGACGCGGCAGGCCATAGAGACGCGGCAGGCCGCGTCTCTACAGTACCGCGCCGCACACTGCTCCTCGCCACGGCCGTCGAGATGCTCCACAACGCCTCGCTGCTGCACGACGATGTCATCGACCGCGACCAGACACGCCGCGGACAACCCTCGGTCAACGCCCAGTGGAACAACGCCGTGGCCGTCCTCGTGGGCGACTACCACCTTGTCTCCATCATGCAACTCCTCAGCGAGGTAGGAGACCAGTCGGTCACCGACCGCTTCATCGCCACCGTCAAAAGCATGGTCGAAGCCGAGTTGCTGCAACAGGATTACTCTGCCACTCAGCCACTCAGTAGCCCTGCCACTTACCTGAAAATCATCGACGGCAAGACCGCCAACCTCTTCGCCCTCGCTGCCGAGCTGGGCGACCCTGCCCTTCGCGACTACGGCCTCCACTACGGACGCCTCTTCCAGCTCCGCGACGACCTTGCCGACGGCGAAGCAACGCCCTTCACTCAACAACTCATTGAACAAGAAGAAAAAGCACTGCAAGAAATTAACCTATAACGATACCTATTATTAATTAAGAATTAAAAATAAACACCATGAAAAAAATCCTTTTGGCATTTGCCCTATTTTCAATTTTCAATTTTCAATTTTCAATTTCTGAGGCTCAGAACGCCAAGATGCCGCAGAACATCACCCTGAAAACCATCGACGGACAAAACGTCCAGTCCTCCGTCATCCAGAACGACGGCAAGCCCGTCATCATCTCCTTCTGGGCCACGTGGTGCAAACCCTGCAACCGCGAGCTCAACAACATCAAGGAGGTCTATGAGGAGTGGCAGGAGGAGACCGGCGTCAAACTCGTGGCCATCAGCATCGACGATGCCCGCTCGGCTGCCCGCGTCAAACCCCATGCCGAGGGAAACGACTGGCCCTATGAAATTTACCTCGACCAAAACTCCGACCTCAAGCGCGTCATGGGCGTAGTCAACGTGCCCCACACCTTCATCCTCAACGGCGAGGGTGAGATTGTCTGGCAGCACACCGGCTACCAGGACGGCGGCGAAGAGGAAGTCATCGAGAAAGTCCGCGAACTGCTGAAATAATTTTTCACATCAGACAAGCCCCTTGTTCTCTCAACAGGACAAGGGGCTTTTTTTTTGTACCCTCCTGCCATGAACCCCGCACCATCGGCGTATCATCGCCCTATCAACACCCTACCAACTCCTACAATGGTAGGAGTTGGTAGGGAGATGATAGGCAGTTGATAGGTAGCTATCAGGTAGTTAGCAGCAAGTGGAAATCTGTGCGTTTTTTAGGTTTAGTATGTGGAAAATTTTTCGTAATTTTGCAAAAAATTTGGACGTTAAAATGAACAGATTGAAACTGATAATGACAGCCCTGCTGATAGGCGGCGCCACGACGGCGTCGGCTCAGGGCATCATGGGCGGCCATGTGACGGGCAATGTGCAGGTGGACGGGCAGATGAGCCACGCCGACAGCACGATAGGCTCGCAGGATGTGCCGGAGAAGCTGCTGATGAACGCGCGCGCCGACATATTGTACACCAACGGCGACTTCAGCGCGGGCTTGCGCTTCGAGATGTACGAGAAACCCCTGCTGGGTTTCGACGCACAGTACGAGGGCGAGGGCCTGGCCAACTATTTCGTGAGCTACAACGGCGAGCGGCTGAGTGTCACCGCTGGTAACTTCTACGAGCAGTTCGGCAGCGGCATGATTTTGCGCACCTACGAGGACCGCTACCTGGGCCTCGACAACTCCATCCGCGGATTGAACGTGACGCTGCGCCCCATCGACGGCATCACCATCAAGGGCGTGATTGGCAAGGAGAGGACGTACTGGTTCTACAGCGAAGGTCTGGTGCGCGGCGTGGACGGCGAGGTGAACCTCGGCAGCCTCATCAAGTCGTTGGGCGAAAGCAAGTTCCGCGTTACACTGGGAGCGGGATTTGTGAGCAAATACGAGACCGACGAGGTGATTCCCTCATCGGCCGACCCCGAGTACAAGCTCAACCTGCCGCTCAACGTGGGAGCCTCGAGCGTGCGTGCCGACCTGGGCTACGGCAACTGGAGCCTCCAGGCGGAGTATGCCTACAAGGGGCAGGACCCCAACACGATAAACGGTTATATCTACCGTCCCGGCCAGGGCCTGCTGCTGAACCTCAACTATTCGCAGCGCGGCTTCAGCGCCGGCATCCAGGCCAAGCGCATCGACAACATGGGCTTCAAGGCCGACCGTTCGCAGAGCGGCGAGATGCTGTATATCAACTACCTGCCCGCCATCACGAAGAACCACACCTACGCTTTCCTCTCCATGTACCCCTATGCCACACAGGTGAACGGTGAGCAGGGCCTGCAAGGAGACGTGATGTATAAGTTCAAGAAAGGAACCTTCCTCGGCGGCGAATACGGTACCGACCTCCACCTCAACAGCTCGGTGGTTTACGGCTTGGACACCACCGTCACGGGCGGTGCGGGTACCGATGGCTACGAGGTGAACAGCGGCCTCGGGCAGCTGCTCTACGGCGACGTGTCGGTCGAGGTGGCCAAGAAACTCTCGAAGGCTGTGAAGGTAACAGCCACCTACGCCTACCAGGTGTTCAACCCCGTGGTGGAGAACGAGCCTGGCAGCCTGCACCACAACAACATAGTGGTGGCCGACGTGGCGTGGAAGGTGAACAAGAAACACTCGCTGCGCTTCGAGGCCGAATGGATGGGCAGCGACAGCCACTACGACGCCGACGACCCCGAGCACAACGACCGCCGCGCGGGCGACTGGGTGATGGGCCTTGTGGAGTGGAACATCGGCACCCACTGGTTCGTCTCGGCCAGCGACCAATATGCCTACAACGACGGCATTGGCAACTACTACAACCTCTCGGTGGGCTACACCCACGGCGCCACGCGCCTTCAGGTGGGCTACGGCAAACAGCGCGAGGGCCTGCTGTGCATCGGCGGCGTGTGCCGTGTGGTGCCGGCCAGCAACGGTTTGACGTTCAGTTTGACAACCAGTTTTTAATTAGAAATTAGGAATTTGGAATTAGGAATTGAAAATTGAAAATTGAAAATAACATGAAGAAGATATTTATAGGGCTTATCGGACTTTTAGGAATTATTGGGCTTAATGGTTGCGACAAGATTGAACCCGAGGAGTATACGGTGTATGACGGGGCGGTGGTGAACTGGACGGACATCACCACGACTGTTGAGCCCGTACAAAGGGTGTATGTGGAGAAATACACGGGACCGCGCTGCAACAACTGCCCGTTGGCCGACGTCACGCTGGAGGGTATCCACAACGACAAGGTCGTCATGGTGAGCATCAATCACCCCACGGGTCAGGGTACCCCCTACCCCAACCAGCCGGACATGAGAACGACTGGTGGCAACGAATGGGACAAATACTTCGGCATCAACGCCATCCCCACGGCATTTATCAACCGCGACCGCACCTTGCAGTTCCAGGGCGACATGAGCAACATCGTGGGAGCCATCAACCAGGCGTTGACGGAGGAACCCATCGTGGCTATTGACCTCCACTCCACGTTGGAGAACAATACAGTGAATGTTTCCGCTTACATGCATTTCGAAAAAGACTACCCTGACCAGGTGACGCTGACGGTGGCCCTCGTCGAGGACTCGCTGGTATACAAGCAGCTGCTCCCCGACGGTTCGATGGACGAGAATTATGCCCACAACCACATGCTGCGCAAAGTGGTTACCAGCTACTGGGGTACCCCCTTGCCAATCGAGGTAAAGAAGGGGGATGGGCTGATAGGCACACTCGAGTTTCTGCTTGACAGCGAATTTGTCGCGGAGCATTGCCACCTGGTGGCTCTCGTGAGCGACAAGAAGAGCCGCAAGATACTGAATTGCGCTTCGTGCGAAATAGGGAAATAAGGTTTAAGGTTTATAGGTTATGAACCGTAGGATTCTCGGGCTGGCATTGCCCAACATAGTGACCAACATCACGGTGCCGCTGCTCGGCATGGTGGATATGGCCATTGTGGGCCACCTCTCGGCCGACCACATCGGGGCCATTGCCATCGGAACCCAGCTGTTCAACCTCATCTATTGGAACTTCGGATTCCTGCGCATGGGCACCAGCGGATTCACCGCCCAGGCTTTCGGTGCCGAACGGTGGGACGAGGCGGTGAAGATACTCATCCGCGCCTGCGCCATCGCGCTGGGCATCGCGGTGCTGCTGATAGCGCTGCAATGGCCCATCTCGCTGGCGGTACCACACATCTTCGATGGAAGCAACCACGTGTTGAGCCTTGCGCTCACCTACTTCTTCGTGCGCATCTGGGCCGCTCCCGCCACCCTGGGGCTTTACGCCATCAAAGGGTGGTTCATAGGCATGCAGGACTCGAAGACTCCCATGTGGATTGCCATCGCGCTCAACTGCGTCAACATCCTCGCCTCGCTGCTCTTCGTGCTGGTGCTCAAGTGGGACATGTTCGGCGTGGCCCTCGGCACGGTGATTGCCAACTACTCGGGCCTCGCGCTGGGCATCATCTTCCTGCGCCGAAAGATGAGAAGAGACAACAATCTTTCAATTTTCAATTTTCAATTTTCAATTTTGAAAGACGCTCTGCACTGGCAAGACATGCGCCGCTTCTTCAAGGTGAACAGCGACATCTTCCTGCGCACGCTCTGCCTGTCGGGAGTGTTCACCTTCATCACCGCGGCCTCGTCGCACATCAGCGACCAGATACTGGCCGTCGACGCCCTGCTGCTGCAATTCTTCACCCTCTTCAGCTACATCATGGACGGTTTCGCCTATGCCGGAGAGAGCCTCGTGGGCCGCCACATCGGCGCCCGCCAGAAACGCCACCTGAAGCTCGCCGTGCGCCTGCTCATCCTCTGGGGACTGGCGCTGACGGTGGTCTTCACCGGCCTCTATGCCGCCTTCGGCAACCAGTTCCTCCACATCTTCACCGACAAGGAAGACATCATCGCCGCCGCCGGCGACTACATGGGTTGGGTGCTGGCCATCCCCATCTGCGGCTTCGCGGCATTCCTCTTCGACGGCATCTTTATCGGTGCCACCGCCACCCACACCATGCGCAACGCCATGTTCGTGGCCACCGCCGCCTTCTTCGCCGTCTACTACGGCCTCAAAGCCTATGTCGGCGAGGGTGTCGACGAGCATGCGTGGAACAACATCCTGTGGATAGCCTTCATGGTCTTCCTCATCCTCCGCGGCCTGCTGCAAGCCCTGCACCTGCGGAGAGACGTCTATAAACAAGCCGAATAATGGGAAAAAATGGTTTCGTGATAGAACAGATTAAGAGAAATTCCCTGCGGGGAATACTCCTGTTATTATTCTTTTTCACCTTTCACCTCTCATCTTTCACCTCGCATGCACAAATCGACTCCTACTTCGACCGTCCCAAGGTGGCCGTGGTGCTCAGTGGCGGCGGCGCCAAGGGCGTTGCCCACATCTCGGCCCTCCGCGCCATCGAGGAGGCAGGTCTTCCCATCGACATGATTTGCGGCACCTCGATGGGGGCCCTCATTGGCGGCCTCTACTCTATTGGCTGGAGCACCGACGAACTCGACTCCCTCGTCCGCCATCAGGACTGGAGCTTCATCCTCACCGACCGCGTCAAACCCGAGGACCTCGACATCGATGCCCGGCGACTCATAAACACCTATCCCCTCTGGCACGCCTTCACCTTCGGCAGCAAGAAAAACGAGGGCGCGGGATTCATCCGCGGCCTCAACCTCGACATCCTCTTCGACAACCTCCTCGAGGGCTACCTCGACTCGATTGACTTCAACAGCCTCCCCATCCCCTTTGCCTGCGTGGCCACCGACATCATCACCAACACCGAGATTGACTTCCACAACGGATACCTCAAGGAGGCCATGCGCGCCTCGATGTCCATTCCCGGAGTCTTCTCGCCCGTGCGCAAGGGCGACATGCTGCTGGTCGACGGCGGCATGCGCAACAACTATCCCGCCGACATCGCACGCCAGATGGGCGCCGACATCATCATCGGCGTCGCCGTGCTCGACGACACCCTCACGGCCGATGACATCAAGGGCCCCGTCGAGCTTATCATGCAGATTATCGACCTCAACACCAAGAACAAGCTCCAGAAGAACCTCGCCATGAGCGACATCCTCATGCGGGTGAACGTCGACGGCTATTCGGCAGCCTCCTTCACAGCCAGCGCCATCGATACCCTCATGCGTCGCGGAGCCGAGGAAGCCGCACGCCACCGCGACGAACTCCTCAAGCTGCGCCGCATGCTGGAGGTGAAACGCGGCAAATGGAATACCAAACGCTACTCCTGCGTCCCGCCCGCCACCGACGAGAACGAGCCGGAAGAATTCAAGCTCACGGCCCCCAACCAGATTCTCAGCAGCCCCTTGGCAGGTGTCGCCTTCCGCTTCGACAACGAGGAGACCGGCGCACTCCAGCTGGGCGCTCGCTACCCCTTCGTGTGGCATGTGCCTATGGAAATCAGCGGACGTCTCCGTCTGGGCAAGCGCATGCAGTTCAGCATCGACCACCAGTTCTATCCCCGCGGATTCACCTCGCCCAACTTCAACTACTCCTACCACCGCAACGACATCGATGTCTACTCCAAAGGCATCCGCACCTACAACATCAAATACAACCAGCACATCGTCAGCCTCACACCCCTCAACTCGCGCTTCCGCCAATATAAGATTCTCGCCGGATTGCGCTTCGACTACTACGACATCGACCCCATCCTCTCGGCCAACAACCTGGCCATCGTTCTCAAGAACCAACGCTACTTCTCCTACTATTTCGAGTCGCTGGTCAACACCGAGAACGACTGGTACTACCCCACCGCGGGCACCTACTTCCTCATCGACTTCGCCTATCGCACCGACAACCTCGCCACCCTCAACGGCGGCACCGGCATCCCCGACTTCTCCCTCCTCTGGCGCATCAACCTTTCTCCCACCAACCGCATCACCATCCAACCCGGCATCTTCTCGCGCCTCGTCTTCCACCGCGACGTGCCGGTGCCCTACTTCAATGTCCTCGGCACACAGCAGCGCATCGTCGAGCAGCAGATTTATTTCCCCGGCGTCCATAGCCTTGTGCAGGCCGACCGCTACCTCGTAGGCATCAACCTCAACCTCCAGTACCGCCTGGGCGAGAAACGCCACATCCTTGTCCGTACCGCCGCCGCGCGCCACGCCAACGAGATAAGTGACTATATTCAGCCCACCCTCAACGTCTTCGCTCCCGAGTTCATCTACGGCATCTCTGTCGGCTATGCCTACCTGTCGTTCCTCGGTCCCATCGAGGCCCACCTCGGATACTCCACCCTCTCACCCAAGCTCAACCTTTACATCAACATCGGACACAGTTTCTAAACAATCATATAATGAAAGCAAACGACCTTTTCAAGCTCTTCGAGCAACAGATAATCGAATATCACAAAACCGACAACGTCGACGCTCCGCAGCATAACCCCTACCAGGACGGCACCTTCGAGGCTGTGCTGTGGGAGAAGTCGTGGGTCGACACCGTGCAGTGGCACCTCGAAGACCTCGTGCGTCCCGACGACGTAGACCCCGTCTACGCCCTCCAGCTCAAGCGACGCATCGACCGCTCTAACCAGCACCGCACCGACCTCGTCGAGCGCATCGACGACCACTACTTCATGCAGTTCAAGGACATCGCCCTGAAGCCCGATGCACGCCTCAACACCGAGACTCCCGCCTGGGCCGTCGACCGCCTCTCCATCCTGGCACTCAAAATCTACCACTTCCAGATTGAGGCCAACCGTGGCGACGAAGCCCACCGCGCCAAATGCCAGGCCAAGCTCGACACCCTCCTCACCCAGCGTGCCGACCTCACCACTGCCATCGACCAGCTCCTCGACGACCTCGCCGCCGGCCGCCGCCAGATGAAGCTCTACCGCCAGATGAAGATGTACAACGACCCCAGCCTCAACCCCTCCCTCTACAAAAAATAAGCTATTGTCTTAACTCCTTATCTCCTGTCTCCTTATCTCCTACAGAAGTGAAACACGTCCTTGTCATTCGACTCTCCGCCCTCGGCGACGTAGCCCTCATGGCACCGCTGGTGCACGACTACGCCGTCGCCAACCCCGGCATCCGTTTCACCGTCGCCGGGCCGCCATTGCTTCAGCCCCTCTTCACAGGCATGGACAATGTGGAGTATCTGGGAATGAAGAAGAAACAGAGCTTCATCAAGATTTATAAAGTGCTGAATGCCGTCGGAGCCGACACCGTGGTCGACCTCCACAAGGTCAACCGCGTGGGCTTCGCCCTCACCCTCCTCCGTCTGCGCCACCTCTTCAATTTCCACTTCCGCCTCTGCGCCCTCCGCAAAGGCAAGCTTACCCGCTGGCTCTATCTCCACCACCTCTATCACCATCCCCGCAAACCCCAGTACCAGCGCTACGACGAAGTCTTCCAAAGAGCAGGATTAAGACTCACCCCCGGTACCTCTCCGGTATCCACTCCCCTCTCCACCTGGAGAGGGGTCGGGGGTGAGGCTGCCATAGGTATAGCCCCCTTCTCACAGCACCAAGGAAAAATCTGGCCGTGGGAGAACACCTGCCGCCTCGTCAGCATGCTCGCCGACAGCGGATACCGCGTCCTACTCTTCGGCAGCAAAGAGGAAGCTCCGCAACTGGAAACCCTCGAAAACACTTTTAACTCCTCCCCTGAGTCAGGGGAGGGGGACCACCGCAACGCGGTGGTGGAGGGGTATGTCAAATCCCTCGCCGGAAAACAATCCTTCGCCGAAGAACTCGACATCATAAAAAATCTCTCGCTGATGGTCTCCATGGACTCCTCCAACATGCACTTCGCCAGCGTGCTGGGCGTTCCCGTCGTCAGCATCTGGGGAGCAACGCATCCCGACTTCGGCTTCTACCCCCAGCAGCAGAGCCGCGACAACGCCCTCGTCGCCAACCTACCCTGCCAACCCTGCTCGGCCTTCGGACAGAAAGCATGCCGCTACGGCGACTACCGCTGCCTCGCGGCCGTCACCCCCGAAATGGTCTTTGAAAAAGTATCTGGGTTACTAAGTGACAATGTGGCCAAGTAATTACTAATTCACTCAGTCACTCAGCAACTTAGTTACTCTTACTGCCAGCGTGAGTATCAGCGGAATCAGCGCCAGCGACAACCCGCACCATATCACCCATACCGCTGCCACAGCGAAACATCCCTCCTGTAGCCACAGCGCCCATCTCGGACTCCGCTCCAGGCGTATGGCGATGAGTATCAGCAGCGGCGACGCCCACAGGATGTTCAGGTTCCACTCCGTGCAGTAGTGGTTCGTCCCGAACCACATGAACAGCAGGAACAGCCCCACCACGCCGGCCAGGATAAACAAAAACCTGTCGGCCCAGCGCGGCATCTTCCGCCTCCATGTCAGCAATGCAACCGCCACAAACACAAGTGCAAACACCACCACTGGCGGGAAACTGCGCGACAGCGGGGCACGCATTTCGGGCAGGAGCTGCACAGATTTGTCAACTATGGGGCCGTCCGTTCCTTTGGCGTAGGTGCCCGCATAGATATCGCGCATGACGATGGGAAGGAACATGCTCTCGACATCGGTGCAACGGTGGTCGGCCGGGAGGCCAAAGAGGATGTCGATGCCGAGTCGCCACCACTCGAGGGTGCCCTCGAGTTCGTGGGTGACCCAGCGGCGGTAGGTTCTCACGGGGCCATTATAGTCCGCGATAAGCGTATCAGTATGTCCCAGCGACAGACGCACCATATCGCGAATCCTTGTGGCACAGTTGTCGCGGAAGAAATCGTAGCGGTAGCAGCGGTTCTCCGGCAGGTAGTTCCACTCCAGCATGAGATAGAGGTTGTTAACCTCTTGCGGCTCCAGGTACAGCCGCTGCTCCCACACGGCGCGGCCATAATAGATATACTCCTCCATGAATCCCTCGAACGACGACCGCCCCAACATATAGTTCAGCTGTCCGCGCATAAACTTCCAGTAGAAATGCGGCGTGTTGAAGTCGAAGGTGCCGTAGTTGTACACCAGGTCGATGCCCTGCGCCGTATCCTTGATGCGCAAAGCCGAGTGTCCAAACGTGGTATAGAAATCATCTCCCGGCCCGCAGGTCAGCACACTCGCCACCGCCGTCTCGCTCAACGGCATCTGCGCTTTCAAGGTGAAAGGTGAAAGGTGAAAGGTGAAAACCGTCACCGCCACCATAATATATTTGATTGTCTTCATGAATAATATTTTGTTATGAATACCTCTCACCTTTCACCTCTCA
>DECD01000034.1:0-2099 GCA_002349055.1 Bacteroidales bacterium UBA2939 | reverse complement strand
TCACCTCTCACCTTTCACCTTCTCAGTTTCCAGTTCCAATCTTTTCTCCCTCCACCTCCGCCGGACGGTCAACCACCGTGCGGTGCTCCATGTGGATAGCTCCTCCGTCCTTCCCCTGATGGACAGTTACCTGCGGGAACGGAATCTCCACACCCGCGTTGTTGAAGGCTATGTAGATGTCCTCGCGGATATGCTTCCACACCTCCCAGTAGTCCTCCACCTTCACCCACACCCATACGCTCAGGTCCACCGATGAGTTGTTCAGCTCGCTCACCGCTATCACCGGTGCCTTGGGTTCCCACTGCACCAGCGACTCGGCCTTGATGACCTCCCACAGCACCTCCTTCACCTTGGCCAAGTCGGTGCCGTAAGCCACACTTGCCACCACGTCCAGACGAATCAGCGGCTCCTTGGTGTGATTGATGAGGCTCTTCGTCGCCAACTCGCTGTTGGGGATGATGATGGTCCGCCCGTTGAACGGACGCATAAACGTGTGGAAAATCCTGATTTCCTTGATATAGCCCTTATACTGGCCGCACTCGATGTAGTCGTCCACCTTGAAGGGCTTCATCAGCAAGATGATGACGCCGCCGGCGAAGTTCTGCAACGTGCCCTGCAACGCCATACCGATGGCCAAGCCCATGGCACCCAGCAGCGCGATGAACGACGTGGCCTTGATGCCGATAACATCCATAGCCATAATCACAATCATGGCCTTCATCAGCACGTCCACCAGGCTCCCGAGGAAAGTCTTCAGGCTCGGCTCCGCACCTTTCTTGTCGAGGGCGCGGATGATGAACTTCTTCAGCATCTTGCACAGCTTCATGCCAATCCACAGTATCAGGATGGCAATCAGCAGCTTGGGCACAAACTCCACCGTCAGCTTCGTCAGCTCGGTGAGGCCGTCCTTAATGAGCGTGTTCTCGCCCGTCACAACCCCTTTCAAGTCGCTGAGGTTCATATTCTTCAGGCTGTCCACCATAGTACTCTTGATGCTGTCCACCGCCTGGATGTGCTCAGGCACCGGCACCGCAGGCGCTCCGTTCTGCGCGGCAGCGGCAATAATTGCGGGAGAGTTGTCGTCTAGTAATATCATTGTATTCTATAATTAAAAATGCAAAAATACGAAAATATATCAACATATCAGAAAAAAAGTGTATTTTTGCATCCCAAATAGCGTATTTCGCAAAAAACAACCTGCGCAGCTTCGCGTAATTCGCCCCAAATTGACCTGCGTCAGCTTCGAGTAATTAGCCCGCAATTAACAACCTGCGTAGCTTCGTAAAATTCGCGTAATTCGCCGTTAAGAAAGAAAAAAAGCCGTAAAGAAATGATAAGCAGTTGCCCCGAACTAATGGAAGCCATCCAGCAGATAGGCATCGTGCCGTTGCTCGACAGCGGCATCCCCGGATTCTCCGCCGACGAACTCGTCGACCCCTCCTGCCGCTACATCCGCACCGACGACGGCTGGGAATGGCCCCTCTGGCACTGGAAAGGTCCCATCGTCACCGAAGGCCATTTCGCCTATGGCAAATTCTTCGGAGGCAAGGCCGGATTCGTCTCAATGGACTGGTGGCCAGACCTCTGCAACTATCGCCGCGCCAAATACCCCGAGCCGGAACCCGACAGCATCGAAGGCACCATCCTCGAAATCCTCCGCGTCAACGGCAGCATGATAACGAGAGACCTCCGCTCCGCCTGCGGCTTCGACGGCCCCAAGATGCGCAGCCGCTTCGACTCCTATGTCACACGCCTCCAGATGGCCTGCCGCGTGGTCACCGAGGACTTCGTCTACCCCACCGACCGCCACGGCAACCGCTACGGCTGGGGCTGGGCCCTCCTCACCACCCCCGAGCACCTCTTTGGCCACTCGAGCTGCTCCCCTAAGTTAGGGGAGCTGTCCGCAGGACTGAGGGGTGTGTCCCCCCAAGCCTCCCTCTCCCGACTCCTCTCCCATCTCCGCTCCCTCCTCCCCCAAGCCCCTGAAAAACAACTCCTAAAGCTCCTCGCCTAATTCCTCACACCCACCTCCAAACCACCAGCCACCCAACAGCCTCATTCTCCGTACCATCTCCTTACCAACTCCTACCCAACACCCT
>DECD01000038.1:6051-6174 GCA_002349055.1 Bacteroidales bacterium UBA2939 | reverse complement strand
GGACAGTTGGGACAGTTCAAAATTGAGGTATGCAAAGTCAAAAGTAAAATTTTATATTTATATATAAATATAAAGAGTATTTTGAGTATATCATGGCTTAAAAAGTAACTGTCCCAACTGTCC
>DECD01000038.1:2609-5690 GCA_002349055.1 Bacteroidales bacterium UBA2939 | reverse complement strand
TGGTGATGATGTTCGGACATTTGTCCAATCGGATTACAGGCGGAACCCTACAAGAACCGATGGCAGGTAAATGTTAAATTTTTAGTGGACACTAATGATTATTTAGTACCAACATGCAAATATAGTATAATTATTTCATGCGTAAGAACCCTCGGCACAATATTTTTTATCATTCAAGGTTATTACTAATATGGTAAACACAAGCACATACTTCTCCCGCCTGCGGGAACTGGTGGCGCTGGAGCTCCGCGAGGAACAGGAAGCCTACCGGCGGAGCCTCGAGACGAAAGGGGCCTCGCTGACGGGCAGCATCCACGAACCCGCCTGCCGCTACCCCGTGTACCTAGGCAACACCGCCTACAACCCGCTGGGACAGCTCACCGTGGAGCTGCGCTACAAGGTGGAAGAGGAGGAGGTGGAACTCGACTTCGAGCCAGGCAAGCCCGTCACCGTGTTCTACCTTGCCGACAGCGGGGCCAAGGAGTTGCCGCACCAGTGCTATGTAGAGGCCGTGGGCGATGGCGTGATGAGCGTAAGCCTGCCCTCTAAGAGTGCCCTTCAGAGCATCAAAGGCCTCGCCGATCGTCACCTGCTGGGCGTTCAACTGGGGGTCGACAACACTTCGTTCCGCGTGATGCAGGAGTCGCTGGCGGAAGCCGAAAGGAAGGAGGACGAGCGCTTTGTTCGACTGCGCAATGTGCTTCTGGGCAACGTCAAACCCGACTTCCGCTCGCTGCCGCAGTTGTCATTCCCCTGGCTCAACCGCAGCCAGAACGATGCCATACAGAAAGTGGTCGAATGCCAGGAAGTGAGCATCATCCACGGTCCTCCGGGGACGGGCAAGACCACCACCCTCGTCGAGGCCATCATCGAGACCCTCGAGCGTGAGACGCAGGTGCTTGTCTGCGCCCCGAGCAATGCCGCCGTCGACTGGATCAGCGAGCAGCTGATGCGCCGCAGCATCAACGTTCTCCGCATCGGCAATCCGTTGCGCATGAGCGACGAAATGCTCGATTGCAGCTACGAACGGCGTTACTCGTCGCACCCCGACTACCACGAGCTGTGGAACATCCGCAAAGAGTTGGCCACCGGAGCCAAAGGCGAGCGTGCCCACCGCCTGCGCAGCCGACAGATGGAGTTGGAAATCAAGATTAACGCCGACCTCTTCGACGAGGCGCGCGTAGTGAGCTGCACCCTCATCGGCAGCGCCTACCGCCTCATGGAGCGGCGCCGTTTTCCCACCCTCTTCATTGACGAGGCTGCCCAAGCCCTCGAGCCCGCCTGCTGGGCCGCCATCCTCAAGGCCGACCGCGTGATTATGGGCGGCGACCACCAGCAGCTGCCGCCGACGGTGAAGAGCGTCGCGGCCATAAAGGGTGGACTTGCCGACACGCTGATGCAAAAAGTGGTGGGGTTGCATCCCCAGTGTGTCAGCCTCCTCACCACGCAGTACCGCATGAACGAGGAGATTATGTCCTTCTCCTCACGATGGTTCTACCACAACCGCCTTCAGGCGGCCCCCGAGGCGGCACACCGTCTGGTGAGTCCATTGGACACACCACTGACTTGGCTGGATACCAGCCTCACTCCCGACCCCTCTCCG
This sequence comes from Bacteroidales bacterium UBA2939, assembly GCA_002349055.1. Taxonomy (GTDB): domain Bacteria; phylum Bacteroidota; class Bacteroidia; order Bacteroidales; family P3; genus Colimorpha. The sequence goes on along the minus strand of DECD01000038.1, from coordinate 4,087 downwards.
CACGGAGAGGGAAGTGAAATGTCCGGAGTATCCACTCCCCTCTCCCCAGGGAGAAGGGCTGAGGGTGAGGCTAGAACTCGAACTGGTTCCGTCAGCAACGCCTCCGAGGCACGCCTCGTCATCCACGCCCTGCGCGACTACATCGAGATGATTTCGCCGCAGAAGATAGAGAGCGAGCGCGTGGACTTCGGTATCATCACCCCCTACCGCGGACAGGCACGCCTCATCCGCCGCCTGCTCAAGATGCAGCACTATTTCCGCAAGCTCAAGCGTCACATCACCGTGGGCACCGTCGACGGCTTCCAGGGGCAGGAGCGCGACGTGATTGTCATCTCGCTGGTGCGCGACAACGCCGAGGGCAACATCGGCTTCCTGCGCGACCTGCGTCGCATGAACGTCGCCATCACGCGTGCGCGTATGAAAATAATAATAGTAGGCAACGCCCAGACCCTCAGCCGCCACAAGTTCTACCGCGCCCTCATCGAGCACTTTCGCCAACACGGCGAATTCATCGAGGTGCAACAATAGCTACCAGCATCAAAAAAAGTTGCATTTTTCCAAAAAAAGTTGTATCTTTGCAGCGGAAACCATAGGAAAAAAAACACGTCTTAAATAGGACGCAACAATCTAAATATCAAGATTAAATAGAAATTACCATTCACCAAAAACTATACACCATGAGCAAAAACATTAAAAGATTAGCATTGCTGTTTGTCGCAGCGGCAACCATGTTCAGCGTCGCCTGCTCGAAGGACGAAGACAAAAACACTTCCGGCGGCGGTGGCGGCGGCGAAGAGACCTTTGAGATGGCACGCCTCGACCTCACCTACAAAATCACCGTCGACGACCGAGCCATCACGGCCATGACCGAGGGCTACACCCCCTCCCTCCAGTACTACGACGCCAACAACCAGTGCGTCACCGTTACGCCGTTCCCCTTCACCTCCTCCAACCTCGTCTGGGAGTTCAGCCTCAGCCAAACCACGTTCCCCTCGAACTTTGGCTTCAAACTAGCCCTCACTCCGAAGGATGGCATTGCCGAAGATGTGAAGTATGACTGCGACTTCACACCCTCCATTACCGCTATAGCCACCGGCAAAAATGGAAAGAGTGTCGACATCTCGCCCTCCATCCAGGAGTTCCGCTGGCGTGGCATCAAGCCCAGCAACGGCAGGGTGATGAAAATCGACAGGCTGTACAAGATACAGAGCGACGGCAACTACGAGCAAGTTCCTTTCGACAATCCCGATTAATATTTATTCATCAAAAAAAGTTTTTACCATGAAAAAAGTTTTTGCGATGTTCGCCGCCATCCTTTTCTGCGGCTCGATGATGGTCTCCTGCAACAAAGAGACTGACACCATTGAGAATCGCCCATCCTCGACGACGGATGTCAACCCCGCCGACCTGATAGGAACATGGGAAGGCACGTATAATGGTTCTACCAATTATCAAAGCCAGCAGTTGACCTATACCAT
>DECD01000038.1:0-2429 GCA_002349055.1 Bacteroidales bacterium UBA2939 | reverse complement strand
TTCGAGATGCTCTACAACAAAAGTGCCAACACCCTGACGGGCAGCATGAGCCTCCAGTATCAGGAAGATCTCAATATTGGCGGCGAGACCACCCTCAAAAAGCAATAAGACTACAACTCTTGAATTTTGAGGGCCGCCGAATGGCGGCCCTCATTTTTTTATACCTCAATCTCGCCGCTAATGCGGTCGTCGCCCCAGACGGAGTACATGTTGGAACGCCCTTCGTTGAGGGTCATCTTACCCTCCTGCTCGAGGTGGAGGCGGTAGAAGACACACTGGTGCAGGCAGGCACCGCTGCACACCACATCGGTGGCGAAGGCCTCGCAGGTGGGAGCGCCACATACGCCACAATCGATCTGCGGCAGGTGGGTTTTGAGTTTCTCGATGCGCTCCATCTTCTCGAGCGCCTTCGAGATATTTTCGTCCAAGACCATCATCGAGCGGGGCTGAACCTCGTCGACCAAGGAGTTCTCTATCAGAAAGTCCTTGTACTCGTCCATCTCACGGTCGCGCGGCATCTCACCGTTGCGCTCGCGCTCGGCGGCTCGGCGGGCACGGGCATACATCCTTTCGCCGCAGAGGAAACGGTTGTCGACACTCAGCAGCGCGCCGGCGCACCCTTGGTCGCAGGCCCTCAGCTCGAGGAACTCCACGCCCTCCACATCGTCGTTTTCCAGCTTGTCAAGGAAGTCCATCACGTTCTGTATGCCGTCAATGGCGTAGCTGCGCTTGGCGGTGCAGAGGCGACGCTCGCCGTTGGTGAGGGTGCTGAGAACAGCGTCGGCGCTCAGGCGGTGGCGCGTGACGGGCGGATACTGGTGGTTCTTGCCCATGTCCTTGATATGCTTGTAGACGCCGTTGTAGAGCATATTCATATTGATGACGCCGTCGATGATGCTCTTCTCCTCGCCCACGGGGGCCTTGACGGCCGACACCTTGGCGGCGCAGGGCGTAATGTAGAAGAGTCCTATCTGCTCGCGCGGCACACCGCGGCGCTGCAACTCCTCGAGGGCGTACATGGCGCTGAGGTCGAGCGGCACCTTGATGGGCATCACGTTCTCGGCCAGCGAGGGATACTTAATCTGTATCAGGCGCACGATGGCGGGGCAGAACGACGAGATAAGGGGCCGTATGTCGGGATGCTCGCGGGCGTATTTCTCCTTGGCCTCCTTGTAGATGATGGCGGCGCTCTCCACCTCCATGATGTGGGCGAAACCCAGTTCGTAGAGGGCGGCGTAGACCTTCGACACGCTGATGTCGTCGGGGAACTGACCCAGGAACACAGAAGGCAGCAGAGCCACGGAATGGGGATACTTGCGGAACATGCTGAAGTCGTCGTCCTTGATAGCGACGGCTTGTGCGGGGCACACCTCGTAGCAACGGCCGCAGTCGATGCAGCGGTGCTCCTGAATCTCGGCCTTGCCGCCGTGGATGCGGATGGCCTCGGTGGGGCAAATCTTCATGCAACGCGAGCATCCTATGCAGCGCGGTTCATCAATCTGGAGAGCGTGATAGAACATATTATACAAAATTAACTTCCATCTCGACGGTGGTGCCGACACCCACCTCGGAAGTGACATTCATCTTGTCGACATTCTTCTGCATGTTGGGCAAACCCATGCCGGCGCCGAAGCCCATATCGCGAACCTCGGGGCGTGCCGTGGAGTAGCCCTCCTGCATGGCCAAGGCGATGTCGGGGATGCCGGGGCCCTTGTCGGCCACCACCATGCGTATCTTGTCGCTGTCGATGTCCACCTCCACCTTGCCGCCATAGGCGTGGGCGATGGCGTTGACCTCGGCCTCATAGAGGGCCACGACCACGCGCTTCACCACCTGGGGGTTGACATTCAGCTGCTTCAACGTCTTTTTGACAGAGCTCGAAGCCTTGCCGGCGTTGACGAAATCGCCTTCTATAACAGTATATTCCTGATGCATAATTCTTGATTTAATAAAGCGGCTTCATGCCTGCGCCGTACAAAATGCCGCAGGTCTTGAACATCGAATAGGGGGTGCAGATGAGAATCATGTCGTTCTCGTCGGCCAGCTCCACCATGTCCTCCGTGGGACGCTTGCCGCGCACGAAGATTACCACCTCGAGGTTGGCCATATCGCAGGTGCGGATGGTCTGCACGTTGCAGAGGCCGGTGATAAGCACAGGCGTGTCCTTGAGCGTCAGCACGTCGCTCATCAGGTCGGAAGCGAAGCAGAACTCCTCTTCCCTATCCAGTTTGTCGGAGCCAAGGCCCACCGAGGCACCGAGTTTGTCTACAATTTCCTTTAGTGTCATAACGATTATATATGTGTTTTTCAGTAATGTTTTGAAAGTGCAAAAATACGAACAATTTTTTTAATTTGCAAATTTTTTTTCACAAGGACCCTTCTTCTCGCCCTCAGGGAGCATTCCGATCTCTCTGTTGTCCGCTTGTTCT
>DECD01000010.1:281-5997 GCA_002349055.1 Bacteroidales bacterium UBA2939 | reverse complement strand
AACCTATTTCAGTATAAGACATTGTGTCTATTCATACGGAAAAGGTTGACTTTCAATACAGGAAAAGTGTGTCGAGCTTCACTAAGGAGGTTGATTCTTTTCCTGAAAAGGTTGACAGTTTTCCCGAAAAGGTTGACTCTTTTCCTAAAAAGAGAGATAGTTTCAGTTCTTTTTTTTGCACTAGATTAATAGTTTTTCCAGGTCCAAAATTCCCTGCCGAACCCTATTAAAACCATTTTTATCGATAAAGAAATAACGAAATAGAAAATTTTTTATATCTGAATGTCAATCAGATGAAGAAAAAATGCAGAGAAAAATTTGTCAAATAGAATTTTTTTAGTACTTTTGCCACCGTGTTCGAAAGGAATAGTGCACAAGAAAGATTTAGAACTTTTGCTTTTGTTTATAGATAAGGATCGCCGTCCCCTGTCCGCCGCAGAGGACGGTATTTTTTCAATTATATGATTCGCTCGTCGCAGAACTCGAGATATGACCTGCTGGTTATTTGAGCAACCAAGAATAAGATGCGAAGGAGACAAACTTTTAACCAACATACCTTTTATGCTTCGATGCTTTTCTGGAAGTCCACGAAGGTATCGCAGTCGGTGGTCTCCCCACGCTCAAATTCGGCCAGCGAGCGGTCGACCGAGGACATTTGCAGCTTTGCATTGGAACTGCATTTTTCAATCTTCGCGCCAGCTGCCAGCATGGCCTCAATGAGATGCCGTATTACGTTGTTATGCTCATCGTAAGATATTGTTATTGTAGCCATAGCTTTTTTAATTAGGCCTAAACGTAGTATTTCTGGGGCAAGTAAAGAAATGATTATACAGTGATGCCGTAACGCATCACGTCGTCATAAAGAGGAGATGGATGTTCTTTGGAGATAAGCACAGGCTCAATCAGCAGGCTCACGTCGTCGACATCGCGCCACAGGGCTTTCGACAACTCTAGCTTGCGGTCACCATACGACGGAACGATGACGGCAACGTCGATGTCGCTGTCCTTGTTTGCCGTCCCCTTGGAATAGGAGCCAAAGAGCATCACCTGAGGCTCCTCGGCGAAATGCTTCGCGATGACATGCTTGTACTGCCGCACAAGGTCTATTGCTTCGTCACGTCCGATAACTGCTCTTTTATCCATAATTGTAAAGTTTGTGTTCCGTCGATGATATAACGGCAAGCCTCTTTGTCGAGCTTGCGAGCGAGGGCCTCCTTGGTTTCGGGATAACGCGCCTCGATGTTGTAGGTGGTGATGGTGTTGAGGAAGTCTTTCTGCTGCTCACTCATTTGGACGTAAAGGCCACTGCCGTCGGCGAGACGCTTGTGGCTGTGGATATACGGCGGCTCATCCTCCTGCGTGGCACACCAGTATGCTTTCAGCGTCTTCTCGATGACCTGATGGCACATGAACGCCACATACAGCCAACGACCGGTGGAGTACATCGCTTCTGCTGTCTCAAGGTCGTAGTCGGCCACACTCAGCCAATAGTCAATTCGTTCCTTTTTATTCATAAACCATCAATAAAACAAAGACTTACCTTTAGCGTGCTATTCTGATGGGAAGCAAGGTAAGTATGTTGCTGCAAAAGTACATACTTTTCCCGAATCTGCAAAATAATTTTTGAAAGATATATACAAATTGTTTCATATCAATAATTTGCAAATATTTCAAATTATATTATGGTTATTTATTTTGAATTATAATTAACGAACAATTGATGGTAATTTTCGTTTCTATATTCATGCTTAGATCCAAATGAGACCCGACTTGCGATTGCAGTGTTAAAAAAACAATCTGAAAGCCCCCAAACCCGTACTTTGTCCCTACCAAAGACCTACCAACTCCTTACCAACTCCTACCACGGTGGGAGATGATAGGTCTTTCGTAAGGTTAAAATAGGGTGTTTTAACATTTGTTATGAAAGTTTGGTCTCTGTGGGTGAAAACTTCCACAAGTGGCTGTGGATAACTTTTTTGTTGTGGAATGAATATTTTTTCGTATCTTTGCATTTTCAATTTATTGGGAATAATTAATAATAAATTAACAATAAACGAATTAGTAATTATGACAAAGTACGTTTACACGTTCGGCGGCAAGACTGCCGAAGGAAAAGCCGACATGAAGAACCTTTTGGGCGGCAAGGGTGCCAACCTGGCCGAGATGTGCCTTTTGGGCCTGCCCGTGCCTGCCGGCCTCACTATCACTACCGAGTGCTGCACCGCCTACTACGCCAACAACTGCGAGCTCCCCAAAGGCCTGATGGAAGAGGTGTGGAAAGGTGTTGAGAATATCGAGAAAATCATGGGTATGAAGTACGACGACGCGGAGAACCCGCTACTCGTCAGCTGCCGAAGCGGCGCCCGCTCCTCCATGCCCGGCATGATGGACACCGTCCTCAATATCGGACTCTCCAGCAAGACCATCCCCGGCATGCTGAAGAAGACCAACAATCCCCGTTTTGTGTATGACAGCTATCGTCGCTTGATTATGATGTATGCCGACGTCGTTATGGAAAAATCCGAGGGCATCGAGCCTGCCGACGGCAAGGGCATCCGCAAGCAGCTGGACGACATGCTGGACGAGTACAAGGCATTGAAGGGCTACAAGAGCGACACCGAGCTGACGGCCGACGACCTGAAGAAGCTGGCCGACGCCTTCAAGGCGAGAGTGAAAGAGGTGCTGGGCACCGAGTTCCCCGATGATGCCCGCGCCCAGATGGAAGGCGGCATCAAGGCCGTCTTCAAGAGCTGGAACGGCAAGAAGGCCGTGAGCTACCGCAAGATTGAGGGCATCCCCGACGACTGGGGCACGGCCGTCAACGTGCAGGCCATGGTGTTCGGCAACATGGGCGACACCAGCGCCACCGGCGTGGCCTTCACCCGCAACCCCGCCACCGGCGACAACCAGTTCTACGGCGAGTGGCTCATCAACGCCCAGGGCGAGGATGTGGTGGCCGGTATCCGTACCCCCAACCCCCTGAACGACGACACCAAGAACGAGCAGAACAAGCACATGCACTCGATGCAGGAGCTGATGCCCGAGACCTATAAGGAGCTGTGCGACATCCGCAGCATATTGGAGAAGAACTACCACGACATGCTCGACATCGAGTTCACCATCCAGGACGGCAAGCTGTACATGCTGCAGTGCCGCGTGGGCAAGCGCACCGGTGTCGCCGCCCTGACGATGGCTATGGACATGCTGAAGGAAGGCCTCATCGACGAAAGCGAGGTGGTGATGCGCATAAGCCCCGCCCAGTTGGACGAGCTGCTGCACCCCATCCTGGACGCTGCCGACGAGAAGAAGCACGAGGTTATCGCCAAGGGTCTGCCCGCCGGCCCCGGCGGTGCCGTGGGTGTCATCGCCCTCACCAGCGAGAAAGCCAAAGAGTACCAGGCTGCCGGTATCAAGAATATCCTCGTCCGCGAGGAGACCAACCCCGAGGATGTCGAGGGCATGCGTGCCGCCGACGGTATCCTGACCGCCCGTGGCGGTATGACCTCGCACGCGGCCCTCGTGGCCCGCGGCTGGGGCAAGTGCTGCATCGTGGGATGCGACGCCGTGAAGATTGAGATGGAGAAGGCTTCCGTCAGCACCAACGAATACGGCAAGAAGAAAGTGAGCGTCGAGGAGCACGGCACCGTGACCATCGGCGGCAAGGTGTTCCACGAGGGCGACCTCCTCTCGCTCAACGGCTCGAAGGGCTGGGTGTATGACGAAGAGGTGAAGATGATCAACGCCACGGAGAACCCGCTGTTCCAGCAGTTCATGAAGCTGGTGGACAAGTTCCGCAAGATGGGTGTGCGCACCAATGCCGACAACCCCGCCGACGCCCAGAAGGCCATCGATTTCGGTGCCGAGGGTATCGGTCTGTTCCGCATCGAGCACATGTTCTACGGCGAGAACAGCGAGGTGCCTCTGGAGAAGCTGCGCAACATGATTCTGGCCGACACGCTGGAGGCCCGCAAGGCCGCATTGGCCGAGCTGGAACCCTATGTGCGTGAGAGCGCCAAGGGCACGCTGAAGGTGATGGACGGCAAGCCCCTGACCTTCCGCCTGATGGACCCCCCGCTGCACGAGTTCGTCCCGCAGACCGAGGAGAAGCAGCGCGAGGTGGCCAAAGCCCGTGGCCTGGAGTACGAGCAGCTGCACGCCCGCATCGAGAGCATGCACGAGGTGAACCCCATGATGGGTCTCCGCGGTGTGCGTCTGGGTATCATCTACCCCGAAATCACCGAGATGCAGTTCCGCGCCCTCTTCAGCGCCACTGTGGAGCTGATGCAGGAAGGCTTCGACCCGCACCTGGAGATCATGGTCCCGCTGACCATCAACGCCGCCGAGCTGAAGCACCAGAAAGCCCTCGCCACCCGCGTGAAGGAAGAGGTGGAGAAGAAATACGGCAAGAAGTTCGAGTACAAGTTCGGCACCATGATTGAGATTCCGCGCGCCGCCCTCGTCGCCAACCAGATTGCCGAGGTGGCCGAGTTCTTCAGCTTCGGCACCAACGACCTGACGCAGATGACCTTCGGCTTCAGCCGCGACGATGTGAACGCCATTGTGAAGACCTACGTGGACGAGAAGATTATCCCCGCCGACCCGTTCAACTCGTTCGACCGCGAGTGCGTGGGCGAGCTGGTGAAGATCGGTATCCAGCGTGGCCGCTCGACGCGTCCCGAGCTGAAGTGCGGCGTGTGCGGCGAGCACGGTGGCGACCCGACGGCTGCCGAGTTCTTCTACAAGAACGGAATGACGTATGTGAGTTGCTCGCCGTTCCGCGTGCCGGTGGCGAGACTGGCTGCTGCGCAGGCGGCCATTAAGGAGAGTAGAGAGAAATAAAAAAAGAATAACTAGGAATTTCTAGGCTATCCTAGGCAGCCCTAGGCTATCCTAGGAATTCCTTAAAAACAATAAAAAAAACTATGACCGACAAGATTAGAAAAGACCTCGAGGCGCTGGGGATTACCGGCGTGAAGGATATTCATTACAACCCCTCGTATGAGGAGCTGTTCAAGTTTGAAAGCGAACCGAGCCTGACGGGCTACGAGAAGGGCCAGCTCACCGAGCTGGACGCTATGAACGTGATGACCGGCATCTACACCGGCCGTTCGCCCAAGGACAAATACATCGTGATGGACAGCCAGTCGAAGGACACCGTGTGGTGGACCAGCGACGAGTACAAGAACGACAACCACCCCATGAGCGAAAAGGTGTGGGGCGAGGTGAAGGAGCTGGCCAAGAAGCAGCTCTGCGGCAAGGAGCTCTTTGTGGTGGACGCCTTCTGCGGCGCCAACAAGGACACCCGCATTGCCGTGAGGTTCATCATGGAGGTGGCCTGGCAGGCCCACTTCGTGACCAACATGTTCATCAAGCCGAGTGCCGAGGATCTGAAGAACTTCGTGCCCAGCTTCACCGTCTATGCCGCCTCGAAAGCCAAAGTAGACAACTACAAGGAGATGGGGCTGAACAGCGACACCTGCGTGGCCTTCAACGTGAGCAGCCGCGAGCAGGTGATATTGAACACCTGGTACGGTGGCGAGATGAAGAAGGGCATGTTCTCGATGATGAACTACTACCTGCCGCTGAAGGGTATCGCCGCCATGCACTGCTCGGCCAACACCGACATGAAGGGTGAGCACACCGCCATCTTCTTCGGCCTGAGCGGCACGGGAAAGACCACCCTGAGTACCGATCCGAAGCGCCTGCTCATCGGCGA
>DECD01000010.1:0-209 GCA_002349055.1 Bacteroidales bacterium UBA2939 | reverse complement strand
GAGCACGGCTGGGACGACGAGGGTGTGTTCAACTTCGAGGGTGGCTGCTACGCTAAAGTCATCAACCTTGACAAGGAGAGCGAGCCCGACATCTACAACGCCATCAAGCGCAACGCCCTGCTGGAGAACGTGACCGTCGACAAAGACGGCAAGATCGACTTCAAGGACAAGAGCGTCACGGAGAATACCCGCGTGAGCTATCCCATCGA
>DECD01000026.1:27641-75038 GCA_002349055.1 Bacteroidales bacterium UBA2939 | reverse complement strand
TGAGCTGGGCGGTGGGCACCACGCTGCGCGACGAGGCGCGCGCCAACGGCATGACGGCCTACAACCTCTTTGTGAAGCTGAACCAGCACGCCTTCGGGATGGAGGACGAGCGGCTCACGGTGGACTATAGTTCGCTGATTCTCAGCGTGGGAAATGTGGCGACGGTGAGAGTGAAGTCGATGGAGTGGACGTCGGACAATGTGCTCGACGTGCGCTACGAGCGCGGCACGGGCAACAGCTTCGACCACGTGTACCTCTACGCCTATATCCCTGATTTGGAGCAGGGTTTCCTGGCGGCTCCCGCCTACCGCCGCGACAAACGCGTGGCGCTGGCGCTGCCCGACTACTATGCCGGCCACACGGCGCACGTCTACCTCATGGTGCAGACGGCCGACGGCCGCTGGAGCAACTCTATCTACGCAGGTGAAATCGCTCTGGATGAGCGCGTTGAAGAGCCGCAGGAGGATTTTGCTGAAGGCACATCGACACCCATGAACGACACAGAAATTGTCCCACAGGGACACGCGAAGGCAGGGACAAACGAGGCCCCCGGAAAGGAGGGCCCACCGCCTAAACGTCCCGCCGAGACTTAAAAAAACACGAATTTCCACGAATTAACCATAAATTAATTAATGGTAAATTCATGATAATTCGCATTATATAACATTTTTTTTGTGTGTCTGCGTCTATGTCCGGAATTTTGTGTAAATTTGCATTTTATTTTTGGATTCATTTAAAAAAATGCAGGCGAGACGCCTGCGTACCAAAATATGAGTATAATATTAGCGATAGAATCGAGTTGCGACGACACATCGGCGGCGGTTTTGCGCGACGATGTGCTGCTGAGTAACGTGATTGCCAGCCAGAAAGTCCACGAGCAGTACGGCGGCGTGGTGCCCGAGCTGGCATCGCGAGCCCACGAGCAGAACATCATCCCGGTGGTCGACGGCGCCATCCGCGAGGCGGGAATCGCCAAGGAGGAGATTGACGCCGTGGCCTTCACGCGCGGCCCCGGATTGATGGGGAGTCTGATGGTGGGCGTGAGTTTCGCCAAGAGTTTCGCCCAGGCCCTCGGCAAGCCGCTCATCGAGGTTAACCACCTTCAAGCACATGTGTTGAGCCACTTCATCAACCGAGGCGAACCGATTCCGCAGTTCCCCTTCATCTGCCTGCTGGTGAGCGGCGGGCACACGCAGATACTGCTGCTGAAGAGCCACTTCGAGATGGAGGTGCTGGGGCAAACCATCGACGACGCCGCTGGCGAGGCCATCGACAAGGCGGCGAAAATCATGGACCTCGGCTATCCCGGCGGCCCCATCATCGACCGCCTGGCCAAGGAGGGCAACGCCGACGCCTACCGCTTCGCCACGCCGCAGATTCCCGGCTACGACTACTCCTTCTCGGGCATCAAGACGTCGTTCCTCTATTTCCTGCGCGACCGCTTGAAGGAGGACCCCGAGTTTATTGAAAAGAACAAGGCCGACCTCTGCGCGAGCATCCAGAAGACCATCGTGGGATTCCTGCTGAAGAAGGCCGAGCGCGCCGCCATCGACCGCCGCGTGCGGCAGGTGGCCATAGCGGGTGGCGTGAGCGCCAACTCGCTGCTGCGGAGCGAGTTGCAGCGCATCTGCGACAAGCACCACTGGCAGGCGTTCATCCCGCCCTTCAAATTCTGCACCGACAATGCCGCTATGGTGGGCATCGCCGGATATTTCAAGTACCTGAAAGGCGAATTTGCCGATATAAGTTTACCCCCGTATACACGTTGAAATTGAAAATTGAAAATTGAAATTATTGAAGCACATACCAGCCAAGATTATGCTCGCCGTTTGCGCAAGCATAATTTTCAATTTTCAATTTTCAATTTTCAATTGCGCGAAAGCGCAGGACATCCACTTCTCGATGCTTGACCTCGACCCGCTGCTGTTCAATCCGGCGTATAGCGGCTTCTTTGCCGACAAGGCGAGGTTCGGGGCGGTGTACCGCAACCAGTGGGCCTCGGTGACGACGCCCTTCCAGACCTTCAGCGCGACGGCGGAACTGGGCATCACGCGCAGCAAGCGCAACGGCAACGGCCTCAGCGCGGGCCTCTGGGTGAGCAACGACCGCGCGGGCGAACTGAGCTACGGCTCGACGTCGGCCAGCGCCATCGTCTCGTACTACCAAGCCGTGGGCGACGGCAACAACCTGATTTCCGTAGCCTTGGAAGGCGGCGTGGGACAGGTGGGCTTCGACCCCGAGCACATCAATATGGCCGACGCCACAGAGACCTTCATTCGCGAGAAGGCCCTCTACCCCACCCTCAGCGCCGGCGTGGCATGGTTCTGCCAGGTGAACGACGAGATTTATACCAAGGTGGGCTTCTCCATCCGAAACATCAACGAACCCGACATCTCGTACCTGGGCATGACCGACACGCGGTTGAGCCGCCACTGGAACCTCTACACCCGCGCCGAGTGGCGCTTCCACCCGCAGTGGGGGGTGCTGCCCGTGGCGGGCTACCAGCACCAGAAGGCGTTCAGCGAGCTCGTCTACGGTTGCGACGTGAAATGGTACGTCAACGAGCGTGCCCGCAGCTACCTGGCCTTCAGCGCCGGATTGCTGGGGCGTCACGGCGACGCGCTGGCGGTGAACCTGGCGGTGGAGTGGACGCAATGGATTTTCGCCTTCAGCTACGACGCCAACCTCTCGACCCTCGCGGAGGCCAGCCACACGCTGGGAGCCTTCGAGGTGGGCGTGATTTACAAGATAGGGAAACGCGACGACGGCCACCACAGAGGGGCGCTGCCGTGCCCGATAATATAAAGCCACACCCCCGGCCCCTCTCCGAGCGGAGAGGGGAGTAGATAGAGAAAAAATGAAAAATAAAAACATCATACGACTGCTGATGCTCCTTGCATTCCACTCCCCTCTCCTGCCAGGAGAGGGGCTGGGGGTGAGGCTGATGGCCCAGTACCACGTGGTGCATCTGGAGAAACCGCTGAACACGCCGGGGAGCGAGACGGGGGCGCTGCGGCTGGGCGACACAGTGCTGGTGTTCTCGTCGATGCCGCCAACGGTGAGGACCAACAGCCAGTTCGACATGGGCGGCGGCGTGATGCAGGTCTACCAGGCGCGCATCGCCAAGAACGGCAAGATAGCCCGCCCGAAGATGGACCGCTGGGGCCTCAACAGCCGTCGCGACCACACGGGCAACCTGGCCGTCGACCCCTGGACGAAAGATCTCTACTTCACGCGCGGCGACGTGGAGACCCTCGACTGCGAAATCTATTTTGCCAAGAAGAAGAAACGCCGCGGCTGGGAGAAGCCGGTGAAGCTGAAAGGGCCGGTGAACCTCAAGGGCTACACCTCCACCCAACCCGCCGTGGGGCGGCTGGGCGACAGCACGGTCATCCTCTACTTCGTCAGCAACCGTCCCGGCGGCTTGGGCGGCCACGACATCTGGTACACCCTCATCAAGAACGGCAAGAGCACAGAGTGCGTCAACCCCGGCCCCATGATTAACTCGGCGGCCGACGAACTCACTCCCTTCTACGACCAGCGCAACGGCGTGCTCTACTTCAGCAGCGACCGCGCGGGCGGCAAAGGCGGCCACGACATCTACTGCGCCGCGGGGCAGCGCAACACCTGGCAGAAAGCCGAGCCGGTGTGCGGATGCCTCAACAGCGAGGAGAACGACCTCTATTTCAACATCATCGACTACGACAGCGTCACGGGGCGGCCGCTGAGTGGCTTCATGGCGTCGAACCGCAAAGACAGCTATTTCCTCACCGACACCTCGTGCTGCAACGACCTCTACCGCTGGGAGGCGGACAGCATCACGTGGGAAAAGAATGTTGTGGCGATGGACACGGTGGAGAGCATCGACACCATTCAGCAGCGCGTGCGGCGCTTCATGTTCCCGCTGTTCCTCTATTTCCACAACGACGACCCCGACCCGCAGAGCAACGAGGTGGTGACCAAGACCACCTACGCCGACTGCCAGCGGCACTATGTGGCGCTGCGTAAAGAATATATGGCCAAGCAGCGGAACAGCAACGACTCGACGCTGATGACCCTCTTCTTCGACACCTGCGTCGTGGGCAACTACAACCGCGTGGAGGAACTGCTCGACTATGTGGAGAGCCTGCTCGACGCCGGCCACCAGATTACCATCACCATCGCGGGTTTCGCCAGCCCTGTCTATAGGACCGACTACAACCTTAACCTCTCGCGCCGGCGCATCGTCTCCTTTATAAATATGATACGCGCATGGAGAGGCGGCGTGTTCGAGGACGCCCTCGACGACGGACGGCTCTTCATCTCGCAAAAACCCCACGGTGCCGTGGAGCCCACCACCGAAAGCCAGTCGAAAGACCCCGTCTACGGCCTTCCCGCCGCCCTTGCCCGACGGATTGAAATCCTCGGTTGCGAGATTCGGTAAAAAAAATTTCACTTTTTTTGTAAGATTTCGGACAGTTATGCGTCATATTGATGAAACAGCACAAAAATCGATGACGCAAGACTCACTACTCAACACCCTGATTGCCCTGCAACCCGCCATGCAGCTGGCCGCCGAGAGGCTGCTGCACTCGGAGGCCGACGCCGAGGACACGGTGCAGGAGGCCGTCATCGAGCTGTGGGAGAAACGCGACGACCTGGCGCATGTGCTGAACCTCAACGCCTACGCCATGCAAACCGTCAAGAACCGCTGCATCTCGCTGCTACGCAAACAGCACGACATAGCCACCGAGAAACTCGAGGTACTGGACAAGTGGAGCGACGAGGCCGTCATCGCCGAAGCGGCCCTCATTGAGGAACGAGCAGAAAAGCTCGACCGCATGATGGAGCGGCTGCCCCAGGTGCAGCGCGAGGCCGTGGAGATGAAATACCTGAAAGAGATGAGCCACGACGAGATGCAACGGCAGCTGGGTATGACCTCGGCCAACGTCTACACCACCCTCTCGCGTGCCATAAGCAATCTGAAAACAATGATGAACCATGGAAGATAAAGAATTACAAGAACTGTTCGCCGCCAAGCGCACCAGCGAGGCAAACCGCCGCCGTCAGGAGGAACTGCGCCGGATGATGGAAGTGGAAAGCGGAAAGCGGAAGGTGGAAAGCTCGCGTCGCTTGTGGCCGGTGTGGTTCGGAGCGGCAGCGGCAGCCGTCGTGCTGCTCCTGATAGCCCTGCCCACCCTCTTACGCCAACCCGAAAGCACGCCCCTGCTGGTGGCACAAGCCGACAGTTTTTCGCCGATAGTCATCGAAGAGACGATGCCCGAGGAGGACAAACCTCAACCAATCCCTGCGGTACGGCACACTCGCAAAACAATCCACAGCGAAGAGATTGCAAATGTTGAACCCATTGAGCAAACTCTGGTAGTGGCAGAAATCCCGGATATTACCATTACTCAAACCGAACCCACCAACACCCCTATCGACACCCCTTCCACTCCTCGCGTCATGCGACGCACCTCAGGCAACCTCGCCTGTGAGAAAGGCTGCGCACGACCCTCCTACAACAGCCAGGAGCTCGCCATCAACCTCTTCCCCAAAGACACCATTACAAAATCATTTGCCCTTATAATCAAATAATCCTTTCCATTATGAAGAAAACAATCCTCACCCTCACCCTCTGCCTCGCCGCGCTGGTGGCAACGGCACAGAAACGCTACGAAGTGGAGCAGCGCCTCGAAGGCAACATTGAGCAGATGGAACTCGGCAGCGGCTGGGACATCCGCCTCATCCACGACACCCTCAACTCCGTCGTCATCGTCACACCCTGCGAATACTACTTCGCCGAAGGCAACGAGCCCGAAATCTGTACACTTAAAGACGGCTGGTTCACGCTGAAGGACAACAAATTCATGCCCCACGGCACCCGCGTGGAAATCCACCACAGCCGCCCGTTGACCTACTTGCGCCTGGAGAACGGTGCCAGCGCCAGTTCCGACAGTCTCGCCTTCACCTCCTCAAAATACTGGCATGAAATGATGCTCTATCCCACTTCGCGCCTCGATGTGCGTGTGCTGTACGCCGAACGTCCTCTCTACGTCGCCGTCGACACAATGGCCAACCTCTACATCGGCACCCTGGATGGCAACAAAATCACGATTAGCACCAAGAAGTACAGCACCGTCAACATCGACGACAGCAAAGCCATTCATCTCAACTGCGTGCGACATCCCGAGTCCTACGGCAACCTGCCCGAGCTGGCCGAGAAGAACGAAAAAATCGAGGTAAAGACCGCCAACCGCTGGATCAAAGACCAATTGCACATGCTCACCGGCGGCTTCGCTTTCGGCGTCACCAACTACTTCGACCACCACACCAACTCTCCCTTCAACAGCAACTTCGGTGCCCACGTCTCCCTCACGCTGATGTCCAACGAAATCTACTTCACCAACCGGCTGTGGTTCAACTTCGGATGGACCATGGGCATGGAAGGACGCTTCCTAACCAACGACGTGGAGCCCGCCGACCACCACCTGCAACTCGCCACCACCCCTACCGACAACCGGCAGTACCAGATTCTTTGGAACAACTTCTTCGGCATCCCCATCCAGATGGGCTACTCGGTGAAAAACCACATAGCAAAGCACTTCATCAGCAATGTCCACATCGGCCTCACCCCTATGCTGCAACTCGGCCAGGGATTCAAAACCACGTGGCTCAACAGTCACGACCACTTCAAGAGCGACAGCGAGAAAGTGCGCGACCTCTCGACCTTCCAGTTGCGCCTCACGGTAGGCATCAAACTCCCCGTATTGATGTCCATGCGGATGGACTTCTTCGTCGACCTCCTGCCCACCTACCGACCCTCGGCCGAGGCCGGCAACATCCACAGCTTCGGCCTCAGGTTCACGTTCTGACAAAAAAAGAGAGGCACCCTCGCGGGTGCCTCTTTTCTTTTTTTATTTGTTGCCGAAGTGGGCTTTCAGTTGGTCGAGCTTGCGCTGCTTCTTGCGGTCCCAGATTTCGGTGATGAGTTTCTTGGTGGAGAGCGGAAAGTCGCTCTTTATCATCCAGTCGTAGTAGGACGGTTCCTTCTCGAAGACATTTTCCACCGTCTCGCCTTTGTGCTTGCCGAAGTTGAAAATCTCGCGGTGCTGGGCGTCGTAGCCGATGTGTCCCACGAGGTCGGCCCACTGGCGGTTGGCGGTGAAGTCGCTGAGGGCGGCCATGTCGTTGACAACAGGCTGCGAGACCTTGCCGGAGCGGTCCTTGTAGTCGACGCCCTGGTAGCGGTCGAGCTGCGCCTGGAGCACCTCGTAGGTGGCGATGGTGTCGGCGGCGGCACTGTGGGCATTCTCCAAGTCTTTCCCGCAGTAGAACTTATAGGCGGCCACAAGTGTCCGCTGCTCCATCTGGTGGAAGATGTTCTGCACGTCGACGAGGTGGCGGCACTTGAGGTCGAAGTCTATGCCCGCGCGGAGGAACTCCTCCACGAGCAGCGGCACGTCGAATTTGTTGCTGTTATAGCCCGCGAGGTCGGCATCGCCGATATACTCCAGCAAGCTGGGAGCCAGCTCGCGGAACGAGGGCTTGTCCTTGACATCGGCATCGGTGATGCCGTGGATGGCGGTGGTCATCTCGGGGATATGCACGGTGTTGCCGTTGGCATCGACGGGACGGACGCGCTCGACGCGCGTGTCGGTGGTGCCGTCGGGCATCACCTTGTGGAGGCAGATTTCGACGATATGGTCGTGGCCGACGGTGACGCCGGTAGTCTCGAGGTCGAAGAAGACGATGGGTTTTGTGAGGTTGAGTTGCATGATTTTTTGGGTTTTCCTAGGAAGTCCTGGGCTTTCCTAGGTTATCCTAGGTTATCTTAGGTTATCCTAGGTTGTTTATTGTTTTTCTGATAGCTGTCAAATGTTCGAGCAGTTTCTCGGCCAGGTCGAGGCGCAGCATGTTGGCGCCGTCGCTCTTGGCGCGTGCGGGGTCGGGGTGTGTCTCCATGAAGATGCCGTCGGCACCCACGGCGATGGCGGCGCGGCCAATGGTCTCAATCATGTCGGGGCGTCCACCGGTGACACCGGCGCTCTGGTTGGGCTGCTGGAGCGAGTGGGTGATGTCGACCACCACGGGGACGCGGTTCTGCTGCATGGTGGGCACACCGCGGAAGTCGACCACCAGGTCCTGGTAGCCGAAGGTGGTGCCGCGCTCGGTGAGCATGAAGTTCTCGCAGCCGAAGGCGCGCATCTTGTCGGAGACCTGCTTCATGGCCTCGGGCGAGAGGAACTGACCCTTCTTGACGTTGACGCACTTGCTGGTCTTGGCGGCGGCATGCAGGAGTTCGGTCTGACGGCAGAGGAAAGCGGGAATCTGCAACACGTCGACGTAGGCGGCGGCCATCTCGGCCTCGGCCTCCGAGTGGATGTCGGTGACCACAGGGACATGGAAACGTTCGCGCACCTCGGCAAGGAGTTCGAGACCCTCGCAGTCGCCGATGCCGGTGAACGAGTTGACGCTCGAGCGGTTGGCCTTGCGGTAGGAAGCCTTGAAGGCAAAAGGAATGTGCAGACGGTCGGTAATCTCGACCAGCCGCTGGCACACCTCGAAGGGGTTTTCGCGGTCCTCTATCACACAAGGACCGGCAATTAGAAAGAAATTGCCGGTCTCTGTGTATTTTAAATCTGATAATTTAGGATTCATGCAGTGGTATTAATAAGACATGTCGTTTGAGTAGGGGTCGCCCTGTTCTTCCTCGGCCTGCTCGTTGCGACGCTCGGCCGAGCGCTGGAGCGAGATGATGAGGGCACCGAGCATGCGGGTAAGCTCCATGAGGTACTCGCGCGACTGGTTGTATTGCTCCTCGTTCATCAGGCCCAGGTTGTGGGCCACCTCAGTATACACCACGCATTCGCGGATGGCCGTCTTGGCAATTTTCAGGTAGTGGTCGAACTGGCTCTTGCTGCGGCTCGAACCCTCGGCAATGTTAAGCGCAATGTCGAAAGAGGAGTGACAGAATGAGGCGGCGAGGGTTTTCTCGCTTTCCGTGCGAGGGGCCCCCATCTGGGTTGTCACCCAGGTAGCATAGTCGGTGGCTTTGGCGTAGACGCGCAGGTCTTCGAAGCGGAAAAAGCTGACGGTTCTTTCTTCTTGCTGGTCCATAGTTGTAATTTTGTTTAATGAATATTGAATTGGTTGGTTGTGTTATACTATCTCGGCGAAGTATTTCATAAACTGGGTACGCATGGCCACAGAAGCCTTGTCGTTGGGGTGTACGGCGAGCTTGCCGCGGAACTTGTCAACGCTCTCGTAACCCTTCTTCTCCATCCAGGCCACCAGGCCGCCGTTGAGCTCGCGGAGGGTGTCGATGCCGTTTTTGTAGAGGCAGCTGACCACCTGCACCGTCGTGGCTCCGGCCAACAGCATCTTCACCACGTCGTCGGCGCTGTAGACACCCGTCGAGGCCGAGATGTCGCAACGCATCTTCTTGCTCAGGATGGCCACCCAGCGCAGGGTGTTGTGAATCTCGTCGGGGTTCGACAGGAACGAGGCGTTCATCAGGGTCTCCTTCTCGGTGTCGATATCCACCTGGATGCTCTTGTTGAACATAGTCACGCCCTGGATGCCCATCCAGCTGAGTTGCTGCATCTGCTTGGCCATGTCGGTGAAGTAGGTGCCCACCTTGATGCTAATGGGGATGGAGAGGGTCTTGCGCAGGGTGTTGATAATCTGGTTGAAGGTGCGCTCCACATCGTCGGACGACAGCGAGGTCTCGTAAGGCAGAATGGCCATGTTGAGCTCGAGGGCGTCGCAACCGGCCTCCTGGAACTTCTTGGCATAGGTGAGCCAGTTCTCGTAGGAGAAGCAGTTGATGGAGCCTATCACCGGGATGGTGAGGCGCTTCTTGGCCTCGCGAATCATCTGGAAGTGCTTGTTCAGCGAGTCGTCGGCCACATGGGCGGCAATGTACTCGTAGCTGTCGCCATAATTGTCGGTCGGGGCCACAATATGGGTGTTGCGCTTGATATCGTAGATAATCTGCTCCTCGAAGACCGATTTCAGCACCACGGCACCGGCACCGGCTTTCTCCATTTCGACCATTTTGTCCACATCGGAGGTCAGTCCGCAACTGCCGACAACAATCGGGCTTTTCAGGTTCAGCCCCAGAT
Source organism: Bacteroidales bacterium UBA2939 (assembly GCA_002349055.1). Taxonomy (GTDB): domain Bacteria; phylum Bacteroidota; class Bacteroidia; order Bacteroidales; family P3; genus Colimorpha. The sequence continues at coordinate 64,932 of DECD01000026.1, read as the reverse complement.
ATTTGGTTCTAGTATCCATCGTATTTATTGTTTTTTCTTTCGGTTAACAAATTGCAATTTACTCTTTTCAAACACACATTTTTCAACTTGCAAAGATATGTAAAATATATTTACGGAAAAAATTTTTTTTTGCTTTTTTTAACAAATATTTTACAATCATTTGATTATCAATAATAAAAAAACTACACCATAAACTCCGTTTTCCATTTTTTCCCGACCAATTTTCATTTTTATTCTCCAATTCATAAAAAATTTGTAATTTTGCAACCCGAATTTTAGTTGGAAAAATATAAAAGTTATTCATAATGAAAGAGCAATTAGAAGAAAAAAACACCGAGATGGCGAATGTCATCAATCGCTATGAAGAGTTCATCCAGAAGAACCAGAAGACCATCATCACCGTGGCCTGTATCATCGTGGCCGTGGCCCTGATTATCTTCTGCTACTTCAAGTTCTACAAAGCCCCGCGCGAGAACAGGGCCGCCGAAGCCATTTTCTATGCCGAGAACTATTTCGACAACGGCGACTACCAGACCGCCCTCGACGGCGACGGCACCAACCCCGGATTCCTCTCCGTCATCGACAACTACGGCTGCACCAAGGCCGGCAAACTGGCCAAGCTCTATGCCGGTATCGCCAGCCTGCGTCTCGGTAAATACGACGAGGCCGCCAAGTTCTTCAGCGACTACAATGGCAAGGATCTCTACACCAAACCCCTCGCCATCATGGGTGAGGCCGACGCCCTCGCCGAGCAGCAGAAGTTCGACGAAGCCGCCAAACTCTACATCAAGGCCGCCGAGACCAACGAGAACGACATCACCTCTCCCGCCGCCCTCCTCAAAGCCGGTCTCTGCTACCTCGGCACCGACAACGCCAAAGCCCTCGACCTCTTCAATCAGGTGAAGACCAACTATCCCACCAGCACCGAGTACCCCGAGATTGACAAATACATCGGCCTCGCCGAAGCAAAATAAAGTACTTGCTGAAAAGAAAAGCCTCCACGATTGCGGAGGCTTTTTTTTATATCATCTTCTCCAGTTCGTCCACCATGTTGGCGGCGCCGTCGAATATCTCGCTGATATGCGTGGCAGCCATATAGGCGGGCGTGGTGAGCACCTTGTGCTCGCTGTCGACGCATACGTCGGTGGGGCCGCAAACCTTCAGGCGGCAGCCGAAGCCCTTGGCCACGCCGGCAGGCGTGTTGGGTTCCGAGCCGTCGCCGGGGCCGAGGGTGAGCTCCACCTCGTAGCGGCCCAGCACCTTGGCCACCACCATGGGGGCTATGCACATGGCCACCACGGGCTTGTGGGCGCGGAAGGTCTCGAGGATGGCGTCGGCCACGCTGTCGACCACCTCCATCCTCGGGCCGTCGAAGGCAAAGGTCGAGAGGTTGCGGGCGGCACCCATGCCGCCGGGCAGCGCCAGGGCGTCATAGTCGGCGGGCTTGTAGTCCTCCAACGGCAGCAGGTTGCCGCGGGCGATGCGGGCACTCTCGACGAAGATGTCTCTCTGCTCCATGTCGAGCACGGTGCCTTCCTCCTCCTCGTCCTGCACGTCGACGTGGGGCACCACCTCGAACAGCCCTTCGGGGGCGAAGCACTGGTACTGCCAGCCCTTGCGGTCGATGGCCAGCAGCAGCGACAGGCTCTCCTGCAGCTCGCTGCCGTCGCGGTTGCCGCAACCGCTGAGAATAACTGCTATCTTTTTCATAAGGTTTAAGGGTTAAAGTTTAAGGTTTAAGGTTTAAAGCCAGAGACGGCACGCGTCCCTTAGACCTTAAACCCTAAACCTCAAACCAATTTGTCTCTTATTTATTGAAAGCGTCGACGCTCTCCTTAATCAGTTGGAAGGTAGCCTCGATGTCGTTGTCAAGACCCATGCTGAAGCGGATGAGACCTTCGCTCATGCCCATCTCCTTCTGGATGTCCTCGGGAACCTCGGAGCTGGTGCTCTTGCCGCTGTTGCTGAAGAGGGTCTTGAAGTAGCCCAGCGAAACGGCCAGGTAACCCACGCCCTTCTGCTGCATGAGCTCCATAATCTTGCTGGCGCGGTCGGCAGTACCCATGTCGATGCTGATCATGCCGCCGAAGCCGTAGCCCTCGTTCATCATCGAGCAGAACAACTCGTAGTCGGGATGCTCGGGCAGACCAGGGTAGTTGTACTTGAAGCCCACCTCTTTGAAGCGCTTGGCCAGGTACATGGCGTTCTCGCCGTGCTTCTTCATGCGGATGTGGAGGGTGTGGAGGTTCTTGTTGATGGAGGCGCTGCGCATGGGATCCAGCACGGGACCGAGGAGCATGCAGGTGCCGTTGTTCACATCAATCAAGCTGTTGATATACTCGGCGCTGCCGCAGATGGCACCGGCCACGCAGTCGTTCGTACCGTTGATGTACTTGGTCATCGAGTAGACGGTGACATCGGCACCCAGACGGCAGGGGCTGAAAATCATGGGGGTGAAGGTGTTGTCGACGATGAGTTTGGCACCGGCGGCATGGGCCATCTTGCTCAGTTCGGGAATGTTGGCGATGCGGAGCAGGGGGTTGTTCATGGTCTCGGTGTAGACAACCTTGGTGTTGGGGTGCTCGGCGAGGGCATTCTTCACGGCGTCGAGGTTCTGCATATTCACGAAGGTGGTGTTCACGTTGAACTTCTTCAGGTAGTTGGCCATGAAGGCGAAGGTGCCGCCGTAGGTGGTCATGCTGGCCACAATGTGGTCGCCGGCGTTCACCTCGTGGAGCAGGGCGCTGGTGATGGCGGCCAGACCGCTGCCAGTCACCCAAGCCATCTCGGTGCCTTCCATGGCGGCGAGGCGCTGGCAGAGGGCGAGGTTCGAGGGATTCCAGTGGCGGCTGTAGAGGAAGTAGCCCTCGGTCTCGCCGTGGAAGGTCTCGGTCATGAGGTGTGCCTCGGGGAAGGTGAAGGTGGCGCTGTCGCAGATTGCGGGGTTCACGCCACGGTTGGCGTCGCGGCCATCGATGCGTTGGATGGCGGTTGCGGGATCAAATTTCGTCATAGGTATAAATTGTTTAATTGTTTTTTATTAATTTTTTGAAAGTGCAAAAATACGAAAAAAAACAATACCGCGAGAAAAAAATTTCATTCCGCCGTGTCAACGCACAACCAGCTTGCGCACGGTGGCACCTGCGGGAGACACCGTCTTGAGGAGGTACACGCCCGCGGCATGACGGCGGACATCGAGCGTGGCCGTGGTGGCTCCATCCGCTACTGCCTGGCTGTCGACCTGCCGACCCGAGGCGTCATAAAGTTCCATCCGGCAGCCATCCGCGGGCTTCGCAAAGGTCACCACGACAGTCTCACTGGCAGGATTGGGGCTGAGGCTGAAACGGGGAGCGCCAACTTCATCGATGCCCACCAGACGGAGCTGCTGCGGAGGATACCACTCGCTGTACACAATGGTATCATAGCTATCGGTAGCATAGTGGCAGCGCTTGCGCACGCTGTACAGGTAGTTGACATCCGGCACGAGTTCCGTGAATATATAGGAAGTGCCCGACACATCGACAGGGTCGACACTGTCGGCCGGGGTGCCCGCAGCATAGATTCTCACCTGGAAGTCCGAGGTCTCGTCATGCCCCTGCCAAGCTATGGTGAGGCGGTCGCTCCCACGCTCCGTCTCATGCACCTGTCGGGGCCGCGTGCAGCGCAACTTCACTATCGGGAACAGTCCTCCCCAATTGAATTGAGCATAGCTCGCAGCAGGGAAGGGCGCAATACCATTATATCCTGCAAAACCAACAAATTTCCCAGGCTCTTGGGTAATAGAATAATAAAATGAAACGGAAGAGGAGTCATGAATAAACCTGTTTACAAAATGCCATTCTCTATCCCAGGTCCAAGTCTCTGAGATATCATATTTTTGTCCAACACATATATTGTCCCCGTATACCACTTGTGGAGTATCGAAATAAAATTCAAAACAGGGATATACGCGCGTTCCCGGATTAAAAAGACTAGGTGTTCCTTCTTGTCGTTCATAATTATATTGATACTCAAAACGGCTCAGACGAGTGTATGGATTGAATGAAACGGAATCAATCTCTTCCACATGGATAATACGCATCATCCCGACACCTTGATTCTCTTCTGCGATAGAGTCGAAAAGAATAGCCTTAAACCTTGATTGTATATCCGATGGCCTGATTTTCCCAATAATAGTATCTGCCACTATTGCAATGCCATATACTGGCGTTTTATCATCAACGTTGGGATAAATCTGCAAACATCTAGGATAATAATAATGACCAGAGTAGTCATAATCGTTATCCATAGTATACGTAGACTGGGGCAAAAGCGGAGAGAAAAGATACCACGGGTCCCCATACCGGACTGTATCCTTCTGAGCATATATGGTGCCAATCTGTAACAGCAACAGAAACAATAATAATATTCTTCTCATAATCATCAGATTTTATATTGCATTGAGCATCACTAATAACGGAGATGCAAAAATACAAATTATTTTTGATTTGACCAATTTTTTTTGGGGGGAGGATTCTGGAAAGTCATTGTCAACCGCCAGTAAACTTTGTTAAAGGACGTTAAAACGACCCATTTTAACCCTATCAACGACCTATCATCTCCTACCGTGGTAGGAGTTGGTAAGGAGTTGGTAGGGTTTTGGTAGGGACAAAGTACGGGTTTAGGCAATATTTCCCGCTTCGCGAAATCGTGGAAATCGTGGAAATATTTTTCAGAAATTTTTTTCCCAACAATGGGTCGCTCAAAATCGTGGAAATCTAAAAGAATCAGGGATTAAAACGAATTTCCAAGATTTTATCGGCCACAGCGATGAAAGGACATAATCGGCTGAATTTCCAAGATTTCAAGGATTTCCGCCGCAGGCGGGGAAATGTTTTTTTGGCCAATTCGCAAAAACTTCGTATTTTTGCATTTTGAAATTTGAAACAATAATATAATGAAACGCGGTATATATATACTCCTCGCTGTCCTGCTGGCAGCCAGTGCCTCAGAGGCGCAAAAGCTTGTCTATGAGAGTTCTCTGCAATGTTTCGGATATAAGAACGACAATGGTACGTGGAAGATAGCACCCAAGTACCAGCGCGCCGGCGAGTTTGAGGGCGAGGCCCGAAAATGGGCTCCCGTGAAGTACGACGGCCATTGGGGCTGCATCGATGTGGACGGCAACATGATTTGCCGCAACATCTTCCCCACCAAGGAGGTGGCACGCGAGGCGGGTCACGAGTGGGAGATTATGAGCGAGCCGGGCAAATGGGTCTATCCCGCACGCAACCAGGCCGATGGCCGCTGGGGCTTTGTCGACTATTACGGCCGCTGGAAGTACCAACCCGTCTACGAGACCGTCAACCCCCACCAGGGCAAGGACCCGAAGAGCTACGCCACGGTGAAGAAGGAAGGCCGCTGGGGCTGCATCGACGGCCGCGGAGTGCTGGTTATCAACAATATTTTCCTCACCGCCGAGCAGGCCGAGGAGGCCGGCGCACAGTGGGCCATAGGCCGCAACTACTACAAGTGGCGCACCGCCGTGACCAACCCCACCACGGGCCTCTGGGGCTTTGTGGACTACCTGGGCCGCTGGGCCGTGCCGCCACTGTACAGCGACAAGGTGCCTTTCGGCGACGACAACTGCTACGAGTTCACCCAGGTGAAGCAGGAAGGCCGCTGGGGCAACATCAACCGCAACGGCGAGGTGGTGTCGAACTTCATCTTCTTCAGCCAGGAGGACGCCGAATATGCCCTGCGCCAGTATGAGCACGGCCGCACGCTGGAAGGCTGGCGTCTGCCGGTGACCAACCCCAAGGACGGCAAATGGGGCTGGGTGGACTGGAGCGGCGAATGGCGCATCCAACCCATCTTCGAGGATGCCTCGCATTTCGCCAACGACACCGGACTCTTCGCCACCGCCAAGTTCGACGGCTACTGGATGGTCATCAGCGACACGGGCGAATACCTCTCGCGCAATGTCTTCAACCTCAGCCACGAAGCCTGGCTGGCCGGCAACGAGTGGGACACCCATCAGGAGCTGGGCCACTGGCTCTACCCCATCATGGACCCCGGCACACAGGGTTGGGGCTATGTGGACTATGAAGGCGAATGGGTCATCAAACCCACGCTCGAGGATGCCAAGCTGTTCATGAACGTATGGAACGACCGCGTGGCCCCCGCCAAGATGGACGGCAAATGGGGCTGCATCGACCACACAGGCCAGTTTGTGGTGAAAAACCAGTTCAACACCCCGGCCGAAGCCGCCATGGCCGGCCGCCGCTGGGCCGAAGGAAAGAGGTTCTGAAGGAATTAAGAGTTAAGAATTAAGAATTAAGAATTTTGAAAACACTGATTCATAATGCGACCATCGTCAACGAGGGTCGCATTTTTGTTGGCTCAGTCGTCATCGAAGACGACAAAATCGCCGAGATTTCGGAGAACCCGGAAAATTCCGAAAACTCAGAATACTCAGAATATTCCGATTATTCTGAAATAATTGAAGCAAAAGGTCTTTTGCTTTTGCCCGGGGTAATCGATACCCATGTTCATTTCCGCGACGGCGGGAACTCCGAGAACCCCGCGGGCACCTTCTACAGCGAGAGCCGTGCGGCGCGGGCCGGCGGCGTGACCTCCGTTGTCGACATGCCAAACACCAAGCCGCTGACAACCACGATGGAGGCGCTGGAGGTCAAGGAGGCTCTGGCGGCACGCGATTCGGCCGTCAACTATGGCTTCATGCTCGGCGCCACCAACGACAACATCGACGACCTGCTGGCCATCGACCCCAAGCGCTATGCCGCCATCAAGCTCTTCCTCGGCTCGAGCACGGGCAACATGCTGGTGAACAACCCCGAGCAGCTCGACCACCTGTTCCGCGACGCCAAGAAACTCATCGTGGCGCACTGCGAGCAGGAGGAGGTGGTCCAGGCCAACCTGCTGAACGCCAAGCGCGAGTTTCAAGGTACCTCCGAGGAGACCGCAGCCCTTCACCCCAAGATTCGCAACAACGAAGCCTGCTTCCTGAGCACCTACCACGCCATCGAGCGCGCCCGCAAATACGGCACGCGGTTCCACGTGGCGCACATCTCGACAGCCACCGAGCTCTCGCTGCTGAGTAATTTCGACCTCTCGCAGAAGCGCATCACTGCCGAGGTAACGCCCAACCACCTGTGGTTCGACGACCGCGACTATGCCGAGCTGGGCAACAAAATCAAGTGCAACCCCGCCATCAAGACCAACGACGACCGGCTGGCGCTGTGGGCCGCCCTCGAGGACGACCTCATCGACACCATCGCCACCGACCATGCCCCCCACCCTCTCGAGGCCAAGATGAAGCCCTACTTCGACGCACCCAGCGGCATCCCCAGCATCCAGCACTCGCTGCAGATGATGCTCGAGGCCGTGTTTGGTGTGGAAAGCGAGAAGTGGAAAGTGGATAGTTCCGAAGAACTGACCGAGAAACTTTCAACTCTCAACTTTCAACTTTCAACTTTAATCTCGAAGATGTGCCACAACCCCGCCCTGCTCTTCGGCATCGAGGGACGCGGATTCATCCGCAAGGGCTACAAAGCCGACCTCGTGCTGGTGCGTACGGGCGTGGAGGAGACCATCACGCGCGAATCATTATTATATAAGTGTGGCTGGAGTCCCCTCGAGGGACAGATCTTCCACACCCACATCGAGCGTGTGTGGGTCAACGGAAAAGACAACGTCGACCACGGAGAGCCCTTGACGTTCTCCCGATAACAAAAAAGCCCGAAACCAATGGTTCCGGCTTTTCTTTTGCAATGGTATCTCTCAATCCATGTGGCCAAGCGTCACACCGATTCCTGCGAAGAGGGTGCTGCCCTCCCAGGCTTTCTTCACCGATTCCTTGTTGGCCAGCGAGAAGTCCTCGCGGTCGATGAGACCGACATTGTAGCCGACATAAAAGCGGAAGCGCATAAGCTGGATTCCCGCGCCGACGGTGCCGCCCATGTCGAAATGGACATCCATCTGGTCGGCCACTTTCTTGTAGTTGGCCAAGGTGGAGAGACCCAGGTTGAACACGGGGCCACCGAACACCAGGATGTCGGCAGTCCTTCCCAGCGGAATCTTGAAATTCAGATAGAAAGGAACCTTGATGTTGACATTGGAGGTGGAGAAGTCAGTGGTGTCGGCGAGTGTCTGCTTGGCCGAGGCGAAGCTGAGGTAGGCACCGGGGGCAAGGCCGACCTGTCCGAAGATGGGCGTGTTGAGCGACACGCCAACCATGCCGCCGTTCAGATATGCCTCGCTGTCGAAGAGTCCATCGGTGGCATCCTTCTGGTAGAAGAAAGTGTGGCTCTGATGGATGTAGGCAGCGTTGACACTGAGCTGACCGGTGGCCTTGCCGCCAAACGACAAGGCCACTATCAGACAGATTATTGACAATAACTTTTTCATAGCTTGTTGTATTCTTATTTTTCGAGGCGGATGCGGGCATCGACGGCGGTGACGTAGCGCGGGTTGCCCAGCAGCGGGTTGAGGTCCATCTCGGCAATCTCGGGAGCGGCCTGCACCAGGGCACTCACGCGGGCCACCTGCTCGGCATAGAGGTCGAGGTTCACGCCCTCCTGTCCACGCACACCCTGGAGAATCTTGTAGCCCTTGAGCTGCTTGAGCATCTCCTTGGCCTCGGCGGCGGTGATGGGAGCCAGGGCGCTCTGCACGTCCTTGAGCACCTCGATGAAGATGCCGCCCAATCCGAAGAAAATCTGGTGGCCGAACTTCTCGTCACGGATGGCGCCAATGTAGACATCGGTACCGTCGAGCATCGGGTACATCTCCACTGCATAGGTCTCGGGAATGACGATGAGACGGTCGAACTCCTGGGCCACGGTGTCGAGGTCCTTCACACCGAGGGTCACGCCGCCCACGTCGCTCTTGTGCAGCGGGCCGACGACCTTCATCACGAGGGGCACATCCTTCGAGCAGCCCACCTCCTTGGCGAAGGCCAGGGCGTCCTCTTTCTTGCTCACCTCGACGCTCTTCTTGCGGCTGATGCCGGCGGCGTCGAGCAGCTCGTTGTAGTCGGCAATCTCCATGTAGCCGTCCTTGCAGCGCTCCACGGTCTTGCGGATACGGGCCACGTCAATCTTCGGCAGCTCCACGTTCTCGGGCTGGGGCTTGGGAGTATGGTAGACCTTCACGAGGGCGTTACCCAGGACGCACTCCTCGGGGAAGTTGATGTTGCCCTTGGCGATAAAGTCCTCAATCTCGCTCTTCACGTTGATGATACTCGGCAGCACGGGGAAGATGGGTTTCTTGCAGGTGCGCATCTTCTGGTCGAGCAGGTCGTAGACCTCCTTGTTGCTGAACAATCCCGGCGAACCGAAGATGACGACGGAGAAGTCGATGTCGGTATATTCGTTCTCGACGGTGTCGATGATATAGCCAAGCTGCTCGGCGGTGCCGGTGGCGAGGAAGTCGATGGGGTTACCCACCGAGGAGCCGCCGAAGAGTTTCTCGAGCAGGGCGGGGCTGGCGGGATGCTCTTTCAGCGAGGGGACCTCCATGCCGCCGTTCGACAGCACGTCGGTCAGCATCACGGCGGGACCGCCGGCGTGGGTGATGACGGCGCAGCGTTTGCCCTTCAGCTCGGGATACATGAAGACGGCGCAGACGGTGGTCAGCTCCTGACGGTTCTGGCAGCGCACGATACCGGCCTTGCGGAACAGGGCGTCGACGGCGGCGTCGTTGGTGGCCAGGGCACCGGTGTGGCTCGAGGCGGCACGACTGCCAGCGGCGCTGCCACCGCTCTTGATGGCGGCAATGTGGCAGCCCTTGTTGATGAGGCTGCGGCTATGCTTGAGCAGGCGCTGCGGGTCGCCAATCTTCTCCATATAGAGCATGATGACGTGGCTCGACTTCTCGGGGTCGAATGTCTCGTCGAGGTGCTCCAGCACATCCTCGATACCCAGCTGGGCGCTGTTACCCACAGCCCACACGCTATTGAACTTGAGGCCGTTGCTCATACCGTATTCCTTGATGAACACGGCGGTGGCACCGCTACCGGTGATGAAGTCCACACCCTTGGGGTCGAGCGGAGGAATGGGGGTGTCGAAGCAGCCGGCATAGTTCACGTTGAGGAAGCCGGTGCAGTTGGGGCCGATAAGCGAACCGCCGACGCTGTTGATGGTGTCGACGATGTGCTTCTCGATTTCGGCGCCCTCGTGGCTCTCCTCCGAGAAACCGGCGCTGACGATGATGAAGCCCTTGCAGCCCTTCTCCTTGGCCAGCACGTCGACCGTCTGGGCGCAGAACTTGGCGGCGATGCAGAGGATAGCGCAGTCCACCTGCGGCAGGTCCTCGACCTTGGCGTAGCATTTCACGCCCTGCACTTCGGTCTCTTTGGGGTTCACGGCGTAGACCTGGCCCTTGAAGGGGCTCTCCAAGAGGTTCTTCAGCGACTTGCCGCCGGGTTTATGTACATCACTGGAAGCACCGCAGATAACGATGCTGCGGGGATTGAGTAATTCTTTTGCTATCATATCTTTGTTATTATTATTTGTTTTCTAATAAAATGCAAAGATACGAAATGTTTTTGACATATACGCAGACACATGAAAAAAAACGGCGAATTTAACGAATTTAGCGAAGCTACGCAGGCGTTATCATACAGATTATTTGCGAATTACTCGAAGCTTACGCAATCATTTTTCTTTGCGTAGCTTCGAGTAATATGTGATATCGCGTATCTAGGATGATTAATTGCGAGACAAAGTCCAAGTGTCGTTTGTGCGACTGGTCGTCAAAATTGTGGAAGTAAAGTGTGGGAATGCGCTTGAAGGCGTAGCATCCTCAACACCATCGATTGTCACCGTTCCACAAGTTCCATTCGACCCTGCACCAATATATATTGGAGTATTCCCCGAATATATTCTCATTGTAGCACTCTTAACATTGCTTGATATAGTAATATCACCACAAGAGCCTCCCTCCGAACATCCTATTGCTGGTGCTCCTGAAGCACTTGTTATCGCTGTAATGTTCCCACCAAGAAGCGAGATGTTTCCGCAATATTTTCCTCCTATAGCCGGCATAGCTGAACTTTCGACCGAAATATCACCACTTTCAATTACAATATTGCCACATCTACCATAATCCCTCGTCCAGTTCCAGTGGCATCCAATAGCCGCTCCGCTGCTACTACCATTGGCCGACAAAGATCCATCTCCTCTTATGGTAAGTGTGGATTCTTCCGGCACAAAAATCAAGGGGGCATAGTTTATGCGGGTGCCACAATTTCTGAGTTTATTCGAGCCTTCCACAACAATGGTGGCATCACCCTCACAGATAATCTGGACATAGGTAAAGTCTGCATCTTTAAGAGTGAACGTTGTCCCATCTGGAACTGTAATGCCATAACTTTGGGATTGTGACACACCTGTCAAAACGTCCCCTTCTTGCACGGTATAGTCTTGGGATATTGTAGAAATGTTCACCACATGCGCCATTCTTCCTTCCAAATCGAGCTTCACCTTGGCGGTAAGCATCTCATTTCGGGCCAAAGCCGGTGTACTACTCGTATAATGATATCTCATTTTTTCAGATTGGTCATTTTTATTATGACAGTACACCTCTATAGTGAGGTCATCCTCACCTATGGGCAGAATGGGAATCTGAAAACTTTTGCTTCTGTCACCTGCTGGCAAATCAAGCCATGGCGATACACTTGCCTTAACCTTTCTCTCTGCCGATGTAGAAGCCGAATAGGTCCCAATATTGTAATTGGCTGCTGTCAAATCAAGGACGATGTCCCCATTGATACGATAGTTAGCTGTTTTCAAAACAAGGGAATCAATGGTAAGAGTAATATCGGTCGCATTCCATAGCATCACATTGACAGCCGCAGACAAATGTTTAAACTGAATAGTAGAGCCTGCTGTGGGGTTATACGCAACCATCGGCATCTGGATTTGTTGCAAACCTACAGTCCCATATCCAGTCCAATACTCATTTGGAATCTTAACAGTTGGAGTTGTCGTCATACCATCACCAGTCACAATGTTAGGTCCATAATAGCCATAAACAGCAGTCCCTACTAAATCGGATGCCGACGCACTGCCATTTGTAGATCTGTCAATATAGGCCTTGCCATCATCCGTTACCGTCACTTGGTACCTCAGCCCATTGATTTTCACCCATTCATCAATCCACATTACATCATTTCCGTCCACGAAATGCTTCGTTCCGTAGTCAACATGTCCCTCTGCAGTTAATCGTAAAGCATTTGCAGGAACAAATTCGTCCTCGGTTTCTTTTTCACATCCACCGAACATCATTGAAGCACAGATTACAGCGGTAAAAAATATACAGTTCCTTTTCATTGTCATTGCTCCTTTCTATTTTACCATTCGTTTCCGCCCCAGTTACCACCAAATGTACGGCCTTCCAGCTCTTGGTCTCCGCCACTACACATGCCGAGGCCCTTCCGATCTCCACTTCCCGCATAACCTTCTTCCATTTTAAACTCCACCACTGTCAATCGTGGTTTTTCATAGTTTTTCTTTTCCATTTTTTTCAAATATTCCCGACCCTCCAACGGAAGCATTATTTTATACAATAAGAAAAGGCATGAGGTTATGTGCTCATGTCCGTCTACTTGTAGGTATCGGCAAACACCTTTGAAGGAACGGGATATGGAACTTTCTCTCACGCCTGAAGATTATGCTATGGATATAGCATACACAATCAAGCGAAAGCATAATTGCTCCGTCCTCCTTCATGAATTTTTGCCGAATTTACAAGTAAGGACAATTACAATGCTTTTCTTGCTTACTGCTTACACTTTACTCTCGTAAGCGACTGCAAAATTACGAATAAAATTCCAATCCACAAAAAAAACTTTGCCGCCACAGGTAAAAACCGTGACGGCAAAAGGGAGATAGTTCTATAAAAAGAGCTAAGATTCGCGATACTTGACGCGGCTCTGGTACATGCGTTCCTTGATGCCGCCCTCGGTAACGAAACGATTCTGCATTGTCACCAACAATTTATGGAGCATATACATAGCCTGATGGATAAGGGTGATGCAGAGGTTGGCAATCTCCTCGTCATTCATGCATTGTATCTTCGCGGCATAGTCTTTCTTGATATCCTCGCTGCGCGCATACTGGCGCATCTTTTCATAACGGGGATGAAGATTACCCCACTGCTGGAGGTTTCGAACGCGCAGGTAGTCCTCGTAATCGTCAAGAAGTTCTTCGAGGCTGGCTTTCGCCACATTGGTCAGTTTGATTTCGGTCTCACTGGAGGTGGCGGCCGCCTGATTGCCCTCAGCAATATTTTGCTTGCCACTTCGGGCAGCCTGAATCATTTGGTCAACAGTGCGGTCGCCACGCTGGAGATAGTGCTGGGTGAAGTAGTAGGTGATATCATAAATCATCTCAGTGACCTGATAGACACGGAGGTGGCGGTAATGGCCGTGCTGGGGGAGGAAGGTGTAGGGGGGATTCTTAGTACTCGGAGTATTCTGAATATTCGGATTATTCTGACTATTCTGATTATTCTGATTATTCTGATTCATAGTTTTGTTTTTTTATTTCTTCTTCAACAGCTTACCCACTACCTTACTAACCAAAGTGCGCTCGCTGTAGAGGAGGGCGGCGAGGAAGACCGTCAGCAAGAGGGTGTTGTAAGCCAGGCGGAGCCAGAGGTTGTCAATATGGACCAGAGTGCTGGCGGCATACAATGCGAGGGCGAGGGCGAACCAGCCGAGGATGGCCGGAACGGGATAGGGCACATGGTAGTGGCGCTGGCCGATGAAGTAGCTGAGCAACACGCAGGTACCATAGCCTGCCAAGCCGCCCCAGGCACAGGCCATGTAGCCAATCCTCGGAACAAGAATCACATTGACAAGCACCAGTACAGCGCAGCCGATGGCACTCATGATGGCGCCCCAGTAGGTCTTGGCCGTCAGTTTATACCAAAACGAGAGGTTGAAATAGACACCCATCAGTATCTCGGCCATCATCACGATGGGCACGGCGCGCAGGCCCGCCCAGTAGTCGCTCTTGATGATGTACTTGAACACATCCATGTAGCACACCACCACCATGAAGGCCAGCAGGGTGAACATCACAAAATATTTCATCACAACAGCCTGGCTCTCCTTCGATTCCTTCCCTTTGCCGCCGGCAAACACAAATGGCTCGTAGGCGTAGCGAAACGCCTGCGTAATCATGGCCATGATCATCGCAATCTTCACGCAGGCGCCATAGATACCCAGCTGCTCCTGCATGTCCTCGCCGGGATAGAGGAAGGGGAACAATATCTTGTCAAGCACCTGATTCAGAATACCCACGATGCCGAACACCAGCAGCGGCCAGGCGTACTGAAGCATGCGCTTCAAAAGTTGAAAGTTGAAAGTTGAAAGTTGAAAGTCCTTTAATTCGCGCCAGAAGCCGAAGGTCACCAAAGCGGTACATATCAGGTTGATATAGAAGATGTAACCCACGTTGTTCTGCTCGTCGTACCACTGCATGAACCCCAGGTGCTGCCACCGCGGCGCCACAAGGAAGACAAAGAGGTTCAGTCCGATGTTGAGCACAATGAACGCCAGCTTGAGTGCAGCAAACTTCCACGCCTTGTTCTCGAACCGCAGGCGTGCAAACAGTATCGCCTGGAAAGCGTCGAGCGCCACCACCACAGCCATCACGGCAATGTACTCGGGATGTGCCTCGTAGCCCATAGCCGTAGCGATAGGACCCAGCAGCGCCAGCACCAGCAGCACAAAAAACCCACTCACCGCCCCCACTGCCCCCAAGGCATTGGAGAACACCTGCCTGGCGTTGGCGCCCTCGCGGTTGGCGAAATAGAAAAACGTCGTCTCCATGCCGAAAGTGAGAATCACCAGCAGGAGCGCCGTATAGGCGTAGATATTGGTCACCACGCCGTAGCCTCCCGAGGCGGCGGAGATGTGGTAGGTGTAGAGCGGGACGAGCAGATAGTTCAAAAATCTGCCCACGATGCTACTCAGTCCATAGACGACCGAGTCGGAAAAGAGTTTTTTCAACGATGCCATAATGCCACAATAACGCCCCAACCCATCAAATATTGCCCACGGAATTATTTTACTGGCAAAATACCCCCTAACCAACTGACACATAATACGAATAAACACCCTACCATAACCCTACCAACACCCTACCAACTCCTACCGTGGTAGGACTTGATAGGGTGTTGGTAGGGTGTTGATAGGGCATTGACAGGTAGTTTATCCTAACAATTTGGCAAGGGAATATAATAAAAAAAGGATGGCGACGTTACCAATTATGTTATAATATAAAAACACTATGTCTTTGAAGAACCAAATCCTACTGATAATTGCGGCGGCGCTGCTGGCGGCCTGCGGCCGGACGGCTACCGTCACCCAGATAGACATCATCCCCGAGCCTGTCTTCCAGGTGCAGAAAGAGGGCAGCTACACGCTGAACCGCGACATTGCCGTGGCCACCTCGGGCCTCGGACAGAACTCGCCCACAGCCAAATACATCATGAATTCGCTGCGCCACGCCCACATGCGTCCGTCGCTGGTGGCGCAGTCGGAAGTGAGCGACCTGGATTTGATTCTCAACGACACCATCAACCCCGAGCTGGGCGAGGAGGGCTACCTGCTCGAGGTGCGCCAGACGGGCATCTGCCTCTCGGCCAACACCGAGGTAGGACTTTTCTACGCCTACCAGACATTCATCCAGATAATTCCGTCCGACGTGCTGGAGCACACCTACAGCTCCATCACCCTGCCCGAGTGCACCATCCTCGACTACCCGCGCTTTGCCTGGCGCGGAGCGCACCTCGACTGCCGCAGCCAGCATTTCTCGGTGAAATTCATCAAGAAATACCTCGACCTGATGGCCAACTTCAAGCTGAACCGTTTCCACTGGCAACTGCCCGAGCACACTTTGCCCGGCCAGCAGGGAGACAGCACGGCAGAGACCATCGACAGCACTGACACAGAAGAGGATGACACCGAATACTACACCGACGAGGAGGTAGCCGAAGTGGTGGCCTACGCCGCTGCGCTGGGCATCGAAGTGGTGCCGGCCGAGGGAATGACCCTGGTGTGGGACAATGAGGCCGCCGAGAGCACTCCCAAGGATTCGACAATGCACATCGTGCTGGCACGCACATCGTTGCAGGCGGGACAGAATGCCGCCCGCGCAGGCAAGCTCGTGGTGATGTGCCCCGACGAGTACTGCCGTCTGGATTATTACCAGGCCGACCCCCGCTACCAGCCTCTGGCCAACGCGGGCCTGATTACGCTGGCAAAAGCCTACGAGTTCGACCCCGCGCCTCACGGCACGAACAAATACGTGGAGCAGAGCACCTTGGGCGGCCAATGCAACCTGTGGACAGAGAACCTGGAGAACACCACCGAGGTCGAATACATGCTGCTGCCGCGCCTGCTGGCCATGAGCGAATGTCTGTGGAGTCCGCGCGAGAACAAGAACTGGAGCCACTTCCGCAAGAAGGTGGAGCTGCTGAAGATGCGCCTCGACAACAAAGGCTACTCCTACTGCGAGGGTTCCTTCACTCCCCTCTTCCGCGCCTCGCGCGTCGACGACCGCACCATGAACATCGCCATCGAGACCGAGGTGCCCAACACCTACATCTTCTACACCACCGACAGCACCACTCCCACGCGCCGCTCGCAGGTCTACCTGGGACCCATCAACCTCAAGCGCGGCACCCACATCAAGATATTGCCCGTATACAAAGACCAAGAGAGAGATTCGGTTTATGAATTTATCATTAAATAACATAGAACACCTGCTGACAACCAGCGACCCCACGGCCATCGACAACCTCTTTGCCGAAGCATGCCGTGTGCGCGACGAGGTCTATGGGCGCAAGGTGTTCATGCGCGGGCTGATAGAGATTACCAACCACTGCAAGAACAACTGCCTCTACTGCGGCATCCGCCGCGATGCTGACACCCGTCGCTACCGCCTGACCAAGGAACAGATTCTCGACTGCTGCCGCACGGGCCGGAAGCTGGGCTTCCGCACCTTTGTGCTGCAAGGGGGCGAGGACGGCTGGTTCACCGACGAGCTGGTGTGCGACATTGTGCGAAGCATCAAGCGGGAGTTCCCCGACTGCGCCGTCACGCTGTCGCTGGGCGAGCGGGGCCGCGAGAGCTTTGCACGCCTGCGCGAGGCGGGCGCCGACCGCTACCTGCTGCGCCACGAGACCGCCGACGCCGCACACTACGCACACCTCCACCCTGCGGAGATGAGTTTCGAGCACCGCATGCAGTGTCTCCGCGACCTGCGCGAGCTGGGTTTCCAAGTAGGTGCCGGCTTCATGGTGGGGTCGCCCGGGCAAAGCATCGAGACCCTAAAGAAAGACCTACTGTTTATCGCCGACTTTCGGCCCGAGATGGTGGGCATCGGTCCCTTCATCCCCGCCGCCGGCACCCCCTTCGAGAACGAACGGGCAGGCAGCGTGGAGCTGACGCTGAGGCTGCTGGCCATCATCCGCATCCTGCATCCCCATGTGCTGCTGCCGGCCACCACAGCCCTCGGCACCCTGCACCCCACAGGACGCGAACGCGCCGTGATGGCGGGTGCCAACGTGGTGATGCCCAACCTCTCGCCACAAGACACGCGGGCTCTCTACAGCATCTACAACAACAAGCTCTCCACCGGCAGCGAGGCCGCCGAGAGCGCCGCCGACATTCGTCTGCGCATGAAAGCCATCGGCATGGAGGTGCCCGAGGACAGAGGAGACTATTTGAATTAAGAATTAAGAACTAAGATAAAATGAAATACATAAAATTGGGAGGAATTCTACTGGTGACGCTGATGCTTGCCTCGTGCCACAAGACGTGCACGTGCACCGGCTACGACGGAAGAGAAGTGACCTACAGCGCCAGCGAGGTCGACGACCGAGGTGTGACATGCGCCAATATGGTCATCCAAGCCGGCGAGCAGTACTATTCCGTTTGCAGTTGGGATTAGTCTATGGAATGCAGCTTATGTCCAAGAAGATGCGGGGTTGACCGCACGAATGGCCGGGGTTTCTGCGGTGCACCGGAGGGATTGGAGGTGTCGGCCATCTGTGTGCATGCCGGCGAGGAGCCTCCCCTCAACCCCATCGTCAACGTCTTCTTCTCGCACTGCAACCTGCATTGCATCTACTGCCAGAACCACGACATCTCGGCGGCCAATGTTGCTGATTCGATGGTCCACTATCGCACTGTGGACGAGGTGGCCGACCGCATCTGCGAACTGCTACCGCAGAGCCACAACCTGCTAGGGTTCGTCACCGCCTCCCACTACGCCCACCACCTTGCCGCCATTGTGGAGGCCGTCCACCAACGCGGGTTCGCGCCCACGGTGGTATACAATTCGAGCGGCTACGAGAGCATCGAGACTTTGCAGACGCTCGACGGGCTGGTGGACATCTACCTGCCCGACCTCAAATACCTCCTGCCCGCACCGGCCCTCGCCTACAGTCATGCCGAGGACTATCCCGAGGTGGCCACGCGCGCCATCCTGGAGATGAAACGGCAGGTGGGTGCAGGACTGAAATGCGACGACGAAGGCGTGGCCTTTCGCGGTCTCATCATCCGCCACCTGGTGCTCCCCGGCCACACAGACAACTCGATGGCCGTACTCGACTGGATTGCCGACAACCTGCCGGTATTCAACATCCATGTGTCGCTCATGGCACAGTATTTCCCGCCACGACCCGACCTGCCCTCACCCCTCGACCGCACGCTGACGGAAGAGGAGTACCGCCTTGTGGCCGACCACTACCAGCAACTGGGACTCGACGGATGGCTGCAAGAGCTGGCCTCGGAACACAACTACCGTCCCGATTTTACAAAGAAAAATAATCCTTTTGCCTGAAAACGATGAAGAAACAAGTGCTCAAACTGGACCTCGACGACCTGGAAGACAGCGGCGAAGACCTCGTCCACCTCTTCTTCCACACGTCGGTGCCAGGCTATGTCTTTGTTGACGACATAAACCACCTCTACAACCTCTCGCTCTGCCGGCAGAACGACCTTGAACTCGACGAACAGCGCTGGCCGCTCTACACCTACCACGACACCCTGCGCCAACTCGACTACTACCTCATCGAACGTCCTGGCGGTGCCGCCGGAATAGCCTCGCACTGGGCTCCGGGGCACAAGATGATGGTGCTGAAAGGCGAGAACGCCCTCGAGACCGCCAAGCGCATGTACAACGATTTCTCCACCCCCCCTCCCCTACCCGACGAATGCAACCCGACGGAGACGGAACAATACAACATCCTCACCAGCTACCAACAGGCGTTCACCCCCGTCACCATCTACGACTTCAACGCTCCGGCGACCACATCGAAAAAGATGCTCAAAGAACGCAATGAACTGGAGGTCCTCTTCTCTACAATTCTCGACTTGCTGGACCCCTGATTTCGACATCTGGAAAAAATAATTTGCACACTCAAAAATATTTTTGTACATTTGCACTTTGTATCGGAAACAAAATTTAAACACAATAAACCTTTTCAAACATGACAATTAAAGACCTCGAACCCAAAGAATTGTGGAGCAATTTCGATGCTCTGACCAAATGCCCGCGTCCCTCGAAGCACGAAGAAATCGTCCGCGATTTCCTTGTGAAATGGGCAAAAAAGAACAAAATTGACTGCCGCGTGGACAAAATCGGCAACGTCATTCTCTCCAAACCCGCCACCAAAGGCATGGAGAAAGTTCACCCCGTGGTACTTCAGGCCCACATGGACATGGTTCCCCAGGCCCGTGCCGGTAAGAAACACGACTTCCTGAAAGATCCCATCAAGACCAAGATTGTGGGCGACTGGGTCTATGCCGACGACACCACCCTCGGTGCTGACGACGGCATGGGTGTGGCTGCCATCATGGCCGTCTTCGCCAGCAAGACCATCAAGCACGGCCCCATCGAGGCTCTTATCACCACCGACGAAGAGACCGGCATGACCGGTGCCTTCGGCCTGAAGAAGGGCGAGCTGCACGGCGACTACCTCCTCAACCTCGACTCCGAGACCGAGGGCGAACTCTACGTGGGTTGCGCCGGTGGTATCGATGCCGCCATCTCCATCCCCTACACCACCGAGAAAGCCCCGAAGGGCATGGTGGCCTACAAGCTCACCATCGGCGGCCTCAAGGGTGGCCACTCCGGCATGGAAATCAATACCGGCCGCGCCAACGCCAACAAGCTGCTCTTCCGTCACCTCCGCTGGGTGGCCGAATGCGGCATCCGCATCATCAGCCTCGAAGGCGGCAACATGCGCAACGCCATCCCGCGCGATGCCGAAGCCGTCATCGCCATGCCCAAGGAGCACGAGGGATGCATCCTCAAAGAGTTCGACAAAGTGGCTGGCTGGGTGAAGAAAGAGCTTGCCTCCGTCGAGCCCGACTTCTTCATGAAACACGAAAAAGTGCGCATGAGCCCCACGGTCATCTCCGAGGAAGGTACCCAGAAGATTATCAACCTCATGATGGTGGCTCCCAACGGCGTCATCCGCATGAGCAAAGACATGGAAGGTCTGGTGGAGACCTCGCTGAACCTGGCCATCGCCAAGACCACGGCTGCCAAGAAATTCGTCGTCTACGCCCTGCTGCGCTCCTCGGTCGACACCGCCAAGGATGCCCTCGCCGAGCGCCTCGTCTGCCTGGCCGAACTGGCCGGTGGCAAATGCCAACTCAGCGGTGCCTACTCCGGCTGGAAGCCCAACATGGAGAGCGGCCTGCTGAAATCCATGAAGGCCACCTACAAGAAACTCTACAAGAAAGAGCCCGCTGTCGTGGCCATCCACGCCGGTCTGGAATGCGGCATCCTGGGTGCCAAATATCCCGAGATGGAGATGATTTCCTTCGGCCCGACACTGCAGAGCCCCCACAGCCCCGACGAGCGCTGCAACATTCCCAGCACCAAGAAGTTCTACGAATTTCTGGTTGCCACCCTCGAGAACATGCCTGTGAAGAAATAAAGGCAAACAGGTATAAACAAAAAAGCATCCGCAATGCGGATGCTTTTTTTTGTTTGTTTACTTCAGGCCAACCACGGCCTTGATTTTCTCAATATCTGTCTCGCGTTTGAGCTGCGTATCGCTCGACGAAGCATAGTCGCTTCGCAGCAGTTCCTTGAAAGCTTCCTGCATGACCATAACGTTGTCGCACTGGCGCATATAGCGGCGCAAGTCTTCATTGTTGGCAATCTCATCGAGGCTGTCGTACGCTTTCTTCATGCGCGAATAGGCTTTGCTGATATTGCGGTAGGAGGATGCCATATCGTTGATTTTGTCCTCGTTGGCGTTGATGATGCGACGCTTCTGGACAATCGTTAGGCACACCTGTTGCATCTCTATATGTTCGTTGAGCAAGTCGATGAATGCACGGCCGCGCTCAACGGTGGAGAACGACGGCTGAAGGTCTGTCTGCTTGCGCAAAAGCCTGTAGCCGTTGTAGACCACACGGTCCACCTTGCGCACCGCCATCAGGGAATCGTCGAGGCGTTCAATCTCATGACGCATGCCAATAACCTGAAGGTAGCACTGCTGCACTTTCACCACCTCGGCAAGGGCATCCTCGTAACGGGTAGCCTCCTCGGGATTCTTGAACGTGGGCAACGGTACCAGATTGGTCTGGATGTCACGGTAGGCATTAATTACGTCGCGGAACTTGCTGTCCCTGCCATTGATGATGGAATCCGACCGGGTGCTGATGTCCTCCAGCAACGCATAGTCGTCCACATAGCGCTGCTGGGCGGAGATGAACTCCTCCAGCCCGATGATGAAGTTTATACTCTCGGCATTGGAGGTGAAGGCCGGCACCGTGTTGAGCGAGTGCTCCACATCCTTGTACGAGTTCACCACCGCACGGTATTTCTTCCCATAGAGCTGAATGATGCGGTCGGAACCGACATTGATGGTGGCCCTCAAATCGAGCGTCTGCAAATAGCGGTTCTGCACGTTGATGATAGTCTGCAACCTGTTGATATAGTTGCCATACTCAGCCACATCGGCAAAGGAAATAGGCACGTTGTTCTGCTGCTTGAAGACGCGGGAATAGCTGCGGAAGACATCGCTGTTCTCCTTGTCGCAGCGCACCTTGAGCACATTCTTGAAGTTCTCGATTTGGAAAGGCAGCGAGTTGGGCCCCAGCACATTCTCAAGCAAATCGTTCTGGAAAGCGTTCAATTCGTCGAGCTGTGCAATCGACTCGGTAGTGGCATGACCTGTCGACAGGTCATACTTGTTGTACACCATCAGGTAGGAGTAGTACAAATCCTTCAGTTCTTTCAGACGGACCTTGTCCTTGATGCCAGCGCCATCGCAAGCCTGGATGATGGAGCGGTGGTGAAGGTCAATGCTGTTGCGCAACCCTGCGGCTTCCTTGTCGCGGGCTTCCTGCTGCTTGCGGGCATCTTCGATGGCTTTCTGGCGTGCAGCCTCCTTTTCGGCTTCCACGCGCTGTTGCTCCAATCTGCTGTAGCGGATGCTCATGCGACCCATAAAGTCGGCCAGCCTGCGCAGACGGTACTCGTAGATGGGATAATCCGACACCACGGTGTTCGAGTCAATCCATATCAGGCTGTCCTCGTGGACATAGTCGTTCTCTATCGAGTTAATGGTCGCCTGGGCTTTTGTGCGCACTTCCACACAGTAGTTGGTCAGTGCTACATAGTCCTGCGGACGCTCCGCGAGAAGGTTCATCACATAGGACGTGTCGCTCACCAACGCACTGTCAAGCCCGTAGTTCGGCAACAAATCGGCCACCGAGACAACCGTCGGGACTTTTTTTTCCACCTTCTTCTTGGGTTTCTGCGCCTTAACGGCACCGAAGGACATCAGTAAACACAGTAGTATGAGCAGCAGTTTCCGCATCACAATGAATCCTAGACTTTTTGACTTTTAGACCCTTTAGACTTTTAGACTCTTAATCGCCGTACGAACTTGCGTCGAAGCAATGCGTGCAGATGCGCTCCTTCGGCATGCCGATGGCCTCGCACACATCCTCCACGGTGTTGAACTTCAGCGTGTCCACGCCCACATGCTGGCGAATCACCTCCACCATTTTGGCATATTCGGGCGTGTTGGCCTCCTGATAGGCACGCAGTTTCTCGGGAGCGAGGGCGGCGGCGGGTGTGCCCTCCAGTTCCTCAATCACACGACGGGTGATAAGCTCGCGGTCGGTCTTCGACTCGGAGAAGTTCAGGAACGTGCAGCCGTGCACCAGCGGCGGGCAGCTGATACGCACATGAACCTTCTTGGCACCGTAGTCATAGAGCATTTTGACATTGTCTCTCAGCTGCGTACCGCGCACAATGGAGTCGTCGCAGAACACCACCTCCTTGCCTTCCAGCATGGCACGGCTGGGAATGAGTTTCATTCTGGCCACAAGGAAACGGTCGTCCTGACTCACAGGCATGAAGCTGCGGCTCCAAGTCGGCGTGTATTTCAGCAAGCCACGCTTGTAGGGAATCTGTTTTCCATTACTGTAACCCAGCGCCATGCCGATACCGCTGTCGGGGATGGGACTGACGAAATCGGGTGTGATGTCGTCGCGCAGACCCATGATGCGACCCAGGTTGTAGCGCACCTCTTCGGCATTGATGCCCTCGTATTCGGTGCAGGGATAGCCGTAGTAAATCCAGAGGAAGGAGCAAATCTGAAGCTTTTCCTCGGCCTGACGCATCACCTTGATCCCGCCGTCGGTGG
Organism: Bacteroidales bacterium UBA2939; assembly: GCA_002349055.1. GTDB lineage: Bacteria > Bacteroidota > Bacteroidia > Bacteroidales > P3 > Colimorpha. The sequence goes on along the minus strand of DECD01000026.1, from coordinate 41,232 downwards.
TCACTTTCACCACCTCACCGGGACCGACGAAGCGGCATGTCTCGTATCCCATATTGACATACGAGTGGCTCTCGCTGGCGACGGCGTAATCGTTGCCGCGACGGCCGATGACGATGGGGGTACGGCCATAGCGGTCGCGGGCGGCGATGATGCCGTCGGGGGTCAAAATCAGCATCGTGCAGCTGCCCTTCACCTTGCGATACACATTCTCGATACCATCCACGAAATCCTTACCCTGGGAGATAAGCAGGGCGACAAGCTCGGTGGGATTGGTCTTTCCGCGCGAGAGGTCGGTGAATTGCTGGTGCTGCTGGAGGCACTCTTGCTCCAACTCCTCGATGTTGTTAATCTTGCTCACCGTGCAGATGGCCCAACGGCCCAGGTGCGAATTGACCATCACCGGCTGCGCCTCGGTGTCGCTGATGACTCCGATGCCCACATTGCCCTTCATCTCGTCCAAATCCTTGGCAAACTTGGGACGGAAATGCGAGTTCTGGATGTTGTGAATGTTCTGGTGGGCCTGCATGCCGTCGAATGTCGCCATTCCCGCACGTTTGGTGCCCAGGTGCGAATGATAATCCGTCCCGTAGAACAGATCGGAGATACAGGGTCGTTCAGAAACGATACCGAAAAAACCACTCATAATCTTTGTTTTTTTAAATGATAATTATTTATATATTATATTGATACTAAATAAATTCTCACTCTTCAATCTTCGGTATTGAAAGTGCAAAATTACAAAAAAAAACTTTTACACATGAAAAAACTTATCAACTTCTCACCTTTCACCTTTCACCTCTCACCTTTCACCTCTCACCTTTCACCTTTCAAAAAGTCCACAATCTCGTCTTCGTCCACATTTCGCAGATGATAGGTTGCCTTAACCTCTTGGTTTTCCATCAACAGCAGCATCGGGCGTGAGCCGTAGGTAATCCCAAACCACACCTCCTCGCCTATGTCGGTCGGCTCCACATACACCACGCTCCCTTCCTTCAAATCATGCCGATGCTTCATTCCTTCGATTTTCTTCCGTGCCAGCTTGCAATAGGGGCATTTCGGAGTGACAAACACCACCAGCTTCCTACCCTCGCCCACTCCCATTCGCAGCAGCGCGCCGTCACCCTCCGTGGCCTCTTTCAGCGCGGTTTCCCCATAGGGTTCTCGGTTGGGACCGAAGCCCCAGCTGTCGGGCACCGACACCACAAAAGGCAGTGCCAGCAGCACCAAACCCACCACAAAAACAACCACAACCTTCCATCTTTCTCCTTTCAATACGTCTTTCTCCTTTCTCATTTCTCCTTTCTCATCTCTCATTTCTCCTTTCCCCCTTACTCCCAACAAAACAAGCATTATCAGCACCGCATTCTTCAGCAGGCTCACCGTGGGGCTCATCTCCACCAGCTTGCCCATACACTCGCACGACTCATTCCTCCCCACCAAGGCCAAATAACACAGCAGCAGCGAGAAGGCCACCAGCGTCAACAGCGTCGCAAGCCTCACCGTCTTCTTCCACCAGCCCGCCATCAGCAGCACACCGAGCACAATCTCCCAGCCAATACACAAACGGGCTGCCACATAACTCACGTTCAGCGGCAGCCACCCAAAAGAATACACATAAAGTTCGAAATCGTCGATGGCCACCAACTTGGCCACCGCCGACAGGCAGAATATCACCCCCACAAGAATCCTCAGCACAATCCTAATCGCCATAGCTGCGGCAATTCACCTTGTGCACATCCACCGTTCTCAGCGTCGTACCGCCCTCCACCGACACATGCTCCTCAAACGCCATCTCGGTGATGTCCTCGCACGACACCGAGCCTTCGAGGACAAAGACCTTCAGGTTTCCGTCGTCCTCAATGTCGGTGGTCACGCACTTGCACTGGTGCTCCTTGCTGCATCCGGCCAACGTCATCACACCGGCAACCGCCAGCATATAAAACAGCTTTTTCATAACTCTGAGTCTATTTTAAATTCATAGTCGGTACACAGCAGCGAGTCGACCTTCAGCGAGTCGAGCGGCGTGTGGTACTTGTACAGTTTCAAATCCTCGCAGTTGCCACCGTCAATCTTGATGATTCGCACCAGCGACGAGTGCAACACCGAGCAGCGGCACCTCTTCTCTTTCGAGCACGACACCGCGCCCACCGCCAGCAACGCCGCCAATCCTAATAATAAATACTTCTTTTTCATATATATCTTTATTACTTTTCGACTTTAAACCCTAAACCTTAAACTTTAAACCTTAAACCTTACAACGACTTCAATAACTCTTCGAGCGACACCTCGTCGTGTATCAACACCTCTCGCGGCTTGCTGCCGTTGCTCGGACCCACAATGCCGGCGGCCTCGAGCTGGTCGATGATTCTTCCGGCACGGTTGTAGCCCAGCTGCAACTTGCGCTGCAACAGCGAGGTGCTGCCAAACTGGCTGGCCACCACCAGACGCGCCGCGTCGTTGAAGAACTCGTCCTTGCTCTTGGCGTCGAACTCTTTGTTCGGTTCCTCGTTCTCGTCCAGATACTCAGGCAACTCGAAGCCCTCGGGATAGCCACGCTGGTCGCCGATATACTTCACCAGCTTCTCAATCTCCGGCGTGTCAATCAGGGCGCATTGCAGACGTATCATATCCTTTCCTGCCAGCGAGATAAGCATGTCGCCGCGGCCTATCAGCTGCTGCGCACCGCCAGTGTCGAGGATGGTCTTCGAGTCGATGCCGCTGGTTACGCGGAAAGCCACACGGGCCGGGAAGTTGGCCTTGATGGTGCCCGTGATGATGTTCGTCGTCGGGCGCTGCGTGGCGATAATCAGGTGGATACCCACGGCACGCGCCAGCTGCGCCAGTCGCGCTATGGGCAGCTCCACCTCCTTGCCGGCGGTCATAATCAGGTCGCCGAACTCATCGATGACCACCACGATATACGGCAGGTAGCGGTGTCCGTGCTCGGGGTTGAGCATCCGCTTGCAGAACTTGTCGTTATATTCCGTTATCTTCCTCACCTTGGCCTGTTTCAGCAGGTCGTAGCGGCTGTCCATCTCGATGCAGAGCGAGTTGAGCGTGCGCACCACCTTCTTCACGTCGGTAATCACGCCCTCTTCCTCGTCGGGCATCTTGGCCAGATAGTGGCGTTCCAGCGCCGAATAGAGGCTGAACTCCACCTTCTTCGGGTCCACCAGCACCAGCTTCAGCTCGCTGGGGTGCTTGGTGTAGAGCAGGCTTGCCAGCACAGCGTTCAAGCCCACACTCTTACCCGTGCCCGTGGCACCGGCCATCAGCAGGTGTGGCATCTTGGCCAGGTCGGTCACAAAACATTCGTTCGAGATGGTCTTGCCGAAGGCTATCGGCAGCTCCATCTTCTCCTTGGCTTTCTGGAAAGCCTCGCTCTCAAGCATGGTCTTCATGGCCACCACCTGGGGCTTGGCGTTGGGCACCTCGATGCCCACATTGCTCTCGCCGGGGATGGGGGCTATGATGCGGATTCCCAAGGCGGCAAGGCTCAGGGCGATGTCGTCCTCGAGGTTCTTGATTTTACTGATGCGGACTCCCGGGGCGGGCTTGATTTTGTAGAGCGTCACCGTAGGGCCGGGAATGGCGCTGATGTCGGTAATCTCGATGCCGTAATCCTTCAGTGTCTGGACGATACGGTCTTTGTTGGCTATCAGTTCCTCTTTGGTGACCTTGGTGTTCGCGGTCTCCCAGTCTTCAAGGATTCCCGTCTCGGGCATCACGAAGTCGCTCAAGTCCAGGTGCGGGTCGTAGGGCTCGTCCAAGCCGTAGTGGCGACGGTAGTCGTCCTCCTCCAGATCCTCGCATGAATCCTCTGGGGTTTCAACTCTCCCCTCTCCACTTGGAGTACCCCGAAGGGGATCTGAACACCTTGATAAATCAGAACAATCTGGTGAAGAGGGGTCGGGGATGAGGCCATTCTCATCACCCTCGTCCATTCCCTCAATTGTGAATGTCACCTCCTCCTCTTTTGGAGACGCGGCAGGCCGCGTCTCTACATTTTTCCCTTGCGCTTTGGCGTTCACCCGCGCAAACTCGTCATCGATGTCGAAGGGAATCTCATCCTGAGCCTCCTCGAAGTCGACACCCTCATCCTCTTCTAATTCTTCAGAACTCTCTAGAGTCTTTCCACTCCCCTCTCCACTTGGAGAGGGGTCGGGGGTGAGGCCCCTTTCCTGCTCCTTCGCAAAGTCGACGAAGTCGGGGTCGGGTTTCTTCTCCGGCTGGGGCGAGGGGGCGTCCCATGCCTCTTTCCATTCTTCCTTCAACCCTTCCACCAGCTTCTCGCCCTTGGCCATGAATTCCTTACCCTTCACCTCGGGCAGTTCCATCTTGTGAACCATAACCAGCACGGCGATGGCCACCACGAGAAGAATCACCAGCGTCCACCAGCCCATCATCTCCTCCATAACGGCCGACATCGTCACGCCGATGCCGGCGAACTGCTCGAAGCCCACACCGCCGTCAATCCATTTCACCGCGATGTAGCCCAGCGTCATGCTCAACCAGAACATCCAGAAGACGGTGCTGCCGAAAGTCTTCCACCACGGCATCACGTTTATCTTCCACAGCCTCAAGCCGTAGACGAAAAACAGCAGGGCAAAGCCCAAGCTGCCGATGCCGAACAGGCGGACAGCGAAGAACTCGGCCGTGGCGAAGCCCATAGCCTTGAGCCAGTGGCGCGTGGGGTCGCAGCCCGTGGCAAAATAGCTCGTCAGCGACAAAAGCAGGAAAGCGGCGAACAGCACATACACCACGCCGCGGATATGGGCGAAACGCTCACTCTTTACAAACGCGACAAAAGCCCTCAAACGGCCCTTGCCTTTCGAGGTGCTTTTGCCTTTACCTTTTGGCTTTGCAGCCTGTTTCTTCTTCGCTCCTGCCACTTTCTGTTTTTTCTTATTCTCCCGCCTTCGGCGAAATCCTGTAAATCCTGTAAACTTCTTTCTCTAATTTGTCTCTCCTGTCGAGACTGAGCAAATCTTGGAAATCCGAAGGAATTCAGATTCAGTCAGATTTCCAGGATTTAATTGACTCAAACGTGAACGCACAAAATAATTTCCATGATTTCCAAGATTTCCGCCGTCAGGCGGGGAGCCATTCAATTATTCTCCCTGCAGCAGTTCGATTTCTTCCTGCAACTGCTCGAAGAGTTCCTTCAGTTCCTCGTCGCCCAAGGTCTCGTAGCCGTCGGGCAGCAGGAAGTCGGCCTCTTTCACCTTGCCTTTCACAATCTCGGTGGCAGTGTAGGTCAGGGCCTTGCCCTCGCCGGCGTCCATGGTGCACTCCAGAGGCATACCCTTGATGCCGCTGAACAGCACATTGATTTTGGGACCAATCTCCTTCGAGTACCACATAACCATCGGGTGGTCCACACCCTCCTCGTCATACATGTGGCGAATCATCTTGTAAGCCTTCTGGCCGGCAATCTCCTTCGTCTCGCCGTCCACATACTCATAGTAGAAATGGCCGGGCTCCTTGTCCTCGATGTCCAGCGAGTCGAAGTCGCTCTCCTCGGACTTGTTCTTCACGATGATTTTGCCGGTGCCCTCGTAGGTGAACTCCGAGCCCTGGGCGCGGAGATAACCCAGCAACTGGCTGAGGTCCATGCACGAGGTGGTCTGCAAGCCGTTCACGAGCACGCACTCGGCACCCTGACCCAGGAAGATGGGGCTCTTGGTGTAGAGGTTCTCGCCGTCGACCTTGATTTCGGCGTTGGCCACCTCCTCGGGAATGGTCATGGCCACCGTGCCCGTCGACTCGATTTTGTACTTCACGATACCCTTGAACGAATTCTGGGCCATCATCGTGCCCATACCCAGCAGCACCGCGGCCGCCAAAACAAATGCTTTCTTCATAGTTATTTATCTATTTTTATTGTTTCAATAATATTAGTAATGATTTTAACCAATAACTTGCAAAAAGTAAATTTATTGTGTCGCCGCAAAAAAAAACTTCCTCGTCACCACCGTTACAGATACATCATGTATTCAAAATTTTGCCATTCAAGAAATATTTCGTACCTTTGCACCTTGAAAACCAAAAAGGGAAATCGCAGGGATAACTTCCAAAAACGGTGATATGGCAAAGAAGAAAGAAATAAATAGTACAAACATAGTTGCAAAAAACAATAAGCTTATCGCAAATTGCGACAATCAATCGTTTGAGGTGCAAAATATGCACCTCAAACAACAAGACATTGAGAATCTCATATACGTCATTCGTGGAACTCAAGTGATGCTTGATAGCGATTTGGCAATGCTGTATGGCGTGGAAACCAAGGTCTTAAATCAAGCCGTGAAACGTAATATTAATCGTTTTCCTGATGATTTCATGTTTCAACTCACTCAGGAAGAGGCGATTGGTTCAAGGTCACAATTTGTGACCTTGAACGGAAAAGAGACAACTTCAAGGTCACAAATTGTTACCTTGAACGAAGAACCGACACAATCAAGGTCGCAAATTGCGACCTTGAAGACCAAGCGTGGCCAGAATATAAAATATCTCCCTTATGCATTCACACGCAACGGCATTGCTATGCTCAGTAGTGTACTGCGATCTCAAATCGCCGTCGATGTGAACATCAGTATTATGCGAGCTTTTACCGCTGCCCAACAGTTCTTCGCCGCCAATACACAGATGTTCCAGCGAATCGAGGTAATTGAGCGCAGCCAGCTGGTACTGACCACCCGACAAGAGGACACCGACAAGAAAGTAGAGCAAATTCTAAAACGGCTCGACCAAGAGAACACCACGCCCACACAGGGTATCTTCTTTGACGGCCAGATTTTCGATGCCTACACCTTTGTCTCCGACCTCATCCGCTCGGCCAAGAAGAGCATCGTCCTCTTCGACAACTATGTCGATGATACCGTTTTGACGATGCTCGACAAACGCAAGGCGAAGGTCTCTGCCACCATCTACACCAAGAGCGTCACGAAGCAGTTCTCGCTCGACCTCGCGAAGCACAACGCACAATATCAGCCCATCGACGTGAAGCAGTACGACCGCGTCCACGACCGCTACCTTTGCATCGATAATACCGTCTACCATATCGGCGCCTCATTGAAAGACCTCGGCAAGCGCTGGTTTTCCTTCAACAAAATGGAGATGACAGCGAAGGAACTGCTTGAAAATGTGAAGCAAAATACCCCTTTTCTGCTTTCACTTCCCCAATAGTCACCGTGCGCGGAGCATCCGCTCCGTCAGGCAACATTGTGCCCACCGATTCGGTCGGCGGATTTCCACCCATTCTCGACCGCGAAGAAAATAAATTTGGTGGAACCATATGGGACAGGAGTACATGTCGTCCCCATGATTCCAATTTAATTCTATGAAATAATATCCCGCAGTTCGTCGATAGTATAAGGTGGATCTTTGCGATGAAGCATAGCGTGACAGTTGGGGCAAACGGGCACAAGGTCTTTCTCATAGTCAACCTCGTAGCCTTTGCCGATGGAAGAGATTGGGGTGGTGTGGTGTATATGGATGAAGCCCTTGCCGATTTCTCCGTATGTTTTCCCGAAGTCCATACCGCAAACGGAACAAACACAACCTTTCTTCAGAATACATTTCTCGCGTGCCACACGGTTGCGTTCATATCTATTCACAAAGACCTTTGCCACATAACCCTCAGGATAAGATTTGGGGTCTGCAAGAAACTCTGTGTCGGCCTCCAAAGTAATATCATTCACGGAAGAGAGACTTTCAAGGTACTGCACCACGGATTCTGGCAATCCTTGGTTTCTTCTGACGAATCCCTTTAACCCATGTTTATGAAGTGTTTCGAGTGAATATTCAGGAGAGCCGTTGAATTTTTCCAGCAGCAAAAACTCTACAAATGTTGTGGGTTTGCCTTCGTCTTTCAGGTAATACTCATGGTTGATATACGCTTTCTCCCCAGAGAGAAAGTTTTTTGCTGGCAAGTCTATTCGAGATATCTGTAATCTGTAAGCTACTCGCTTCTCAGGACGTTTGATATAGAAATAGGCTATATCACCGACGGAGAAATGCGTGTGGGTTCTCCACACAATATAGACGTTCTTCCCCTCTTGGGTATCCAGACATTCAAAGTCTGAAAGGATGGGCATAATCCAGTGTTTCATGGCGATGTGAGTATCTGTTTACAAACTAATTCATTTCATCTTGAAATAACCATCGCCAGTCATATCTTTGAAGGATTCCATCAAAAAGGCCAATAAAAAAGCAATCCACATAACTTGGTTCTTTAATATTCAGTATTGATTGTACATAGAAGATGATACTCTATCGCGAATTCATAATCTGCTTTAAGAAATGAGAGTACCATAGAATAATGTCACATAGTTGCAAAGAAAAGCTGCGAACGAGGTATGGCGAATCCTGTACATTGACAAGATATGTATAGAAGCTACCTTTTTCAGTTTCTTCACCTGCAGTATGAAGGCTAGAACCGATGGTTTCTGTCATATTCCAAATGCACATACCCATAGCAGGAGGGCACAAGGCCTCTTTAGGGTGTGCATTTATCTCTGGCACATCTTTCCCGTTCAATAATTTACTAGCCCATTCTAATTTGATACTATCTTTCATGCCTTTGACCACCCTAATGCCATCCGGAAGAATACCATTGGATATCATTGAACGAAAAATAAATTCAAGTGCTCGACGAACGTCCTTAATGCGATTATTATAGTCTTTGTCCGTAATGCCACCAAAATGTATAGGAGTTAGGAGGTCTTCCATAATAACATTCATTTCTGGAGCGAGTTTGGCCTCCTGAATGGCATCAAATACGGGTTTATAAAACATTGAACGAATTTGATAATGCTGTGATTCCCTCATGTGCGCTCTTATGCGGCGGAAAAGAATTTCTCGGTCGGTTTCCTTGCTGTAATATTTCTTGTGCATATCTTTGTCCCAGTAACGGACATCGGTGTCTAGGATGCTGTCGTTGATTTCATTTTCTGCACCACCAGAAAGGATATAGTAATTGATATGCCGATTCTTCTCTTTGCAAATACTCACTAGTGAGGTTTGTGCATTAAGCAGAAAACTCACGGCATTATCAGGAGAATCCGATTCCAATTTGCACTTGGCATCCAGTATTACTGCATCCCACTGGGAGAAGTTTTCTCTCAATGCAGCCTCTGCCTCACGCCAGCAGCGGAATGGTACTAACCACAAATCATAATCTTCGGCCTCATGAGGATAAGATTCAGTAACAATTGGGTCATCTTCGACCCAAAGAACTTTAAACATATCGTTTTCCATATTTAGAAGATATTATTGTTAAACATTAAACGATATACAACTGTGTATCCGTCGTTTTCATTGGGATCAATGGATTTTATTTCCACAGATGCTCCGTATGCTTGCAATATCTCGCGGGTATCGTGCCCACCGATACCCGAATGAACCGCCTTTGTGCCAGTTGCTGAGGAATATTCTTGGTTCAATGCACTGCTGGCACCGTAGGTAAATACCATATCGGGTTGCATGGTCAATACTGATCCATTGTTTGCTACAAGGATAATCACTTTGTCATCTTCAGCAAATGCACTGAAATGTATACGGTAATCTTTGCGTTCGGCATGAGTAAAACCATGAGACAGTGCATTGGTGACAATATTGTCAATCGCTTGTCTTAAGGCTCGCGTCGGCATCAAAATTCGCATCTTTTGTGTATCATCCCCTTTCAACTCGCAAGAAAAAAGGTCGTTAGCATGTGTATCAATATACTTTCGCAAGAAGCTCAAAGGATCAATATTTGTAGGCTCGCCCCAATCATATTCTACTTCTGCTAAATGGTGAGTCTGGTTGGCAAGCGTGACAAGATAGGCATCTATAGTATCGAAAAACAACGTAGCAGGACGTGGGTTAATACGACCAATCATGTCGTTAGCAAGAATATTGCCTCCATTGCGCTGACGGAAACTATTCAACGTCTTCCATTGGGAATCAAGAGCTGAAAGATTTTGGACGATAGCATGTTTTCGTGTACGGATATCTTTGCGGTATCGCTCAAATTGCTGCTGTAGTTTGGCCTCCGACCCAGCCAGGCTTCCTTTCAATGTCTCTGTTACAATTTCCTGTTGCTTTGCAATAGACAGAACAGCAATTTGAATGTTCATTAAATCATTACGGTTGATGCGTTTCAACGTAGCCCCATTAGCGAGCGCGTTAAACTGCTGTTGCACATAATCGGATTGTAACTCGTGCATCAGATAGTCTTCCGTGATAAGTGCATCATTCGTCTTGATAGCGATAATGTTGTTTGAAATATAAGCAGGAAGATCTTTTACCTTTCCAAACTTCAATGTGCCGATGGTGCCTACCAAAACAGAGCTCTCCGTTAGAATCTGGACATTCTTTGTTTTACGCTTTGCAACAGGTAGAACGAGATTGTATGGAGAATTCTCAAGTTCCGACAGGGAGATATATGACGATGTTTCTTCTGTCGCACGCCCAGTCTTTACCACGGTTGCCAGTTCTTTCAATGGTAAATATTTAGTACCCTCAGCCACATCAGGAAGTCGCAAAAGGTATCTGGAAGGATTAAGGTCATTGCCAACAAGTTTGTCAAAGTTAATGGTCAGAACCTCATCGGTCTTGAGTGTTAAACTTTCAATAAGTGAATTGACCTTGAGTATCTTTCTCGAGGAATACTCCTGCTGGTGGAAATACTGGGTTCCGTCCATAAACTGAATGGATCTGAACCCAAGATTGCCTTTTGTAACCTTAAGCATACACAATTCCACAGCCGTTAGAGGACTATAGAGGGCAGGTAACGACACAACTTCCACATGTTCGCATTCAGCAAGTATCTTCTTACGCAGAGGCTCATATGTTTTACTCGAAGTGAATGATAGGGGAAGCACACACACCATCTTGCCCTGATTATTCAACTTATCTATAGCTCGACCCACAATATCGTCAGCCAACGTAAACGGTGGGATGAACGCAATATAGTTGTATTTTTTATCCGACTCGGATAAGCTCTTCACGGAGTCGGCATAATCGACCCAAGATGCAGAGTTCTCACATCTTGCAGCAGCAACTTGACAAAGCAAAATATCATTCTCCTCTCCAGTTACATCGACATGAGGCAACATGCTTGCAATGTCACCAACACCTGCAAAGGGATTATATAAGGTAGAACCTTCTGGGACATCTATTTTTTTAGCGCATAGCTCGCTCAATTCCTTTGGCGGGATAAGTCCAAGCAAGTCGTTCTCACTCACCTTTTCAAAGAGGAAGTTGGCCGCATGGCAAAAGTCGCCCCAAAGAGTTGTTAGACCTTCGATTGAGCATATTTCGGACGTAATATCCTTAAAGTAAGCTTTGTATTCATCGACAACACCCTTTACCGCCATCCTGGAATAATTGAAAATGCAGTTGCTTACTTGTCGAATGTCATCAAGAGGATAACTCCACTTATGACCATACATTTTCTCCAGAAAATTATTCGCCAATGGTTCGACAATCTTACTACGGAAAATAGAAATTGACAGGAAGTCTTCGCCATGAAGGATACCATCTTTGGATAGAACTTTTGCTTGCTGGTGGACGTATGGTCTCTCCAGTTCTTCCATCCATTCATCGCTTAATTCATAGTCGTAGTCATATACATCAAACGCGAAAAGCCCTTCGTCAAGATAGATGTCGTAACACATCGACACATCGTCGCCCAGAACGCCGAAACGCAACTCTCCGTCTTTGAAACCAACAATAAAATAGAGGCTGCCGCTCAAATGGTTGTACAAGTGACCTTCACCATCTATGGGACGGTTAAGTTTGGCTGCATCTTCGCTCAGGAATATCCCACCAAGATCTTCGAACTTCACCAAACGACTTTTTTCATCGGGTTTGCTATATTCTAATGGATTGGGAATTTTCCATCCAAAATCGCGCAATTTACCATACCCACCATGAGGATACTTGGTTTTGTCAAACTCAGGGAGTTCAACACCGAGATTCATCATCAGGAGGCTCTTGGTCTCGTCTGCCTGCTTGGAAGAAAGCTTACTCATAGACATATAATTTGAATGCAAAAATAATATTTTTTTCTGATACTTTGGTTGCTTATTTTCTTTTGCCGAAAAACGGATGTCCCAACAGTTCCCCAAAAACATCGCGTAAAAGCGTCAGCATGATTAACATACTCATCATATACATTTGTTCTTTTGGTTTGACGGTGCAAAAGTATATCCGATATGTGAAATCTTTTTTCATATATAAAACCTTTTCGTATCTTTGCATCTGTAATCTATTCAACATCAGTGGATATGCCCGCAAATAAAAATCAGAGAATCAGGTGTCTTATATTAGATAGATGCTTTCGTAATACCGGTAGAAGATATCAGATTTCGGACTTGGAAGAGGCTGTTAACGAAGGATTGGCAGAGGTGCTTCCCGACAGCGGTAGTGTCACCCGGCGTATGATTTACAAGGACATCGAGTTCATGCAGTCGCCCGAAGGAGGATTGGTGGATTTGGTGAAGATAAAGGAAGGCCGTAATGTCTATTACCGCTATAGTGACCCCAACTTTTCTATTGCAGAAAACCCATTCACCGAAGAGGAACGTAAATATCTGAGGTCGGTCGTGCAAACGTTGTCGCATTTTCGTGGATTGCCACAATTAGCGACATTGGAGGAGACATTGTCGAACATAACGCTAATGACTGCTGACCCTCAGGAGGTACAATGTATGGAATTTGAGGAAAATCCTTATATTGAAGGTCTGCAACATCTTCAGCCATTATATAATGCCATCCGCTCGAAATCGGCTCAACTACTCACCTACGAACCCTATGGCAAGGATGCCAGGAGTTACCGTTTTCACCCGCAATACCTGAAACAATACAACCGTCGCTGGTATGTCTTCGGTGTCACTACAGAGCATCCACAGTCGGTAAGCAATTTTCCGCTCGACCGCATCAAGTCATTGTCTCCAATTGAAGACACTTATATTCCATCAGTTGTTGATTGGAGCGAGTACTTTGATGACGTTATAGGTGTTACCATCCCTGATGAAAACCCTTGTGATGTGCATTTCGTTGTGCATGGGCGAACATGCCATTACATCCAGAGCAATCCCCTGCATCCCTCACAACGAACCAAATGGATGGATGACGAGACACTAGATGTACATTTGACCGTCAAAATCAACTATGAGCTAAAGCGGACGTTGTTGAGCTATGCCGACAGCATCACCATCCTCTCCCCACAATCATTGAAGGACTATCATTTGACGCAATTAAAAACTGCAATAGCCCAGTATTCCCCTTATTAGAATTTATAAGATTTATGGATCTCGCGCAGCGGGAGAAAAAACAACTGAAACAACTGAAACTGAAACGTCCCGATTGCAAGTACTTGATAAATAGCAGTCAATGATTATCCACCGCTTCAATTCCAGTCTCAAATCTCAAATCTCAGTTAGAAAAAAAGACACCCACGAACTCGATTATTCCTTCTATATATACTTTTATCTAATTAATACTTAAATATATAGATATATAGAATAAGTAAAAGGTAGAAAAGAGAGATACCTCAAAAAAACAACTGAGATTCTGAGACTGAGACTGTCCACTTTCTAAAAAA
>DECD01000026.1:26872-27491 GCA_002349055.1 Bacteroidales bacterium UBA2939 | reverse complement strand
AATATATAAATAGATATATACAAGATAAAAGAAATTGAAGCCTCAAAAATACAATTGTAAGACTGTAAGACTGTAAGATTTCAGAAACTGCATCTCCCCTAAAAAGCAAAACAACAACGAATTACGACATCACAAAAAATCAACATTAGCCATTCCTGCTTCCAAAAAAGTCTCAGAAACCATCCATTTCCCCCTCTCAAAGGCCACAAAAAGCACCCTTTCACCCCTCGTTCCGACCCTTTTTCCCCTTTCACCTCTCACCTTTCACCTCTCACCTTTCACCTCTCACCTTTCACCTTCCCAACCCCATTCCGAAGCCATTTTCTATCCCAAACCCCACCTTCGCACCCGATACGGGCGGCATTAAAGGACAATTGTCACTCCTTGTCAAAGCCATCATCCAACCCATTCACAACATACTACTCCCCTCTCCGTGCGGAGATGAGAGGATGCCAGTGGCATCCGAGTACGGCCATGCGTCTGGCACCGGGGGTGAGGCTTCCTCCGTATCAACTCCGTGTCAACTCCGTATCAACTCCGTATCAACTCTCACTCCGCATCTGTTAATTTTAACTTAAACCCAATCCATCGCGCGTAGCCAGCGATACCTTAGAAAAGA
>DECD01000026.1:7648-26662 GCA_002349055.1 Bacteroidales bacterium UBA2939 | reverse complement strand
CGCGCAGCGGGAGAACAAAGACCTGCAACCGTCAACCTTTTCAGGAAAACTGTCAACCAAAATCAGGGAAAGACACAATTTGGGTGCAAAGATACTAAAAAATTTTCGAATTACGATAAAATGCAAGATTTTTCATCATAAAATACGATAAAATGCAATGTTTTTAGTATCATAATACGCTATGGTGTATGTATTTTTTTTAACAATTGAAAAGTTTTGAAAAAAAGTTGTATTTTTGCATTTTAAATTAAAATCTACTAATTAGACATAAAACTCTAAAAGTCAAGGATGGGAAAAGTTCTATCAGGCACGGTCCGCCACCTCGGACTGATATATAAAATCACGGCGATGCTGATCACGTCGTGCATCATCGTCCTCCTCTTCCCCCACGAGGGGCGCGGCGAGAAATACGACTACAAGGTGGGTGCCGTGTGGCGCGGAGCCGACCTGGTGGCGCCGTTCGACTATGCGGTGCTGAAGAGTGCCGAAGAGGCACGCGCCGAGGAAGCCAAGGAACGCAGCCAGGCGATACTCTATTACGTCAAGAATGAGTACAAGGGCCCGAAAGCAGAGAGGTCTAAAAATCCGAAAGCGACGCTGGAGGAGCCCGTGGGCGACGAGTTCGGAACGGTGGACGGTGACCGCAAGGTGGTGATACTGGAGGGCAACGTGGGCCGCGAATACCGCATGAGCGATTTTGAATGGCTCGACGAAGCCGCCATAGCCGAAGGACAAGTCCCCGACTACGTGCTCGACGGCAACCGCACCTCCCTTGAACTGGAGAGCCGCCTCTCGCAGTTGAGCTACACCAGCGAGCTGGTGATGGCGGGCGAACGCCTGGTGGGCAAGGGCGAGCTGGTGACCGAGGAGAAAGGACGCAAAATTGCAGCGCTGGAAGAGGAGGAGGAGCGCCGCTTCTCGGAGGGCTTCAACCTCTGGGGCCGCATGGGCGGACAGCTGCTGCTGGCGGTGATAGCCTTCTCGGCCCTCTACATGTTCCTGAAAAACACTCGCCACCGCATCCTCGAGGACAACCGCAAGGTGCTGATGGTGCTGGTGGTGATACTGCTGATGGCGGCGATGGAGGCCATGATGGTATGGGAGGCCCCGGAGTGGGTGCTGCTGGTGCCGCTGTGCATCGTGCCCATCCTGATGAGGGTCTTCTTCGACATGCGCGTGGCCCTGTATATCCACCTTACGACGGTCATCATCCTGGCCAACCTGGTGCCCAACGCTTTCGAGTTCATCTTCTACCAGCTCATCACCGGCATGATGAGCATCATCACGGTGAGGAACCTCGAGAAAAGGAGCCAGTTCTTCGTGCTGGCACTGGTGATTTTCATCAGCTACTCGCTGATTTACACGGCCGGTGTGCTGAGTCAGGACACCAACCTTGAGAACCTGACGCTGGAGAAATACATGATGTTCTTCCTCAACGCCGTGCTGACGCTGCTGGCCTACCCGCTGATATACATCTTCGAGAAATTGTTCGGCATGACGACGGCGCTGACGCTGATGGAGCTGAGCTCGACGAACAACGTGGCGCTGAGAGAGTTGAGCCGCCGCGCTCCGGGAACGTTCCAGCACTCGATGCAGGTGGCCAACATCGTGGAGGACATGGTGAGCGACCTGGGCGGCGACGTGCTGCTGGCCAAAGTGGGCGCCCTCTACCACGACATCGGCAAAATCCGCAACCCCATCTATTTCACCGAGAACCAGTCGAGCGGATTCAACCCGCACGACGAGCTTGACTATGAGGAGAGCGCGCGGATGATTACGAGCCATGTGACGGCGGGCCTCGAGCAGGCGCGTAAGTACCACCTGCCGGCCGAGGTGCAGGACTTTATTCGCACGCACCACGGCACCACCTACACGGGCTATTTCTACGCCAAAGAGAAAGAGCTGCATCCCGACGGCAACTTCGACGAGTCGGCATTCCGCTATCCGGGTCCGCGTCCCTACTCACGTGAGACGGCCATCGTGATGATTGTGGACACCGTGGAAGCCGCCTGCCGCAGCCTCAAGGTGCACACCAAGGAGGCCACCGACGCGATGGTGGACAACCTGATAGACGGGAAAATCAAAGCCGGCCAGCTGGACAACTGCCCGTTGAGCTACGGCGACATAGCAAAGATGAGAAAGATGCTGAAATCGAAGATGATGAGCATCTACCACGTGAGAGTGGAATATCCGAAAGTGAAATGAGGGTCTAAGAGTCTAAAAGTCAAAAAGTCTAAAAGTCTAGAGGTCAAAAAGCATGGGGATGGATAGAAGATTTGAAAATTTGTACATTTGGCAAGAAGCTCGTTTTGTGGTCAACAATATATACAAGATGATGGAGGACAGCCGTGACTTTGGATTCAAGGACCAAATTCAAAGAGCTGCAGTAAGTATAATGAACAATATTGCCGAAGGAGCTGAAAGCGGTTCTGACATTAAGTTCAAATATTTTCTCAATGTTGCGAAAGGCAGTTGTTCTGAGGTTCGCAGCATGCTATATTTATGTGAAGATTTGAATCTCTGTTCGCAAGATTTTGCAGAACAACTAAGATATAAAACACGTCAAATTTCATCAGGAATAACCAATTTATCAAATTCAATAAACAAATAAAAGTCGAAAAGTCAAAGAGACGGAACATTTCAAATGCTTTTAGACTTTTAGACCCTTTTGACTTTTAGACCCAAAAACTTATACTATGAAGAAGAACATTTGGATTCATGTGGGAATTGTGCTGGCGATGCTGGTAGTGAGTTGCATCTATATGGCACCGGCACTGGAAGGCAAAGCCATCCGGCAGGGCGATATGCAGAAAGGCGACGCAATGGCATACGCACAGTTGATGGAGAAGGAACGCACAGGCAGCATCCCCAACTGGGCACCGTCGATGTTCAGCGGCATGCCCGGCTACCAGATTGCCGTGGAGCAGCCGAAGAGCGTATTCCAAGTGGTGAGGAACATGATGATTATGCGTCCGCTAGGTGTGGAACGCAACATTGCAGTGCTGTTCCTTTACCTGCTGGGATTCTATGTGGCGCTGTTGGCGCTGGGCGTGAACCCGTGGCTGTCGCTGATAGGTGCCCTGGGCTTCGGCCTCGGCAGCTATAACATCATCATCATCGAGGCAGGCCACATCTCGAAAGCGTGGGCCATGTCGATGATGGCACCGATACTGGCCGGTATGCTGCTGACCATGAGGACAGCCATAACCGAAGGGCTGGAGAAAAAGAAACGGATGCTGAGAACGCTCTGGGGCATGCTGCTGTTCACGCTGGCCCTGATTCTTCAGATTGCCTTCAACCACATACAGATTACTTTCTACACTGCAATAGCCTGCGTGGCGATAGGAATAAGCTACCTGGTGGTGGCTATCAAGAGAAAACGTGTGGGAAGCCTGGCGGGAGTGACGGGATTGCTGCTGCTGGGAGCCTTGCTGTCGTTTGGTTGCAACATGAGGCTGCTGCTTGTCAACGAGGAGTATGCACGCTATACGATGCGCGGCGGCAACGAGCTGACAGTGACACCCGCGGCGTTGTACGGAGACAATGCCGACGGTGCGGCACAAAACACCTCGACCGGCCTGGACATCAACTACGCCTTCAGCTGGAGCTACGGCATCGGCGAGACCTATACGCTGCTGGTGCCCGGCGCCATGGGTGGCGGCAGCGGCGAGAAAGTGAGCAAGGAGAGTTCGTTCTACCAGACCTTCCATAGCGATGTGGCACCGCTCTACTGGGGCGACCAGCCGTTTACCAGCGGCCCCGTTTATTTCGGCGCGATTATTGTGCTGCTGTTCATGCTGGGCATGATTGTGGTGAAGGGTCCCGAGCGGTGGTGGGTGCTGGTGGCGAGCCTGATAGGCGTGCTGCTAGCTTGGGGTAACCACCTGATGGGCTTCAACGAATGGGTGTTCAACCACCTGCCGTTGTACAACAAGTTCCGCACCCCCAGCATGGCTCTGGTGCTGACCAATGTCTGCATGGTGATACTGGCAGTGCTGGCGCTGAAAGCCGTCTTTGAGAAAGAACGCGACCGCAAACTCATCAACAAGGGCATCTATATCGCCACCGGCGTGGTGGGTGGCCTGATTCTGGTGGTGCTGGCTGTGAGCGGCAGCTTTGGCTACAGCGGTGGCAGCGACAGCCAGATGGCCTCGCAATATGGCACCCAGTGGGACATGATCAAGGCCGTCCTCGTCAGCGACCGCGCAGCGCTGCTGCGGGCCGACTCGTGGCGAAGCCTCCTCTTCATCGTCCTCACGGCTGCCGTGCTCTGGCTGTTCAACAACGAGAAACTGAAGAAGACCTGGATTGCCGTTGCCGCCGTCGGAGTGCTGATGGTGGTGGATTTGTGGGGTGTGGACCGCCGCTACCTGGACAGCAGCAACTTCGTCGAGAAGTCGACGCTGGAGCTGCGCCGTCAGCAGTGGGACTACGACATCGACCAGCAAGCGCAGCATTTCGGCGACAAGGACTACCGCGTGTTCAACCTGGCAGTCAACACCTTCAACGACTCGGAACCCAGCGCCTTCCACAACCAGATTGGCGGCTACAGTGCTGCCAAACTCAGCCGCTATCAGAACCTGATAGACTTCTACATCAGCCGCGGAAAACCCGAGGTGCTCAACATGCTGAACATGCGCTATGTGGTGTTGCAGAACGGCCAGGTGCACCGCAATCCCGACGCACTGGGCAACTGTTGGTTCGTGAGCAGGGTGAAAGGTGTGGCTGACGCCAACGAGGAGATTCTGGCCTTGAACACCCTGAATCCCGCCGTGGAGGCCGTGGTGGACACGAGCAAGTGGAAAGTGGCCTGCGGCGAGTGGCGAGTGGACAGCATGGCAACCCTTGTGATGGACAACCAAGGCAACGAAAGTTCTGACTACCGCCGCTATGTGTCGCATAGCAGCTGCGAGCAGTTGGCAGTGTTTAGCGAGATTTACTACTCGCCCGACTGGTTCGCCTACATCGACGGCAAACCCGCCGAATACCTGCAAGCCAACTATGTGCTGCGCGCCATGGTGGTGCCCGCCGGCGACCACGTCATCGAGTTCCGCAACGAGGCTCCGCGTTTGCACAAACTGGACACCATCACCCTTATCATCTCCATCACCACCCTCCTGCTGATGGTAGGCGCCGTGGTACTGGTATACAGGAAAAAGAAAGAGGGCGAATAGTTATTCGCCCTCTGAATTCGCATATTGATGCCTTCACTTGAGTCTCTCGGCAAGGGTGAAGGCATCGTGCATATTGTCTTCCAACGAGCAATACTTCCAGGCGCCGTAACGGCCAATGGAGTAGATATCGCTTTGCTCAAGAAGTTGCATCTTCGCCTCCTTGTCGGCCTCGGACCGGCGAGTAATATGGACATAGGCAGGATCCATAATCACATGGTGTTCTGCAACGAGATGCTGGTCGGTGACGATACCTGCGATATGGAGATCGTCGAGTGTGCGCTGCAAAAGGGTATCGATGTCGCCAACAGGCTGGTCTTTGGCGAAACCTATCTCGACATAAAGCGACATACGGTCCTGAGGAATGATGTTGTCGTAGAATCCAACACGATAGAACAGATACTTATTCTCGGGGATATACATCCAACAATTGGTACGCTCGGGGCCTTTGGCATCAAAACCCAGGTTGAAGACCAGAACCTTGTTCCATGTATAGACCTCCTTGTCGTAAGGCTGGTTACAGACATCAAACAGTTTGGGCAGGGGAATGGTGGAAACAAGCCTGTCATAGTGCAGGGTATGTCGGTTGGTGACGGCAGTATGGCTGACAGGATCTACAAAGAGGATACGTTCTCCCAAAGAGACACGGTCTTTGTCGACATGAGAGGCAACCGAGTTGACGATGCGGATGCAGCCCTGCTTGGGATAGAGGAAGGTAGCGTTGTAGCTCTTCCCCTCGGGATGACGGAAATTGCGCACAATCTGTTCGCGGTCGGCGTAAGGGAAGAAACGCCCCATGGCATCAACATCCAAACGGTCGAGGTCGGTGGCGTAGAGTTTGGTATTATAGGGTATCAGGAATTTTTCTGCAATCCCACGGCCGAACTTAGCATAGAGCATCTGCTTGAAGGTGTCGGAAGGAGCACCTTCGGGAATAGTGAAAAGGTCATAGAGACAATCGATGAACTCCTGCTGCTCAAGCTGGTGGATATTCATCTGAAAAGGAAAGTCGACATGTCGGTCCTTGTACAGTATCTGCGTATGTTTCTGCACAGTGAACATCTCGTTGGGGGAGATATGCTGCATGACATAGTCGCGGAGTTCGGGATGCTGGAAGTGGAAGAAGTGGCCGGAATAGTCCCAGACGAAACCATCCTTGTAGATGGTCTTGCAGTAGCCGCCAATCTGTTCCTCGGCCTCAACAATGAGGTAGTCGTGGGATGTGGCTGCGGCGTAGGAGAGGCCGGAGATACCGGCGCCGATAATGAGGTCCATGTGTTATGTGATAATGTTTTTCTTCTTGATGATGTAGCGCAGAGCGGGAGTGGCGAGTGCCGGACAATGGCGGAGGAGAAATACAAGCGCCCGCATGGCCATATCGGAACGATAGTAGTGGCACGCAGCGTAATCGGGCACCTGATTCAATAGTTCTTTATAAATCTCGTTAAAAGCCTCACGTGAGGGTTTGTTGCTGTTACGCACATGGTTGGCCACCGACGAGAGATAGCCCTTCTTGAGGTACATATAGTCAAGTTCGGGCTTGTACTCATTATATACGCCATGTTCTTTTGCATACCGCATGAGCTTGCTGAAGACGGTGAGGCGTTTGCGGTATTTGTCGCTCTGGAGGGTGGTGGTGACAGAACCGGGACGGATGAGGTAGTGGTAGAGCGGACGGTCAACATAGGCAACGCTGGCGGCTTTCATCCAAACACACGAGACAAAGTAACTGTCGTCGGCAGCGCGGTCTTCCGGAAAAAGAATATCGTTGTCAATCACCATCTCTCGGCGATAAATCATCGAGGCGAAGAGCGATACATAGTTCGTGAGTACATAGGCGCGGTTGTCGTGGGAGAGAGGGCCTTCGGGGACGTGCGGATTGATGAGGAGGTCGCCCGTGGAGCCGTCGGGGAAGCACTTCTGCATATAGCAGCAGCAGATGTCGGCATCGATGCCCTTGGCTTTGTTATAAAGCACCTCAAGCATGTCGGGTTCCACCGTATCGTCGGGGTCGATAAAGGAGATGTACTCACCTTTGGCCTCTGGAATGCCGAAGTTGCGAGCCATACCGGCACCGAGGTTATGCTCAGGTGTAAGCACACGGAACTGGTGTGCACGTGGATGTCCCTCGATGGTGCGCTGGAGGATGGCGATGCTGTCGTCAGGACCATGGTCGTCAACGAAGAGGAATTCCACCTCGTCGAGGGTCTGTGCCAGCAAAGAGCGCGTACAAGCCTCAATATAATCGGCCACGCCGTAGACAGGAAGTATAACGGATACTTTCACCATATTGTCAAGAGTTAATCAGTTTTTCAATCTCATAAATGATGCGCTCCGACGGCATCATTCCGTCGATGGGCTGGAGGTATTTCTGGTAAACCGACAGTCTGTCTTCTGCCATCGGGTCGTTACCATTCAGTACCGTTTCATTAATAAAACGGTCTATATCCTCAGCGCAGTGAGCATGATAATGGGCATCAAACATCTTTTCTCCAAAAGGAGAGTATCGGGACCGTACTTCTTCGTTACGAACCGTAAAAAGAACTGGTTTGTGGGTAAACAAATAATCGGTGGTAAATGAACCCGAATCATGAATCATTGCATCGGATGTAAGGAAGAGGTCGACATAGGATGACTCTTCCACTTGTGTATTATCGCGACGATTCCATTCGGAATAGTATTCTTCAGTACGTTGAGCGCCCCATATCTGCTGAAGCTTAAACTTCAGCAATTGGTGAGGTTTAAACGCGAACTGCACAGAGTCTTGATATTTGTCGGCCAAACACAACATATCATCGCATATATTCAGAAACGATGATAAGGCAAACCCCTCCTCGATAGAATGGTGAGGTGCCCAAATGATACGTTTTTTTATTTTGTCCTGAGGTTTCCATACATCCTTCGGTTGATAGTCCGAACGGAAAAACACCTCATTGCCTGGATAGCCTGTTACCATACCACTTACTCCATGACAAAGCGAATGTTCGGCAAAGAGTCTTTTATGGATATCAGACTCAAGGAAATAACATCCCACCAAATTATGGAAAGGAAGGTTGTAGTTTGCTTCATACATATACCTGAAGTTGCTGAATCCATAAGGTATATAGCAAGTAAGGCAATCTCGGAAATGATAGATGAAATACTGCGGAAGGTGATCCTTATAAGGTGAGGAGAAGAAGACAATATCAGGTTTATATAGTTTCTTGACATCCTGCCAGCGCCCACGCCGCGCATCGTAGGGAATAACATACTCAAAACCACGTTCCTTGACAAACTCTTCCGTGCGATGAAGTGTCTCGTCAATCTCCTCTTTTCTGAATCCTTTGTATTGTGAGTAGGGATAGATGACAATATAGGGGTGATATTTCGGGTTTTCCTGCATAGCACGGAAAAGGTAGTCGGCCTTCCACATTCCAGGAATGGTCAGAAAGAAAGCCACCTCTATACGTTCCTTGTCCTTCAGACGCCTCGCCGCTGCAAGCTGCGACTGGCGAAAAAAACGGATATAGCGTTTAAAAATAAACGGGACTTTACTCCTTAGCACATCGTGATGAGCAAGAACAAGCCTCAACTGGAATAATATGGAGTTATCGTAATTCTTCATCAGTATTTAATATTTCGCCATGCAAATGGTACTTCAAAATCTGCATACCGAGTATTACAAGTGAAGAAATCCCGCGACAAGTCACCATTTAGAAAAACGGGATTATTCCGATAATCGTTTGCCATCTGAGCAATAAAATATTCGAGGTATTTTACCTTTTCCGGATTAAATCCCATGTAACGTACAGCGGCAATATCAGCAAGAAGGAAGTCAAAAGCACCGAGCAATACATTAGCATGTTTGGACGTGGGGCAGAATGGGCCTTGTCCCTCTCCAGCCATAATTCCATCAATCACCGTGAAATACTTTCTTTCCTTTGTAAGCAGGCTCTTATACAAATCCACAACCATTCGCCAAATAGTATCATTGCCAGGATGTGCACCACGATGGGTTACAGCAGCATGTTGCGCACGCTCCCAACTTGCACGGTCGGGATATTCGTCTCCTCCTGTCTCGGGACTGCCTATTCGCCAGTGCACCAATTGGTTCTTTCTGGTCATTGCCCCAACCTGTCCTTTTAAATTCAGCGTTGCCCCAACTTTTTGATGTGTTTTTAATTTGGGGATAGAGATATACACATCCGAATCATACAAACTTTTCGACATGGTATAAAGTTGAGTATCCCCTGTATGAGCAGCCACCGTTTCCTCTCGCTCGTCAAATACACCTCTAAAAAGGGTCGAATCAACTCCATAGAGAAGGCTATTTTTCCCTAGGTTAAGTTCAACCTCTCCATTAGGATCACCCGGTTGGGGTGCCATCCTGTCTTTCTTCCCATAATCTTTAAGGTCCTTACATACTAATGGACGCAAGTCATAAATATGGCACGGAACATCATATTTGCTTTCAAGACGTCGAATACCAGTAAACTCCATGAGTTCTTCGAAATCAGCATCTATCGAAGGATTGTCAGCTATAATTATTTCACCTTTTCCTTGAAGTGCCTGTGCCACTCTATCGGCAACAGCTTCTATCACAGCTGGATGAGTAATTACACAATAGAGGCTGTCAACATGGTCGCATGATTTTCGCCAACGAGAAGCCACCCAATTGGGTTTGATAAATACTCTCATTCCCGGTTGAATATAATCCTGAAAGGGATTATCAGGATTCATGCCTAATGAACTGAAAATCTCATTCAGTGCATGATTAACCTTCATCGGACGATAACTATCGGCAGATGCAATGGCCACTGCCCTTTTATTTATTGTAGTCTCCATTATCAATCATATTTAAAAAGCATTCCAACACATATACATACCACTTCTGATCACCCGTCATATCATCAGTACAATGAGGCCAAAACTCAGGACGTTCCGGACCACACCAGTTTTTCATCCATTCATTTAACGGTCGAGGCATCGGGGTCTTTGTGGGCACCTCCCATCCTAGATAAAGTCTGTTGAATATTTCACGGACAAGATACTTATTTTCCCCACCGCGAATACGCTCATAATCCAATTCTGTATCAAGGAAGGTTTTCGAATAAGGCATAAATAGCTGCATTTGGGCTGTTGCACATGCATCCTCATAACTATTAATTGCTTCTTCATACATTGTTCCGTTAAGGAAACGGTGAACATCTACATAACCATCCTTTTCCCATCGTGTATATGGTTCCGTTATTAGTAGAGGATTTCGAAGCACTTTATAGGGTAACACATAACTATAACGGTCTATTATATCTCCTACTGTACGGTCTTTTGAGAGTAACCCACTCATTCCCCCATAAACAATATCTGCACTCTCCCCATATATCATGCCATTCATACCATCCGCTTTAGCTTTCAAGCATGCTTTATATATCTGGACCTCGATAGAATGGCACGGAGAACCCTTGTGATACATCAACACTGGAGCCATTTTTTCCATGTCATCCCAATAAACCTCTACTATTCGGTGTTCCAAACCGCATTCTTCTGCATATTTAGCAGCCTGTTCCGTTTCATCAGTAACTTCTACTCCCGGAACAATACATTTGAATGTATAGGCGACACTGCCTCGAGGCATCATTTTGGCAAGTATTGCGCTGTCTATCCCTCCTGAAAGGGCCAATGCTACTTTTCTACCTTGGGTGGCTTTGTTAACCTCTTGACGTAATGCATCTTCAAGTTCCCAACTGCAACGTATTGGCACTCGTCCTTCTGGCGGAGTAACATGAAAGTCTTTAATTCCTTCCACAAAACATTTGTTTCGGTCAACTATAGTTCTGTACATAAGCCAACTGCTCATACAGAACTCCCTATCAACAATCTTGCTCATCGCCCAATAACCTTAATCCCAGATTTTCAAATATTACTTTAGGTCTGTCAAATCATCTTTGCGCACTGTATCAAGCGCTTCTCTGATTTTAGTGCTACTCACACCTTGGGTATATGGGAAATACACTATCTGGATACCCTCTTTGGCAAAATCCTCCTCATATTTCTTCCATTTTTCCGTACCATACCAATCGTCTCCAACAAACAAGTATTTTGCACCTAATTTCTTGCATGCAGCGAGTTTATCCATATCATACTGAGGTACAGCTGCATCAACATACTTGCAACTACGAACCACTTCTATACGATCCTCAAATGGTATTAGTGCTTTTTTCCCTTTATATGCCACTAATTCGTCAATGGTGACTCCCACAATCAACTTATCGCACATCCCTTTGGCATTTTTCAGCAGATTGATATGCCCAATGTGGAACAAATCGAATACTCCAGTTGTGTATCCTATTATCATAGTAGTTTGAATTATTTTTTATTCACTTTCCATTTGTCAGCATCTGCTCCAGCGCGGCGATGTCATGCGGCGTTGTGACTTTCATGTTGCGTTCCTCACCTTCCACGACGGTGATTTTGGTGCCGGGCATGTATTGGCGGACCACGCCGCAGTCGTCGGTGGCGCGAAACTGCGGGTCTTGCAGGGCGCGCTGGTAGGCGTCGCGGATGAGGGGCAGGCGGAATGCCTGGGGGGTCTGGGCGCGCCACATCAGCCTCCGTTCGGGGATGCGGGCCACTAAACGACCCACCTCCACGGCATCGAAGTCCGGATGCACCTCCCACACCGTGTCGGTGCTCGGAACCGCCACACCCACAGCCTCATGACGCTCAAGGGCGGCAACCACCCGGTCGACAATCGCGGCCGACATGAACGGCCTCGCCGCGTCGTGCAGCAGCAAGTTGGTGTCATCGGGTTCGTCGATGTAAGCCATGATGGCGTTGAGCGACGACATGTAGCGTTCACTGCCGCCGTCGACAATCTTCCGCAGCTTCTCCCAATGTCCCCTGGCGGCAATCTCTTCCATGCGCCCGCGCCAGTCGGGATGTATCACCACCGCCACCTCGTCGATGGACGGATGATTGGCGAAAGTCTCGATAGAATGCTCTATCACGGTGCGGCCGCCGAGCGACAGGAATTGCTTGGGTTCCGACCCTCCCATCCGGCTGCCGACACCTCCCGCCAATATCACCGCAATATTACGCATCTCGCTATTGTCTTAACTACTTGACCACTTTCTTATAGAGCATCGCGAACAAGCCTCCCCAGAGGACAACCGTCAGCAGCTGGATCCACCATGCGGTGCCCACCAGCACCTCGGGTGCCATAACAAGGGCCTTCAATGCGTAGTACACTGCCTTTCCAGCGACGAGTGCCGTGAAGGCGGCGGCATAAACGTTCCAGCGCACCTTCAACAGCAGGGACAGCAGTCCTGCCACCGTGGCCATCTCGGCCATCATGCAGGCCATCTTGGGAGCCGCGGGCATGCCCGTCAGCAAGCTGGAGAGCAGCGGCATCAGAACCGCCAGCACCAGCGCGTTGCGCCAGTCGCGACCCAGCAGGACACCAGCCAACAGCAGTACCATCATGGGGTTGAGCATATAGAGCGGTACGGCAAAGAGGTGCGACGCGGCGGGAATCAGGCAGCCGGCACCCACAAGCAGGGTGTCCATCACCGCGAACTTCACCATGGGTTTGGTTTTCACTTCTATCATATCCATTTCTTTTTTTTGCAAAAATACATCTTTTTTTTCATCTGTCAAAATAATTTATCTAATTCTGCGTTATTCAACCACATACTAAATAAAAATAATACAATAACAATAATACACCTTTTGCAACCCATGAAAAAAACACTCCTCATTCTCGCCGCTGCCATGATGCTCGCCACCGTCAGCGCCACAGCCCAGAACCAGGTCGACAAGCAGGGGCGCCGCCAGGGCCACTGGATTCGCACCGACAAGGACGGCTCCAAAATCTACGAGGGCGACTTCGTCGACGGCCTCGAGACTGGCACCTTCACCTACTACTACCACGACGGCACCGTGCGCATCCGCAACACCTACACCGTTCCCGGCAAGCAATGCCTCCACGAAGCCTACGACGAGCAGGGCCGCCTCCTCGCCCGCGGCGAATACAACCAGCGCAACCGCGACGGACTCTGGCGCTTCTACGCCGAAGACGGCCACCTGGTGAAGGAAGCCTCCTACAAGATGGGTGTCAAGGACGGTCCCCACGTCATCTTCCAAGCCAACGGAGACACCGTCGAGGTGGCCAACTGGGCCAACAACCACCGTCACGGCCGCTGGTGGAAACGCCTCGGCAAGCAGGGCTACATCACCGCCAACTACGTCAACGGTGCCCTCGAGGGCCGCCTCGTGGCCTACGACGACAACGGCAAGCTCAACCGCGAGGGAACCTATAGCGGCGGCCTCAAGCACGGCGATTACAAATACTACGAGGACGGCACCCTCACCATCAAGGAACACTGGAACTTCGGCGTCATGAACGACCGCGAGATACTCCTCTCCACGCCCGAGCCGCAGTTCGTCTCCATCCACGACATCGCCTGCTTCGCCGCCCAGGGCAAAGCCAAGACCCGTCTCCTCCTCCGCGACGGCACCAAGCTCATCGCCCAGGAGAACCACGACCTCGTGGCCTCGCGTGCCGGCGACGAACTCTTCGCCTTCGCCAACCGCAAAAGCCAGATTACCGTGGCCCGCCACTGCGTCCAGGGCATCCGCAAGGACGGCGAGGGCCGCGACATCATCATCCTCGACCCCCAGCCCGACTTCGCCATCTTCCCCGACGAAGATGCCGTCAAGATGATCCGCTCGCTCCGCTTCGAAGAGCATTCTCCACTCGAGGAAATGATGAACCGCCAATGAGGCCGACCTCAAATAAGAAAAAAAGAAACGCCCCGCAAGACAGCAGGGCGTTTCCTCCATTAAACACTATTACAAAATCCAAAATTTAGAAGGTATTCTGGTAACCTTTTCCTCTAATTATCAACCTTTTCAAACAAATTCTGTCCTGAAAAGACGATGCAAAGATACGCACATTTTTTAAACTGACAAAATTTTTTTTCATGAAAATTGCAGCACACACCCTCGGATGCAAACTCAACTACGCCGAAACCTCCGACCTCCTGCGCCGTCTCGCCGACGAAGGCAACACCATCGTCGACTGGGCCGAGTGCTCGCGGGGAGCAGAAAAGGCCGACCTCTACCTCATCAACACCTGTACCGTCACCGCCGTCGCCGAGAAGAAGTGTCGCAACGCCATCCGACAAGCCCACCACCAGAACCCCGATGCCCAGATTGTCGTCATGGGCTGCTTTGCCCAAGTGGCTGCCAAAGAAATAGAAAACATCCCCGGCGTCACCCTCGTCCTCGGCAACGACAAAAAAGCACTACTCCCCGACCTCATCCGAAACAACTTCAACCCCAACACTTTCCGCTTTCCACTTTCCACTTTTCACTTACAATACTCCGGTGAGGACCGCACCCGCACCTTCTTCAAGATACAGGACGGCTGCGACTACTTCTGCACCTATTGCGCCATCCCCTACGCCCGCGGCCGTTCACGTTCCGCCACCGTCGAGGAAACCCTCTGCGCCGCCCGCCGCATCGCCGCCAGCGGTGCCAAAGAGGTGATACTCACCGGTGTAAACACCGGTACCTTCGGCCAGCATCAGGGAGAGTCCTTTCTAGACCTTCTAGAAAATCTAGATAATCTGGAAGGCATCCTGCGCTACCGCATCTCTTCCATCGAGCCCAATCTGCTCACCGACGAAATCATTGACTTCGTGGCTCATAGCCGCGCCTTCCTCCCCCACTTCCACATCCCACTCCAGGCTGGTTCCGACCATGTGCTACAGCTCATGCACCGCCGCTACGACACCGCCCTCTACGCCGCCAAGTTGCAGAAAATCAAATCCGTCATGCCCGACGCCTGCATCGCCGCCGACGTCATGGCGGGCTTCAACGGCGAGACCGAGGAGGAATTCCGCAAAGTGCTCAGTTTCATCTCCTCGCTCCCTATCTCCTATCTCCACGTCTTCACCTACAGCGACCGTCCGGGCACCGCAGCCCTCAAGCTCGGCGAGAAGATACCCGTCGCCGTGCGCCGCGAGCACACCGCACGCCTCCTCGAACTCAGCGAGCAGAAACACAAAGCTTTTATCGACAGCCAGATAGGCAAGACAAAGCCAGTATTGTGGGAATCAACCCCGCACTCGGAGACTCAGTCACTCAGCCTCTCAGCCACTCAGCCACTCATGTTCGGCTGGACCGACAACTACATCCGCCTCTCGCGGCCCTACTCCCCCACCCTCGTCAACACCGTCGAGGAGGTCGAAATCCGACCCGAAAACATCGTCCGCGAGTAGCCTCCCCAACCCCTCGCAAACGTAGAAAAACCGTAAAAACTATCCCACTGGAAACCAGCGGGATATATTTTCGTACCCACAAAACACCCTCTAGCCCGTAACTACCTATGAACCAGTTACCAACTCCCTACCAACTCCTAACCAACTCCTACCACGGTAGGAGTTGGTACGTTTTTGGTACGTTTTTGATACGTTTTTGATAGGTTTTTATTAGTAGCTGCGGGCGAAGACGACGCGGCGGTGGGAGGGCTTGCCGGAGTAGATGCACTTGCCTTCCTCTTCGGGGGCGTCGTAGGGGATGCAGCGGATGGTGGCCTTGGTCTCTTCCTTGATGCGTTCCTCGGTCTCGGGAGTGCCGTCCCAGTGGCAAAGCAGGAAACCGTTCTTCTCAATCTCGACCTTGAAGTCGTCCCAGGTGTCGACCTTGCGGGTCATCGAGGCGCGGAAGTCGGCAGCCTTCTTGAAGAGGTTCTTCTGGATATCCTCCATGAGGTCGTAGACGTGGTCGGCGATGCCTTCGAGGGGCAGGGTTGCTTTCTCGAGGGTGTCGCGGCGGCGCACCTCACAGGTGCCGTTCTCCATGTCGCGGGCACCGATGGCCAGCTGCACGGGGACACCCTTGAACTCGTACTCGGTGAACTTCCAGCCCGGCTTGTACTCGGGACGGTTGTCGTATTTCACCACGAGGCCCTTGGCTTCGAGAGCCTTGACTATCGGGACGATATGCTCGTCGAGCTGGCGCTGCTGCTCGTCGCTCTTGCAGATGGGAACGATGGCCACGTGGATGGGAGCCAGGCGCGGCGGCAGCACAAGGCCGTTGTCGTCGGAGTGGGTCATGATGAGGGCACCCATCAGACGGGTGCTGACGCCCCACGAGGTGGCCCAGACATACTCTAACTTATTTTCTTTGTTGAGGAACTGCACCTCGAAAGCCTTGGCGAAATTCTGGCCGAGGAAGTGGCTGGTGCCGGCCTGGAGGGCCTTGCCGTCCTGCATCATGGCCTCGATGCAGAGGGTGTCGAGGGCACCGGCGAAACGCTCGTTGGGGCTCTTGTGCCCCTTGATGACGGGCACGGCCATGTAATTCTCCACGAAGTCGCCGTAGACGTCGAGCATCTTGCGGGCCTCGGCCTCGGCCTCCTCGCGGGTGGCGTGGGCGGTGTGTCCTTCCTGCCAGAGGAACTCGGCGGTGCGGAGGAACATGCGGGTGCGCATCTCCCAGCGCACAACGTTGGCCCACTGGTTGCAGAGGATGGGCAGGTCGCGGTAGGACTTGATCCAGTTCTTATAGGTACTCCAGATGATGGTCTCGGAGGTGGGGCGCACGATGAGTTCTTCCTCAAGCTTGGCGGCGGGGTCGACGACGACACCGTTGCCGTTGGGGTCGTTCATGAGGCGGTGGTGGGTCACCACGGCGCACTCTTTAGCAAAACCCTCAACGTGCTCGGCCTCACGGCTGAGGAAACTCTTGGGAATGAAGAGGGGGAAGTAGGCGTTGACGTGGCCGGTGGCCTTGAACATGGAGTCGAGCTGGTGCTGCATCTTCTCCCAGATGGCATAGCCATAGGGTTTTATCACCATGCAGCCGCGCACGGCACTCTGCTCGGCCAAGTCGGCACGCACTACCAGTTCGTTATACCATTCGGAGTAGTTTTCACTGCGTTTGGAAAAATCTTTTGCCATTGAATATATATTTTTTTATTATTATACAATATTTTGAGAGGTCTGTCGTTTCTGTAAACGAAATGCAAAAATACAAAAAAATTGAAAATTGAAAATTGAAAATTGAAAATTTTTAACATGAAGCATAGTATTTTGGCTGTGATGGTGATAGTGATGATGGTGCCGACAGTATTGCGGGGGCAGGAGAAGGTCGGGATAGACACCCTCCAGTGCAACATCGTGGGATTCTCGTTCGGAGCCGTGACCCCTTTCACGGGCAGCAACAGCGGCGGCCTGCCGGGCGGCACCATGAAAGACCTCTACGAAGGACCCTACCTCAACTTCGCCCTGGAATGGGCCTATAAGTTCAAGAGCAACTGGATGCTGACGGTGGACGGCGACCTATGGTTCGGCTACAACAGCGACAACCTCAAGCTGCGCGCCGAGCGCATGGGCGACATCTACACCAGCCAGGGCTACCTGATGAGCATGGGCGGCAGCGACGGCGTGGTGACTCTCTACAACCGAGGCTTCGCGGCTCGTGCCGGCGTGGCCAAAATCATCTCCCTCTTCAAGAAAAACCCCGACTCGGGCATCCTGCTCAAACTCAGCGGCGGCTGGTTCATGCAGAAGACCGTCCAGACGCAGGACATGAACGAGGGACAGGTGCCGCAGCTGGGCGAAAAGATGTTCCCCCTCTACGACCACCTCCGCAACGGCATGATTCTCACCGAAAGCGTGGGTTTCATCTTCATGAGCAACCGCCACACCTACGTCAACTTCAAAGTTACTTTCGACCTCAGCGAGTGTATCAGCTGGCCGACGCGCCCCTACATCATCGACAATGTCATGGGCCTCAACGGCAAGGACAAGAACACCTACTTCGACCTGATGGGCGGCGTGAAGCTGTCGTGGATGTTCCCCTTCACGGGCAAAACCTCATACGATTACTACTACTATTAAGCCTAAAAGTCAAAAAGACTAGAAGTTATGCGTTTGATATATACTATTGGAATTTGGTTCTACACGCTGGGAATCCGTGTGGTGGCGCTGTTTGGACACGAGAAGGCGCGGCTGATGGTCAACGGATGGAAACGCTGGCCGCAAGAGGTGTCCAAGTTGAGTCACGACCGCCCCACCGTGTGGTTCCACGCTGCCAGCCTGGGTGAGTTTGAGCAGGCCCGGCCCGTGCTCGAAGAGTATCGCCGACGCCATCCCGACCATCAGGTGCTGGTGACCTTCTTCTCGCCCTCGGGCTACGAGATAAGAAAGAACTACGCATTGGCCGACGCCATCTGCTACCTGCCCATGGACACGCCGCGCAACGTGCGACGTTTCGTCTTCGACGTCGATCCCGACACGGTCTTCTTCGTCAAATACGAATTCTGGTACAACTACCTCAAAGCATTGAAGGGATGGGGTGCGAAGACCTACATCTTCTCCACCATTTTCCGTCCCGGGCAGTATTTCTTCAAGTGGTATGGCGGATGGTTCAGGAAACAGCTCAAGAAGGATTTCGCCCACCTCTTCGTGCAGAACGAAGAGAGCCTCCGTCTGCTCCAAGACCACGGCATCGAGCAATGTTCGCTGGCCGGCGACACGCGCTTCGACCGTGTACATCAGATTGCCGAGGCTGCCGAGAGCAACGAGGTGGTCGAGCAGTGGCTCGGCGACAACAAAGACTGCATCCTCGTAGGCGGCAGCACATGGCCTCCCGACGAGGAGATTCTGGCGCGCTTCGCCAAGATGCCGCCACGCCCCATGCGCCTCATCCTCGCACCCCATGTCATCAGCGAAGAGCACCTCTGCCAAATAGAGAAGCTTTTCCCCGACAGTACTAGATACTCTAGAATCTCTAGCCCATCTAGTAATTCCAGCAAATCCAGCAAAGTCCTCATCATCGACAACATCGGCCTCCT
>DECD01000026.1:0-7362 GCA_002349055.1 Bacteroidales bacterium UBA2939 | reverse complement strand
ATGCAGCAGAACCTCGGCAGCACAGAAAAGATTCTTTCCACCATTGAGAAGTAGCCGCTTACATATTATCCTCTTTGCCGCCCTGTCGCTGTTGCTCACCGGCTGCTACATCAACCGCTACATCCCCGACGGCAGCTACCGCCTCGACGAGACGGTCCAGACCGTCGTCATGGCCGACAGCTCGGAGGTACCTCCCGAAGTCTATGAAGCCCTCGAGAAATCGGACAACTACTATATCCAGCATCGCAACTCCAAAGTCTTCGGCATCCGCTGGCTGCCCGTGGGCTTGTGGATTTACACCGTAGCCCGACCCTCCGACGACTCCTTCTGGGGCAGCTACTGGCGCCGCCTCGGACAAGCACCCGTCATCTACGACGAGTCGAAAGCCATACGCACCGCCCGCCAGCTTCAAGGACTGCTCCAAAGCAAAGGCTGCTTCAACTCCACCGCCACCTTCGATACCATCGAGACCTCGGGCAAAAAAATCACCATCGGCTACCACCTCACCGCCAGCCCCCGCTACCTCATCGACGAAGTGGGCTACCACTCCTCCAACGACACCATCCGCCGATTCCTCGACCGCTGGAAAGCGGGTTCCCTCATCAAGGCAGGCACCTACTACGACCAAGAAAACCTCTCTGACGAACGCTCGCGTCTGCTCAACCTCCTCCGCGAACGCGGCTACTATCGCGCCTCGCTCGACAACATCACCTTCCGCGTCGACACCACCTACCTCCCCGGCCGGCTCTCCATCGACGCTTACGTCAACGGCTCCAACCTCCGCCCCTACCGCGTCAACAACATCTTCATCTACCCCAACTCCACCGCCGGCCTCCGCTCCAACGAGTCGGCCTTCGACACCACCATCGCGCCCTTCACCGACTCCCGCGGCAATAGCATCGACTTCCAGTTTGTCAAGGAACGCGGTAAGAAGATGACCATCGACTCCACCACCATCTGCCGCGCCATGATGCTCTTCCCCGGCATGCTCTACCGCCCCTCGCACATCACCAACACCTACAACTCTCTTCTCAACCTCCGCAACTTCAAATACATCAATATCGAGTTCTCCGAATCGCCCTCATCCACCGACTCCATCCCCCTCGTCGACGCTCACGTCCGCCTCATCAACACCACCCAGCAAAAACTCTCCCTCTCGCTCGAACTCACCAACGCCTCCTCCGTCTCCCCCACCGACACCACGTCCAACTTCTTCACCTCGGGCAACCTCGGCATCGAGACCGCCATCGAATACCAGCACAAGAACCTCTTCGGCGGTGCCGAGATATTCAAAATCAAGACCTCACTCCTCCTCGAGCTCCCCAAATTCATCTTCAAAGGCGGCCGCGGCAGTTTCTATGACAACTTTTCCACCTTCGAGGTCAACCTCGATGCCTCCCTCGACATGCCCGAAGCCTATCCCTTCTCCTCCTTCTTCCGTCTCCACAACACCCGCCCCCACACCCTCCTCAACCTCGGCGGTGCCTACCAGTATCGCTACTGGTTCGAGCGCATCTTGGCCAACACCTCCTTCGGTTACACTTGGACCCGCAACTCTGGCAACCAGACAAACAGGCAATCGAGCAACCAGCACCAGCTCCTTCCCATCGAGCTTACCTTCGTCCGCACACTCGGCATGTCCGAAGACTTCTTCTACCGCCTCATCCAGATTGCCGACCTCCGTCTCCTCTATCAATACAGCTCCCACTTCATCATGGACGCCCGCTACGACTACTCCTACTCCAACCAACATCTCAACAGCCGTCGCAACTTCTCCTACTTCCATCTCACCCTCGAAACGTCAGGCAACCTTCTCCACGCCCTCTCCCACCTCGTCGACGGCAACGCCGACAGTAACTCCGTGCGCGAAATCTTCGGCGTTCCCTTCGCCCAATATCTCCGCGCCCGCGGCGAATTCACGCGCTACATCTACCACAACACCCGCAGCACCCTCGTCCTGCGCTCCCTTGTGGGCATTGGATTCCCCTACGGCAACTCCCTCTCTCTTCCCTACGAGAAAAGTTTCTTCGGCGGCGGTTCCACCACGCTCCGTGCCTGGCAGCTCCGCCACCTTGGACCCGGTTCCTTCGTCTCCCAGTATAAACTCCTCGACTGCATAGGCGACATCCAGCTGGTCCTCAACGCCGAGGAGCGCTTCCCCATCTATGGCATCTTCGAAGGGGCTCTCTTCGCCGACCTTGGCAACATCTGGCTCTTCAACCCCTCCGACGACTACCCGGGCGGCAACCTCCGCTGGGGACATATCCTCGAGGAGATAGCTGTCGGTATCGGCTTCGGACTCCGCCTCAACGTCTCCATCGCCACTCTCCGCTTCGACCTCGCCATACCTCTCTATGACCCGGGCTTCGAGACCTCCCTCCGCTGGCGTCCCCCACACTGGGACTTCAACCAGATAGTCTTCAACTTCGGTATCAACTACCCCTTCTAAAAAGTAAAAACTAACAGACTTTAGACCCTTTAGACTTTTAGACTTTTTGACCCTTATCATGAATAGCAAAACCCTCACCTACACCCTCGTCACAGCCTCGGTCGTCTTCTGGGGCGTGAGCTTCATCCTCACCAAAGAGCTCTTCCTCACGGAGGAACACATGACCGTCACCACCCTCATCGCGCTCCGCCTCGGCATAGCCTCAGCCGTCATGTTCCCTGCCCTCGCGCTCACCCACCACCTGCAACGCATCCGCAAGCAAGACATCAAATGGTTTCTGCTGCTGGCCCTCTGCGAACCTTTCATCTACCACCTCTGCGAGACCAACGGCGTCCGTCTCGTCAGCGGCTCACTCGCCTCCGTCGTCATCGCCACCATCCCCCTCTTCGTGCCCTTCGGCATGTGGGCGGCCTACCGCCAGCGCATCAAGCCGTCGCTCCTCGTCGGCGTGCTGCTCTCGCTGGGAGGTGTTTTCCTTATGCTTAACGGTGAGATAGGATTTCAGGGCTCGGCCCTCCAGGGAATACTCTTTTTGACAGGTGCTGTCGTCATCGCTGTCGTCTATACCTTGTTGCTTGTCAAGGTCGTCAACCGCTACCATCCCCTCGTCGTCACCACCTGGCAGAACGTCATAGGTCTCGTCTACTTCCTCCCTCTGGTCTTCCTCTTCGACGGACACTCGCTCCCACTCCTCTCCTGGAGTCCCAAGATGATACTCATTCTCGCCACCCTCGGCCTCTTCTGCTCCACGCTGGCCTACGCGGGCTACAACTACGGCGTCCGCAACCTCGGTGCCTCTGAAGCCTGCATCTTCAACAACGCCATCCCCGTCTTCTCGCTCATAGCGGCCGTAGCCATCGGACAGGAAGATTTCTCCTGGCTCAAGGTCCTCGGCATGACCATCGTCATTGCCGGCGTCATCCTTGCCCAGAATCCGTTTAAAAAGTCTTCGGAAAATCCAGCACCTCCATCTCCGCCGGCTGAGGGTTGAGCACAAACCTCACCAGCGTCGACACGCGGTGGAACCCCTGCCGTCCCGCAGCACCGGGGTTGATATGCAGAAAATTGTAATCCTTGTCGTACATCACCCGCAGGATATGGCTGTGCCCGCAGACAAAGATGTCGGGCTTCGCCAGTTCCAGCGTCCGCCGCAGCTCGTAGGGGTAATGTCCTGGCCAGCCGCCAATGTGCGTCATCAGCACCCGCTGCCCTTCCACCTCGAAGAAAGCCCGCTCCTCCAACTCGTAGTGCAGCGCGAAACTGTCGCAGTTGCCCCACACCGCGCGCACCTCCTTCCACGCCCGCAGCTCCTCCAGCACCCCGGGGCCCAGGTCGCCGGCATGCCACAGCTCGTCGCAGTCTTTGAAAAATTCATACACCTGCGGCGCCACCACCCCATGGGTGTCACTCAAAACGCCAATTCGTTTCATAGCTTTATATTTCCTAGAATTGCCTAGGAGAACCTAGAATTGCCTAGAAAAACTACTCATTCGCGTGAATCTCCTTGAGGTTCTCGCTCACCATCTCCTTCAGGTAGTTGATGATGTGGATGTCGTTCATCGACATGCCGTCCAGCGCCTCCTTCAGCTCGTCGGTGTCGAGCACAAACTCATCCTCGTCGGTTTTGTAGGTGATGATAAAATGGATATCCTCGTGAGCCGACAGCAGCATCACCAGCGTCCCCGGCAGGTCGCCCATCGGCGGACGGTCCCAGTTGTTGTGCTCAAACCAGAACTCCAGCTTCGTACCCACGCCCACCTCGCTCTCAATCTTCATGCCGCCGCCGCAACGCTCGGTGTTCATCTTGATGAGCGGCAGACCCAGGCCCACCTTGCGCGTCGTGCGGCTCGTGGTATAGGGGTCCGTCACCTTGGCCAGAAACTCTTTCGACATACCCTTGCCGTTGTCCTCGATGGTGAAATGGAACACGTTTTCCTTTAGGCTGTCCTTGATGGTCAGCTTCACATCCTTGGCTCCCGCCGCCGTCGAATTCTCCATCAGGTCGTACACATGCATCGCCAACTCTTTCATATCTTGACTTTTTGACTTTTAGACTTTTTAACTTTTAACCTTTTATCTTTTAGACTTTTAGACCCTTTTGACTTTTAGACTTTTTGTCTTAACAAAATGCAAAAATACACATAAAAATTCATTCCTCCAACAATAAAATATCAACAACCTCGTTTTTTATAATGTTTCATATTATTATACCGATGAAAAAACACCGCCTAACGGCCCTCATAGCTCTCTGCGTCCTGTTCTTCGCAGGCTGCACCAACGACGACGACTTCGTCGCCCCGGCATTCCTCCACATCGAGGCCATCGACCTCGTGCCACCCGCCACCAACCCCATCACCCTCGAGGAGGGCTTCTACACCTCCGACATCGTCGCCTGCTATGTCGCCGCCCACTATCCCGGCACCTCCCACCTCGACACCCTGGGTCTCTTCCAGCTCCCCTTCACCGTCCCCATCCTCCACGACGGTCCCATCGACTACATCCAGGTCTACCCCGCCGTCCGCCAGTCGGGCTCCTCCTCGCGCCTCCCCTTCTACACCTTCTACTCCCCCATCACCATCCGAAAGCACACCTTCACCATCGACGGCACCACCTACACCGACACCCTCTTCACCCGCTCGGGCGACACCCTCCGCTTCGACACCCTCCACACCACCTATAACCTCACCCTCTCCGATGTCCACATGTACGAGCTCTTCGAGCCCACGGCATCGGCCCTCTATTTCGACTCCGTCACCTGGAACCGCTTCGCCCCCGACGAGGCCTGCTCCGGCCAGGGCTACGCCTCCGTCCATGTCCCCGACACCCTCGAGCGCGTCCCCTTCGCCATCAACACCGACTTTTACATCACCGACGCCACCCGCGCCGTCTACCTCGAACTCGACTCCCGTTCCGACCTCCCCTTCGAAATCTATATGGAAGCCGCCTATGTCGCCGGCTCCTCCACCGATGTCCAGCGCGTCATGGTCATCTATCCCTCCGAGAAATGGCAGCACATCTATGTCAACCTCGGCCGCACCTGGTCGTGGTTCAACCACACTTCGCCCTTCCGGATTTCCTTCGCCGCCCTCAACGTCGAGGGCCGCACCGGCGACATTCGCATCGACAATGTCCGCCTCCTCTCCACAGCCATCACCAACTAACCCCACTTTTAGACTTTTAGACTTTTTGACCCTTTAGACCCCTTTATGGAAAAAAAGCAGACCCTTAAATACATCCTCTGCGACACCCTCGCAGCCCTCCTCTCGTGGACAGCCCTCTTCGCCTTCCGCAAACTCGTCCTCGACCCCGTCCCCTCGCAACTCCTTTTCGACGATGCCAACTACTACCTGGGCCTCGTCGTCATCCCTGCCGGATGGCTGGCGCTATACACCATCCTCGGCACCTACCGCAATGTTCTCCGCAAGGCGCGCCTCAAAGAGCTCCTCGACACCCTCTTGGCCACCCTCCTCGGCTCCGTCGTCATCTTCTTCCTCCTGCTCCTCGACGACAGCGTCTCCACCTACCGCCAGCACTACCTCGCTTTCCTCTTCCTCCTCGCCATCCACTTCACCGTCACCTACCTCCTGCGCCTCATCATCACCTCGCAGACCGTCCGCCGCGTCCACTCGCGCCGCATCGGCTTCCCCACGCTCCTCATTGGCTCCGGCAACAAAGCCCTCCACACCTACCTCGACATCGAGAACCAGGAGACCTACTCCGGCAACCAATTCGTCGGCCACATTCAAATTGATAATTCAGACAACTCTCAACTAAACAACGTAATGCCTTGCTTGGGCACCACCGACGACCTGCGCCGCCTCATCGAGGAGCATAACATTCAGGAGGTCATCATCGCCCTCGAGGACGACCAGCAACACCTCATCAACCTCATCCTCCAGCACCTCAACTCCGCCGCCGACCTCATCATCAAGATTACCCCCGACGCCCGCGACCTCATCGTAGGCTCCGTCAAGCAGGAGTCCATCTTCCACTCCCCCTTCCTCGTCATCAACAACCGCCTCATGTCCGAGTGGCAGTACTCCATCAAGCGCATCGCCGATGTCGTCCTCGCCCTCCTCGCCATGGTGGTCCTCTCGCCCGTCTACCTCATCACCGCCATCATCGTCAAATGCACCTCGCCGGGACCCGTCTTCTACGCCCAGGAGCGCATCGGCCTCCACGGCCGTCCCTTCCGCATGCACAAATTCCGTTCCATGTATGTCGATGCCGAATCGGCAGGCCCGGCACTCTCCACCGACGACGACCCACGCATCACGCCCTTCGGACGCTTCATGCGCAAGGTGCGCCTCGACGAAATACCGCAGTTCTATAACGTCCTCCGCGGCACCATGTCCATCGTCGGCCCGCGGCCCGAACGCCAGTTCTACATCGACCAGATAGTGAAACGCGCCCCCGAGTATCTACTTCTCCAGCGCATCAAGCCCGGCATCACCTCGTGGGGCCAGGTCAAATACGGCTACGCCTCCTCCGTCGACCAGATGGTCGAGCGCCTCCGCTACGACCTTCTCTACCTCGACAACATGTCCATCACCACCGACCTCAAAATCATGGTCTACACCGCAAAGATCATCCTCCAAGGCCGCGGGAAGTAATCCTCTTCACATTAACGAGTCGCTTTCCGCCGCCATCGGCATTTGTCCCCCTTCTCTTCGGTATTATAGGGTATCGGCTTGTGTCGGTAGAGCGCAACAGAAACACCCGCGAGGGGTCGCGGGTGTTCTGCTGGTCACGTTTCTTGGGAGGACGGAGGGGTGGGGTTAGCCGATGTTGCCGGTGCCGATGTAGACGCTGTCGGAAGTCTGCCCGGGGTACATGTAGCCGTTGTAGTTGGGGATGAAGGTTACTTCGTCGACGCCTGCGAGGGCGAAGCCCCACACGTGCACCTTCATGCC
>DECD01000031.1:31753-31916 GCA_002349055.1 Bacteroidales bacterium UBA2939 | reverse complement strand
TTAAGTTCAAATAGAAAATGCAACACAAAGGATAAACAAAGAAGCGCCAAAAAGCAAAAAGTTCTTGGCGCATTCGGTAAAAAGTAGTACTTTTGTGTTGTGAAAAATAAAAAAATAAAGAACCACATTACCGAGGGGCAAAGATACGAAATAATGTCGTATC
>DECD01000031.1:31354-31529 GCA_002349055.1 Bacteroidales bacterium UBA2939 | reverse complement strand
GTTTCGGGAGATACATCGCAGCCCAGGCGCAGGAGTCCGCGGACATCCGGAAGGAGCGTTTTTCGGCTCCGAGGAAACTGTTCCCCTGGGTCAGAAGGGAGGTTGTCAGGCTGCTGACGGAGGAGCAGTGGTCGCCGAAACAGATATGCGGCTGGATGAAGCGCAAGGGCATGGA
>DECD01000031.1:26885-31187 GCA_002349055.1 Bacteroidales bacterium UBA2939 | reverse complement strand
TGCCCTACAAGTCCGTGGTGCACACCATCACCACCGACAACGGAACGGAATTCGCCGAGCATGAGCGCATTGCCAAGAAACTGGATGCCAAAATCTATTTCGCACACCCGTATTCCTCCTGGGAGAAAGGCCTGGTCGAGAACACCAACAAGCTTATACGCCAGTACATCCCAAAAAAGTCGGTTCTCCGTGACTTCTCCGATGAATTCATACACTCTGTTCAGCACAAACTTAACCGCCGTCCGAGAGAAAAATTGAACTTCGATGCCCCGAAAAACAAACTTTTCGTATATTTGCATTGACGTGTTGCATTCACATGTTGAACCTAAGTTGCAACCGATTTTTACATTCTTTTTGCCAGTAAGAAAAGTTTTATTATCTTTGCAATTATTATAAAGACAATAATTATAATTATAATAAATCACAAAATTATGATACTGAGCGATTTTAAGAACCCATTCGTTATCACAAAAAAAATTCCGGACGAGCTATTTTGTGACAGAATAGAGGAAACAGCGTTCCTTATCAAGCAGATTGAGAATGGAAGGAATGTGGTTTTAATATCACCAAGACGCTTGGGGAAAAGTGAACTGATACATCATTTTTTCGCACAAAAACAGATTTCGGACAGTTATTACACTTTCTTTGTCGATATATATTCCGCCACCAACCTCCAAGAGATGTGCTATATCTTTGGTAAAACGGTGTATGAGCGTCTGAAAACAAAGAAAGAGAGGCACTGGGAAGCATTCTTTAATACTATAAAGTCACTTCGTGCATGCTTCAAAATAGACCCCATCACAGGAGAACCCTCGATGGAACTGGGCATAGCTGCTATCGAGCATCCCACGACGACACTGGAAGAGATTTTTGCCTATTTAGAAGAAGCAGAGAAACCTTGTATTGTCGCCTTCGATGAATTCCAACAGATTGCGGAATTCCAGGAGAAAAGAGTTGAAGCAATACTGCGTGGTCTCATCCAGAATTGCAGCAACACCTCCTTTATTTTCAGTGGTAGCAAACAACACTCCATCGAACAGATGTTCCACTCCAAAGCACGCCCCTTCTACCAAAGTGCGCAGATGATGGATCTTCTCCCTTTGAAGAAAGAAGTGTATTCGGAGTTCACGCTTCGTCTTTTCAGCCAATACGGCAAAAAATTGGACTCCAGCATACCCTCAGCCATATACGATGAGTATGAAGGAACAACATGGTACATGCAGATGATGATGAATGAGCTGTTT
This sequence comes from Bacteroidales bacterium UBA2939, assembly GCA_002349055.1. Classification (GTDB taxonomy): domain Bacteria; phylum Bacteroidota; class Bacteroidia; order Bacteroidales; family P3; genus Colimorpha. The sequence continues at coordinate 29,943 of DECD01000031.1, read as the reverse complement.
GCCATTACCGACAAAGGGCAGACCTGCACCCCATCCATGGTTCCGACGGCGAGAGAAAACATCATCAATGTGCAGGAGAACTCCTATAAGACCCAGATGAGCATGCTCTCGCCCAAACAGAAGATGGTTTTACAAGCCATAGCTCACGAGGGAACAGTCAAATCGGTCACTTCAGGGGCTTTTATCAAAAAATATTTCCTGGATTCTGCAAGCTCTGTACAATCGGCAGTAAAAGGATTGACTGACAAAGAGGTTGTATCCACCACGGACACTGGGACACGAGTTTCCGACTATTTCTTCAGTTGGTGGTTAAAAAACAGATATTAACACCCAATCTTATGGAACGTACTTTTGACCCGTGGCAGCGGGAGGCGATAGAGATTAGCGGTGGACGGCACCTGGTGCTGGCGCCGCCGGGGTGCGGGAAGACCGACATCCTGACGGAGCGCATCGTGCATGCACACGCACAGGGCGTGGAGTACCGCGATATGCTGTGTCTGACTTTCACCAACCGCGCCGCCAAGGGTATGTCGCAACGCATCGCCGACCGCACGGGAAATCCCGTGCCCGACGACCTCTTTGTGGGAAACATCCACCGCTACTGCTCACAACTGCTTTTCAACGAGGGCATCGTGAACCACAACAGTGCCATCATCGACGAGGGCGACGTGGAGAATATCATCCAGGAGGAACTCTGCAAAAAGATGCACATAGAGAGTCGCACCACGGAGTTGATGCGTTTTCAGCACGGATTGCAGCAGATGGTGCTGGGCATGCGCGGCGAGCTGGTGCTGCACAACGAGCTGTTCCACGCCGGGGGCGTGTCGAAAGTGTGCGACATGCTGGGGAGAGCCTTCGACGAGGACAACATCGCCGCCATCTACACAGACATCGATAACCTGATGCAGCGATACAGCGTCCTCGAGGAGCTGCCGGCCGCCAACCTCATGCGGCTGGCCAAAGCTTACGAGCGATACAAGGAAGAGAACGACCTGCTGGATTATGACGATTTGCTGATACTGGCGTATCAATATCTGGCCTCACCCCCAGCCCCTCTCCGCACGGAGAGGGGTGTAGATACTACGGATATTTCACACCCGTCTACTCAACGAGAGAGCGCGAAAAAAAGGAAGTACAGTTGGATTGAGATTGACGAGGTGCAGGATTTGAATGCTTTGCAGTTTGCGCTGGTGGACCTCTTCGCTGCCGACGACGCGACCATCGTCTACCTAGGCGATGAGCAGCAGGCCATCTTCTCGTTCATCGGCGCCAAGCTGGAGACCCTTGAGGCACTGAAAAGACGCTGTCGGGACCACATACACTACCTGCACACCAACTACCGCTCGCCACGCTACCTGCTCGACCTACAGAACGACTTCGCCGTGCGCAACCTGGGTATCCAGCGCGACATGCTGCCCACCACCGACCTCAATCCCACGCACAATCCCGAAGACCTCTGCCTGCTGAATGTCGGCGACGCGCAACTGGAGAGTTACTATGCCGCCCGCTTTGCCAAACGCTACGGGAACCTTGACCCAGAGGGCAAGGTGGCCATCCTGGTGAGCACCAACCGCGAGGCCGACGACATCGGCGAGACGATGAACGGCATGGGCATCAGCCACTTCAAAATCAGCGGTACCGACCTGTTCTCGCTGCCCGCCATGCGGCTGCTGATGGCCCACCTCAGCGTGTTGACCGACGAGATGGTCTTCATCGCCTGGGCGCGCTTGCTGTGGGGGCTGCACATTCTGCCCACCTACACCGCAGCGCGTAACCTGATGCGCGACCTGCGGCGCGTGGCGCTACTGCCCACCGACTTCCTGCGCTACCCCGACAGCTCCTACCTGCAAGAATTTGTCCGCGCCTATGACGAAGAGGAGCTGGTCATCTTCGACACCGAGACCACCGGCCTCGACGTCTACCACGACGACATCATCCAAATTGCCGCCGTCAAGGTGAGGAAGGGCAAAGTGGTAGGGAAAGCTTTCAACATCATACTGGAGACCGACAAGAAGCTGCCCGAGACCGTGGGTGGCCACGAGAATCCCATGCTGGAGGTCTACCGCAACAGCAAACGGTATTCGCGCGCCGAAGGGTTGCAGAAGTTCATGGAATACTGCAAGGGAAAAGTGCTGGTTGGGCATAACGTTGAGTATGACTATCAGATTCTTCGCAATAATCTGATAAGGGAGACAGGAGATACGACAAATGTTTTGGAGGAGGTGTGTCCGCGCTATTTCGACACGCTGAAATATATCCGATTGGTGCGGCCACGACTGCGGCAGTACAAGCTGGGGCACCTACTCGAGGTGCTGCACCTCGAAGGACAGAACAGTCACCAGGCCGACGACGACATCATGGCGACCCTCTCGCTGCTCAACTTCTGCCATCTTAACGCCGTGCAGATGGTTGCCGAGCAACGACTCTTCGTCAGCGACCATCGGAAACAGGTGGACAAGTTCCACGAACGGTACGCGGAGTTGTATTTGCATGGATTCAAGGAGACAGGAAATAAGACAAATGTTCAGGAGGGGATTGTTTCTGAATTACAATATACCTACGAGAAACTGCTCGAATCCAAACTCATCGAGCCTATCGACAAATGGCGGCACTTGATACATTACCTTCAGCAGGACTTGATCCGCACCGACCTCTACCCCACCCTGCGGCAGCAGCTGGAGCGCTACATCACCGACCTCAACACCAGCAAGGAAGCCGACCTCTGCGGCGGCTCGCTGGAGGAGCGTTACATCATCTCCACCGTCCACAAGGCCAAGGGGTTGGAATTCGACACCGTCATCGTCTACCGCGCCATCGACGGCAGCTATCCCGGTAGTCGCAGCTGGACCGAAAAACAAATACAGGAAGATGCGCGCCGCCTCTTCGTGGCCCTCTCGCGCTCGAAGAAGCGCCTCTGTATAATATATGATGAATATTACGGACGCTCCATGCACGCCCTAAGTCCCTTCTTAGAAAAAGTCAAGGAGCACTTCACCGTCTACCGCCGCTCGACCGACGGCAAAATCAGACAGATTTAAAGTTTATAGTTCCGCAGACG
>DECD01000031.1:946-26800 GCA_002349055.1 Bacteroidales bacterium UBA2939 | reverse complement strand
GGATGGATGCTGATGCCACCACGCGGGACGAAGAGTCCGACGACCTCGATATAGCGCGGATCCATGAGCTTGATGAGGTCGTCCATGATGATGTTGACGCAGTCCTCGTGGAAGTCGCCGTGGTTGCGGAACGAGAAGAGATAGAGCTTGAGGCTCTTGCTCTCCACCATGCGTTTGTCAGGAATATAGAGAATCTTGATTTCGGCGAAATCTGGTTGGCCGGTGATGGGGCAAAGCGAGGTAAACTCGGGGCAGTTGAACTGCACCCAATAGTCGCGCTCAGGATGACGGTTCTCGAAAGCCTCGAGCACCTGCGGGGCATAGGTCTCGGGAATGTCGGCTTTGTGGCCTAAAGACTGGAGGTTATCTTGTTCACGATTCATGGCTATCTGATGTTAAGGATTTTGTGGATTTGCAGGGAGAGTTTCCAGCGAGGGTCTTTCTTGATATACTCGATGGCGGCCTCGGTGATTGCCTTGTTGCGGACAGGGTCGCCGGTGTCGCAGGGCTGGATGAAGTAGGCGTGAGTACACATGATGCCAGGGTACATAGACGGCTCGTGCTCGCCATCGAAGACCACCTTTATCTCGTCGACAATACGCAACACCACTTCGGCGCCGTCGACATAGCCATCCTTAGGCGAGAGGGTAATCCAATCCACATTGCCCGGCAGGCGATGTGTGCCGTTGGTTTCCACTGCCACCATCTTGTCGATGTCATGCAACGCGTTGACGAGGCTTTTGGTGAGCTGCAACGAGGGCTCGCCGCCCGTGATGACCACCAGGCGTGCCGGATAGGGCTTCACGGCCTCGACAATCTCCTCGTCGGTCATCTCGGTGCCGCTCTCATGCTGGGTGTCGCAAAAGGGGCAATGCAGGTTGCAACCACTCAACCGCACGAAGACGGCAGCGGTGCCAGCATGATAGCCCTCGCCCTGCAAACTGTAGAATATCTCGTTGACTTTCATCATTCGTCGATTTCGTAGGTGGCGGTGTTGCCAGTGGTCTCCTGGACGTCAACGCGGTAGCAGTTGGGAACCTGCTGCTGGCACCAGTGGGCGATGTTCTCGGCCGTGGGGTTGCAGCCGATGACATCGTTGATTACCTGATGGTCGAGCCGGTCGACGATACTCTTCTTGATATAAGAAAAATCCACCACCATGCCGTTATGGTTTAGCTCGCGGGCCTTGCAATAGATGGTAATTTGCCAGTTGTGACCATGAAGTTGTGTGCACTTGCTGGGGTAGTCCAACTCCAGCTTATGAGCCCCTGAGACTTCGATATGTTTCTTTACGTAGTACATACTGCTTATTTTTCGTAGATTGTCGGGTCGGCGATGCCGGCTTCACGGAAGGCCTCTTTGCGTTCGGTGCAGGTGCCGCAGGTGCCGCAATGCTGTTCGTTACCGCGGTAGCACGAGTAGGTATGGCTGTAGTCGATGCCCAGCTGTGCGCCGCGACACACCAGGTCGGCCTTGCTGAGGTTAGTATAGGGCGCTGCCACTTCCACGTTGACATAGGTACCGGCGCGCATGGCGGCATCCATAGCATTGATGAACTCGGGACGGCAGTCGGGGTAGATGGCGTGGTCGCCGCCGTGGTTGGCTATCAGCACGCGCTTCAGGCCGCGGCTCTCTGCCAAACCGCAGGCGATGGAGAGCATGATGCCATTGCGGAACGGCACCACGGTACTCTTCATATTCTCCTCATCGTAGTTGCCACTGGGGATGGCATCGCCGCCGCTGAGAAGCGACGATTGAAAATAGCGGCTCATGAAGCCCAGCTCGATGACGATGTGCTCGATACCCAGCTGCTCGCAATGGTACCGCGCACAGGCAATCTCGCGCGCCGCATGGTTGCTGCCGTAGTCGAAGGTGACGGCGAGCGCAACCCGCTCACGCTCCTCATAGAGCAGCGTGGTCGAGTCGAGCCCGCCGGAATAGATGATTACCGAATCTTTCATTTCAGGTAGTACTCGACGGTGGTCACGACGCGGACTTTCTTCACCTGCGGGGTGTTCTCGTCGAGGTCCTCGACCTCGAAGTAGCCCTGCGAGGCGGTACGCATCTTGCCAATCTTGCTATGGCTGTTGTTGGCAAACTCGTCGGCGGCCACGCGGGCGTTCTCCAAGCTCTCGCGAATCATTTCGGGCTTGATGTCGTTGAGACCCAGGTACTGGTAGTCGGCCCAAGTGTTGGCCAGAATATTCTGGTTGACGAGGTCGGTCTCGAGGGTCTGCTGCAGTTTGCGCACCAGCTCGAGGTTCTTGGTAAAGACGGTGACGGTTTGGTTGGCGTTGTAGCGGAAGGGAATCTGGTTGGGGTTGCTGGCCCACGAGTAGCGGTCCTCATAGCTGGCGTTGCCCACCTTGATCTCCTCGTCCGAGAAGCCGGCATCGCGCAAACTTTTAACGATAATCTCGTTGTTCTTGCGGATGGTGTTGCGCAGGTCGGCGAGGTCGTTGGATTTCTCACCGTAGCTGATACGCCACACCACGCGGTCGGCGGGCACCTCTTTCTCGCAGAGGCCGCGCACCTTGACGGTGTCGTCGTAGGACTTCAGTGTCTTCACAGTGCAGACCATGAAGATACCTAACACTGCGGCAGCCACCACGATGGCGCCACCCTGAATCATGTTCTTTTTGAACGGTATGGAACTTCCTTTCATTTTATAATGTATTTATGGTTCGCAAATTAGGTATTAAGACAACGACTTTTCTTGCATTTTATTGTCCGAAGGTTTCGTATTTCATTTTTTTTTCATATCTTTGCACCCAGTTTCACAAGGAAAAAACAACTGTCATGAACATTGCCTCCATACTCTTGAAAAAATACACCAGTATCAGCCTGATGCTGAGAATATTCATTGGTTTGCTGATAGGCGCCGTGCTGGGTCTCACCCTTCCTCAATGGGGAGGCATCGCCCTGCTGGGGAAAATATTCGTCAGCGCCTTGAAAGGCATTGCACCAGTGCTGGTGGCTGTACTGGTCATGTCGTCCATTGCCAAAGCAGGTAAGGGCTACGGGCGGCGGTTTACAACACTGATAACCATCTACATACTCTCCACCTTCATTGCTGCCGTCTGCGCCGTGGTGGGTAGTTTCCTGTTCCCGATAACGTTGGATCTAGCCGAGACGGCCACGGTCGACTCTTCCGCGGGCTCGTTGGGCGATGTGTTTTCCAACATGCTCACCTCTATGGTGGCCAATCCCGTGGCGGCCATCTCCAATGCCAACTACATCGCCATCCTCTTTTGGTCCATCGTGATAGGCATCTCGCTGAAGACCATGGCATCGAAAGCCACCATCAACGTGGTACACGACTTCTCGTCGGTGGTCACCAAGGTGGTGCGATGGGTCATCCAGTTCGCCCCCTTCGGCATCCTGGGACTGGTGTTCACCACCGTGAGCGAGAGTGGCCTGTCGGTCTTCACCACCTATGGTCACCTGCTCCTGCTGCTGATGGGATGCATGCTAGCCAACGCCCTTGTCTTCAACCCCCTCATCTCGTTCATCATGCTCAAACGCAACCCCTACCCTCTTCTTTTCACCTGTCTCAAAGAGAGCGGCCTGCAAGCCTTCTTCACGCGCTCATCGGCCGCCAATATCCCCATCAACATGGCGTTGTGTCGGAAGCTGGGACTTGACGAGGACTTCTATTCCGTCAGCATCCCGCTGGGTGCCACCATCAATATGGACGGTGCGGCAGTCACCATCACCGTCTTCGCCCTCGCCGTGGCCCACACCCTGGGCATAGAAGTCAGTTTTGGCTCGGCCCTGTTCCTCGGGGTGATAGCCACCCTCGGTGCCTGCGGCGCCTCGGGCGTGGCCGGTGGAAGCTTGCTGCTCATCCCCATGGCCTGCTCCTTCTTCGGCATCGGCAACGATGTGGCTATGCAGGCCGTCGCCATCGGCTTCATCATTGGCGTGGTGCAGGACAGCGTCGAGACCGCCCTCAACTCCAGCGGCGACGCCTTCTTCACCGCCACCGCCGAGTACCACGACCGCATGAAACGAAGCTTGGAGAAAGAATAATTACTGCCAATTGGAAATAAGTTCGTATTTTTGCAGCCGAATTATCAACGATTATTATGTCATAAAACAGAAAATAGTATAAACAGAAACGACTTTATTAACATAGCGTTTGCTATTGTCCCGACCAGTCTGAAACGTAGGAAACTTCATATTGGTTACTTTTGTGGATGACAATGTGCAAATGCTCGTCGGCAAGCGAGCATTTTGTCTATCCACAAAAGGTGATTCCTACGACCGCAGACTGGAGACGAGATTGCTCGCCTTCTTTTTGTCTGCGGTCGTCGGTGCATGGATTCGGTAGCCAGCGCGGCACGCAGGCAGCCTGCCTGTGGCAAAAGCAAATAGCCTCATGCAGATACACATAGGAAACCTTATCCGCGACGAGCTGCGCCGCCAGGGCCACACCAACGAATGGTTGGCCGACAAAATAGGTGTTAATATCCGTACTGTCAACAAGATATTCCTCAAACAGACGATAGACACCCAACAATTGTATCAAATAAGCAAAGCACTTGATACAGATTTCTTTAGTGCATATTCCAATATTCTCCCCACCCTGCCCGATGTGGGCAAATTGCCCACATCGGGCAGGGAAAATATGGAATAAAGATTATACCTTTGCAGTCGAAAACAATTAGTATAACCTTTTAAATTAAACATTATGGAAAAATTCAAATTAACCAACTTGCGCGAACTCTCCACCGAGGAGCAGATTCAACTGAATGGTGGAGCCAACTCCACTGGATGTAATTGCAATGTTACATGCAAATGTGAAGGGGATACACCGAAATCAACAGTGGACAATGATGCAAAGGCCATTGGCAAGAAATTGTCTGAAGGTTGATATTAAAAAACACTTATACTATGGAAAATTTTAAATTAACCAACCTACGCAATCTCTCAACCGAGGAACAACTGCGCCTGAATGGCGGTGGCAATACATCTTGTGAGGTGACATGCTATTGCAGTTGTCCATGTAACTGCAACAATCAAAACCCAAGTCAGTCTACAGATAATGACAGCAAAACCTTGGGCAAGAAAAGCACTTATGGCTCCAAAGAACGTGAAGCAATGGTAAAATAGAGCTGTCTAAATGCACCGCTTCCACGTTATCTATCAACGTGAGCAGGAAGACTGCGGCGCAGCCTGTCTTGCAATGATCACACGCTTTTATGGCTTCCACGCAACAATGGAAGCCATAAAAGCATATTGTGGCAGTGCCAAAAATGGGATGTCATTGTACGGACTGAATCGTGCGGCAGAACGTGTGGGCTATGTGACTCAAGCTGTGCGATTGAGCAAAGATGAGTTGTTAAACCTCCCTGCCGAAGCCTATCCATTTATTGCACATTGGAGACAAAACCATTTTATAGTAGTCAGCAAGGTTACTCAGCATCATGTCTATGTGGCAGACCCTGCTATGGGGAAAATCCGCTATTCCCACAATGAGTTTTTTGAAGGTTTTTTGTCTTCCGATTGCTCCGATGGATTCGCCCTGTTACTGAAGCCGGAGAATATTGACACCAACTTGACTGCACCGAAAGAAAAACGCGAGTTGCCCCTGAAAAAGTATATCAAGCCTCGCTGGAAACAAATCGCATGGGCGGCATTCATGCTCGTTCTTCTTTCCGGCATCGGTCTCGTTTCTCCATTTCTCACCAAAGCCATAGTTGACAATGGCATAGCAGAAAAGAATGTCAACCTATTGGTTGTCATCCTCTGTGCCACATTGTCTTTGGCTGTGGGACGAACCCTATTCGGTTTCCTGCAATCCAGGATGACACTTGTCGCCGGATCTCTTATAGACATCGATTTGGCCAACGACCTTCTACGCAAACTTTCGGCATTGCCGATGAAATTCTTTTCTGCCCGAAAGGTTGGCGACATGATCCAGCGTGTTTCCGATGTCTCGCGAGTGGGTGATTACTTTTCTTCGAGCTTGGCCGAAAGTGTATTGTCATTCGTTATGTTTTGCATCTATGCTGGCATCTTGTTGCATCTATATCCATTACTCTTCGGCGTTTTCATGAGCGGAGCCGTTCTCTATGTACTATTTGTGTTGCTTTTCATGCGCCGCCGCAAGATACTGGATTACGAGTTTTTCAACATCGCATCGAAATCGCAGGAGGAGCTGATACAATTTCTGCGCGGAATGACGGAATTGAAATTAGCCGGTGCAACTGATTCTCGTCTTGGAATATGGCGAAACATCCGCCTTGATATGTTGAGTGTAAGTCGACGAAGCCTATTGCTCTCCCAAAAGCAGGAGCTGGGCAGTGTGTTTATTTTCCAGGTTGTTGATGCTATCACGGTATTTTTGATGGCAAAAGCAGTTATTGATGGACAAACGACCTTAGGCTCAATGATGGCTGTACAATATATCATCGGCAGCATGGAAAGCCCACTTCATATTGTCACTGGGTTTATCCGTGAAACACAAAGCATGGGGATTGCCCTTTCCCGCATCAATCACATAGCATCAGCAGAGCCTGAACGTGATGGAGGCAAGACAATTGACGGCAAAAGCGATGCACCCTCAATTCAAATAAACAATGTGACATTCACTTACGATTTCGATTCAGTTCGGCCAGCCTTGCAGGGGATATATGCAAGCATACCTGCGGGCAAAACCACAGCATTGGTCGGCATGAGTGGCAGCGGTAAAACCACTCTCATCAAACTATTGCTGGGTTTCTACACACCAGACAATGGAAACATCCAAATCAATGGGACTTCATTGTCCGAATTGAATTTGTCAGAATGGCGAAAGAATATAGGCTCTGTCATGCAGGATGGCTATATTTTCTCGGACACGATTATTAACAATATTGCATTGGGAGATGACACGCCATCTATCGAACGAGTGAAAGAGGCTTTGCGTGTAGCCTGTGCCGATTTTGTGTTCGAGTTGCCTATTGGACTACGTACAATTATAGGTGCAGAAGGGATGTCGCTGAGTTCCGGCCAACGTCAAAGAATATTATTGGCACGAGCCATTTATAAACAGCCTGCCGTGTTTTTCTTGGACGAAGCTACCAATGCGCTGGATGCCATCAACGAACGAAAGATATACGACAATCTCCACACGGAACTGCGTGGCAAGACAGTTGTCGTTGCTGCACACCGCTTGAGCACCATTAGCAACGCCGACCAAATATTGGTGTTCGACGACGGAAGGATTGTGGAAAGTGGCTCGCACAATGAACTCATCGCAAAAAATGGGAAGTATGCCGAATTGGTGCACAATCAGAGATTCAATTGAAAACAAAATATATAAATATGATGACAGAGCAAAACGCCTTAGCTTATTTCAAGGGGAATTACCCCTTGGTCAAGATTATAAATTTTGACACCGAAAGCAAACTATTTTATGATGCCCGTGCCAATATGGTTTTTGTGGTTAATGATAACGATATACCTATGGTGGCAGAATACCTACAGAGCCATAACAAAGAAGCCTTGCATAGTCAATTCTCAGATGTATCGGATATTGATGAAATTATTGAACGTATCGACAGCCTGCAAAACAAAGGCGTACTACTGCCTGGTCCGGCAGACAGGCTTATCAGCACAGAGCCAAAAGATGTTCAGGATCGCATTGACTATTACATGGAGAATATCCTGATGCGCAAATACGTTCTGGAAACCACACAACAATGCAACTTCAGATGCCGTTACTGCCACAATACTCTTGAGCCGGTTTACCGTCATCATACGAAGAAACAGATGACATTCCCCGTGGCGAAAGCAGCCGTGGATTTTTACAAAGAATTGTATCTGAAGTTCTACAGAAGACTTCCTGAGGACAAAAAGGCTCTGCTGCTCAAGCACTATCAACCATTTATTGGGTTCTATGGTGGCGAACCATCCCTCAACTGGAAGTTGGTTGAGGATACCGTGAAATACTATCTCGACCTTGACTGGGCAGCCGATGGTATCAGCCGCGAGAAACTAACTTTCTCGGTGAATACCAATCTCTATATTCTCACTGACGAAATGATGGCGTTCATCATGAAGTATAAGCCGATGTTGTTCATCTCTTTAGATGGGCCAAAAGAAGACAACGACCGTAACCGCGTGACAATCGACGGGAAAGGTACTTTCGACCGGGTGTTTGCAAATATCAATAGAATCAAATCCGCAGACCCAGAGTATTTCAAGGAGAAGATTCTTCTGCTTTGTGTTGAGGCTGAAGGCAACAATACCGAAGCCGTACACAAACTGCTTGATTCCTTCGGATGCCCTGTGGATTATATGAGCGAGCAGCCTTACGGATGCTTGGAGAGAGATCCCGAAGGTGAAATACAATGGTACGAGGAGCACGAGGAAGAGATGATTGAGAAGAAATTGGCAGATTACCAGAGACGGCTGTCCGAAAATGACAAGGATGCAATGGATGAGTTCACCTCGCTCTATTTTCTTGACAGCATTGAATCCGATACCCCATATATGCAGAAACCGTTATCCGTCAATCTGACCTGCCCGCTTTGTGTGGACAATATCATGATTGATGTTGACGGAGGGATGCACATTTGTCATAAAACCGACGGTTCTCTTCCTCTTGGAAATGTTTGCAACGGTGGCTATGACATGCAAAAGATGTTCGAAGCATACAAAAGCTATGGAGCAACAACCAATTGCAAAGAATGCAGAAATTGTTGGGCGATGAATATGTGTAGTTACTGCGCCGCCCTGCGTCTTGATGGCGGCAAATGGAAGAATCCGAGAGTGTCAGAGTGCGACTTGCAACGCCGCCGAGTAGAATACCAACTCAAACTGTGTGTGGCTCTGTACAAACTTGACCCCAATTTCATGCCCAAACTCATGGAACGGAAACACAATCTAGAACATTACAAATCCATTGTGGATTATAACGAGTTTATCAAATACGTTGAAAAAAATTAAAGATATGAGAAGGTTATTATTGTTAGTATTATTATGTCTTTTAAAGAGTACCGCTTCATTTGCACAGTTGGATTGTAATTTGTGCGGGGACTGGGTTGGTACATTTCAGGAAATATATCCACACGATAGAAAATCTGATGACGATGGAGATTGGCGTATGGACAAGGTTACAATGAATATTCGCATCAAAAAATTTGGAAACGAATATAAGTTACGTCAGAAATGGACTTATGCAGGTGGAGATATAGGTACATCGTATAATAATGATGAGATAGATATCATTACATCAACAGACACCTCTATTTATTGGAAGGTCGTATCAGCATTGGAGGCTCATTATGACCAATACAATAGGATTAGATATTATGATCAAACAGTGGTATATTATCAAATAACATATCATGGTGGATACATCCATTTCAATCTTGTTGATTCATATTATATAGAATATGACAAATACAAAAACCACATTGGTACATCAGACTTCATAAATGATCAAAGAAGCAAACCTCGTTACAACTTGGACTTATACAAAGAGGATAATGACTGGTAAAGTAGGTGCGTTGGAAAGCACTTTATATATATATTAAAAAGAACATGAAAAGGACAGTTTTACTTTTGGTTATGGCAATAGGACATTTCTCTGCATATTGCCAAACTGACATTTATGACGGAGATTGGTATCACTCATATAATGGTATATGTGGGCTGGCGCACCAAGACGAAAACGAAAATACTCCTTTGCGTAGTGGTGATGGAAAAGATGTTTATCGAATTCGTACAGAGAATGGTAACACAACAGTACGCGTAAAACGACAATATCCGTGTGATAGTTACTTTGAATACTGGGAATGTAATGTTACCCGATGTGATGATTATTGTCTTGAGTGGAATTCGGAAATAAATAGATATAACGACCCCGATAATCCATACAATACTATTGTGATTGAATATTATTGTAAACTCAGAAAGAGTGGCAGTATATTAATTGCTGATATATTCCACAGACAAACAACGATTAATCGCAATGGGCACATTGTTGATTCAACCATATATGGAGAAGGTAATTTCTCTCTCTACAAAAACGGAAATGACTGGTAACCGAATAAACTAATAATATGAAAAAAATCCTTTTTTTAACAATTTGGTATCTTGCAACAAACGCATTTGTTGGCGCTCAGGAAATCATTAACTATTTTGAAGTGGCAAGTAATATTGCAACACCTGTCACTATAAAAACAAACTTGGGAACCTTCCAAATTAACGGTGGAGAAACAATAAGAGGCACTATTACAAGTCTGACAGCATTTGATGCAGATGGAAATTGGATTGTACAAAACTCCTATTACAAATCCGAGTGGAATTCCAGCCACACATACCATTATAGATACTATCGGTTTGAATCCACATACAATCAATCTACATCTAATAACAACAATTCTTCAAAATCTTCATCCAATAACAATGTAGAAAGAAGTATTGGTCAAGCATCACAAAGTATTACAAGGGTGCAAGGTCAGTTCATAGACGCGGCAGCAGGCATGTCTGCTGTTCAAATGGATGGTTACCCAAACCTACAAATCAGAGGAGGCATTTCTATCGCATACGGAGAGTTTGTAGGGCTTCAAGCCGAATTGGGAGGTAAAGGAGGATGGATACTTGGAGGAGGTATTGGAAAAGATTATATAAGAGGTAGCGATAGCCTTTCATGGTTTGCCGACCTTGGCATGTATATGGGCGATGAAGACAACCTATTTGTAATGGGTGTTATATTCGGCAAATCAATTCTAGATGCACCCAATTGGACTTCTGGTAAAATTCATAGTCGATTTTTGCTAGGTTCTGGAATGTACCTCGGTTGGGAACATTATTTCGAGGATATTCCCCGCCTTGGATTCTTTATTATTGGTCAGTTGAATTTTGGCAGCTATGATCTTCGTGCGGGCATATCCTGGAAAATTTTTGCGAAGCTCCCCTATTTCAATTTTAACTAATTATAGCTATTGTATTGAATCATCATCTAAAGCATGTAATCATGAAAAGAATAACGATATTGTTGCTTCTGTGCTTGTCCGTTAGCACAACATTAAAAGCCCAAGACGTGCCAATAGAAAAATTTATTGGTGTTTGGCAAACTACTCTCGAATACTGGTCATCAAACTCGATGAAGATATCTTTGGAGAATGGAAAAATCATTTTGCAAATCAAAAATTTCGTCAATGGAGAGGCAACTCTCAATGGCAATCAGTTGGAGTTGACGGTTATCGAAGAGGTCAACTATGGGAAATGGTGGGTTGGTCCATGGGGAGGCTGGTATGATTCTGATGGCGATTGGGTGTCGAGAAGAAACAATGACATCTTAGTTGGTCACAGCGATGGAAGTCATGGTACAAATGGTGAAGTAACTGGTTTCTACCCTTATGTCAATCATCAAGCCAAAGCAGACAAAGAAGTGGAATACCTTAGTGTATATGTGGTCTATAAATATGAGGGAACATTGGAACTATATTTCACATATCATTCAACCTATTATAATGGGAATGAACCTCTATTTTACCAAAGTTCAGGTCGAGGCAATCCCATAGTTTACACTAATTGGTAGTCATTTGCAAACAATTATTCTTCAAGATTTTTTCCTTGGCTGCCGACCATAGTGGAGGCAAAGTTCTCTGAAGGCACAGAAACCCGCAAAGAAGGCTTGAAGTTACAACAGAAGAGACATTTCACCCTGTCTCTTCTGTTTTTATGTAAAAAAAATAATTTTTTTTGCATAAAAATATTGTCAATCTAAAAAAAATTCGTATTTTTGCAGTCGGAAAAAAAAATGAAAGCATGACAAAAACACCAAATCCTTTCATCGTCACTGGCAAAATTCCTCAGCAATATTTCTGCGATCGGGACACAGAAACTGCCCAGCTAATACGTTTTCTGAATAACCGCGAAAACGTGGTGCTGATGTCGCAGCGTCGCATGGGCAAAACAAAGTTAGTGGAACACAGCCTCGATAGTGGCAGCAAAGAGTACGCCTTGATGGTCATTGACATACTCCACACCTCATCCCTCCGAGAATTCATACAACTTTTAGGTGCTACAATTTTTGACAATCTTGCCAAGCGGAGCACACGGATGATGAAACTCTTCACTGCAACACTGCGTTCGCTCAGTGCCAGCTTCGGCTATGACCCCATTCAAAACACACCCACTTTCGACATCAGATTGGGGGACATTACTCAGCCAGAATACACTCTAAAAGAGATTTTCGAATACCTAGAGAAATCCAATCGCCACTGCATCATTGTCATTGACGAGTTTCAGCAGATTACGAAATACCCTGAGAAGAATGTGGAAGCCCTATTGCGCACACACATACAGCATCTTAATAACGCTAACTTTGTTTTTGCCGGCAGTCAGCGCAGGCTGATGGAAGAGATGTTCTTCTCGGAGAAGCGTCCTTTCTATATGAGTGCACGAAGCATTGTGCTCGATGCCATCCCTTTCGACAGCTATTGCGACTTTGCCTGTCATCATTTTGAAGAAGCCAAGAAAAACATCGAGAGAGAAGCCATCCGTCTAGTGTATGACACTTTTAAAGGTGTTACTCTTTATCTGCAAAGAATTATGAAAGAAGCCTTCAGTTTTACTGCAATTGGAGAGACTTGTAATGCCGACAGCGTCCAACACATCATAGATGACTACATTTTAGAGTGTGAACCACGTCTGCGCGAGCAACTGGCATTAATCACCGAACCCCAAAAGGAACTGCTTTACGCCATGGCCGAAGAAGAAGCACCCGTAAAGAGCATCACGGCTTCCGCATTCATCAAGCGGCATCGCATGAAATCAACCAGTGCTGTCCAATCTGCTGCCAAAAAACTATTGGAATATGACCTGCTTACTCGCCGCGATGGACTCTATTCCATTGCCGACCCACTAATAGACCTATGGATAAAGTCACGAAGATTGTGATTTTTATATGTTAATAGAGGCTGACGCAATACTCACGTCAGCCTCTTTATTTTCAATAAACAATTATCTAGAACAGTCCTTCCTATTTGTGCGAGGTTGTCAGCAGAGCTGACACCTCGTCGAGGATGCTATCGTCGACGAGGTTGGGCATCGTCACCTTCAGCTCGGGGCAGATGTCCATGGCGCGCTTGATGGCGAACATAGCGCCTTCGTTGCGGGCCCAAGAGCGGCGGGAGATGCCGTTGTTGACATCCCAGTGGAGCATCATGCGGAGACGACGGTCGCAAGCCTCGCTACCATCGAGAACCATACCAAAGCCACCGTTGATGACCTCGCCCCAGCCTACGCCGCCGCCGTTGTGGATAGAGACCCATGTGGCACCGCGGAAGCTGTCGCCGATGACGTTCTGCACAGCCATATCGGCGCAGCGGTTGGAACCGTCGTAGATGTTGCTGGTCTCGCGGAAGGGGCTGTCGGTACCGCTGACGTCGTGGTGGTCGCGGCCGAGGACGATAGGAGCAGAAATCTCGCCCTTCTTGATAGCCTCGTTGAAGCGGGCGGCAATCTTGGTGCGGCCTTCGCAGTCGGCATAGAGGATACGGGCCTGGGAGCCCACGACGAGGTGGTTCTCCTTGGCACCCTTAATCCACTGGATGTTGTCGTGCATCTGCTGCTGAATCTCGGCGGGAGCCGTGGCGGCAATCTCTCCCAACACTTCCATAGCGATATGGTCGCTCTTGTCGAGGTCCTCGGGCTTGCCGCTGGTGCAGACCCAACGGAAGGGGCCGAAGCCGTAGTCGAAGCACATCGGACCCATGATATCCTGCACATAGGAAGGGTAGCGGAAAGCGGTGTGGTCGGCATTCCAGATGTCGGCACCGGCGCGGCTACTCTCCAGCAGGAAGGCGTTGCCATAGTCGAAGAAGTACATACCCTTGGCGGTGAGCTTGTTGACGGCAGCCACATGACGACGGAGACTCTCTTGCACCTTCTCCTTGAAAAGCTCGGGCTTCTCGGCCATCATCACTTTGGCATCCTCGAAGCTGACACCCACGGGATAGTAGCCACCGGCCCAGGGGTTGTGCAGCGAGGTCTGGTCGGAACCGAGGTCGACCTTGATACTCTTTTCGGCGCAATACTCCCAGAGGTCAACGACATTGCCCTGGTAGGCGTAGCTCTTGGCCTCCTTGGCGGCGATGGATTTGTTGACGGCCACGAAGAGCTCGTCGAGGTTGTCGTGCACCTCGTCGACCCAGCCTTGCGTGTAGCGCTTCTGGGTGGCAGCGGGGTTGATTTCGGCGGTGATGGAGACAACACCGGCGATGTCGCCAGCCTTGGGCTGGGCACCGCTCATGCCACCGAGGCCGGCGGTGATAAACAGCTTGCCAGCGGTGCCGCCACCAAGCTTACGGGCAGCGTTGAGGACGGTGATGGTGGTGCCGTGGACGATACCCTGCGGGCCGATGTACATATAGGAGCCAGCAGTCATCTGACCGTACTGCGTGACACCGAGGGCGTTGTAGCGCTCCCAGTCGTCGGGTTTACTGTAGTTGGGAATCATCATGCCATTGGTGACGACCACGCGCGGGGCGTCCTTGTGGCTGGGGTAGAGTCCCATGGGATGGCCACTGTACATGACGAGGGTCTGCTCGTCGGTCATCTCGCTGAGGTATTTCATCACCAAGCGGTACTGTGCCCAGTTCTGGAAGACGGCACCGTTGCCGCCGTAGGTGATGAGTTCGTGGGGATGCTGTGCAACAGCGGGGTCGAGGTTGTTCTGAATCATCAGCATGATGGCGGCCGCCTGACGACACTTGGCGGGATACTCCTCGATGGGACGGGCGTACATCTTGTAGGTAGGACGCAGACGATACATATAGATGCGACCGTATTTCTGCAACTCCTCGGCAAACTCCTTGGCCAGCATCTTGTGGTGCTTGGCGGGGAAGTAGCGCAGGGCGTTGCGGATAGCCAGCTTCTTCTCGGCGGGCGTCAGGATGTCCTTACGCTTGGGAGCATGGTTCACCGTAGGGTCATAGGGTTGGGGTTCGGGCAGCGGGTCGGGGATACCGAGGCGCAATTCATTCTGAAATTCTTCTAGAGTCATAGTATTATATTTTTATTTATCAATCACTTATAAGTACGCATCGCCCTTGTAACACAACACGTACAACGTTGCAAAGATACAAAAAAATCCCGACTCCGGACGGCAAATTTTACCCAAATTTGCAACTCACTGATAATTAGTACCAACTCCGACCCAACACCGTACCAACTCCGACCCAAGTCCGACCATGGTAGGAGTTGATAGGGTGTTGGTAGGGATTTGATTGGGTATTGATACGGTTTAGAACTGGAGTTGGAGGCCGACGGTGAGGCGAGGCAGGAGGACTTTGTCGGCGGCGACATCCTGGCCGATGCCGTTGAGGCGATAGCGGGCGTAGATGCCGTACCAGTCGTTGACCAGGCGGGTGACAACGCCGAAGTTCCACTCGTAGGCGCTGAGGGCATCGATGTCGCTATAGGTGGTCGACACCTCGCCCGCCGGAGCGGGAGCGGTTGTCTTGCCGGAGAGGGTGTAGTCGGCTTTGCCGTAGCTGCCGTAGACACCGAGGTCCCAATGGAGGCCGTTGCCACAGATGCCACCGGGCACAAGGCGTACACGCTGGAAGAGCTCGAGACCCACCTCTCCGTGGTAAAGGCTACGGGTGTAGACCTTTTTGAAAGCGTCAGGATCGACACCGAGAACGGTTTCAAGCTTGTTGACAGAGGCATCGTTGAAACGGTAGCGGGTGAAGTTGAAATCAAGGCTCATACCGAGGCAGTAAGCCTTGCCGAAAGCACGGAGGACGCGCCCGCCGAGGTTCAAGCTGGGCGACCAGACATTGGCATTCATCTCGGCATCCTGGAACTTGACGGGCAGGCCGAGGCCGAAGTAGAGGTTGTATCGCCAGGTGTTGTTGCTGCCCCACTTGGAGGTGGTAAGGTTCTTCTCGGGGGTGCGGTACTCGTATTCGCCTGCCAAGTAGGAGTTGGCGGAGCTGACATAGCCGAAGGAGTATTTGTCGGTGGCGTTCTTGCCGGTGTGGGAGTTGGTGAAGCCGTCGAGGTGGACGACGAGGGTGCGGTTGGGCTGGAGTCCGAAGTGGAGGGCAGCGGTGGTGTCGAGCGTGGTAAAGCTCTGCTTGGCATAACGATAGATCTGGCCGTCGCCCGACTGTTCCTTATAGAAGATGGTCTTGGAGGTAATGGGAGCCAGCGGGCGGACGAGGACCTCGCCGTCTTTCTCCTCAAAGCGGAAAGTGGCAACATGCTCAATGTTATGCTTGGCAAAGTCGGTGAAATAATCAGCCTGAGGCACACCGTAGCCGAAGGAGTAGTCATAGTAAGGATAGAGGTCGCCGCTCTGCTCTATCTCACGGAACATCTCCATGGCGGTTTTGCCGGGCGATGCCTGCCATGCACAGGCGGCGAAGCCAGCCACCAGCGGGCAGGAGAAGGAGGTGCCGTAGACATAGTGGTAGGCGTCGTCCTTTCCCACGTTGGCGGTACGGGCATAGCCGAAGGCCACGACGTTGGGTTTCAGTCGGCCGTCGGCACTGGGACCGAAGGAGGAGAAGGAGATGCGGTTGTACTCAGTGAGGCTGTTCTCGATGCCGCCCACGCACATCACGCTGTCGGCATCGGCGGGAGTGATGATGGTGCGCCACTGACTGTCGTCGCCCTCGTTGCCGGCCGAGTTGCAGACAAGCATACCCTTGCGGGCGGCGAGGTTGCCGGCCTTGGCGACGTATGAGGTGCCGTCCATATCTTTGGTATAGTGGCGTTCCTTGCCGTAACCGAGCGACGAGCTGATGATATTGGCTCCGTTCTTGTCGGCCCATTCCACAGCCATCTGCCACCAGACCTCCTCTTTGAAGGGTTCGGCCTCAACCTCGGTGCGGGCCAGGAGGAACTCGGCGCCGGTGGCGAGACCCAGGTCGACACCGTTCATGCGGCCGGCGATGCAGCTAAGGGTCATGGTGCCGTGACTATTCCAGCCATAGACGTTCTCTTTCTTGTTGCAGAAGTTCCAGGTCTTGAGAATCTGGTGGTTGTCGCGCAGGTGTTTGAAAGCGTCGTGAGTATTGACCTGCGGGAAGCCGCCGTCGAAAACAGCGATGCGGATGCCCTTGCCGTCGATACCTTTATCGCGGAAAGCCTTGCCGCCCATGCGGACGAGCTGTGCCTCGAGGGGACCCTCGACGGTGGCATAGTCGGAAATTCCGGGTATTTCGGGTGACTGAGTGACCGAGCAACTAAGTGGCTGATTGGTTGATGCAAGTTGGAGTCCATTGGCGGCGATAGGCTGCACACGAAGGACGTAGGGCAGCGCCTCGATGGCGGCAATCTGCTCGGGGGTGGCCATCACGCCCATGGCGTTCATCCAGCGGCTGGCACCGATTTCCTCGGTGGCGAGGGCGCTGACGCCCTGCTCGTATGCCGCGCTGACGGGATAGTTGGTGATGTCGTAGAGGTCGGCGCCGCACTGCTGGTAGCGCTCGATGGCTTTGGCATCGAAATAGGTGTAGGGGTCGAAAGTCGAACCCTGCTTGTCGGTCAGGAAGACCCAGTAGGCTTGCTGTGCCTGCACGCCGCAGAGCATCAGAACGAAAGCCACTAAAGCAAAAGTTTTTTTCATGGTGTTTGTTATTTTAATATTGTATGTAAAATCTCGTGACTGTGGAAATGAGTGAAGCCGCTGAGGTGGAGGTGGAAGTAGGTGATAAGGGCGTCAATCAAATCGCGACGCGATTTGAGTGGCTGAGTGGCTGAGAAACTGAGTGGCTGAGAGGTCGACAGATATTCATGTAACATTTCGGAGAGGTGGGGCGAGAGGGTGGTCTCGTTGGGAGCCGAGAGGAAGCGGCCTTCCTCGAGGCAGAAATAAGGCTCGCGTGGACAGTAGTTGTCCAAGGGCTCGATACCCAGATGGCGGGCGACAGTAAGAAGAAAGGAGATGGGAAGGTAAGAGGTGAAAGGTGAACTATGGTCGGCGACCTTGTGGAGCCAAAGGTGAAAGGTGATGCCTTCTACATAGTCGAAGAGGGCGGGCATAGGCTCGGCCTCGCGGAGGGCTTTGTAGAGCACCTCGGTCATAAAGAACCGCAGCGCATTGCCAACAGGGTCGGACAACTGGTCGGGGCATCGCGGAGAGAGTTCCTTGGTATAGTTGAGGTCGGTCTTTTCATTATTATATACCACCATATCGAGGCTCGACAGCGGTTGCAGCAGGTTCTGTTTCACCCGGCCACGCGGGCCGCGTACACCTTTAATTATATAGGAACGCAGGCCCAATTGGCGTGTGAACACCTTGGCCACCACGGAGCTTTCGGAGTAAGGCGTGGTGTGGAGAACGAGGCCTGGGGTGGAGAGAAGCATCTCTTTAGTTAATAGATGATAGTTAATAGATAATAGTTATCGTATCACGAGGATTTTGGCGACGGCACGATTCTCGCCCTGGCTGTCGGAGGCAAAGACATAGTAGACACCGCTGGCCACCTTGTCGCCTTGCAAGGTTCGGCCGTTCCAGATGGCCTGGCCACCGTTGGCGGTGGTGGTATAGACGGTGTGCCCCGACGCATCGGTGATGTGGACGATACCGTTGCGGGTGAAGCCTTTGATGGCAATGGGGCCGTCGTAGTCGGGTTTCACGGGGTTGGGGAATGCGTAGACCTCATCCAGTGGCTGGCTGGTGGCGTAGGTGGCGGTGCCGCGGTAGACTTGCACGCCGCGGTCGGAACCCACATACACCTCGCCGGTGCGCTCGTTGATACCGATGGCGATGATTTTGTTGGAGAAGAGAGGACTGTTGGCTACGGTGAAATGCTCCAGCTGGTCCATACCATTGGCCGAAAGCAGGTAGAGACCGCCAGCGGCAGTGCCCACCCACTTGCGGTTGGCGCCATCGACGGCAATGGCCGTAATGCTCTCGTAGGCCATCAGGTACTCGGAGAAGTCGCCGTTGCTGATGGTGATGTTGCTGCACGTGACGGGCGACAGCTCGCCGTTGCCGCCGTTTTGGAACGCCTT
Source organism: Bacteroidales bacterium UBA2939 (assembly GCA_002349055.1). Taxonomy (GTDB): domain Bacteria; phylum Bacteroidota; class Bacteroidia; order Bacteroidales; family P3; genus Colimorpha. Next base: position 7,825 of record DECD01000031.1, on the reverse strand, counting down.
GTATCCATCGTAGATGACTTTAAGCCCCTTGTTGGTACCCAGCCACAGGGTTCCGTTCTGGTCCTGCACAAGGGCGGTGACGGTATTGGTCTCAAGCTTGCTGCCACGGTTGGGGTCCACCCGCGCCATCTTGCTTTTCCCGTCGTGGACATAGACGACATTGTTGCGGCCAAGGAACCATTTGTAGCCATTGACGCTGTCGATGAGCAACTTGTCCACCTCCAGATTGTTGCCAAGGGCCATCGTGGAGAACGACTTCCAGGTGCCGTTGCTTTGACGCACGGCGAGGGCGTTGGTGCTGTGCGAATTGAGCACCCACAGGTCACCATTCCTGTCGAAGCCTACGGCTCCAGTGTTGAGGCGGCTGTAGGAACCCGAGGTGTAGGGCACCAAAGCGCCGTCGGTATTGGTGGCATCGTAGACAGCCTTCACGCTGTTGCCGCGCACCGACGCCAATCCGTAACCCCAGAGGGCGACGACGGTCTCGTTGGTGTCGCGGGGATTGACGGCGGCATCCATCAGGTCGTGCATACCGTCGAGCAAACCGCTGCTTTGGTCAAGCAGGTACCACTGGCGACCATAAGCGGTGTGGAGGTCGGGCGTGATACCCGCGCTGGCGTAGGTCTCGGTGTGGCCGCCGGGACAGAGCATCATACGGTAGTTGAAGGGAACCAAGCGGTAGACGTGATCGCCCGAGACGGGGCCGTCGGGTTGGTGGTATTCCTCCTTGCCGTCGGCATGGATGCCGATGAGGCCCGCCCAAGGATGCGCCACCCAGAGGGTGCCGTCTTTTCCATAGACGGCATCGTTGGGACGAAGGTCACCCCACTGATAGGTGCTGCGCTCGCCGTAATAGACAAGGGCGGTGTCGTAGGTTCTTAAAACGCCATCCATGCAGATGGTCAGATAGCCGTTGGCGACATGAAGTGAATTCACCTCGCCCACATGCATCGCGACAAAGCCTGTGTCGGTCTTCCGGTAGACGACATTGCTGTCGGGATTGCCCGTATAGACGGCGGCAAGCAGATGTTTTCCTGCTGCCGCCAGCTCGAAGACGGTGCCGGTGAGCAGCGAGTCGGTCGTCCAGCGGTCGGTGATGGCAGGATGCCGTTCCGAACGCGAGAGGCGTTTCAACCCCTCGCCGGTGGCGGCATAAAGGCTGTCGGCCATGAAGGCCATATCGTAGACAGGGGTATAGACACCGCCCTTCCCCAGATACCAGGTCTCCTTGGTCTCCATGCGTTTCAGGTCGACCACCACCACGCCGAAGCCCGTGGCCAAATAGGCGTTGCCCTCGGCGAAGCGTATATGGTAGACATTCTTGTCGCCCGAAATCTCGCTGCGCTTGATGTCGGAGAGGTTGTAGGTGTGGTTGTCGCACACGATGTCGATATTGGAGTTGTTGTAGGCCACCACCAGGCAGCGCGTGGCAGCATCGTAGGCCAACGTGGCGACCCCAACGTCGTTCAGCCCGTCGCCCTTGCTCATGGTCGTCAGGGTATAGTCTTCCAGGTCGTAGCAGAACACGCCGCCATTGACGCCGGCATAAACACGGTCGCCGGCATAGGCCACATGCTTCGCCGCCGAATAGTCGAGGCACGAGCGCCACTTCCCGACGGCCGTCTGCGCCTGAGCAGAATTGAAAATTGAAAATTGAAAATTGAAAATTAAGCTGACGCAGACAATGCTGCGCAAGCATCTGACCGCTGACGACTGACTACTAATCACTTTCATACCGTCTCCTTTCTTAGGAAGATGTACTGGTAAAGCACCGCCATCAAAGTGGTCACCACGGTGCTAGCTACCGTGGCCAGAACCACGCCGCCGAAACTGCGGAAGCCGAAGAGTTCAACGGTGAAGAAAACCAAATAGAACATTCCCAGCATCAGCATCAGGTAACTGATGAAATACTGCGGGGTGACGGTATAGATGCTCGGCACCTCGATGGTCACAGGCTCTCCGCGCGTCAGGATGCGGTCGGCGAACAGGATGCGCATCATGGCCAACAGGGTGCAGGCAAGCGCGTGGAAGCCCAGCATGTTGTTCATCACGTCCACCAAAAATCCCGTGCCGAAGGCCGTCAACAGCATCGGGATGCAGCCCATGTCGGTGGGCAGCATCAGGACAAACAGCACATACAGCATCGGCATCACATAGCCGCCCAGGTACACATGGTTGAGCACCAACAACTGTATCGCCATCAGCAGGACGAAACGTCCGATTATTCTCCAGATTCTCATATTCATTTTTTAACTGCCTCAATCTTGTAACCCTCGGCCTCGAGCATTTTCAGCACACCGCGCTCGCCGCAGAGGTGGAACGCGCCGACGGCAAAGAAAGTCGGCTTCTCTTTCATGATGCCGGGCATTGCCTTCACCCAATTGACATTGCGGTCATAGAGAAGTTTGTCGTTGTCCTCGGGATTGGAGGCGCAGGCGCCTTCCTGCTCTTCCAGATTCAATTCCTCGAGTTGTTCCAGGTTTTGGGCGAAATAGGCGGTGGTGATGAAGTCGGCCATCTCCACCTGCTCTTCGTAGTTGTCCACAAAGCACATCAGGGTCTCCACCTGCTTCTCCAGCGGAGCACCGTAGAGGATGTCCATCTGGAAGTCGGAGGTCTCGAAGCCGACGACGCCCTTGCCCTCTTTCATCGCCTCGCGCTGGAAGTAGGAGTCAATCATATCGGCAGGGTTGATTGCCGCCACGTTTTTCATGTAGAGCATCAACGTCAGCGTGGTCTCCATCGCCATGGGCGTCACCTTGTCGAGCTGCTCCGCAACGGCGGGATTCGTAAGGTCCATGCCCATCACCTCGCGCAGCAGCGCATTGAGGCGATCGAGCTGCTCCTGCGTGAGGAGCGACGACAAAGTCTTTCCTTCGGGAAGCATCTGCGCCTCCTGCATCTTGGCCAGATTCTCCGGCTTCAGGGTCTCCAGTATATCTACCTCGCCACACACCTGCTCGGTGGCGCCGAAAGCGGCACGCAAACCGGGGATGCTGTCGGCAAACGACGCCGGTGCCAGATGGTAGGTGCCCACAATGTAGCTGGCTTTGTCCAGCCCCTTGCCCGAAATCTTGTAGAGCAGCTGCGCCTGCGCGCTGCCGCCCATTAAAAACATCAAAGCCACCAGCCCCGCAAAAAAGGACTTTTTGACTTTTAGACTTTTAGACCCTTTTGACATAATCTTAATTATTTTCATTTGTAACAGTGTTTTCCATTAGTTTCTCCTGCTCCTCGCGGAAGCGGTTGTTGATGATGTACACATGGTCGAGTTTGTTGAAGTCGGTGGCCAGCCGTATCTTCACGCGATAGAAGCCGCTGCCCGACTGCGGGACGGCCTCCACCACATAGCCCACCGGCACCCCTTCGGGGAAGTCGTTGGCCAGACCTGTGGTAACGATGGTGTCGCCATCGTTGAACTGGTAGGCCACCGGCATGTCCGTCACCTGCGCGTAGCGATAGTCCTTGCCGTCCCACACCAGCGAACCGCTGATACCCGTACGCGCGGCTTTCACGCTGTTGCGACTGTCGCTGTGCAACACAGGCATGATGGTGGCGAAGTTCTTCGACACCGACATCACCACACCCACAATGCCCTCGGGCGAGATGACCGCCTGGTCAGGCTTGATACCGTGACGGCGCCCTTTGTTAATCATGATATAGTTGTTCTGCTGGCTCCACGAGTTCTTGATGACCCGCGCCTCGGTGTAGTTGTAGCGCTGGTGGTAGACGGTGTCGTTCACCGTAAACACGCTGTCGCTATAGCTGATATACGACGAGGCAAGCTGCTCCTTCAGCCGCGCATTCTCGGCGGCCAGACGGTCGTTCTCTCCCCTAAGGTCGAAGTAGCCGCCAACGCTGTGTACTCCCTGATACCAGCCGCCGGCCACCGAGTTGGTCCATGCCAGAATCTTCGAGCTTTGGTAATAGCTGGTGCGCGACATCAGTATCACGCTCACCACCACCAACAGGAGGAAGACCACCACGTAGTCGTACTTCTCCAGCAGTCCTATCAGTCGATTTCTACTACTCATTGATGAATTTTTCTATCACTTGACGGGTTTCCTCGACGGCACGCTGGAGGTCGTCGTTGACAATGGTCACATCGAACTGCGGTGCCTGCTTCAGCTCCTCGGCGCTGCGGGCCAGACGCTTCACGATGGCCTCCTCGCTGTCGGTGCCGCGACTGCGCAGACGCTGCTCCAGCACCTCCACACTCGGCGGCATAACGAAGATGCTCAACGCATCCTTGCCGAAATATTTCTTGATGTTACGACCACCGTTGACGTCCACGTCGAACACTATCACCTTGCCTGCCTGCCATATTCGCTCAATCTCGCTCTTCAGCGTACCGTAGCACGTGCCGCTGTAGACCTCCTCCCACTCCAGGAACTCGTCCTTCGCCACACGACTCATGAATTCCTCGCGGCTGAGGAAGTAGTAGTCCTTGCCGTTCTGCTCCTCGCCGCGCGGCGCGCGCGAGGTAGCCGAGATGCTGAACGACAATAGGGTTGATAAGTTGATATGTTGATATGTTGATACGTTTTTGCGAGAACCTATCAACGTATCAACGTCCATCCTATCAACATTCATCAGCTCCTTGATGATGGTGGTCTTGCCGCAACCCGAAGGTGCCGAAAACAATATCGCTTTTCCCATAACACTAACACATTAACGCATTAACACATTAACACATTTAAAATTTCTTGTCAAACACCTTGTAGAACGACTGCACTGCCAGCGACCCTTCGTCCCATTTGTACTGTGCCGACACCTCGTTGACGCACATCAGGGCCTCGTCGCGCGTGTCGATGGCGTTGAGTCTGAGGATAAAGTCGTTGTATGCCTTCATATTGTTGTGGAACAACTCGCTCATAAAGCTGAACTTGTCGTTGATGTTGATTACCGTGCGCAGGTCGGAGACCTTCTTGCTGTTCAGCTGCTCGCCCAGGTTGTGGGTGCCCGTGGTCACCTTCTCGCCCAAGGTCTTCACCGTAGGCTTCTCCTCCACCGGTCGTTTCAGGTAGTCGAGCAACGACGCCTGCGCCCCGGTCGTATGGTGTTCCGGCTCTGGCACCGGCTCTGGTTCTGGCTCTGGTTCTGGTTCCGGCTTCGGCTCAGGCTTCACCTCCACCTGTTTCTCCTGTTCCACAACCGCGTCTGCCATTTCTCCTTTCTCATTTCTCATTTCTCCTTTTTCTTCTTTCTCCTCATTCTCAATAATCACCTCGTCAAACAGCAAACTATTCCCGTTGTTCTCAATCTCTTCCATCTGCGGCACCTCCACCGGTTCAGGTTCCGGTTCGGGTTCGGGAATTGGTTCGGGCTTAGGCTCAGGTATCGGTTCCGGCTCCGGCTCGGAGATTGGTTCTGGCTCTGGCTCTACCACTTGCGGCATCTCCTGCTTTGCGTCAGCCATTTCTCCTTTCTCATTTTTCATTTCCTCTTTCTCCACAGCCACTCCCATCGCCGCCATCGTAGCCATCACCGTCGACGACAGCATTTCCTCGTCGGGCTCCACCACAACGGGTTCTTTCACCTGCTCCGCGGCAGCCATTTCTCCTTTTTCATTTCTCATTTCCTCATTTTCCTCGCCGAGACGCAACGCCACCTCGTACAGCCTCCTCAGGTCCTCGAGGAGCAAATCTCTTTCTATCCGGCTCACCTCGCCTTCATGGGCGACAATCCTGTTCGCTATGGCACACAGACGCTGCATGCCTTCGGTCAATTCTTTGACACTCTTTTTCATTGTGCTATGCTTATTTATTTTTCTGATAACAAACCATTTACGCCGCATCTACGGCATACTTTTCCAAATGTAAAAATACTATATTTTTCACAACCGAAATCCCCTACGGCCAAATAGTTTTCAACACCGAAATCAACCAACCGCTAACTGCCTAACGGCCATACACCTAACCCATACAAATCGCCCAATAGGCCGGATTACACTGCTTCTAGCTCTGGCAGGATGACGGCGTCGGCGGGGGCGTGGTTCTCGAGGAACATGCAGTAGTAGATGGGCATATAGGTGGAGCCTTTCTTCTCGAAGACCTGCCGCTCGTTGGAGAAGACAATGGCGCGGTCGATGCAGTACTCCGGTGTTTCGAGGAACTTGCTTAACGCGCTGTGCTCGGCATAGTCTTTGCCAGACTTGACCTCCAACGGCAGTACTCGCAAACGGTCGTAGTCATCGACAAGAAAATCGACCTCGCCCTTCTGCTTGTTGTCGTAATAATGTAGCTTGAAACCGTGGGCGGCCAGCTCCTGGGCAACAGCCGACTCATACACCGTACCGAGGTTGATGCTACGAAGGTCCTGCAAGACGGCATTGACATTGACACCATAGAGCAGGTGGGTAAGCAAGCCCACATCGTTAAGATACAGCTTAATGAGCCGCTTCTGCTCCGATTCGGCCAAGGGGAACTTGGGATTACTGATGGCCAGCACTTCCAACGCCACTCCCGAATGACTATATTTTACCACTTATTCCATTTTTACACACAAAGAAATTACCACTTATTCCGCTTTTTAGATGCCGATTTTATATACTTTTCCAAATCCATAATAGTATTTAAGTATTAATAATCAATATTTTCAGCAAAACACACTTCAAAATATCCGCATATATTACACTGCAAAGATACACATTTTTTCTCAACCGACAAAACATCTTTTACACTCCTTTATAATCTGATTGAGATACACAAAAAAACATGGGGTCGTCAACCTTTTCAGGAAAACCGTCAACAATGTCAGGAAATCGCCAACGAACCCAGTACAGCACCTGACAACCACACATTATACCTTAATACAGAAGCAGATTGGCACATAATGTGTCAACCTGTTCCTGCATAGGACAAAAAAGGGACAAATCGC
>DECD01000031.1:0-926 GCA_002349055.1 Bacteroidales bacterium UBA2939 | reverse complement strand
GCTGTTTCTTTGTCATTTGCGGACGAGTCGGACGATGCAGCTATATTGCAACTACAGAACTCGATAATACAGTCCTTTCTCCCTATCGAGAAAACTGTGGATACCCTCGCCTTTAATCAGTGTCAGAGAATCGAACCGAGCCCCGTCGCTACACAATAAAATAGAATCTTTTGACAGCCACTCCCGAAGTCTCCAACTTGCGCCAAAGAAACTCTTTGTGTTATTGACGCTATCATTAAATGAACTTTCGGATGGTTTTACTTCAAAAGTAGCAGAATAATCCGTCCATTTATCCTCCGTGACACTTATCCACTCAGACACATTGTACACTCCTTGATAAGTTTTTCTCAAAGCGGTTCCGCACTCGCACTTGCAACCAAATGGTATGCTTTCATCGCCCTCCATTTTTACACTGGAGCATTCAAAAACCATGCTGTCACCCTCTTGATTGCGAAAAACCATCTTGTCGTTCAGCTCACAAGGAGTAAACGCCTTCATTTCGTCCGGGAATGGTTCACATTTTCTGCTGCATCCATTTACAAATACGCACGCGAAAATACAATAAAATAAAAATGTATGTTTCATTGGTTTATCGTATTATTATTGTTTTTTTATAAACTTGGTCATCTACAGATAAGTTGACAATATAATTGCCCGATGGTATAATATTCGATAATGGAATATTTATTGATTGAGTACCGATTGTAGTTATTGGGATATTTTTCTCATAAACTTCGATTCCTTGCATATTATAAATTACCATTTTGGCATTGCTGATATTGTCGGCTCTGAATTTCATTGTAACATCATCACTCGTTGGGTTGGGAAATAAAGAAAATGAAGACGGGTTGGAGTCATCCTTCTGGGCGAACTTGTTTGCTCTGTCATCATCCACAACAATAGTTCATGGTTTTTATTATAATCAT
>DECD01000016.1:123074-123293 GCA_002349055.1 Bacteroidales bacterium UBA2939 | reverse complement strand
GTGTTTGCGCTGTCGCCCAATCCAGCCTCGCAGACGGTGACGGTGGAGGTCTTCGGGGTGACGTCGCAGGGGGAGACGCGGCAGGGGGAGGAGACGCGGCCTGCCGCGTCTCTACAGATTGTTAATTTGGAGGGGCGGATTGTGGCCGAGAGCCGTGTCGAGGGGGAGAAAGCCGACCTCGACGTGAGCCACCTCCCGGCAGGCGTCTACCTGGTGCGG
>DECD01000016.1:82226-122971 GCA_002349055.1 Bacteroidales bacterium UBA2939 | reverse complement strand
ATAGGCGCACTTGCAGGCGAGACACCTGCGCACCCGTTGTAAAATGCAAACGATACGCCTGCGCACCCATTGTGAAATGCAGGCGAGACACCTGCGCACCCGTTGTGAAATGCAGGCGAGACGCCTGCGCACCCGTAGGTGTTGAAAATTTTATTTGGCGGGGTTGTTTTTTTTTACTATTTTTGTACGATTGAGGCCGACCATTGGTCGGGCGATAATATATTGATTATAATAATAATAAACAAAGATAGAAAGATGGAAATTACTGGCAAATTGATTCAGCTGCTGCCCGAGGTGTCGGGCGAGTCGGCCCGCGGCCCTTGGGTGCGTGGCGGTTTTGTGATTGAGACCGACGGCGATTATCCGCGCAAGGTGGCCTTCACCGCCTTCGGCGAGGAGCGCGTGGCCATGGCCAAGAACATCCCGATGGGTTCGCCGGTGCAGGTGACCTTCAACCCCGAGAGCCGTGAGTTCAACGACAAGTGGTATACCGACCTGCGTGCCTCGCGCATCCAGCCCTTCGTGCCGGGCCAAATGCCCGCCGCCGCTGCCGGCTACGCCTGGCAGGGTGCCGCCTCCGCAGCCCCCGTGCAGCCCGGCATGGCTCCCGCCGCTCCCGCAGCACAACCTGCCGCCGCCCCGGCCCAGCCCGCCAACTTCGCCGCTGCCCCCCAGATGGCTTCGAACCCCGACGACGACCTGCCTTTCTAAATGGATAAAGCCGAAGTCAGAAAGCAGATTCGCGAGCTGAAACGCGCGGTGCCGCTGGAGGAAAAAATCCTGCGGAGCGAAGGCATCATGCGACAGGTAGAGGCATTGCCCGCCTTCCAACAGGCAGCGACGGTGCTGCTCTACTGGTCGATGGCCGACGAGGTGCAGACCCACGCCTTCGTGGAGAAGTGGTACAAAGACAAGGTGCTGCTGCTACCCTGCGTGGACGGCGACGACCTACGCCTGCGCCAATACACGGGTCCCGAGTGCATGGTGGCTGGCGAACAGTTCGGCATCGGCGAGCCTATGGGCGAAGAGTTTACGAACCTCGATGCCGTGGAGCTCATCATGGTGCCGGGCGTGGCCTTCGACCGCACGGGCAACCGCATGGGCCGCGGCCGCGGATTCTACGACCGCCTGCTGAAGTCCACCCCTAACGCAATGAAGGTGGGTGTGGCCTTCGACTTCCAGCTGCTCGACAGCGTCCCCACCGAGCCCCACGATGTGAAGATGGACAAAGTAATAGTTGAAACCGCCTGAGCCATGCCGATGTTCTACACCCCTAAGCCGCGCCAGTTTCACTACCAGCCGCGCTTCTACGACCCCGAGAAAGAGAAATGGGAGGCGCTGAAGGCCAAGTATGCCCTGGAGAGAGAGCTGGCAGAAAGAGAGGAGAAATCGGAATATTCCGAATACTCTGATTACTCTGAAAACTCTGAAAACTCTGAATCATCGGACAAAGACCTGGCCTATTTCCAGCAGCGCGTGCGCGAGATGGAGCGCGAGGAAAAGCACCACGGGCTGACATGGAAAGACATGTTCCGCAAGCGCGAGATGCCCACCTTCAACTACCAACCGCGCTTCGCCAGCTCGGAGAGCGTGGAACAAAACACCGGCGAGCACCTGGCGACCTTCAAGAAGCGCAGCACCAAAATCAAGCGCCGCTTCGACGTATCGGACAAGGACTACATGAAACCCATTCCAGCCACACGCATCATGCTCTACACCCTGCTGGTGTGCCTGCTGCTGTACTGGATACTATTCTGAGCTGTAAGTTGTGAGCTTTAAGTTTCAAGTGGCTAGCGCACCACGACGGCAACCGCCCCACTCAAAGTTTAAAACTTACAGCTTAAAACTAAAAACAAAATAAGATGCTTATTGAAGTATTGAAATCAAAAATCCACCGTGTGACGGTCACCGAGGCCGACCTCGACTACATCGGCAGCATCACCATCGACGAGGCGCTGCTCGAGGCCAGCGGCATCATCGAGAACGAGAAGGTGGAGATTTACAACATCACCAACGGCGAACGCTTCGCCACCTACGCCATCCGCGGCGAGCGCGGCAGCGGGGTCATCGGCATCAACGGTGCCGCGGCACACAAAGCCCGTGTGGGCGACCTGCTCATCATCGCAGCCTACGCCCAGATGGACTTCGAGGAGGCCAAGCAGTGGCACCCCACGGTGATATTCCCTAAAAACAACCGCTTGTGAAGCCTGAAAACGATAAGAAAAGCCTGTGGAAAGATGTCCTGCGCATGGTCATCTTCCTCGGCATTGGCTTTTTCTTCATCTACTGGTTCCTGCTCAAGCTCGACGCCGGGCAGAAGGCCGCCATCTGGCAGTCGTTCCTCGAGGCCGACTACTGGTGGGTCATCCTCTGCGTGCTGTGCAGCCTGTTGAGCCACATGGTGCGTGCCCTGCGCTGGCGACTGCTCTTCAAGCCCATCGGCTACCAGCCTGGAGTGAGCAACACCTTCGGGTCGGTCATCATCGCCTACATGGGCAACCTGGCCTTCCCTCGCGCCGGCGAGGTGATGCGCTGCGCCACGTTGCGCTCGAGCGAGAACATCCCCATGGAGAAATCGCTCGGCACCGTGGTCACCGAGCGCCTCATCGACACCATTGCCTTCGCACTCATCGTGCTGGTGGGCATGCTGGTGATGTTCGGCCAGGCCAAGGACTGGCTCTACGACACCCTGTCGGCGAAATTCGACAGTCTGCCCAACATGTGGATGATTGCCGCCGTGCTGGCGGTGCTGGCCGTGGCGGCATTTGTGTTCTACAAGTTCTTCTGGCGCAAGCTGTTGCACATCGGCATATTCAAAAAAATCAACAACCTGGTGCTGGGAATGGTCGACGGCGTGAAAAGCGTCTTCCACATGGGCACACGCAACACGGTGCTCTTCCTCGCATACAGCGTCGCCATCTACCTGCTCTACATCCTGGGCGGCCTCATCATCTTCCATGCCTTCGGCGAGACCAACTGGCTCGGCTTCCGCGCCGCCTTCGTGGTCTACCTCTTCGGCTCGGTGGGCATGACCTTCTCGCAGGGCGGCATCGGCGTCTACCCTGCCCTGGTGATGATGGGCCTTACCGACATCTATGGCATCAGCATGGGTGTGGGAACCGCCTGCGGATGGCTCCTCTGGGGTGCGCAGCAGGCCGCCGTCATTGCCGTCGGCGCCGGCTACCTCACCTATTTCAGCATCAAGAAACGCAAACAAACCATTAAACCGTAAACATTAAACCTTAAAACCATCACATGGAAAAGACACGCTGTTTGATTATCGGCTCCGGCCCCGCGGGCTACACCACCGGCATCTATACCGGTCGCGCCGACCTGAAACCCATCCTCTATGAAGGTGAGCAGCCCGGCGGCCAGCTGACCATCACCACCGAGATTGAGAACTTCCCGGGCTACCCCGAAGGCATCAGCGGCACCGCAATGATGGAGGACCTCCGCAAGCAGGCCCTGCGTTTTGGTACCGACGTGCGCAGCGGCTACATCCGCGAGATAGACCTCAGCCAGCGTCCCTTCCACGCCAAGGACGACCACGGCGTGGAGATAGAGGCCGAAACCGTGGTCATCTCCACCGGTGCCAGCGCCAAATGGATTGGCCTCGAGAGCGAGAAGCAGTTCTACGGCCAGGGCGTGTCGGCCTGCGCCACATGCGACGGCTATTTCTATAAGAGCCAGGAGGTGGCTGTCATCGGCGGCGGCGACACCGCCTGCGAAGAGGCCAACTACCTCAGCACCCTCTGCTCGAAGGTCTACCTCGTGCACCGCCGCGACGAGCTGCGCGCCTCCAAGGCCATGCAGCACCGCGTCCTCACCAATCCCAAGATTGAGATGTGCTGGAACAGCCGTCCGGCCCAGATTCTGGGCACCGACCTCGACGGCGTCACCGGCCTCGAGCTCGAGGACACCAAGACCGGCGCCCACCGCACTCTTGATGTCACGGGTGTCTTCGTGGCCATCGGCCACAAGCCCAACACCGACTTCCTCGGCGGACAGGTGGAACTCGACGAGCAGGGCTACATCCGCGTGCAGAACCCCTCGGCAGCCACCAGTGTCCCCGGTGTCTTCGCCGCCGGCGACGTGTGCGACCCCAACTACCGCCAGGCCATCGTGGCCGCCGGCAAGGGCTGCGTGGCCGCCATGGATGTGGAACGTTTCCTGCAAAACAACTAAGCCCGTCATGAGACTCGCGGCCACGGCACCCCTCCTCCGACGCCACTTCCGAGTGGTGGCGCTGCTGGTGTGTCTGCTGGCCACGGCCGCAGCACAGGCGCAAGTGGAGAAAACAAGAGACTTCAGACAAAGAACGCCCGACGGGTTCAACCGGGCGACAGGAATCAACACCCTCACCAACAACAACCAGAGGCCATCCGGCGTCACCGACACCACCGGCGACAACGTCGACACCTCGGCCAACAAAGGGCTGGTCTATGTCAAGGAAACACCCGACTCGGTGCTGCGCAAAAAAGTCTTTTTCTTCCACCATTCGCCCTATAGCGTGAAAATCGACGAGCTGTGGAACCCCACCCTCGACCCCACGGGAGCGCAGTTCAGCGACCCGCAGGATGGATTCACCAACGGCCTCAGCATGACCGACATGGGCGACTTCTTCCTCGGTCAGGGCACCATCGGCCACCCGCACCTGAGCGTCTTCCCCCGCATGACCTCGAATCTGGGCTTCGGACTCCAGTATCACGGCAACGACGCCTACCTCAAGACCCCCGAGAACATACGCTTCTACCAGACCATGACGCCCTACACGGTGCTCTCCTACAACAACTCGCTGAAGAAAGACTATCTGGTGCGCGTGGCGCATACACAGAACATCATCCCGGGGTGGAACGTCTCGTTCGACTACCGCCTCATCTGCCCCGAGGGCAACCTCTCGGGCTCAGGTGCCAAAAACCACTACCTCGACGTCACCACCAACTATTTCTCGCGCGACTCGCGCCTGCAGGTGCGCGCGGGATTCATCTGGCAATCGATGACCGTCGACGAGAACGGCGGCCTGAGCGACGACAGCTACTTCCTCGACAACGCGTCGGCCAACCTCTCCGGCCTGCCCGTCAAGCTCTACAACTCCTCGTCCAAGAGCCTGCACCACAACGCCTTCGTCCATGCCACCTATAACTTCGTGCGGCAGGTGGAGCGCACCCGCGAGCGCGACTCGCTGGTGGCGCGCTACGACACCGTGAGTGCCGACAGCGTCGTCCTCGTGATGGATACCCTGGTGGTCGTCGACACCCTCCGCGTGGGCACTCCCCGTGTCATCAACTGGGGCGTGCTGGGCGTGGAAGCCGACTATGCCCGCTGGAAACGCGCCGCCTATCTCACCACCTATTCCGACTCCGTCCTCTGGAACGATGCCAGCGCCACCCTCTTCTGGTCCAACGATGCCTACCCCGACTACCGCTGGCGCAACCCGCTGAAAGTCACTCTCGGTGTCACGGCCCGACGCATGGGTGCCATCGTGCCCAAGGACACCGCCTCGGCACCCGACACCATCGTCACCTCGGCAGCCGTCACCCCCTTCGCCCGCGTCGACCTGCGCCTCTGGCGAGCCACCCTGCACGGCGAAGCCTCGCTCGACAACACCCTCCTCGGCTTCAGCTCCAAAATCAAGGAGCCCGACTTCCACTCGCTCGCCTCCCTGACGATACCCTTCGACAGTGCCGAAAACAGCACCCTCGAAGTCAGTGCCGCATACCTGCGACATCTGCCCGAGGTGCGCATGCTGCACGCCACGGGCTACACCCTCGACCCCATCCTCTCGCAGCGTTTCGGCGCGCGCTTCAGCCACAGTGCCGACAGCGGATTCTTCCGCCTCGTCGACCTCGATGTCAGCGCCTCGCACATGAATCACAACGTGTGGTACGACAGCACGCTGTCCGTCGTTAGCGGCAGCAGCGACCTCTGGCTCTGCCAGGCCGCGCTCTTGGTGCGCCTCCAGTGGCGCTGGCTGCACCTCGACATGCTGCAAATCCTCCAGCACTCCACCGACAAGGTTCAGGCCGACGTGCCGCTGCTGGCCAGCAAGAACTCCATCTATGCCGACTTCACGCTCTTCCGCAACGCCCTGCGCATGCAGATAGGCGCCGACGTGCGCTACTTCTCCAGCTTCGCCTCCGACACCTACGACCCCGCCACGGGCCTCTTCTACATGCAGAACACCGAAGTTGGCGACTACCTCTGGGCCGACGCCTTCATCAACCTGCAAATCAAACGCGCCAGCATCTACGTTAAGGCCGGCCACTTCAATGCCCTCTGGGAGAACCACCCGCGCTACTTCCTCCTCCCCCATTACCCCGGCACCCGCTTCGGCCTCTTCTGGGGCATGACCTGGAACTTCTTCGACTAGCAGATTCCAACAAATACATCTTTAATTAATAAACTAACAATGAACAACTTCCTGTTAAACAAAAAATTGACAGCCATTTTCTCCATTATCCTGTTTGGTGGGATGGCTTATGGTCAGTCGGATCCGACGCCGGCATCGGTATGGGACTGCGGAGAGTATCTGTGGCCCGAAGTTCCCTCTCCTTGTCCCGAGGTTCAAATCAAACAAAAACACGACCACACCGCCATGGAACGCTACCGCCAAAATGGCTGGGACACCGCGGTGACTAACGAGAACAACAGCATTGTACTGACCTGCACGCCAAACATCCCCGTGCAAAGGTTCAACGGCACCTACTATGTAGACACCATCCCTTACAATCCGCCCGACACCACCTTCGCCCTGGGTACCCGCATGCCCAGCAACACCGACGACAACTTTTCGAACTATTCGACGAATATTCCGTATCCATTCTATTTCTTTGGCCTCCGGAAAAATCATTTCACCTTGGGAGCCAACGGTCTGGTGGCTTTTGGTCCAGTGCCTGTGACATATACTGGTTCCTACTGCCCTTGGAGTTATTCCGCGGGGCTTCCTTGGACCGATACAACCTCCGGCGCGCCACAACATCTGGAATATATGCGCGACGCTATCTACGGCATTTATGAAGACACCTATCCAACACCCAACGGACACAACATTGAAGACTGGGGAATCTACTATGGCATACAAGGCGAATGGCCCTGTCGCAAAATCATCTGCTCTTGGAACGACATACCGCAATACTTTTGCACTTCCCAACATAGCTCCTATCAAATAGTTTGCTACGAAGCAACAAATATCATCGAGGTGCATGTGAAGGAGCGAGACACATGCGGCACTTGGAATTACGGAAACGGCATCATCGGCATCCAAAACGCAACAGGTCAACCACAGGTGGCCAGCAGCAACCCAATGGACCCTAACGGTTCGCAAGACATCAACGGAAAGCCAGCAGCTTTCTTCCCTGCAGACTGCAATCCCTCCACCTCCTCCCTCAACCACATTGCCTACCGATTCACTCCCGCAGGCTCCTCAACATTTTCCTATGGTTGGTACCGCATCAACGAAAACGGTGCCAACGACACTCTCCGCAATGCCGAAGAGCAGTCCGATGCCATAAACGACACCATAGGCTATTTCCTACCCATGCATTTGACCAATATAGACGAGAGCTATCCATGCCGCTCGCTCACCATGGCTCACGTGGTGCCCACTCTGCCGACAAAATATGTCTTCTATCTCCGTTTTCGGGATTCTAATAACGACTGGAATCACCTGGAAGACACCATTTCGGTGGGTGTCGACAAACACGATGACACCGTTCTCATTGCCAACGTGGAGGCTTCCAACGCCAAAATATTCCAGCATGACGGACTCATCGTGGTGGAGAGTGGCGACGGTGAATCGCTGGGCGAAGTGAGGGTGTTTGATGTGATTGGGCGGAACATCGCGGCAGTGGGAGACGCGGCTGGCCGCGTCTCTACAGACGGGATGAAACGCTACACATTCGAGGTACCGACCTCGGGGACGTATGTCGTGAAAATCGGCAATAATACCACCCGAAAGATTGTGGTAATCAGATAGATATATCAATTTTTACAAAATTGGGCACTTTTGAAAAAAAGTGCCTTTTTTTGTGGTTTGTAACTACCTGATAACTAGTACCAACACCGTCCTAACACCGTACCATCTCCCTACCAACTCCTACCATAGTGGGAGATGGTAGGGAGATGGTAGGTCGATGATACGATTTTAAATTTAGGTGCCACACAATAAAGAGGCTCTTTTTGTGTTATTATATGGAAAACAATATATAAATATGCGACGACTGATTTTTGCCAGCAACAACAAACATAAACTTGTCGAGGTGCGCGCAGCACTCGACGGCATCGCCGAGGTGGTGAGCCTGGCCGAGGCGGGTCTCGAAGGCGAGATTCCCGAGACCGCCGACACGCTGCAAGGCAACGCTTTGCAGAAAGCAGAGTGGGTGCTTGATCAGTTAAAAGTTAAGTGTTATGAGTTAAGAGTGGACGGGGTGTTTGCGGACGATACAGGATTGGAGGTGGATGCGCTCAATGGAGCACCGGGGGTTTATTCGGCACGTTATGCCGGCGAGCACTGCTCCTTCGACGACAATATCAACAAGTTGCTTGCCGCCCTCGACGGCCAAAGCAACCGCAAGGCCGACTTCCGCACCGTCATCTGCCTGATTGAAGGTCTCCCCGCCTGCGGCGGAAATCCAGGGAATCCTGGAAATAGATTATCTAAGATTTCAAAAGATTTCGACAACCCAGGCGAATCTTGGAAATCCAACAATAATTTACAAGATTTACAGGATTTCGCGAAGCGGGAGATATCTATCAGATACTTTGAGGGCAGGGTTGACGGACAGATACTTACGGAGCGACATTCGAACGGAGAGGGCTTCGGCTACGACCCCGTGTTTATGCCCGACCGCTTCGCCGTGAGCTTCGCCGAGATGCCCCTGGAGGTGAAAAACAGCATCAGCCACCGCGGCCTGGCAGTAGAAAAACTAGCTGCGTACCTAAAGCCATTGTCTTAACTCCTTATCTCCTGTCTCCTTATCTCCTTAAAAAATGAAACAGGTCTTCCCCCTCAGCATACAAAGCGGCATGTCGCAGAGCGGCAGCTACATCCTGATGCTCTGCGAGCCCGTCAGCAGCCTCCAGATACCCATCTTCATCGGTGCCTACGAGGCCCAGGCCATCCTGCTGGCCAAAGAGACGGTGCCCACACGCCGCCCGATGACACATGAACTAATGGTTAAAATGATGCAGGATTACGGGTTGAGTATCAAAGAGGTCACCATCGACCATGTGCTGGAGGGAATCTTCTACGCCACCATCCACACCACCGACGGCTTCAACGACAAACCCTTCGACAGCCGCACCTCCGACGCCATCACCCTGGCGCTGCTCACCGACAGCCCCATCATGGTGGCCGACGACGTGCTGGAGGAGACCGGCGTGAAGATGGAGGCCGCCGCCACCCTCTTCACCGACAGCGACGACCCCAAGCACGAGATTGCACGACTGGAAGAGGAGCTGCGCCTCTGCGAGGAGCGCGAGGAGTACGAGCAGGCCGCCGAGATACAGAAAAAAATAGAACAACTAAAAGGAAACCAATGAACTACGACGAGACAGCACAATATCTGACCAATGCCATCGCCCGCAGCGGCCACCCAATGCCCACCATAGCCATCGTGCTGGGCAGCGGCCTCGGCAAGCTGGGCGAGAAGATTGAGAATCCGCTGGTTATCCCCTACCGCGACATTCCCCATTTCAAAGCCTCCACAGCCGTCGGCCACAAAGGGAACCTCATCGTCGGAACACTCAGTCACTCAGCCACTCAGCCACTCAGCCGCCCCAAGACCGTCATGGCCATGCAGGGCCGTTTCCACTACTACGAAGGCTACACCATGGAGGAGGTCACCTATCCCATGCGCGTCTTTGCGCGGATGGGTGTGCGCCAGGTGCTGGTGAGCAACGCCGCCGGAGCCGTCAACCCCGACTTCCGCGTGGGCGACCTGATGGTCATCACCGACCATATCAACTTCATGCCCAACCCCTTGGTGGGGCCCAACAAGGAGGACTTCGGCCCCCGGTTCCCCGACATGACCGAGGTCTACAGCCACCGCATCAGCACCATTGCCCACGAGGAGGCCAAGCGCTTGGGCCTCAGCCTCCGCGAGGGTGTCTACGTGGCCGGCACAGGCCCCACCTACGAGACCCCGGCCGAGTACCGCATGTACCGCATCTGGGGTGCCGACGCCTGCGGCATGTCGACAGTGCCCGAGGTCATCGTGGCACGTCACAGCGGCATGGAGGTCTTCGGCATGAGCGTCATCACCAATCAGTCCAACGACTTAGGCAACGGAGTGGTGAACGACGGCGACGACGTGGTGCGCGCCGCCGACCGCGCCGCCGACAACATGACGGCCCTCTTCACCGGTATCATCAATCGACTGTAAATGCAAAGGATTAGACCATACGTTTTACCAATAGCCATTGTGCTCGGACTGCTGCTGCACCGCTGGTGCGCCATGTTCTCGTTCCTGGTCCCATTCATCATCTTCTGCATCCTGCTGCTCACCTTCACGGCCGTCGACCTGCGCCGTCTGCGCATGACCATGATCGACCTCTGGCTAATACTCTTCCAGGTAGTGGTGAGCATCTCCTGTTACTTGACAATCACCCTCTTGGGAGGCAGCCACATTGTTGCCGAGGGCGTCCTGATAGGGGTGTTGTGTCCCGTGGCGTCGTCGGTGGCCGTGGTGGCCTGCATGCTGGGTGCCAACCGCGAAACGGTGACCACCTACACCATTGTGGGCAACCTTATGGTGGCCGTGATGGCTCCGGTTGTCTTCAGCCTCATAGGAGACCATCCCGAGCGCGGTCTCATCGACGGTTTCCTGCTGATGCTCAGCAAGATTGGCTCCACCCTTGCCCTGCCCTTCTTCCTGGCGGTGCTGATGCAGTTCATGCTGCCGAGTGTCAACAACTTCATCGCCCAATACAAAGGCTTGGGCTTCTACCTCTGGTCGCTGGCGCTGCTCTTCACCCTCGGCCAGACCATCGACTACATCTTCCTCAACGGCGAAGGCAACTGGGGCAGCATCCTCTGGCTGGGCGGTTTATCGCTGGTGTTCTGCGTGTTGCAATTCGGATTCGGCCGCTGGCTGGGCCGCCGCTACGGCGACGTCATCAGCGGAGGACAGCTGCTGGGGCAGAAGAACTCCGCCATGGGCATCTGGATGGCCAACACCTTCCTCACACCCCTCTCGTCGGTCTTCCTGGCCTTCTACAGCATCTACCAGAACGTATGGAACGCCTGGCAATTAGCACATTATAAAAAGAAATGATAAAAGCAGCTTTTTTTGACATAGACGGCACCCTGCTGAGTTTCACCACCCACCGCGTCTCGGAGGGCACCATCCGCGCTTTCGACCGCCTGCACCGGGCCGGCGTGCGCACCTTCCTCTCCACGGGTCGCCCCGACGTGCTCATCCCCCAGATGCCCGTCACCTTCGAGGCCAAAATTACAATGAACGGTGGACTTGTATTCACTCCAGACGAGGTGCTTTTCAGCAATCCCATTCCCGACAAAGAGCTTCAACTATGGCTTGATATGGCAAAGAATAAACGCCTTTGTACCATGATATTCACAAAGGACAATATGTTCCTTACGCAACCCAATGAGGTGGGGCTGAATATACGCAACCAGCTGGAGTTCGACATGCCGCCGGTGGTGGACATCGAACGCATGCGCGACGAGACCGCCTACCAAATCATCGCCATCATGCCAGGCGAGATGGACGGCCATGTGGCGGAACTCCTCCCCCACTGCCGCCTGCCGCGCTGGCATCCCTACTTCACTGACATTGTGGCGCATGACAACAGCAAGGCCCGCGGCATGGAGGTCATCTGCCAGCATTTCGGCATCCGTCAGGAGGAGACGCTGGCCTTCGGCGACGGCGCCAACGACATCGAGATGCTCGAGTGGGCAGGCATCGGCGTGGCCATGGGAAACGCCGACGAGGGGGTGAAAAAACATGCCGACCGAGTGACTACAGACGTAGACAACGAAGGTATTGAAAATGCTATAAACGAGATATTAGCATGAAAACACTTGAAGAACAACTTGAGGAGACGTTGCGACTGCTCGACAGCTATCAGGACCTCTCGGTGGACCAGGAGGACGACGACTCTTTCGTGGCCCGAGGCAATGGCTTCTGCGACCGCAAATACAGCGACGACTTCTTGCAGATGCAGATAGCCCAGCTCACCGCCCGCGCCGCCGACATAAGGGCAAAGATGCAAAAACAATAGCCTATGATATATGAAATAATCCTTGGTCTCATCATCCTCGGCTCGCTGATATTGGTCATTTCGGGCAACCGGAAGCCCTATATATCAATGTTCTGGATTTTCTTCATCGTCCTGCTGCCGGGTGTGGGCACCATCTTCTACCTGCTGCTGGGCAAGGACTACCGCAGCCGCCGCGTCATCAAGCCCGACGAGCTGGCGCGCTTCGACGCCCTACGCGACAAAGCCGTGGGCAACAGTATTGTAGACACCCTGCCCAACGACAAATACAACAAGCTGGCCTCCATGATGCGCCACGCCAACGACACCCCAGCCCTCAGTGGCAACGAGGTACGCATCTTCACCGACTTCACCCCCATGTTCCAGTCGATGCTCGACGACATCTCACGCGCCAAGAGCTTCGTACACATACAGTTCTACATTGTGGAGAACGACGAGGTGGGTCACCAACTGAGCAGCCTGCTCATCCGAAAGGCCCAGGAGGGCGTCGACGTGCGACTGATGTTCGACAGCTGGGCCAACCTCTTCGTCCGCAGCGAGTACTACGACCACATGCGCCGCGGCGGCGTGAAGGTACAGTCGTTCCAGAAGTTACTTCCCTCAATGTTCACACGCGACGTGAACTGCCGCACCCACAGGAAGATAGTGGTCATCGACGGCCACACTGGCTACACCGGCGGCATGAACATTGCCCGACGCTACCGCGACGGCATCAACCATGGTGTCTGGCGCGACACCCACATCCGCCTGCAAGGGCCTGCCGTGAGCCAGCTCGAGGTCTCCATCCTCGCCGACTGGCGTTTCTGCACCAAGGAGCTGCTAAATGAGCCGCGATTCTTCCCCACTCAAGCAATCACACAATCAGACAATCAGGCCATTGCCCAAATCGTCACCTCGGGTCCCATGGACGAGTGGAACACCGTCATGCAGGGCATGGTACAGGCCATCGCCCAGAGCCGCCGCTACCTCTACGTGCAGACCCCCTACTTCCTCCCCACGCACCCTATCCTGCTGGCGCTGAGGAATGCCGCCCTGGCGGGAGTCGACGTACGGCTGATGATGCCCGCCGTCTCCGACCGCAGCCGCCTCACGCTGGCAGCCTCGAAGTCCTACTTCCGCGACCTGCTGCCCGCCGGCGTCAAGATTTATCTGTATAACAAGGGATTTCTGCACGCTAAGACTATGGTGTGCGATGACGACTTCGTCACCATTGGCTCCACCAATCTCGACCCCCGCAGCCTGGAGCAAAACTTCGAGGTCAACGCTTTCCTTTACGACGAGAACATCGCCTGCCGTCAGCGCGACATCTTCCTCGACGACATGAAGGAATGCACTCTCATCGACCCCGAGAAATGGCAACACCGCCCCATCCTCGAAAAGTTTGTCCAGTCTTCGGCGCGAATCCTCACTCCCATCCTATAAAAAAAAAGCCCCTACAAATTGTAGGGGGCTGTTATTTTTGTTAATCTATCGTCAGTATTAGTCCGAACTTTATCGGGTAGATGTCTTGGACCGTGGACCTCATGGTGCTCATGGTGGGCACCTGGAAATAGAGTCCGATGCCTTCGTAGCTGAGGGTAGCACGGAGGTCGAGCTTGTAGGGGTTGATGTACTTGTTGACGCTCTGGTCGTAATCGATGCGTTCCTCGAGGTCGGTTGTGTACTCGCGGCGGAGGCCGGTGTGGCTGCCGCTCCAGTGGATGCCAGGGAGGGCGCTGAGGGTGAGGCTCCAGTCGTGCCAGAGGTCGAAGCGGAAGGTCAGCGGCATCACGACATAGCGTGTGTTGAGCCATGAAGTGCAGGTCGCGTCGCCACCGTCGAGGAAGGTGTACGGGTCGGTGGAAGTGTTGAAGGTAATGTCCTTTCCCTCAAATTTGTACTTGTCCCATTCGAGACCGAGGCCGACGTAGAATCCGAAGTGGCGGGTACCAATGATGGGATAGCTGACGGAGAGTTGTATGTTGTTGAAGCTGGTGCGGATGGCAGCGTCGCCCTCCACGCCCTCGAAGCCGTTGAACATACCGGTACCCCAGTTGTGGAAGCCCCAGGCGAAGTTGAGGGCCGCGTCGCGGTGACGCCAGATGGACTTCTTCTTCTCCTCCTTGGCAGGCGGAAACGTGCTGTGGACAAGTTTTGTCTGCACGGCATCGGCAAAAGCCTTGCCTTGGGGACCTAACGGACGGACGGTGTCGCCATCGCAATAGTTCCAATCCACATGGGCAAACTTGTTTTCGGGATCGAAGGAGATGCTCTGCACTCGTGTTTCTACGTCCGGCTCATTGATGGTTTTGAAGCAGGCGATGCTGATGCGTGAATAGTCGAAAGAACCGATGTAATAATTGTGGTTGGCCTGGCGAATCTCGGAGTAGATGAGTGAATGGTCATGGGCCTTGAGGGTGAGGGTGACGGCCCACATGGAGTCGGCGATGCTGCCGCTGAAAGTGGCCGTGGCATAGTCTTGGGTCTCGATGGTGAGGTACTGACGCTTGCCGAAACTACCAATGAACAGAAGGTTGGCGTGATCTTCCACCTTGAAAGTCATGGAACGGCCTGCAGGGAGGAAGAGGGTGACGTCATGACGGCTGTCGGGAATGTTCATTCGGTTATTCTTCACCGAGGCTACAACATATTTGTTCATGCACTGGAGCCTTGTCTCGCCGTCGGTGGGCTTCACCAAGAGGCGTGCCGCTCCTTCGAGGCGTATCTCGGTCACCTGATCTGGCACCTGCTGGGTGTAGGTCTGCTGGGCGTGGGAAATTGAAAAGTGAAAATTGAAAATTGAAATTATTGCTAACAATGCTATTCGTTTCATAATATCAATGTTTTTCATTTGTCTTAACTACTTAACTACAGTCTCCTTAACTCCTCAAAGGATGATACCAAATTTAACGGGGAACAATTCTTCGCAGCTGCCCTTGAAGGCCGGGAGCATCGAGGCTTGGAAATAGACACCCACGGAGCGGTACTGCACGGCGATGCGGGCGTCGAGCTTGTAGGAATTGATATAGGGGTTGACGGAGAAGTCCTTGATGTTGGTCTCGTCATCGCCGCTGGTGATGTCGCGACGAAGGCCGGTGTGGCTACCGCTCCAGTGGAGGCCGGGAATGGCGGCGAGGCCGAGCTTCCAGTGGCGGCCGAGGTCGAACTTCACCTCGATGGGCAGGATGACATAGCGCGTCAGCAGACGACTCTCGCTGTTGGGTACGAAGCCGTCGATGAAGTGGTAGGGGTCGGTCGTCTGGTCGAAGTGGATGTCGCCGCGATGGAACTTATATTTGTCCCACTCCATGCCGAGACCGGCATAGAGAGCCACACGGCGCGAGGAGAGCACGGGATAGTTGAAGGTCAACATGATATGATTAAAGGAAGTACGCACAGCAGCATCGTCGTCGGTGCCGGCGAGGCCGTTGAAGCGATCCTTGCCCCAATTATGGAAACCCCAGGAAAAGTCGATGTTGGAGTTCCAGGTGCGGCGTGTGAGACGGAGACGAATCTTGCGCGTCAAGTCGGCGATGTTGTCAGCATCGAAATCTTTAAGGTCGTCGAGGTCTATCTCGTCCTCGTCGTAAGAGAAGAAGTCCTCCGCCTCGCTGAGGTCTATGGTCTCATTGTGACCAGGGTAAAGGTTGTGCCCAATGTGATAGGAGGCGTAGTTGGTGTTGGTGAAGTGCGACTTCTGCCGTTCCCCGTCAGAGCCCGTCTGCTCGACAATGAAAGCTTTGAAGCGCGAGTAGTCTTTGGCACTGAAATTGTAACGGTCTGTCCGGAGGATGCTCTTGGCGTTGACACGCGCAACGTCCTCAAGGGTGATGACCATGCTCTTGGCGCTGACGGTATCGCCGATGCCCGTAAAAGTTACTGTAGAAGCATCGTCGGCCCAAAGCTCGAAGGTGCCGGGAAAACGAAAGGTACCTTGGAAGGTGACGTTGGCGTTGTCGGTGACGACGAAGTGGGTCGCCGTGCCGGGACAGAAGTGGAGGCGGACATTGCGGTTGTCGTAGAAGGTCACTTCTGAGCCGTTGACGCGGATGCCAGCGCCAGCGTTCATCAGGCCATCCTCAAGGCCGGTGACGGTGTCGGGAACGATGACGGCCTTGCAATCCTCAAAAATGAATCGAGTCACATCGTTGGGTAGCGGCTGCACCTGTGCCGCCAGTGGGGCGGCGGGCAGCAACAACATAATTGCCAATATGATTCTGTTGTGTTTCATGGTGGTGTTTTTTATTATTTTAATCTATTAATCAAATTGCTGACGAGTTGGTGAGTCACACGGTTCTCATTAAAAGCATCGTTGACGGCGAGGAGGGCGTCGCTCCAGTCCATCGAGCGGTCGTAGGCGATGAGGCTCTCGGTCTCCACCGGGGCGGCTTCGGCAGGGCTGTCTTCGAAGACGATGAGGGTGGTGGTCTCGATGATTTCGTCGGAAGGGATGGGATAAATGGTATCGCCAGAAAGACTAGCTATACTAGATTCTCTAGATATGCTAGATTCATTAGTAGTTCTAGCTATTCTAGAAATTCCAGATAATCTGGAAGTTCTAGAAATCTTTATGGGGTTTTGCGGGGCTTCCTCCGTTGGGCGGGCGTCGGCAAACAGCGGGGCTGCGACAGCCTCGGTGGCTTTCTGGGTATCCATGGTGCCCATGCGGAGGGCTGGCACCATCAGTGCCAGCACCACGGCAGCGGCAGCGCTCCAACGCAAGGCCGCTGGCCACAGAGGCCGTGGGTGCTGCTGTGGCACGGCAGCATACCGGACGCTCTCGTCGCGTTCCAGTTTCGGAGCTTCGCCGTAGAGCGCCAACTCCTCGGCGGCCTCGGGGTTCCTGGCAAGCCACGCCTCCACGGCCTCGCGCTCGGCGACGGAAAGCTCTCCTTCGGCGTAGCGCAGGAGCCACAGCTCATAGTTGTTGTCATCTATCATTGTCATATCCCATCAGTTTCAGTTGTTTTCTCATTGTTACCCTTGCGCGGAACAAGTAGACCTGCACCTGCGAGTCGCTGAGGCCGAGGGTCTCCCCTATCTCGGCGTAGCTGTACCCCTCGACATCGCGCAGCTGGAGGATGGCTCTCTGCACCTCGGGCAGCGCCTGAAGGCTGCACTCAATGGCCTCACGGAGGTCGAACCTCTCGTCGGGCGCTGTAACGGTCTCCACTATCGTCTGCTCTTCGTGCATCCTCACCACCTTGCCGTGGCGCAGGGCCATCATCAGACTGCGGTAGGCGGCACTCAGCAGGTAGCTCTTGCCTTTGTCTGTCGAGACCTCGTCGTGGTGGCGCCAGAGGGCTGCCAAAGCCTCCTGCACAGCATCCTCGCAGTCGGGGCGGCTGCCGCCGCAACGCACCACGAAGCGCATCACGTCGTCGGCCCACAGCCTCACTCCTTTGTTATATTCCTTGGCAGTCAAATGGCAGTTTCTTGTCCCTTTACATCTAATAATTGCGCAAAGGGGGTGAAATATTACACTATAAACGAAAAAAAGATGAAAAAAGTACAGAGACGATACAGAGAAAGGGGCCGTCGGCAATGCCGACGGCCCCTTTCTATTTTAGCGGAAACCTTATTCTTTAAAGGTTCGCATCAGCTGATAGGCGTAGCGCTGCATCGGCAGGGCGTTCGGGTCGTGCTCCACATCGAGCATCCTGTTGATGGCCATGTCAAGGCCACCTTCCGCGCCTTCGTCGCTGTTCTCGGTGAGATAAACTATCAGGTCGAGCAGAAGCTGGAAACCATTGATACCGCTGTCGTCGAGAATCTCCATAAGAAGTGCAAGGTCAATGCCGGCCTCATCCATCCGTTCCATGACAGAGATGATGTCAATCTCTCCACTGGAAGAGGTGTCGTCGCCCGAAGCATCCATGACATCACGGATGAGCTGACGGCAGTCGAAGCCCATCTCGTCGAGCTGACGCATTGTGCCCACCACGTCGAGGTCTCTGTGTGCCAGCGAGTCGTAGTAGGGATTAAGCTCGTCGTCCGAGTACATCAGCGGCCAAGCCTTCATGGCGGCCATCGTCTGAATCATAAAGACCGTGCCAGCGCTAGTATGACCCAGACGCTGATTCACGACATTGGTTTGCAGGTTGGTGCGTCCGGGGATAATGCTCTTCTTGTAACCTGCGCTGGTGAGGAAGTCGAGCATCCGGCGGGTAGCCACAAAGGGCACAAATTTGTCGCCATGCGAGTGCATCAGGAAGATGCGATGGTTGGTGTCGGGAACCCAGCCCGTGGCCGTGACGGAGTGGCTGCCCAGCATGTTGAGCATCGCCTGGGTTTGCGTACTGTTCAAGCTGCAATAATCCGGCTGCAACAACTCGCTCACCGGTGTATAAGGTCCGATGAAACTGAGCACCTGGGCGCTCGTATAGTCCTTGCTGAGAAACCAGCTGTCGATGTGGTCGGCGATGAGTGGCTTGAACATTGTATTGTAGTCAGCGCTCAAAAAGCCATGCTCTTTGTAGCTGACCATTGCTATAGGCATGCCGACGGAATAATAGGTAGTGTCTTGCTGGATATAATGGTTAAACGTCGCTTTCACGTCATAGGGACCTGCATAGGCAAAGGTTTTGTCGAAATGGATACTCTCGTAGCCCGGACGGGTCTGGATGACACGCAGGGCCTCCATGGCATCGAAACCGGCACTGCTGGCACCCAGATTGAAGGTCAGCGGGCCACAGTTGATGCCCTCATTGCACAGGATGCGACGTGCGGCCTTCAGCGCGTCGAGCGAGGCGCGTGCATTGGCCTCGCCTAGCAGGTACGCCTGCGGGAAACGCTCGGTGGCACCGAAGCCGTAGAAATCGCTCACAACCACGATATAATTCAAGTTCAAAGAATTGCAGAACAAAAACTTGACACTGGCATCGTAGTAGCCGCGCGTAGGAATGTTATACTTCGACAACAAGGTGAAATGATGCACCAGGATGACACCTTCGGATTCCACCTCGCCGTTCATAATCTCGTCGGGGATGAGGATAGTGCCGCTCAGGGAGACGCTGTTGTTCGCTGGGTCCACCGATGGATAAACCATGTTGATGGCGGTGACGTTGCGCCGTCCGAGCGTGACGCCGTAGACTTCACCCTCCAGCTGATGGCTGGCATATTCGGTAACGGCCTCTTGGTCGTCGACCGTCACACTTTCGTAAATCTTGCCTGCCGGCTGCGGGATGAGGGAGCCGTCGTAGGCATAAACCGTCACCGTGCCGTTGTTGTTGAAGTCGATGGTCGACAACTCCGAACTGGTGTACACCTTCGTGGTGCCGTCGCTATAATGGATGCGTATCACCTTGGCGTTGGCCACGCCAAACATCAGCACCGCTACTGCCAATAAGATATACTTTTTCATTGCTCTCTCATTTTAACTATTTTACGGACTTTGGTACCTTCTTTCTGGAAATAGACACCACGCGGCATCTTCTCCAGATCTTCCACTCGGCGACCCGAGAGGTCGAAATACTCGACGGGCTGCTGCTGCGGGTCGGCGGTCACATCCTGGATGCCCACTATCGACGTGTCGCTAGCCAGCAGGCGATTGATGACGAGGGGCGTTTCGGCGGCAAAGGTCGTTCCGTTCGAGCGGACTTCCGTCACCTGCTCACGGTCGAAGTTGAGGCGTTTCACCACGTTGCCCCTGTTGTCTTCGGCACGATATTGTGCATTCGCCACCATGCCGGAAAGCAGCACGACAGCTAACAAAACAATAGTTTTTTTATTCATAATCATTGATACTTTGAGCGTACTTTTAAAGTGCAAAGATACACTTTTTTTTCAAAACGGCAAAAAAAATTCTCACAGCAGGTGCTCCAGCAGAATCTTCACACCGAGACCAATCAATACGAGGCCGGCGATGATGTTGGCCGTGCGCTCGGGGACGGGAATGTTGCGCTTGCCAAGATAGATGCCCAGCAGAGAGACCAACATGGTGACGATGCCAATGGCGACGACCACCCAAAGGACGGTTGTCAACGGGTTGTCCAGTCCCAAACCGATGCCGACGGCCAGACCATCGATGCTGGTGGCAACACCCAACAAAAAATAGTTGTAAATCAACGAGCCATGGCTGTTCGAGACATTTTCTTCCTCCTCTTCCTCGCCACGAACACCATCAAAAATCATCTTGCCTCCGATGAATGCCAGCAGGCCGAAGGCAATCCAGTGGTCGACAGCCTCGATGAAAGAGCGGGCCACGTCACCAATAATGGCACCCGCCAGCGGGAAGGCGAACTGGCAAAAACCCAGAATCAAGGCCATGAGCAGTCCCCGGCGATAGTTCATCTTGGTACGGAAAGCAGTGGCGGCAGAGACCACCAAAGTATCGACACAGAGTGCCAAAGATAATATTAATGCTTCTATAAATGTCATAATATCCTTTTTATTCTCTCATGGGCTATCATCCCCATGGTGTGGCGGAAATTGATTTCGGCGACGTGGACACTGCCGTCGGCGCAGACCATCAAGTCGACACCGAGCGGACCGCGGTAGCGCGGCCATACGTTGGCGGCCAGCCACGGCTCGATGCGCTCGCGTGCCTCACGGACAGGGAAGGCCGCTTCTATCTGTGCATCAGTCCACAAGACGTTTTCTTTATAGACGCCACTACCTGTCTTGAAGTAGGAATATCCAACAAAGCTACCACTCATATATTCCAGCGCCACATCGGCCACCACTTCGCGCCTCGGCTCCGCTATCACGCAGCGTTGGCTGGCGACGGTCTTCAGCAGCCAGTCGCGGTCGATGGCGGTGAGGCTGCCGTGCACCCAGCGCAGTCCCCTGCCCGCCCCGCTCCACGGGGCCTTCATCACCCAGTGCTCGCGCCTTTTTAATAATGATTCCATATCTTTTATGGAGCGCACCTCGTGGCAGTCCTCCTGCAAAGGGAGGACTGTGGAACGGTGCTGAAGCTCGCGGATGGTGGCGATTTCCTCGTCCGTGGGCAGCAGCTCGGCAGGAATGCCGCGCTTGAGGAGCTCGTGCTTCACCACTGCGTCCCATCCCCAAGGAATGACTTCATTAACATCGCAGTCAAACCGCGATGCGCTGTACACCGAGGCACACTCGGCCCCGGGATAGAGCACAGCCATGATGTCCGCGTCGCGGCGGGCGAACTCCACGGCCGACCGCGGCGGAACATAATGAGCACGACCTTTGGCCAGGCAAAGGTCGTGCTCGGGGTTGAAAATGCACAGGCGCATTTTTTATTTATTCACCTGGAATTTCTTGTTACCGGTCTTGAAGAAGTCGGCAATCTGGTTGGCAGCGGCCAAACCGGCGTTGATGTTGGCCTCTTCGGTCTGGGCACCCATCTTCTTGGGGGTGGCGAAGTAGCGGCCTTCGAAAGCCTTGAAGTCGGCATCGGCATCGGGCATGATGTCGGTGATGTACTTCAGGTCGGTACGCTCGGCCATCAGCTTGAGCAGTTCGGGCTCGTTGATGACTTCCTTGCGGGCGCTGTTGACCAGGATGCCGCCCTTGTGCATCTTGTTGACGAGGGCGTAGTTGATGCTCTGCTTGGTCTCTGCGGTGGCGGGGATGTGGAGGGACACCACGTCGCAGGTCTCGAACAGGGCTTCCTGGCTGGGAACAGCCTTGGCCATGGCGCTACTGTTGATCTGCTCGGCGCTCAGGAAAGCATCGTAGGCATAGACATCCATGCCGAAGCCCTTGGCGATGCGGGCCACATTGCGTCCCACATTACCGAAGGCGAGGATACCCAGCTTCTTGCCCATGAGCTCGCTGCCGCTCTTGCCATTGTAGAAGTTGCGGACGGCATAGACAAGCATACCCATGACGAGCTCGGCAACGGCGTTGCTGTTCTGACCGGGGGTGTTCATGGCGACGATCTTGCGGGCGCTGCAAGCCTCGAGGTCGAGGTTGTCGTAACCGGCACCTGCGCGCACAACAATCTTCAGGTTCTTGGCGTGGTCGATAACCTCTTTGGTCACCTTGTCGGAGCGGACGATGAGGGCGTCGGCATCCTCGACGGCCTTGTAGAGGTCGTTCACGTCGGTATATTTCTCGAGGAGGGCAAACTGGTAGCCGTTATCCTCGACAATTTTCTTGATACCGTCAACAGCCACTTTGGCAAACGGTTTCTCGGTAGCAACTAAAACTTTCATCTTGTTGTAAATCTTTATTTCGTCAGAGAAGATACAGGTAGGCTCCTTGCGGAGCTTCTTCTCGTATCCGGCCCTGTAGTCATCCCTGATTTCCATTATTTTTCTTTTGTTCTCTTGAACTTCTTTTTGAGTTTCTTCCAGAATCCATGGGTATCCTTGACATCGTCGATGCCGGAAAACGCACCGCCTAATACCTCAAACAGTACCTCAAGGACATCCATGTCAAAGCGTCAACTTACTTGTTGGCTTTCTCGAAGTCCTGCATGCACTGGACGAGAGCCTCGACGGCCTCGATGGGGCAAGCATTGTAGAGGCTGGCGCGGAAACCACCCACGCTGCGGTGACCCTTGATGCCGACCATGCCACGCTCCTTGGCAAAGGCCATGAAGGCGTCCTGCAGGTTCTCGCGGCCCTCGGCCATCACCCAGCAGTGGTTCATGATCGAACGGTCTTCCTTCTCGGCAGTACCGCGGAACATGCTGTTGCGGTCAATCTCCTCGTAGAGCATGGCACTCTTCTTAAGGTTGATCTTGTTCATGTTCTCAACACCGCCGATGGTGTTCTTAACCCACTTCAGGGTCTCGTGCATCACGAAGATGGCGCTCACCGGGGGAGTGTTGAACATGGAGATGTTCTTGGCCTCTTCGGCGGCATGGGTGCGGAAGTCCACCATGGTGGGCAGGGGGTTCATGTACTGGCGGTCGGTAATCTTGCCGAGGATGTCTTTTTTCACAATGTAGAAGGTGACACCGGCAGGGCCGACGTTCTTCTGGGCACCACCGTAGATGAGACCGTACTTCTTCACGTCGACGGGACGGCTCATAATGTCGGAGCTCATGTCGGCAACGAGCATCACATTGTTAATCTCGTTGGCGGCGAAGTCCTTGCGGATCTCGGTGCCATAGATGGTGTTGTTGGTGGTGATGTGGAAATAGTCGGCGTCGGCAGGGACGGTCCAACCCTTCGGGATGTAGCTGTAGGTCTTGTCCTCGCTGCTGGCCACGATCACGGTCTCGCCGAAGTTCTTGGCCTCTTTGGCAGCCTTCTTGGCCCACACGCCGGTCTGCAGGTAAGCAGCCTTCTTGTTGAGGAGGTTGGCGGGGACATCCATGAAGCCGGTGCTGGCACCACCACCGAGGAAGAGGATTTCGTACTCAGCGGGGATGTTCAGCAGGTCGCGCCACAGCTGGCGGGTTTCTTCCATGGTACGCTCCCAACCCGGGGTGCGGTGAGAGATTTCGAGCAGGCCGATACCGGTGTTGTCAAAGTCGCGGATGGCGGCGATGGTGGACTCGATGGCCTCTTTGGGCAGGACACAGGGACCTGCATTGAAATTATAAGCGGTCTTCATTTGTTGTTTTTGTTTTTAAATGGTTTATATTTAATGAATTACTTGCTTTCTGCATCATTGAGACGCAACTACAAAAATAGTAAATAAATTTATATTTACAAAAAATTTATAAAAAAACTTTTCCACCACGACGAAAAATCACATTTCCAGTCCCTTACGAAAACCGATTCATTTTTCTCAAAAACCCAGAAAAACGTCCATTTTTCAACTTTCGCAACTCGCTGACAATCAGTACCCATAGGTACCAACACCGTATCAACTCCGAGTCAACTCCGACCCAACTCCGAGTCATCCCCGACCATAGTCGGAGATGATAGGTTTTTGGTATGCCAATA
Organism: Bacteroidales bacterium UBA2939; assembly: GCA_002349055.1. GTDB lineage: Bacteria > Bacteroidota > Bacteroidia > Bacteroidales > P3 > Colimorpha. The sequence continues at coordinate 98,936 of DECD01000016.1, read as the reverse complement.
ATAGCCGCTCCTCACCCCTCGAATCCCAGGTGCATTGTCACGCTACCGCGTTCACATTCAAAATGATGAATAAAGGCTGAACTGGAGGATTCAAACCCAGAATGAAATCCTCAATCTCAATGTTTGACATTCTCTTTGAATATCCTCCAATGATAATGTTACAAGGGTTGTCGTCGAAGATATTGCGTCCCATCACTATGGTCTTTTCCTCGTTGCCCGGAATGGAATTTTTATTCCTTTCCAGCCAATCCTCTATAGCCAACACCAGACTGCCCTGTTTGGACTTACTCCATTTTAGGTCCTCGTCAATTTCTTTAATCGCATCCATCACCTCCGTGTAAAGGTCCTGCGAAAAACGTTCAATCTGTTTCTTGTTGTTGGCAAGAAAGAGTTTTGCAAGTTTTACCTTTTCTTTATTGTCAAAGATACCATGTAAAATAGGGTAATCTCTTAAATCGACGGAACATTCATCGATTTGCTGAAGCAAATCTTCCGGTATCCTGTCATGAAGCATTTCCCTGACAGGAGGCTTGCTAATAATTTCATTCAGTTTCCTCAAGAGAAAGTCCGGCTCCCATTTTAAAGCAGCATCCAATATTTTCTCTTTTTCTTCGTCTGTCATTAATTGGATTCTATGTGTTGATTTCAAACTGCAAAATTACGAAAAAATATTGAATCGGCAAAATTATTTGGTTCAAAAACAATTATTTTTGCAACAGACAAAATATTATCCGGGAAAGTGCGTTATTACACATTATACATTATTATTAAATCAAAAAACAACAATCATGAGAAAACATATCGTAGCAGGCAACTGGAAAATGAACTGCAACTTCAACGAGGCCGACGACCTCATCAACGGCATCATGGAACAGCTTGAGCAGAAAGAGCTTCCGCGCGACACGCAGCTCATCGTCTGCCCCCCGTTCCCCTATCTGGAGATGACCACCGACTATGCCAACGACAGCTATTTCATGGTTGGCGCACAGAACGTCAGCGACCAGGAGAAGGGCGCCTACACCGGCGAGGTGAGTGCCGAGATGCTCGAGAGCATGGAGATTGACTACTGCATCGTGGGTCACTCGGAGCGTCGCGCCTACTATGGCGAGACCGACAAGACCGTCGCCGCCAAGGTCGACCGCCTGCTGGCCCATGACATGAAGCCCATCGTGTGCGTCGGCGAGGTGCTCGAGGAGCGCGAAGCCGGCCGCCAGCTCGACGTGGTGAAACGCCAGGTCGAAGAGGGTCTCTTCCACCTCACCGCCGAGCAGATGAAGGAAGTGGTCATCGCCTACGAGCCCGTGTGGGCCATCGGCACCGGCAAGACCGCCACTCCCGAGCAGGCACAGGAAATCCACGCCCACATCCGCTCGCTGCTCGTGGCCAAATACGGCAAAGAGCTGGCCGACGAAATCAGCATCCTCTACGGCGGCAGCTGCAAGCCCGGCAACGCCAAGGAACTCTTCGCCTGCCCCGACATTGACGGCGGTCTCATCGGCGGCGCCTCGCTCAAGGCCGAAGATTTCATCGCAATAGCCATGAGTTTCTAGGATTGCCTAGGAGAACCTAGGAAAGCCTGGAAAATGAGTTTTGAAAGATTCATAGCAGGGCGGTTCATGCCGCGCAGCAAAGACGGCGGGGGCTTCTCGGGGCCCCTGTCGGTTATTGCCGTGGCCAGCATAGCGTTAGGCGTGGTGGTCATGGTGATGGCCGTGTGCATCCTCCGCGGCTTCCAGGGCGAGATTGCCAACAAGGTGGTGGGCTTCGGCAGCCACCTCACCGTGAGCAACTTCGCCTCCAACCCCCTCTATCAGGAGACACCCGTCATCGTCGACAGCACGTTGATTTCCAAGATAAAAGGCGTCCCTGGCGTGCGTCATCTCCAGTTCTTCGCCACCAAGGGCGGCATGGTGAAGACCCCGGAGCAAATCTACGGCATCATGCTCCGCGGCCTCAGCAGCAACTACGACACCACCTTTTTCGCCAACTGTCTGATTGAAGGAACGCTGCCGAAGGCCACCACCGACGTCCTCATCTCCAGCACCATAGCCTCGCGCATGCACCTCGCTGTGGGCGACAAGATGCGTACCTATTTCTGGGGCGGCGACACCTACCGCTCGCGCGCTTTCACCGTCAGCGGCATCTACAACACCGACCTCACCGAGTTCGACGAGCTTTACGTCATCGGCGACCTGCGTCAGGTACAGCGCCTAAACGACTGGGATTCAAACATGGTCGGCGGCTACGAGATACTGGTCAACGACTTCGACCGCCTCAACGCCGTTGCATTCAACGTCCTCGGTGTGCTGCCCTACGACTACTCGCTGCAAACCATCGTCGAGGCCAACCCCGCCCTCTTCTCGTGGCTCGACCTTCTGAACAGCAACATCACCCTCATCCTCTTCATTATGAGCCTTGTGTGTGCCGTAGCCATCGTCTCGGCGCTGCTCATCATGATTTTTGAAAAAGGCCGCACCATCGGTCTCCTGAAGGCCCTTGGCGCCAACAACGCCTCGGTGCGCCGCATCTTCCTCATCAAGGCGTCGCGCCTCATCCTCGAAGGCATACTCATCGGCGATGCCATCGCGCTGGCACTCTGCTATGTGCAGCTGCGCTGGTCGGTGGTGAAGCTCGATGCCGCCAGCTATTCGATGACCCATGTGCCTGTCGACCTCAACGCCACCACCTTCGTCGTCATCAGCGTGGCCACCCTCGCGGTCTGCCTGCTAGCGCTGCTGCTGCCGGCAGCCTACATCTCGCACATCAGCCCCGCAAAAACCATCAAGTCGGAATGAAACAGCACATCAAACTCATCCTCATGACCCTGGCCATCGCCCTGGCGCTCTTCGCGCTGTGGCAGGTGCAACACATTGCCGGCCAGGTGCGCGAGAGCGAGGAAGCCAAGATTCGCCTGTGGGCCAACGCCATAGCCCAGCGCAACCGTATGGCAGAGGTGACGCAGCATTTCTTCCAGCAGGCCACCCTCGACGAGCACCGCAAGATGCAGCTCTACACCGACATCTTGCAGAGTTTCAACGACCCCGACATGAGCACCGACCTCCGCTTCAGCCTCGCCTACATCCACTACATCGTCGACTCGGCCCGCACCCCCATCATCATCACCACCGCTAAGGACTCTGTCATTACTGTCCCTCAGGAACTTGCCGGACAGAAACTCGAAGGGCCTTTGTTGGAGGAGTTCTCGCAGAACCCGCCCTTCAGCTACCGCATCTGGGGAATGCCCATGACGCTCTACTATAAAGAGTCTCAATATTATACCCAGCTGCGCCATGTGCTTATGGGCTTCACGCGGTCGTTCCTGGCCGAGATTACCAACAACTCGGTCTTCGTGCCCGTCATCATCGTCGACAGCACCCGCACCCATGCCCTCGCCATCGGCAACCTCGACTCCACCGAGGTCAACAACCCCGGCAAGCTGCTGCCGAGACTCGAGAAGATGGCCTCCGTCAACGACCCCATCCAAATCACGCTGCCCGACAACAGCCACGCCTACGTCTATTACGAGAAATCGGCCCTGCTGCGCTCCCTGAACTGGGTGCCGCTGTTCTATATCATCATCGGACTGGTGCTGCTGGTGGTGACCTACTACATCTTCCGCACCACGCGCACCATGGAGCAGAACCGCATCTGGGTGGGGCTGGCCAAAGAAACAGCCCACCAGCTGGGCACCCCTCTTAGCTCGCTCAGTGGCTGGACGCAGTACCTGCGCGGCAAGGAGTTCAGTGAGGAGTATGCCACTGAGGTTGAAAAGGATATACATCGACTAGAGACCATCACGCACCGCTTCTCCAAGATTGGCTCAGTGCCCGAGCTGAAGGAGGAGAACGTGGCAGATGCCGTGGGTGCCGCCATCGAATACTTGCGCAGCCGTGCGCCACGCAAGGTGCAGTTCGCCGTCTCCTTCCCCGAGGACGAGCAGTTCATCGCCCCTCTCAACAGCTACCTGTTCCAGTGGGTGATAGAAAACCTTTGCAAGAACGCCATAGACGCCATGGAGGGGGGCGAACGCGACCCCAAGGGAGCAAACACCACGTCCGTCAGGAAGAACACCATTACCATCGTAGGCTCGCAGGATGCCCGCAACATCTATATCGATGTCACCGACACCGGCCGTGGCATGAGTCCGTCGGTGCAGAAGCGCATCTTCGACAGCGGCTTCACCACCAAGAGCCGCGGCTGGGGCCTCGGCCTCCCCCTGGCCCGACGCATCATCAACCAATACCACCGTGGTCGCCTCTTCCTCAAATACTCCGTCCCCGGCCAAGGCTCCACCTTCCGGATTGTGCTACGGAAAAAATAAAAAAACGCAACACAATATTTCCCACCATGGGGCGTTACATAATCTATTGAATAATTAAAAAACTACATACAATGGCAAATCAAGACGATTTCTTTAAGAAAGTTGTGGCTCACGCTAAGGAATACGGATTCATCTTCCCAAGCTCGGAAATCTACGACGGCCTCGCCGCCGTCTACGACTACGGCCAGCTGGGCGTTGAGCTGAAGAACAATATCAAGCAGTACTGGTGGAAAGCCATGGTGCAGATGCACGAGAACATCGTGGGTCTCGACAGCGCCATCTTCATGCACCCCCGCATCTGGAAGGCCAGCGGCCACGTGGATGCCTTCAACGATCCCCTCATCGACAACAAAGACAGCAAGAAACGCTACCGCGCCGACGTGCTCATCGAGGACCATATCGCCAAGATTGAGGAGAAGATTGAGAAAGAGTGCGAGAAGGCCCACAAGCGCTTCGGCGACGCCTTCGACCGCCAGCAGTTCGTCACCACAAACGCCCGCGTCCTCGAGCACCAGAAGAAAATCGACGACATCCACGAGCGCTATGCCGACTGCATGAACCGCAATGACCTTGACGGCCTCAAGCAGCTCATCCTCGACCTCGAAATCGTCTGCCCCATCAGCGGCACCCGCAACTGGACCGATGTGCGCCAGTTCAACTTGATGTTCGCCACCAAGATGGGCAGCGTCATCGACGACTCCGATACATTATATTTAAGGCCCGAGACGGCGCAGGGCATCTTCGTCAACTTCCTCAACGTGCAGAAGAGCGGCCGCATGAAGATTCCCTTCGGCATCGCGCAGATTGGCAAGGCATTCCGCAACGAGATTGTGGCCCGCCAGTTCATCTTCCGCATGCGCGAGTTCGAGCAGATGGAGATGCAGTTCTTCGTGCGTCCTGGAACCGAGCTTGAGTGGTTCAAGCACTGGAAAGAGGAGCGCCTGCAGTGGCATCTCGCCCTCGGAATCCCGGCCGACTGCTACCGCTACCACGACCACGAGAAGCTGGCCCACTACGCCAACGCTGCCACCGACATCGAGTTCAAGTTCCCCTTCGGCTTCAAGGAGCTGGAGGGCATCCATAGCCGTACCGACTTCGACCTGAGCCGCCACAGCGAGTTCAGCGGCAAGAAGTTGCAGTACTTCGACAGCGAGCTCAACGAGAGCTATACGCCCTATGTCATCGAGACCTCCATCGGTGTCGACCGCACCTTCCTCGCCATCTTCAGCCACTCGCTGAAGGAGGAGACCCTCGAGGACGGCAGCACCCGCGTCGTGCTCTCGCTGCCCGCCAAGCTGGCTCCCTACAAAGCCGCCGTGCTGCCGCTGGTGAAGAAAGACGGCCTGCCCGAGAAGGCCCGCGAGATACAGCACCTACTCATGCCCGACATGATGGTGCAGTACGACGAGAAGGACGCCATCGGCCGCCGCTATCGCCGCCAGGATGCCATCGGCACCCCCTTCTGCATCACCGTCGACAACGACACCCTGACCGACAACGCCGTCACCGTGCGCCACCGCGACACCATGCAGCAGGAGCGCGTCAGCATCGACCAGCTGCCCGCCTACCTCAAAGCCAAGTTATAATCAACGATACCACAAGAGCGAAGAAAGCCGAGACCAATGGTCTCGGCTTTCACATTATTTAAGCTTCAATGTTGAGTCCAATGCTGAAGCTCGGGCCTCCGTCGAAGTAGAAGTCGCTGGCGGAACCATGGCCACCGGTGCCGGGCGAGAGGAGTCCGAAACTGGCTTTAAACTCCACACCGATGCGAAGAAAACTTACGTCACAATCGACACCCACCCCGCAAGTGTAGCGGAGGTCGCTGCCGTCCAGCCGTTGGATTTGCAATTTGTCGATGACTTCTTTATTCTGCGTGGTGAAATCAAAGCCATAGCAGAGGCCGGAGGTGAGGAAGGGGCGCAGCATGCCCGTGCGGAAGGGATGGAACTTGACATCGATAGGCAACTCGCCACAGACACTCTCCACATTGTATTTGGTCCCCGGCACGCCAGCGACAGTAACGCCGTCGGGTTCCCAGTTGTCGCTAAAAATCGACACTCCCGGCATCACACGCAGGCTGAAATAATCTCCCAGCCGTACACCGCCTATCACCGCCAGACGGAAACCGGGCACAAAGAACGAATGGTTTCCCTCCTTCAGTTCTTGCACCCCGCCGCTCTGGGGGAAATAGAAATTGACCTTGCTTTCGGTGAATCCAGCATGAAGGCCATAGAAAAACTTGTGGCTGTCCACGCCTGCACGGGTGGACTCCTGTGCTTGGGTCGGAAGAATGAAAACGAACGATTGCAAAATGCAAAGCATCAATGCTTTTTTGATTTGTTTTACCATGATTTTAGGTTTTAGAGTTAAACAATTCAGATGTATGCATTTTGCATCATAGGCATTCTAGTTGGTTATACAATCATTTTTCTGCACATAATAACGCCGACAATCGAGAATTATTGCCCGCACGACACCTTTTTTCAAGAAAAGATGAGCGAGAAGACGTCCTTCAGTATGGGGTTTTCGCTCTGCGGTGCTGCAGCAGTGGAGGCGCCGGTGAGCAGGCGGCGGGCCTCGTCGAGGGCGGCGAGGTCGAGGGCATCGGAGGCTATCTGGACGTCGGTGATGATGCCGCGGGTCTCGTCGACGGTGAGGGCCAGCTCCACCCCACCCCAGTCAAACTGGGCGCTGCGTTGGGCGGTGAAAGTGCGCCAGCGGCCATATTTCCATTCGGGAGAGGCAAAGTGGTCGTGGAGAGCTCTTCACTTCAGGACGAGTGATGATTTCGGAATAATCCGAATATTCTGAATATTCCGAATACTCCACTTCAAAGGCTTCCTTCAATCTAGGCACAAGGCTCTCGGCATTAATCGCGGGGTTCAGTTCGGAGAGGTTCACCACGCGGCTGCGCACCGAGGCCACGCCGTGCTTCTGCAACTTGGCGGGCTTGGGCTTCAGGTAGCGCGCCAGGTCGTCCATATTGCCCTTGATGAGGATGGTGCCGTGGTGCAAGTCATTGACACGGCCCTTGCTGAAAGCGTTGCCGCTGAACTTGCGGCCTTCCACTAAAATGTCGTTTCTTCCCGAGAGTTCGGTATGCAGTCCAAAACTTTCCACGGCGCGCTGGATGACGCCGAACTGGCGAGTCTGGTCATACAGTGCCTTGGGGACGACAAAGCTGAAGTTGATGTTGCCGTCGTCATGATAGACGGCACCGCCGCCGGTCTTGCGACGCATCAGGTAGCCGCCGTCGGCCTCGAGGGCCTCGACGTTGCACTCGCTGAAAGGGTTCTGGTTCTGCCCAATGACCACGGTGCGGCGGTTGCGCCATAGGTACAAGGTGACGGCATCAGCCGTCTCGACAAGATAATTTTCGACGGAGATGTTCCAATACGGCTCCGTCTGGTTCGAAACGATAAATTGCAGTTTCATTAATTAAAATCTATAGCTAAGGGTAAAAAAGTCGGGTGCCTGCGACAGATGGTAGTTGCGGCGCGAGTAGGCGAAGTCGAACCGCTTGGTGTGGATACCGAGGCCGAAGGAGAATCCGCTGAAATTGATGCCCTCCACGCCGCGCATCTCGGCGGTCTGGCGGTAGCTGTAGCCCACGCGGGCGGCAAACACCTTGCCAATGTTGATTTCCACACCCACCTGCGCGTGGCGCAGCAGATTGTCGAGAAAGCCTTTGGCCCATCCCTCCGTGGTCTTCTCGCCGGTGAAGGGGTCGACCTCGGTGGTGGAACTCAGCGGGTCTTCATAGCGCAGGTCCCAGCGTTGCAGCTCGTTGGCGGCAAAGAAGAAGCGGAACGGTGCCTTGGAAAGCTTGTAGGACAGCTCGGCCGAGAGTTCAAAGGGCAGCGTCTCACGCGTGCCGTCGAAGGTGGAGAGCTGCGCGCCGATGTTGCGGCCCATCACCGTGGCGGCAAACTGGCGGTTGTCGCTGACATAGCTGCCCGCCACGTCGAAGGCAACAGCCACGGCCGAATAGCTCTCATAATGTGAAAGCACTGGCTTGAAAGTGGCGCCGACGCTGAAATTGCTGTCGAGCCACATGCCCCACCCCACACTCAACGCGTAGTCGGCAGCGGAGAACTTGCCGGTGAAAATCTCCTCCTCGTCGTAGCCGTCAAAGCGGCCGTAGTTGTTGAAGTGGAAGGCAAACATAAAGGTTCCAACTTTCTCGAAATGATGGCCGTAGGATAGAGTTCCCATCATACTGCCCAGGAAGAGGGAGACGAAACTCAGCGAGCCTATGCCCGTCATCTCGCGACGTAGCAGCGATGGGTTGTCTATGCCCACCACGGGGTCGGCATCATACACCGACAGGTAGTCGAATCCCAGGCCCGACATGCGTGCCTGGCTGCTGATGTCCAGCAGCGTCAGCGTGTTGAGGCCGGCAATCTGGGCCTTGGCCGAATTGAAAATTGAAAATTGAAAATTGAAAATTATGGCGCATAAAACTATACGCCATAATTTTCGATTTCCTCTGAAAATTTCAATTTTCACTTCTCAATTTTCAATTTTTCTTGTTTCTTTCGTGGCGCATGAGGTGGCTGGGCTCGAGGGCCATGCGGTCGGTCTCCAGCAGGCTGGCGACACCCTCGTCCACGCGCTTCTTGGCCTGGCAAGCCTCGCAGTGGCACTCCTCGTGGTATTCGCGCGGCTCGGTGTAGGTGGTGATGACACCCTCAAAGTTGCGCAGGATAACCTTGTCGGGGCTCTGCGAGATGACATACTGGGGCATGACGGGCGTCTTGCCGCCGCCGCCGGGAGCGTCGACCACAAAGGTGGGCACGGCATAGCCGCTGGTGTGGCCGCGCAGGTTCTCGATAATCTCGATACCCTTGCTGACGGGGGTGCGGAAGTGCTCCAAGCCCATGCTCAGGTCGCACTGGTAGATATAGTACGGACGCACGCGGTTGCGCACCAGCTCATGCATCAGTTTCTTCATCACGTGGACGCAGTCGTTCACGCCGCGCAGCAGCACGGTCTGGTTGCCCAGGGGGATACCGGCGTTGGCCAGGCGGGCAAGGGCCTGCTCGGCCTCGGGGGTGAACTCATTGGGGTGGTTGAAGTGGGTGTTGAGCCAAATGGGATGGTATTTCTTCAGCATCTCGCACAGCTCGGGGGTGATGCGCTGCGGGCAGACGACCGGGGTGCGGCTGCCGAGGCGGACAATCTCCACGTGCGGAATCTTGCGCAGACGGCCGATGATGTACTCCAGCTTCTGGTCGCTGACCATCAGGCAGTCGCCACCGCTGAGGAGCACGTCGCGCACCTGCGGGGTCTTCTCGATGTATGCCAGGCACTTCTCGATGCGCTCGCTGGGGCTCTCGTCGTCCTTCTGGCCGGCGAAACGGCGGCGGGTGCAGTGGCGGCAGTACATGGAGCACATGTCGGTGATGAGGAACAGCACGCGGTCCGGATAGCGGTGGGTCAGGCCGGGAGCGGGCGAATCCTCGTCCTCATGCAGCGGGTCGTTGAGGTCGGCGGGGGCGATGTTGCACTCCTCACCGGCGGGGATAGCCTGACGGCGGATGGGGTCGTAGGGATCGTTGGGGTCAATCAACGAGAGGTAGTAGGGCGTGATGGCCATGCGGAACTTGGCCAAAGCCTTCTTGATACCCTCGGCCTCTTCGGGAGCGAACGTGAAGTACTTGCTCAACTCCTCGTAGGTCTCGATGCGGTTCTTCACCTGCCATTTCCAGTCGTTCCACTGCTCGTCGGTGACGTTGGGGAACAGTTCTTTTCTGCGGTTTACTTTCATGGTTCTATTTCTTTATTATTTATTATTCATTCTTTCTTGCCGAAGCACATGGAGAGGAATCCCAGCCCATAGCCGAACTGCTGGACGAAGGTGGTGACCACCGACAGCAACGCCACGCGCAGGTCCTTGTTGCGCCCAAACGAGTCGGCCGCCAGCAGCAGCGCCAGCAGCAGCAACGGGATGAGCGACAAGCCCCAGGTGAAGGGTGCCGCCAGTACCAGCAGTATCGTGCCCACGGCGAAGGTCGAGGGCAGCAGGTGGACGAGCTTCAGCGTCGAGGGATGGCGACGGTAGAGCGCGATGCGCGCCGTGCCGAACTTGAACACCTGGCGATAGAAGCTCTTGATGGTGTTTCTGCGTTTGTGCCACACCCATGCCTCGGGCACCAGCACCACGCGGTAGCCCGCTTCCTTGAGGCGGATGCTGAAGTCCACATCCTCGCCGTAGCGCATGTCGGCAAAGCCCTCGAGCTTGCGCCATGCCTCGGTGCGCACGCCCATGTTGAAACTCCGCGGGTGGAACTTCTCCACGTTCTTCATGCCGCCGCGGATGCCGCCGGTGGTGAGAAACGAAGTCATGGAATAGTTGATGGCTTTCTGCGTGACGGTGAACGAGGGATTGGCCCTGTCGGGACCGCCGAAGGCATCGATGTTGCCAGCCTCAAGGGCTTTGTTGACCACCTCGAGGTAGCCCGGCGGCAGGATGCAGTCGGAGTCGAGCACAATGATGTAGTCGCCGGTGGCATACTGCGCACCGTAGTTGCGGCTCGGGCCTGGACCGCTGTTGGGCTTGAAATGGTAGGCCAGTGGGAACTCCTTCCCGAAGCGCGCAATGTCGTCCTTGCAGGGCTTCGACGAGCCGTCCTCCACCACAATCACCTCGAAGTCGTACCCCTTCTTCTGCTCCACAAGGCTTTGCAGCAGCTCGACAATCTCGTCGGGCCGGTTATAGACGGGTATGACAAATGATATCTTCATGTTTCTTAATTGGAACCTGCGGGAAGGTCTCCCCTGCCCGCAGGTTGAAAAATGCTTAGGCGTAAAGCTCTTCGAAGATTTTGCGGAGCTTCGGGCACTCGCGGAGTTCCTGGAGGGTGAACTCGGCGTGGCCTTTGGTGTAGCCGTTACCCATAATCATGTTCACGTCGGCACCGATGCCTTCGGCACCGAGGCTGGCCTTGGTGAAGCTGGTGGCCATGGAGAAGAAGTAGACGATACCGTCATCCTTGGTGCAGAGCACGGCGGTCATCTCCTGGTCGGGAACGTTGACGCAGTTGATGGTGACGTCGGCCATTTTGCCGTTGGTGAGGCGCTCGATGAGCTCGTAGACCTGGACGGGGGTCATGCCGGCGGCACTCTCCACGATGTCGCAGAAGCCGAGGTCTTTGATGCGCTGGGTGCTCTTGGGGCTGTTGGCGATGCCGATGACCTTGCCGGTCACACCGACGCGCTTCTTGGCCTCGTAGGCGCAGAGCATGCCGCTCTTGCCACCGGCGCCGAGGATGACGACGGTCTGGCCATACTGGCACAGCTTGGCGGTCTGGGCGGGAGCACCGGCCACGTCGAGGGCGCTCAGGGCGAGCTTCTCGGGCATGTCAGTCGGGATCTTGGCATAGATACCGCTCTCGAAAAGGATGGCCTTGCCCTTGATGTCCACCTGGTCGACGTCGGGACGGATGTCGAGAATCTCGTCGATGCGGAGAGGAGTGAGGCTGAGGCTCACGAGGGTGGCAATGCGGTCGCCCTCCTTGAGGTCGATCTTGCCCTTCAGGGCGTCGCCGATTTTCTCAACCTTGCCGAGGAGCATGCCGCCCGAACCGGTGCGACGGTTGCGGTGCTTGCCCTGGAGCTCGACGTTGAGGAGCATCTCCTTCTTGACCTCTTCCATGATTTTCTCCTGGCTGGCGCCTTCGCCGGCCTGCTGCTTGGCATAGTTGTGAATGTCGGTGAACGAAGCACTGTCGATGTTCAGGGTCTGAACGTCGATGAGAATCTCGTTGTCCCAAATCTCATCCATGTTGTTGTCAAGCTTGTTGGCGGGCTGAGGGAGAACACCCTTCGGCTCGATGACGCGGTGGGTACCGTACTTGTTGCCTTTTTTCTGCATAATGATAATTTATTTTATTGATTATTAATTAAATTAATTGACCTTTCTCTATCTATTGAGGAAACAAAGATACAAAAAAAATTCCATATTCGATAAAAAAATTACAATTTTTATTGATTTTTTTCGCTTGTGGTGTCTTTGGCGGGCCCCGAAAGGGCGTTGAAAATCAGCCCCTCCAGCCACCAACACCGTCCCATCGCCGTACCTCCTCCGTACCCCCCACGTCCCATCGCCGCCCACGGTTGGAGATGGTACGGCGAAGGCACGGCGTTCATTCATAAAAAATGTTAATTAATCCCTTTCCTCTTGACATGTTACCGTTTCGGGATTATATTATATGGTGACATTATTTTTCAACGGCGAATTTAACGAATTTAACGAATGCTACGCTGGTCAATTGCTGGCTAATTACACTAATGCCGCTTGCTTCGCGCGGCGGCTGCTGCAGGCGATATTAGCACAATTCGCTCGTAATTAAGAAAGAGAAATTCTCTTAATTCGTAAAATTCGCCGTTAAACAAAAAAAAGCAGTAAACAATGGCAAAGCAACGTTTTGGAATCAACGATGCCTACCGTGGAACGGTGGGGACAGTTATCGGCTACGAATGGCGCGGGCAGTGGTGTCTGCGGTCGCGGCCGCGCAAGGTACGCAACCCGCGCAACCCCAAGCAGATGGAGGCCCGCGGCCTCTTCGCCCTGGTGTCGAAGCTGGCGTCGAAGATGAGCTTCGCGCTCCGCACCGGCATGCGCAGCGAGGCCCTGAAGGTGCACCGCACCGAGTGCAACCATTTCATGAGCCTCAACGCTCCCTGTTTCGCGCTCGTCGACAACCAGTTGCAGGTCGACTACGAAAACCTGCTGATTGCCGCTGGACCCGTGGCACCGGTAGGTTTCTGTACTCCCGTTTTACCCTCTGTAGAGACGCAGCCTGCTGCGTCTCCCGATAGACAAACATCTCGCGGTGAGACGCGGCAGGCCGCGTCTCTACAGAGAGACAATTGCTCCATCGTCGTCCCGTTTGAGAAGAACCCCCTGCATCTCAGCGCCTCGGGCGATGACGGTGTGTACCTCTATGCCTGGTGCCCGGCGCTGGAGGAGGGCCTCCTCTCCTCGCCCGTCTACCGTCGCAAGAAGCAGATAGAGATGACGTTGCCCGAGCACTGGGACGGCTGCGAGGTACACCTCTACGGCTTCGCCACCGACTATGCCGGACGGGCATCGGACAGCACCTACATAGGCAGCGTAAGCTTCAGCAAACGCAATAATTTACAAGATACATACAATAAAAAAGCCGTTTCTGCGTTAACAATGGAAAAAACCGACAAACACCATACCTATGAAACGTGCAATATTTCTGGCCCTTACGCTGGCATTTGGTGGAATGATGATGGCTCAAGCCCCGCAGAAGGAAGTCAAGGTGACACCCGAGGGTGCCCAAGTGGCGGAACCCGAGTCGCCCATCTTCACCGTGATTGAGGAAGAACCCGAGTTTCCCGGCGGCATGGAGGCGCTCTATCAGTTCCTTGCCGCAAACCTCAAATGGCCTTGCAAGGATTGCGACTGCTTCGGCAAGGTCTTCGTGACATTCGTCATCGAGAAAGATGGCAGCATAAGCAATGCCAAGGTGTTGCGCGACCCCTGCCACAACTATGGCTTCGGCCAGGAAGCCCTGCGTGTGGTGAGCCTCATGCCCAAATGGAAACCCGGCCGCCAGCGCGGCAATCCCGAGCGCGTGCAATACAACCTACCCATCAACTTCTCAATCCGTTAACCCCCTTAGCGGTCGATGCGTACCCGCGGGTCGAGGAGGCCGTAGACGAGGTCGGTGAGGATGTTGATAATCACCAGCAAAATACAGATAAAGAGGATGGCACCCATGACGACAGGGAAATCGTAGGTGTCGAGGGCGTCGACTATGACCACGCCCATGCCCTTCCAGTCGAAGACATACTCCACAAAGACGGCGCCGGCCAGCAGTCCGGCCAGCCATCCCGAGGCCGAGGTAACCACGGGGTTGAGGGCGTTGCGCAAGGCATGATGCACCACCACGCGGCGACGGCTGAGGCCCTTGGCACGCGCGGTGCGTACGTAGTCCTGGCTCAAGGCCTCGAGCATCGAGTTCTTGGTGAGCTGCGTGAGCGTGGCCAAGGGGCGGATGCCGAGGGTGAGGGCGGGCAGGATGAGGTTCTTGAGGTCTAGGTATTCACCCTCGCCGTAGTCGTCGACGGTGAAGAGGTTGCCGAACATGTTGAGATGCGTCCAGTCGGCGAGGACATAGGCGAAGAACCAAGCGATGAGGATGGCGGCGAAGAACGACGGCAAAGACATGCCGAGGGTACTGAGGACTAGCGTAGTGCGGTCGATCCAAGTGTCCTTGTGCAGGGCACAAACCACGCCCAGCGTGATGCCCACCGCCAGGGCGAAAATCATGGCCACGAGGGCCAGCACGGCGGTCTGTGGGAAGGCCGTGGCGATAATCTCGCTCACGCGGCGCTGGCTCTGGTAGCTGCGGCGCAGGTAGGGTGTCTTGATCACCACGGAGGTGGTACCCAAACGGAGGAGCGTGGCGTAGCGGTATTTGTCGGACGAGAGGTAGAAGAAAGCTCTGCGGGTCGCTGTTGTTGTGGAACGAGAGGGGCGACAGGTCGTTGAGGTAGCCGGCATACTGCGTCATGAGGGGCTTGTCGCGCCCGAGGTCGCGGTTGATGACCTCGATGCTCTCGGCGTCGGCATGCTGGCCAAGCATCATGCGTGCAGGGTCGCCGGGGAGGATGTTGAAGAGGAAGAACACCAACGTCACGACCCCCAGCAGCACCAGGAATCCATACAACAACCGTTTTCCTACGTATCGAAGCATAACTTTTAAGTACTAATCTCTAAGTCCGTGAACAACACTCTTTTTTGCGACAAAGTCTTTAAGGTAGAAAGGTTCGAAATAGGCTACATCCTCAACCTTGCCTTCGGTGAGACGCTGGGTGGCGATATCGACCATGCCTTCAGCCGAAAGATGGAAGGAATCGTCGAAGCGGGCATTGACATGGGCGCCAAGGACGGGACGAGTCTTGGCGGCACCGTCGCCGATGAAGGTTACCTCTCCCCTATCCAGCCACTCGTCGAAACAACCTGCCTCGATGACATCGGCAGAGGTGTCGCGAAGAATCTGCCAGTCGGGGTTCACCATCATGGTGTAGCACTCCATGCGGCGGGCATCGATCATGGGGCAGACGAGGCCGTTGTATTCGGGATGCTGTTGGTAGTAGAGAGCGGCCATGGAGAGCAGCGTGGGCACCGAGACAAGGGGTATGCCGAGGGCATAGCAGAACCCTTTGGCGGTGCTGACGCCGATGCGGAGGCCCGTATAGCTGCCGGGGCCGGCTGAGACGCAGACGGCATCAAGGTCGCGAGGGGTCAGGGAGCACTCCTTCAGCACCTCGTCGATGAAGACCGAGAGGCGTGTGGAGTGGGCGTTAGGAGTGTCGCTGTCGCGGCGGGCAAGCACTTTTGGCTCTTCCCCTTTCAAGGGAGAGTCCCCGCAGGGGGAAGGGGTCTCTCCCAGCGCGACGGAGCATATCTGGGTGGCAGTTTCTATCAGCAGTATATTCATCTCATATCAATTACTTCGACGTCGGGGTGAGCCTTGGGGTCGAAGAGGAAACCTGTCATTTTCACCTTGCCGTATTTCTGTTTCGAGAAGGTATAGATCTCACGGCTAGAGTCGTACTTGTGGACTTCGATGCGTTTGAGTTCTCCGCTCTCCTCGTTGATGAAGAGGCGTATCTTGTGGTAGCTCTGGGCGGAACGCGGCTGGAGGTCGATGACCGCCGAACCGTCGTCCTCAGTGCGGATGTACTTGGCGCGGAAGTTTTCCTGGTAGTGCCTCATGAAGCTTCCGGGATTCAACAGGTTCATGCCGTCGTCCTTATCGACATCGCTGATTGTCATTTCCTTGGCTTTCTTGTTCCAGTACCAAACGGTCTTGCCGTCGCTGTGGATTTCCTCCTCGGAGGTCACCACGTCGTACCAGTTGTCCATGTACTTCACCTCGGCCTCTCGCTCGAAGACTTTTTTCTTCTGGCTGTCGAGGGCGCTCATTTTCACCGTGAAACTGACGTTCTCGAGCTTCTTGATAGCTTTCTTCAGTGCCGCCGTGGCGTTCTCGTCGAGACGGCCTTGCGAGTTGTGGGTGATCTGCGCCTGCGAAGAATTGAAAATTGAAAATTGAAGATTGAAAATCAGGCTGGCGCAAAGCAATATTTTCAGCAAACGTTTCATTTGTCTTAACTACTTAATGAAGATTAACACCGATAATGTTCATAAACTCCTCGCGGGTCTTGGGGTCTTTCATGAAGGCGCCGGTGAAGTCGGAGGTGGTGGTGACGCTGTTCTGCTTCTGCACGCCGCGCATGGACATGCACATGTGCTGCGCCTCGATGACCACAGCCACGCCAAGGGGGTTGAGGACCTTCTGGATGCATTCCTTGATTTGCTTGGTGAGACGCTCCTGCACCTG
>DECD01000016.1:56522-82108 GCA_002349055.1 Bacteroidales bacterium UBA2939 | reverse complement strand
GCCACATGGGCTTTGCCCACGAAGGGCACCATGTGGTGCTCGCAGAGGGAGTAGAGCTCGATGTCCTTGACGACGACCATCTGCTTGTAGTCCTCGTGGAACATGGCGCTGCGGAGAATCTCCTCGGGCTGGAGGTCGTAGCCGTTGGTGAAGAAGAGCATGGCCTTGGCGATGCGCTCGGGACTTTTCAGCAGTCCCTCACGCTCGGGGTCTTCGCCCAGGAGCTTGAGGATGGCTTTGTAGTGCTCGGCCATCTCGCTGACACATGCTTCGTCGTATTTGTCTATTTTCTGATATCCTAATTCCATGTTATATTAGTATTGTTTCTTTTATTCAACTTGCAAAAGGAGTCCTTTTAAATATTCGCCCTCGGGGTGATGGATGGAGACGGGGTGGTCCATGGCATGGGGCAGCTGGCGCACGATGCGGACGCGACGGCCGGCATTCATGGCGGCGGTGAAGACCATGGTCTGGAAATCCTCCTTGCTGACGGCCTGGCTGCAGGAGAAAGTCATCAGCAGGCCACCGGAAGCAATCTTCTCCATGGCGCGCTGGTTGATGGAGCGATATCCCTTCAGTCCTGCCTGCAACGAACGGTGATTCTTTGCAAAAGCAGGCGGATCGAGAATGATAAAATCGAAGCCTCGTGCATCGTCGCCTACCTCGATGGTATTCAGGTATTCGAGTACATCGGCAGCAACGCCGCAATGCGGTGCATCGGTGCCAAAGTTCAATTCGACATTACGTTCACAAAGAGCAATGGCTTTCTTGCTGATGTCCACGGTTTCGACATAGTCGGCACCTCCCTTCAGGGCTGCCAGCGAGAAACCTCCGGTATATCCAAAGCAGTTGAGAAGGCGACGACCAAGGGCGAGATGCTGGACGAGAGCACGGTTTTCGCGTTGGTCAATGAAGAAGCCTGTCTTCTGCCCTTCGAAGAAATTCACCGTCAGACGGATGCCATTCTCCAGAACCTCATTCTCCGCAGTCTCCTCGCCCCAAATAATGCCGTCCTGCACACCTCCACCAGGGACAGTAGCGCTACTCTTGTCGAAGACTGCCTTGAGTGGATAGCCGTGATATGTCTGCAATTCGTGCACAAACAGCTCTGTCAGAACTGGAAACAGGCGGTGCATGCCCACCGAATGGGCTTGCAACACCAGCACCCCGTTGTACCAATCGGCCACGAGGCCGGGGAGATAGTCTCCTTCGGCGTGGACAAGGCGGAAGACATTGGTTTCTTCATCTCCGAAGAAACCAAGTATCACACGATAGTTTACAGCCGAGTGGATGCGTCGGCGAAGGAGTTCTTCTACAGGGAGCGCTGCCTCGTCAGCGTCGAAAGTGAGCACCTTGCAGATGATGCTCTCATCCTGATAGTGGCCGGTAGCCATCCACTGGCCGCGGGCATCGAAAACATCCACCAGGTCGCCCTCCTGAGGCTCTCCGTCGATGCGTTTGACAGCACCCGAGAATATCCACGGATGACGGCGGAGGATGGCCTTCTCCTTGCCAGGGGCTATAATCAGTTTGGGTCTGTTCATTGTTTCATGTCGTGGATTGTCTGCTGCGGGTCGTCGCTCTTGAAGACGGCGTTGCCGGCCACCAGGACGTCGGCACCGGCCTCGAAGAGCTTGGGGGCGTTCTGCAGATTGACACCGCCGTCGACCTCGATGAGGCACTGCGGGTTCTTGCGGTTGCAGAGCTCGCGCAGCTGACGCACCTTGTTATAGGTGTTCTCGATGAATTTCTGTCCGCCGAAGCCGGGGTTGACGCTCATGAGCAGCACCATGTCGCACTCCTGGATGATGTCCTCCAAGAGGCAGACTGGCGACGAAGGGTTGAGCACCACGCCGGCCTTCATGCCCGCATCGTGGATGGCGTGGAGCACGCGGTCGTGGTGGTGGCAGGCCTCATAGTGGATGGTGAGGATGTCGGCACCGGCATCCTTGAAATCCTGCACATAGCGGCCCGGGTCCATAATCATCAGGTGCACGTCGAGGGGTTTCTTGGCGTGCTTCTTGATATGCCTGACTATCGGCTGACCGAAGGAAATATTGGGCACGAAGATGCCGTCCATGACATCGACATGCAGCCAGTCGCACTCGCTGGCGTTGAGCATCTCGATGTCGCGCTGGAGGTTGCCGAAATCGGCACTTAACAACGATGGAGATATGAGTTTCATAGTTTCAGTTTTTCAAAGTTTTTGCCATAGACCCCCTGTGCCTTGTTGACCGAGATGAAGGCGTTCTCGTCGATGCGGTGGATAATCTGCATGACGTGAGACTTGTCGGTGCGATGCACCATCATGAGGAGCACCTTCTGGCCCTGCTTGGTGTAGCAGCCTTCGGCATCGAGAAGCGTGGCACCACGGCCCACCTCGCGGGCCACTGTGTCGCCAATCTCGGCGTTCTTCTGCGAGAAGACCATAATCTGGTAGCTCTGCTTGTTGCCGTCGAGCACCATATCGAGGACGTAGGTCATAACGCCCATGACGACATAGCCGTAGACCACGTTGCCCAACTTGCCGGAGACAAAGTAGGAGCAGCCCACGATGACGATGTCGATGAGCATGATGACGCGGCCAGGCGAGATGTTGTGGTACTTGCAGATGATGAGGGCGATGATGTCGGTGCCGCCGGTGTTGCCACCCATGATGAAGCTCAGGCCGATGCCCAGGCCGCAGAGGGCGCCGCCGATGATGGCGCACATGAAGGGGTCGAACTGCATGGTGCCGTCGGGGTTCATGAAGAGGTTCTCCACATGGAGACCCTGCTGCCACATGATGAAGAAGACCGAGCTCATGGCGATGCCGTAGATGGTGTTGGCGCCGAACTTCGAGCCCAGCATCTTGAAGCCGATGGCCACCAGGATGCCGTTGAAAATGAGGTTGAGAATACCGATGGGGATGTGGATGCCCACGGCATAATAGAGGATGGCAGAGAGGCCGCTGACGCCGCCGCCGACAATACGCGCCGGCAGCATGAAGGCCGACCATCCGAAGGTGTAGGTCATCAGTCCGATGGTGATAACCACATAGGACATGATGATTTGCCTGCTGTTCTTGAATATTTGCATGGTTATAATTGTTTTTTGCTGTAATCTCTTGGTCCGAAAATGCTGGTTCCGAGGCGGACAAGGGTGCTGCCCTCCTCGACGGCGATACGCCAGTCGTGGCTCATGCCCATGGAGACCTCCTTGAACTCGGGACAGCCGGCAAAGGGGCCGGCCTTGAGGCGGTCGAAAATGGCACGAATGGCGCGGAAGTCGACGCGAACACGGCCCTCGTCTTCAGTATGGGAAGCCATACCCATAACCCCGCAAACTCTAGTATGCTCTAGCTTCTCTAGAAAAACTAGATTATCTAGATTATCTAGCTCCTCCGGCAAAAAGCCGAACTTGGTCTCCTCCTGCGCCACATGCACCTGCAACAACACATCGATGGTGCGCCCAACCTTGGCGGCGGCTTTCTCCACCTCCTCTAGGTGTTCAATGCTATCCACTCCGTGAATCATGCTCACAAAAGGGATGTAGTATTTCAGCTGCTTGCCTTGCAGGTGGCCGATGAAGTGCCACTCGATATCATTCGGCAGCTGGGGGTGCTTGTCGCGCAGCTCGGTGGCGTAGTTCTCGCCGAAGAGGCGCTGTCCGGCGTTGTACGCCTCGCGGATGTCTTCCACAGGCTTCAGCTTGGAGACCGCTATCAGGCGCACACCTGCGGGCAACGACGCCTTAATGCTTGCTATGTTTTCTGCTATCATACCCTTTCTAACGACAAAACATATATTTTATTATATACATTATATATAAAATTTTGCCAGCATTCTCAAAGTACCAAGCCATAGTACACACAGTCGGCGTCGCGGTAGAACTCACACGCCCCCCAGCGCTGCCAATACTGGTGGGTCTTAAGGCGATGAAGTACTGGAATGAACAAGAAGTCAAAGTTCGCCTTCAGTTCAGGCATGATAGACATCAGCATGTCGTAGTTGAGCCGCATGCCTCGATATTCGGGTGCTACAATGAACGAAAACACAGCCGTATAGCGCTGCGCATTGAGGCGCGCCAACAGCTCTGGCTGTTCCTTGGAAATCAACGGTGTTTCTTCCTCGATGCGATAGTCGCTCATATTGAGCAGACCTATCACCCGCCCCTGTTCATCCAACGCTTTGACACTCAGCGGCCAGTTGAAGTGCAGGCACCTCACCCACCCCTCCACCTCGACGGGGTCGAACCCATATTGCCGCACCATCCAGTCAATGGTGAGCGGTGCATCCTCAGGCGTCATCCTATGCAAAGTGTACGGCATTGTATGTCAATAGTATTTCTGGGTGATAAGACAGCTTGGACTTGCGCAAACCCTCAAGCCCCATGTCCTCCTCGCGGTTGATATAGGTGTATTGTTCTGGCAGGTGGGCGCAGAACTGCTGGCAGATGACGCTGAAGAGGCCATCGATATTGCGGTCGGCCTTCTCGACGCAGACGTCCAAAGTGTCGTCGGTGACGGCGGAGCCATAGGTGAAGGCCACCATGCGGCCGTCGATCCAAATGCTGCCGCCCATCATCCCCAACGCATCCCAATGCTCAAAAACCGTTTCCATCACGCGATGCTCGGCCAGAATGGTGTCGCCGTATTCAGGGTTCACGTCTCCCCTCTCCTCGCGCCACAATTTACCCAGCTTTCTGCAGTCGTCGAACATTGCGGGCGTGAGTTCACGATACTCAAAGTCGGGATGCTCCGTACGGAACTTGTTTATATGGTTGCGCTTGGCTTTGAGCTTGCCTCCGGCCATTGCCGCCAGATCAGAGCGGCGGTAGATATAGTCATATTGGTTGCGGCTGGGTTCCAAAACGATGTCGATACCCTCGCGGCAGGCGTTCTGCTGCAGCTGCTGTGCCGCCTCGTCCTCAAGACCGAGCAACGTCAGCCGGTGGCCGGAATTCTCGCAGAGTGCCCGCAGCAGCTCGCATCCCGGCGTGCCAGCCATGCAGAGCATATAGGCCCGCTCGCCATCAAGGGTGAAACGCAGCACCACAGCATCGGCCAGCACACACACCTCGGTGTTGAACCAAAACTGCCAACCCACCAGGTTGGCAAAGGTGAAGTTGCAATTGCGGCGCCCACTGCGCAGGCTCACTGCTTGGTAGGCCTCACGGTCGGCGATGGTCAATGTATGGAAGTTCAACAGACTCATAAAACTGGATTAAGCACCACGTTGACATTGTCGCCGAAAGCCTTGCCAATCTTCTTGCGGATGGCTTGGGGGATGCCGATGATGTAGCACACGCTGCCGTCGGCGTTTTTCACACCCATGTTCACCACGCTGCCGCTGTACGGCTCGCCATCAAAGGTGGCCTGCACTTTCAGCCGTCCCTTGCCATATTCCTTCTTTATATCTATAGGCACGCGCACGTAGGCGGCATCCATGTCGCCGCTGCGCTCGACGGTGGCTGTGAAACGGTGGGTCATTATGCAATTATTTTATAACCGCAACTACTACCGTCGGAGCGAAAATAGTAGTATCGAGGATAACCATAATATCTCCCATGGGTTTCGTATGCAGCTATTATCCATCTATCAGTATCTCTTATAACGCCAACAATATGGATGTCTTTGCTTTCTGCATAAAGATATTGTATCATCCTATCGGCATTGGGAATGTCGGAGAAATACTTTATTCCAAGGTCATCTGCCCATCTAAGGACAACCGAATACAACCACACTCCTTTGCCATCATAGACCATTTGCACACTATCAGCGGTCACAACCGTCCAACATCTCCTTGGCAATTCAAAGATGTAAGAGTATAGCCGTCCATGGTCGCACTTTCCATAAACAGTTGACAATACATTATCTTTTTGCCCACAAGCCTCAATGTGCCTAACTGCACGTTCGGGCAACGTAGAATGTCCCGACCTCAAACCTCCACACCCAGCAATAGCCAGAACAAGCACTGCCACCCATAATAATTTGGCGCTTTTATTCATCAAATCATCTTTAGGAAGCCCACCTCTTTCTCAGTCAGTTCGCGCCAGCGGCCGCGGGGAAGGTCTTTCTTGGTGAGGCCGGCGAAGGTGGTGCGGTCGAGCTTGTGGACCTCGTAGCCGAGAGCCTCGAACAAGCGGCGCACAATGCGGTTGCGGCCGCTGTGCAGCTCCACGCCCACGATGCGCTTGTCGATGGTCTTGCCGACGGCGGCATACTGTATGTCGTCGACGTGCATGGGGCCGTCCTCCAGCTCGATGCCATCGAGGAGCTTCTTCATGTCCTCCTTGGTGACGGGCTTGTTGAGCTCCACCTGGTATATCTTGTAAACCTGCGTCGATGGGTGCGTGAGGCGCTTGGCCAACTCGCCATCGTTGGTAAAGAGCAACAGGCCCGTGGTGGCGCGGTCGAGGCGGCCGACGGGATAGATGCGCTCGGCGCAGCAGCCGTCCATGAGCATCATCACCGTGCGGCGCTCCTGCGGGTCGTCGGTGGTGGTGATGAAGCCCTTGGGCTTGTTGAGGAGGAAATAGCGCAGACGCTCGCTGCGGAGCTTCTCGCCGCCGTAGCTCACCTCGTCGCCGGGCATCACCTGGTAGCCCATCTCGGTGACCACCTTGCCGTTGACCTTCACGCTGCCGGCGGCAATGAGCTCGTCGGCCTCGCGGCGCGAGCAAATGCCCGCATGGGCAATATATTTGTTGAGGCGCATGGCTCCCTCGGGATGAGGTTCCTTGGGCTTTTGAGGGCCAGCGGGCTTACGCCCCGCTGGACGAGTACTTCTAGAAGGTCTAGAATCTCTTGAAAATCTAGAATCTCTACCCTCTCTAGAAAATCTAGTTTCTCTAGCAGGTCTCCCCTCTCTGGTCTTCTTCTCCTCTTTGTTCTCCTTGTTCGGTCTGTTGTCTTTCTTCTGTATCATAATATAATATCATTTGTCATTTCACTCCCTTTCACTCCTTTTCACTCCCTTTCACTCCTTTTTCGGCCTGCCATTCTTCCAGTTCCATGATGGCCCTGTGGTGTCCGCCGAAGTGCATGACATAGGGCCACATGTATTCTTTTTCTTGATATTTGAGGAACTTCTCCACCTCACGGACGAGCAGCAGCAGCACACCCAACTTATTCTTGTAGAGCCACTTCAGCGAGTCAACGTCGTGGCGGCAGGCCAGGGCAAAGCGCAGGTTGACGGGCGTGAGGCCGTTGCGCACCCAGTCGATGGCCTTCTCGTCGCCGTCGCAGGCGTTGCTGAGGATGGCCAGCCAGGCGAAGTCATGCTTGAAGAGCCACACCATGGCGTCGTCGTCGCCGCGGATGGCATTGCTGAAGGCCGCCAACTCGGGGTGCGGCCCCTCCACCAGCACCTTGAAGAAATCCGTCCGCCCGCTGACACTCTTCACCAGCGCCAGCAACAGCTTCACATCGTATTGCTCCAAGCCTTTCATCATTTTTTATAACGTAACACCCTTTGTTTTATTGCCTCTGCAAAATAATAAATTTTGCCACAGGTAGCACTCAAGTAGCACCCAACTAGCACTCAACTTGCACTATCTTTTTAAAAGGCTCTGAAAATAATATTTTGCCATATCATAAATTATTTGTATCTTTGCAGTCGATTTCAAAGGAAATCATGAAGCGTTATACGCGTTCTGTGCAAAGGAACCTGAGAAACTCCAATGAAAAACAGAATTAGTGTAATGGCTTTCGCTGTTGTAGCGTGGGCTTATTGCATCTTCTTTTTTCAAGGTTATTCTCAGGACCTCTTTGCAGGAAGCGGCATACGGCGCCACGCTTCTTTTATTATTAATGCTCAACGCGGCGCGGGAGAGCGTAACTAAAAACTACAACAAATGACAAATAAATTAAAACTCATGGGACTTCTGCTTTGCTTTGTAGCATCCGCAATGATGGTATCCTGCAACAAAGACACTAATGAAGAAAATGGAAATGGTGACAATAATACCAGTATTGTTGGCACATGGGGATGCGTTAAAAGCTATGAACATTATTGGGGTATGCGTTGGAATGACAATTACACAGAAGTTGTTCCATATGATACCGAATATACTGATTTTTGGAAAGGAGATGTTATTAACATCAAAGATGATGGAACGTATACTTCTTCTGACGACGTTGCCTTTTTTGACGATCATGGCGGACATTGGATGAAAGACGGAAACACATTGATTGTCGACAGAATTACTCTCGAAATAGAATTATTAAATAGTACTACACTAAAGCTAAAATATACAGAAACAGGCGCTGGGCAAGAATCGGAAGATCTCAACACTTTTATTACAATCGAATTCACAAGACAATAGTTTTTTCAGTCATAAGCATATTGTACTACACTCAATTGATAAAAAAATGAAAGAATATAAAACAGAAGGAGAGCTGCTTAAAATACCAGAAAAGGAATCAAAATCCTGGATTGGCAAAAATGCTTGTGTAATTCTAAAAGAAGGAAATCATGAAATTTCGGGTGTTATTGAAAATGTCGAACATTCAATGCACCCCAACACGCCTATGTCACCAGACTTCCTTTGGTTTAGAATAGACATTGACGACAAGCATTTTTTTATAGATAAAATTAAATCGCTCACAATTCTTGATTAAATGAATTCAATTATAGTTTTAGCTCTAGATAATATATTGGAGAAACCGATATCATATACGAATTGAAGAGACAACAGTTTTAAACAACCAAAAGCATTTATCGCTATTGCGAATTAATCATAATAATCAAAAAAAGGCTGTTGAGAGTGTCAACAGCCTTTTTTTGATTCAAAACAGGGTTGCGAAGCCTGCGGCGGCCTGTTATCCGCGGATCTTCGCGCCCAGCTGGGTCTCGAGGGTCTTCTGGATTTTGGCCATGGTGGACTCGATTTGTTTGTCGTTGAGGGTCTTGTCCTTGTCCTGAAGGATGAAGCTGACTGCATACGACTTGAAGCCGTCGGCGATGCCTTTGCCCTCATAGACGTCGAAGAGGCTGACGCGCTTGAGGAGCTTCTTCTCGCATTGCAGGGCGGCCTGCTCGACCTGGGCGAAGGTGACGTCCTTGCGCAGGATTAGGGCCAGGTCGCGGCGCACCTCGGGGAACTTGGCCACCTCCTGATACAGCACCTCCTTGGTGGGGTACTGCTTGAGGAGCAGCGTCCAGTTGAGGTCGGCATAGAAGACGGGCTGCTTGATGTCCATCTTCTTTAGCGTCTCGCGGCCGATGCGGCCGACGGTGCCCAGCTGCTTCTTGCTGTCGCGCTGGATGATGTCGAGGCCTTCAGCGAAGTATTTGGCGGTGGTCGGCACCATCTCCACGCGGCCCATGTTGACGCGCATACGGTGCAGGATGTCCATGACGTAGGCCTTGAGATAGAAGAAGTCGGTCTCAGCGGGCTTCATCTTCCAGCTCTCGGGCGTCATGTTGCCAGTCATGAAGATGCTGACATGCTCGGTCTCATTGAAGCGCTTGGTGACAGGAAGATCGGACACGTCGGACTGGTCGGACACGTCGGACTTCTGATAAGTGTGGCCGAACTCGTACAACTTCTGGTCGAGGATGCGGAAGTTGATATTGCGGGCGATGCACTCGAGGCCGCTGTAGAGCAGCGTCTGGCGCATGACGTTGAGTTCCTTGGAGAGGGGGTTGATGATGGGGATGCAACGGTCGGCGGGGAAGTCGGGATTTGCGTCAGCCTTATCGCCCTCCGCGGGCACGCGGTCGTAGTATTCGCTCTTAGTCAGCGAGTTGTTCATAATCTCGCTGAAGCCGTTGTCGGTAAGGTAGTCGCTCACGGCGTTCTTCAGCTTGCGCGGGTCGGGCTTCTTGCCGTAGGAAAGGCAGCTGTTGACGGTCTCGCCGATATGGATGTTGTTGTAGCCGTAGATGCGCATGATTTCCTCCACGAT
Source organism: Bacteroidales bacterium UBA2939 (assembly GCA_002349055.1). Taxonomy (GTDB): domain Bacteria; phylum Bacteroidota; class Bacteroidia; order Bacteroidales; family P3; genus Colimorpha. The sequence goes on along the minus strand of DECD01000016.1, from coordinate 72,216 downwards.
GTCGCACTCGCGGTAGACATCGGCCTTGCAGGTGGGCACCTTGAGGGTCATGCCCTCAGCAGTCTCGTTGACAATCTCGATGTCGAGCGAGGTGAGGGCGGTACGGACGGCCTCCAGCGGAATGTCCTGACCCACGAGGTCGAACATGCGGCGGAAGTTCACCTCCACAACGGGCTTCTCGATGGGCTTTGGATAGAGGTCGACCATCGAACCGCAAACCTCGCCGCCGGCGAGCTCCTGGATGAGCTTCACGGCGCGACGCAGGGCCCACTCGGTGATATTGGGGTCGCAGGTGCGCTCGTAGCGGTAGCTGGCATCGGTCTTCAAGGTGTGGCGCTGGCTGGTCTTGCGGATGCTCACGGGGTTGAAGAAGGCGCTCTCGAGGAAGACGTTCTTGGTCTCCATGGTGGTGCCGCTCTTCAGACCACCGAAGACACCGGCGATACACATGCCTTCGTTCTCATTACAAATCATAAGGTCGCGGGCGTCGAGGGTGCGCTCCACGCCGTCGAGGGTGACGAACTTGGTACCCTGCGGCAGGCGCTTCACGATGACGTGGCCGCCGGCAATCTGGTCGGCGTCGAAGGCGTGCAACGGCTGGCCCACCTCCATCATGACGAAGTTGGTCACATCCACCACGTTGTTGATGGGGCGCAGACCCACGGTGCGCAGGCGGTTCTGCAGCCACTCGGGGCTCTCCCCTACCTTCACGTTGCGCAGCGTGATGCCGGTATAGCGCGGGCACAACTCCGGATCTTCGACGGTAACCTTAATCTGCTTATTGCTTTCCACTTTCCACTCTCCACTTTCCACTTCCGGCCATTTAATCTTCAGCTGCTTACCCTCGCGGGTATTTCTCACTGCCACCACGTCGCGGGCCACGCCGATGTGCGAGATGGCATCCATGCGGTTGGCCGTGATGGCCACCTCGAGCAGGTAGTCGTCCTTCACGTGGAAGTATTCCTTGGCGGGCATTCCCACGGGGGCGTCGTCGGGCAGCACCATGATGCCTGCGTGGTCGGTGCCGAGCTGCAGCTCGTCGGCAGCGCAGAGCATGCCCTCGCTGACGGCACCGCGCAGCTTGCCTTTCTTAATCTCGTAGTATTCAGTGTCCGAGGTGTAAATCTTGGTGCCGATTTGGGCACACACCACCTTCTGTCCGGCAGCCACATTGGGAGCGCCGCAGACGATGTTCAGCGGACGCTCGCCGCCCACGTCGACGGTCGTCAGGTGCAGGTGGTCGCTGTCGGGATGCGGCTCGCAGGTCAGCACCTGCGCTATCACCACATGCTCCAGACCACCCTTGATGGTCTCAATTTTTTCCATGCTGTCCACCTCCAAGCCGGAGAAAGTCAGCAGGTCGTCCAGTTCCTGAGGAGTCATATCCTCAATATCCACATACTCTTTAAGCCAATCGAATGAAATATTCATATTCTTGTATTTTAGTTTTCAGGTATTGCTTGATAAGTCTCGCTACCAGTTTTGATGGTCCGCAGGTTGTTGCCGATAGCAAAAGGCTGCAGATAATGGTTGCCGTCGGGGGTAACAAAGGATACGTTGTCACACATTCTGTCATCCTTGTCCACATAAAGCATCACCGTCTGATTGCTAAACGGCAATCGCTCGCCCTTCAGTTCCACTTCGCCGAAAGGATACCAGCCTCGCACCATATATCGGCTCTTGCGGCTCTCATCAGCATAGACTAAAAAATTAACCCAGTAGCAGATAGAGATATAATCCACCGACGATGAAAAAGTAAGCCTGAAGCTGTCGCCCACTTGGCTGTCTGAAGGTCGTTCCACGTCGTTACGATCGGAATATAGCCCAATGAACTCATCAACGGTATCACTCAATTTCTTGGCGTCCATATCATACACACAAATCACACGCTTGCTGTCGATAGCGTTTTTTTCTTCCAAACCGCCACCCTCTTCTCCCGTTTTCTTCCGTCGGGCAAAGAAAATACACACCGCTGCAAAGAGCGCCATAAGAAAAAGATAGACTGGACTCATAACCATTATTTAATCTTCGCCCAACTGTCTTTGAGGGTGCAGGTTCGGTTGAAGACCAAATGCTCTTGGGTCGAGTCGCGGTCGGTGCAGAAGTAGCCCATGCGCTCGAACTGGTAGCGCACTATTCCATCTTTCCACTTTCCGCTTTCCGCTTCCCACTCTCCCAGTGAAGGCTCGCATTTAGCGATGACCACGTTCAGGCTGTTGGGGTTGAGGTTCTCGAGGAAGGTGTGGCCTTCTTCCACATCGTCCGGGGCCTCGACGGCGAAGAGGCGGTCGAAGAGGCGCACCTCGGCGTCGATGGCGCTATGGGCGGCCACCCAGTGGATGGTGCCCTTCACCTTGCGGCCGTCGGGGGCGTCGCCGCCGCGCGTGGCGGGGTCGTAGGTACAATGGATGCAGGTGATGTTGCCCTCGGCGTCCTTCTCGACGCTCTGCGCGGTGACGAAGTAGGCGTAGCGCAGACGTACCTCCTGGCCGATGGCCATGCGGAAGTACTTCTTGGGAGCCACCTCCATAAAGTCCTCGCGCTCAATCCACAGTTCGCGTCCGAAGGGTACCTGGCGCGTGCCGTCGGCCTCGCACTCGGGGTTGTTCACGGCCGTCAGCATCTCCGTCTGTCCCTCGGGATAATTGTCAATGACAACTTTGACAGGGTCGAGGACAGCCATGCGGCGCTGGGCCACCTTGTTGAGGTGCTCGCGCAGCGAGAACTCCAGCAGGCTGTAGTCGATGATATTGTCGCGCTTGGCCACGCCGATGCGCTCGCAGAAGGCCTTGATGCTCTCGGGCGTGTAGCCGCGACGGCGGAAGCCGCAGATGGTCGGCATGCGGGGGTCGTCCCAGCCGCTGACGTAATTCTCCTTGACCAGCTGGAGCAGTTTGCGTTTGCTCATCACCGTGTAGTTGATGTTCAGGCGGGCGAACTCGTACTGGTGGCTCGGCCAGATGCCCAGCTGCTCGATGAACCAGTCGTAGAGCGGACGGTGGATGTCGAACTCCAGCGTACAGATACTGTGGGTGATATGCTCGATGCTGTCGCTCTGGCCGTGGGCGTAGTCGTACATCGGGTAGATGCACCATTTGTCGCCCGTGCGGTGGTGGTGGGCATGCAGGATGCGGTACATGATGGGGTCGCGGAACATCATGTTGGGGTGCGCCATGTCTATCTTGGCGCGCAGCACCTTGCTGCCGTCGGGGAACTCGCCCGCGCGCATGCGGCGGAACAGGTCGAGGTTCTCCTCGACCGAGCGGTCGCGGTAGGGGCTGTTCTTACCCGGCGTGGTCACCGTGCCGCGCCCCTCGCGAATCTCGTCGAGGGTCTGGTCGTCGACGTAAGCCAAGCCTTTCTGAATCAGGAGTTCGGCCCACTCGTAGAGCTGTTCGAAATAGTCGGAGGCGTAGTGCTTCTCGGCCCAGTCGAAGCCCAGCCAATGGATGTCCTCTTGTATGGAGTCGACATACTCGGTGTCCTCCTTCACGGGGTTTGTGTCGTCGAAACGCAGGTTGGTCTTGCCACCATACTTCTTTGCCAGTCCAAAATTAATGCAAATCGACTTGGCGTGGCCGATGTGCAGGTAGCCGTTGGGTTCCGGCGGAAAACGGGTCTGGATGGCGGTGTACTTGCCCTCACTCAGGCCCTGCTCAATAATCTCTTCAAGGAAATTCAGTTGCTTCTCAGCAGCAGTATTCTCTTCCATAACAAATTGAATATTATTATATTTATATATTAGTATTCATTAATAATCTATCTACAAAAATACACAAAAAATCCCACTTCTACAAACTTTTTTTGGCAAAATACGCAAATTATTGATTATCAGCAAATTAAAACCTTGGACACAAACACCACTTAAATCACTGATACTCAGCACCTCATAGGGACCAACTCCGACTCAACTCCGTATCATGTCCGACCCTGGTCGGAGATGATAGGTTGATGGTACGTCGGTGGTATGGATTTTTTTCCGCCCATATCCGAAAAAAGTCGTATCTTTGCAGCATGAAAAAGATAACACTTGCATTAGTCGTGGCAGGCTCTATCCTGCTGAGTTCGTGTGATATATTAAACCAACTCGCCTCGCAGTTTTCCTCCGTGGCCAACCTTGCCAACTGCGAATTCGCCCTCAAAAACGTCTCCAACGTCACTGTGGCTGGCGTGAATGTGAAGAATCTGACCCAGGGCAACCTGTCGGCCACCGACATTGTGAAGCTAGTGGCAGCCTACCAGAGTAAGCAGGTGCCGCTGAGTCTCAACGTCAACGTAGACATCACCAACCCCACCAAGACACAGGCCGCCATGACGGCGCTCGACTGGATTCTGGCCATCGATGGCACCGACATCGCCAACGGCGTCAACAGCCGCAGCTACACCATCAGGCCCAGCACCACCACCATGGTGCCGCTGCCGGTGAGCACCGACCTTGGACAGCTGTTCTCGAAGAAAGGATTGGACGCGCTGAAGAATTTCGCCAGCAGCTTCACCTCCGACGGCACCTCGTCGAAGGTGGGTCTCCGTGTAAAACCCAGCCTCTCGGTCGGCAGCACGCAGGTACCCTTCCCCAACTACATCACGCTGGAGAAGAAAACCGGCACTAGCAAAAAGAAGAGCTGAGGCGGAAGAAGAGCTGGGCGGCAGGCTCGATGAGGTCGTCGGGGAAGTCGTAGTCGGGGTGATGCAACTCGGGCTGGTGCTCACCACTGCCGATGCCGAACATAGCGCCTTTGAAATGCAGCAGATACTCGGCGAAGTCCTCGCTCCAGCGGTTAGGCTCCATCTGATAACGTACACGAAGCGGCACATCCTCTGCCGCTTTTTCTATTGCTTCCACACAGTCGCCATTGTTCTCGGTGGCGCGGAAAGGTTCAACAAGAGAACGACTGACTTTCAAACCATAACGAGCAGACACCTCGTCTACTACTTGGTTGGCTTCTGAGAGCATTTTTTCCATCTCGTCGTTGGTGAAAGCACGGAGGGTGAACATCACTTCGCCATGCCCCGCCGAAGTGCCGAAGGCCGGCTGCCCGATGTGGACACATATCAAGGTACTCTGACGGAATTCTCCATCCCGTCCATTAAATCCGTTGAACCTATTGATAATCTCAGCGATAGCCATCCCCGGATTGAGGCCCATCTCGGGTGTCGAAGCATGGGTCTCGCGGCCGTCGAGGCGGTAGACAACGCCCGTCGAAGCGGCGGCAAATGTCCTAGGACAGAGGACTACGGTACCCAACGGATAGCCCGGGAGGTTGTGCAAGGCATAGAAAGACTGTATGTTATACTGCTGGAGAATGCCTGTGTCGAGCACAGCACGCGAGCCGGTACCCGTCTCCTCGGCAGGCTGCCAGAGGAGAAGAATGTTGACACGTTGATACGTTGATACGTGCTCGTCGATTAATTCGGCGAGACGTAGTAATATGGTCGTGTGTCCGTCGTGACCGCAGCGGTGGCCGATAGGCAGGGCATCGTTGTCGGCACGGAAAGCAACGGTAGGAGCCTGCGGGTCCTTACCCCAGACGGCGATGACGCCATAGCCGCCCACATGGGTGTACACCTTGTCGGGATGCAATCCCTGTAGATGATTCACTATTGTATCGTGTGCAAACTGCTCGTTGCCTGCGGTCTGCGGGTGCTCGTGGAGAGTATTCCTTATCTCTTTATAATCAATCATATTATATTATTTCTCAATCAGAACTATCAGAACCTTTTCTTTTAGTTCTTTTCGTTCTGATTGAGCTTTAAAATCTGTTCGCGGAAGAAGTCGCCACGGTGTTCGAAGTTTTTGAAGGCGTCGTAGCTGGCGGCCGCCGGAGAGAGCAACACTACCCCACCCTGCGGCGTATGCTCGGCGCACCATGGGACAATCTTCTTGTAATCGTCTTCGACAATATAAGTGGAAAGCGGAAAGTGGAAAGTGGAAAGCATTCTTCTTCCTGCAGCGCCTACGAAAACAAGGTTCTTTATTGGGCTCTCTTTCAGGAAGTCGACCAGAGGCGTGTAGTCGATGCCACGGTCGAAGCCACCGAGAATCAGCGTGTCGACACGCCCCAGAGCCTTCACCGCAGCGATGGCAGCGGCAGGGATGGTGCTGATGCTGTCGTCGTACCAGGTGATACCTTTGTAGCATCCCACCATCTCCATCCGGTGCCTTAAACCGTGGAAAGTGGAAATCGGAAAGTGGAAATCGGAAAGTGGCTTACGCGTAATAAGCGACACCACACGGCTAGCCACCAAAGTATTGCTGCGGTTGTGCTCACCCTCCAAGTGGCAAACTGCCAAGAGGTCCCGTTCTTCGTCTGTAATTTTTTTTATAGAATATGGATGCAATTCACTTTTAACTCTTAACTCATAACTCTTAACTAACAAGTTCAGCTCCTCATTGTCGGTGCAGTAAAAGAAATGGTCACCCTCGCGCTGCTTGAGGGCTATCTGCATCTTGGCCATCTTGTAGCCGAGGTAGTTCTCGTAGTGGTCGAGGTGTTCCTGGAAAAGATTGAGCAACACGGAGATATGCGGTGCGCGGTGGATATTCTCCAGCTGGTGGCAGCTGAGTTCCGCCACGACGATGCTGTCCTCGCGGAGTTCGTCTAAAATATCAAATAACGGGATGCCGATATTGCCGGCGAGGATGCTGCCCGGCAGCAGATGGTGTATGAGGCTCGCAGTGGTGGACTTGCCCTTGGTGCCGGTGACGCCGATGGTCATGTCGCCATAGACCTGCAAAAAGAGGTCGGTCAGCGAAGTTAATTGAAAATTGAAAATTGGAAATTGAAAATTGGGAATGCCGGGTGACTTGATGACCATGTCGAACGGCCAATCTTCGTGCCATTCGCCGTTTTCTGCTTTCCACTTTCCGTTTTCCACCTGCACGGCGATGGTATAGGGGGCTTCCGGCACTAGTCGCTTGATGAGAGCCTCGGCACTTTTGCCCTCGCGGCCATAGCCGGCAATAAGTATCTTGTGCCCTTGAATCAGGGCTTTCAGTTGTTCTTCTCGGTACATGCTGTTTGAAGGATTTGGCGTTCTTCGGGAGAGAGGTTGCCTAGATTTTCTAGAAGTTCTAGATTAACCAGACTAACTAGATGCTCTGTATTTCCCAGTTTATCTAGCAGGGCGGGCCTGCGGCCCGACTTGTACCAGCGGTCGAGGGTCATGACCAGCGCCTGGCGCACCTCGCCGACGGTGCCCACGCACTCGAAGGGTTTCGTTTCGGCCTCGCCGATAAGCTGCTTGAACTCATGCTCGAGGGTGAGGTCGTCGAGCATCGACTTGCCAAAGATTTTGTTCAGCCGTGCAGGCTCGATGAATGGCGAGAGGATGATGTAGGCGAAGAGGCACTTGGCGCAGTGGCCGCACCAGATATCCTGCTTGCTGCCCACATTGCAGCTGCGGAACACATCGTGATAGGCCGTGAAACGGCTGAAAAGCATGGCAATCTGCAACTCACTCAGCGGCCTGAGAAAAGAGAAATAATTAAATAAATTTATGGATTTCGCAGCAGGCGGGAGAACATAAGCACGGAAGTCGTCCTCAAACTCAAGGCTCTTTGAATATTGGTGATTGACGCTGGTGCCTATCACCGTGCTCTCATTGGCGGAGTTCTCGTTGCTGAGGGCCACATTGGGAATGCCGCTCAATGCCGAGGCCAAGCGGGTGTAGAAGGCCAGCATGGCAGAGAAGGGTGTGTGTCCGTTGAGGTATCCCTTGGCGTTGAGATCAAGCAAAACGGGGTCTATCTTGCGGCGAATGACCAGCACCTCCTCCATCGGGAACCCCGCCACACGGGCACACTCCTTGGTGGCACCACGAGGGTTCATGATGAGCGGCCGGATAGTCTTCCCCGCCCGATGTAGCAGTTCCAGCGTGACGACGCTGTCCTTGCCGCCGCCAATGGGCACCAGATAAGAATTGAAAATTGAAAATTGAAAATTGAAATTTTTATCTGCGTCAGCCAAATTTTCCATTTTCAACTTTCCACTTTCAACTTTAAGAAACGCCTCCTGCGTTTCTGCAATGCCATTGGTGTAGAAAAACTCGCCGAGGCCATTCCAGTAGAGCTTGCGCCAAAAGGTTATCTGCTGGTCGGTGAGGCTTCCACAAAGCACCTTGACCGTAGGCGGACAGGCACATTTCCAGTAGCTTATCAGCTCAATCATGCCGATGTCGAAAACCATGCAATCGATACCTTCGGCATCGAGGTTGAGGAACGGACGGGCTTCGATGAGGGCCTCGGGGTGGAACTCCACCTCTCCCATGCGGAAGTCGAACCACAGGCGCAGTCCTTCGTCGGTGCGCTCATGGTGGTAGGCCACATATTCAAACTCAGGATAGCGCGCGCGCAACTCCCGATATTTTGCATTCATGTCGTTCATATTAATCCTTTTAACGCCACATGCAAAAAAATATTGTCCATCCATGCAATAAAAAAGGCGACAGGCCGTTTTCCATACATTAATTTCAACAAAAAAGAACAGAAAATGACTGAATTCATACTCCTCGACATCGCCAATGGTTGGAAAACCGGCATCATGATTGTGCTGATGATAGCCGTGTTCTACCTCTTCCTCATCCGCCCGCAGAGCCAGAAAGCCAAGAAAGAGCAGGCCTACCGCGACAGCCTTCAGAAAGGCGACAAGCTGATGACCGCCGGTGGCATCCACGTCACCTTCGTCAGCCGCGAAGGCTCGATGGCCACCGTCGAAGCCGCTCCCGGCGCCCGCATGAAAGTGCAGATTGGCACCCTCCAGCCCATCCCCGAACATAAGGAGAAATAACGGTTAAGTTTTTTTAACAGAAAACTTAGAAAACTTTTTTAGTTTTTTTAGTTTTATTCGTATCTTTGCATCGCTTTTTCGCCTTGTGCGGGAAGCGATGTTTGTTTGTTTATTATTAACAAACAGAAACTTACAGATAAATGGGAACAGAAGACAACAAAGAAAAAATCGTAGAAACAGCCCTCCAGTTGTTTAATACGCGCGGGTGCAAAGGCGTGACGATGGACGATATCGCCACCTCGATGCACATCTCCAAGCGCACCTTGTACGAGACCTTTGCCAACAAGGAGGAACTGTTGTCGGAATGCCTTATGCGCGTCCACGATGAAATAGAATCCCTTCACCACCAAATCTTCCACAAGGTCGACGAGCCTCTTCTGGTGGCCATGTATATGATTCGCGCCAATGCCATCGTCAACCACAGCTACCACCACCTCATCGAAGACTCCGAACGCTGCTACCCTGAAATCCACAACCGATTCTTCAAAATCCACTCCGAGTCTTTCCGTACCTATATCCACCACGGCATCGAATACGTCCGTCAGCACAACTACCTGCGTCCCGACGCCGATATCGAGGTGGCAGAAGAATTCATCTGCAACCTTGTGCAGCAACGACGTATGTCCGATGTCGCCGACAGCCGTGAATACGCACGCTACACCAGCGAGATATGCTTCACTTACATGCGCGGTCTCATGACCGTTGACACCATCGCACGTTATGAGAAAGAAGAGGCCCACTTCCGCAAAATACTCGAAGATTTGGGTATAGGAGACATCTCACCAAGAAAAAGAAACAATAAATAATAATGACAATGACATTAAAAAAACTGACATTAGCACTTGTCCTCGCGGCGCTGGGGCTGACGGCCACGGCACAGCAAACCCTGCGCCTGAGTCTCGATGAGGCCCAGCAGTATGCCGTCGAGCACAACGCCACGATGAAGAACGCCGACCTCGAAGTGAAGAAGGCCGAGATGGAACGTTGGAAGACACTCTCTTCCATGCTGCCGTCGGTGAAGGCAGGCTTCGACTACCAGAACATGTGCGGCTACACGATGAACTTTGGCGGCGGAGGGTCAATGATGTCGATGATGCCCGATTCGGTGACCATCGGAGGCGTGACCATGCCCATTTCCTTCCCTTCGAGCGGCAGCAGCAACACCTCGTCGGGGGGCGGTATCGCCATGAACCCCAGCGGCACCTTCAGCCTCACGGCTGCCGTGGCCCTTTCGGGAGCTCAGGTTGTCGGTACCATGATGCAGAAACTGGCCCTTGAGATGACCGACCTCTCGCGCCAGCAGACCGAGCAGCAGACCCGCTCGCAGGTGAAGAACGTCTACGTGAGCATTCTGGTGATGGAGCAGACCGTGGGCCTGCTGGACTCCAGCCTTGCCAACCTCGAGAGCCTCGCCTCTACCAGCCAGGCAGCCGTCAACGTGGGTGCCGCCGAACAGGTGGATGCCGACAAGTTGCAGGTGCAGGTGGCTTCCATGAAGAGCAGCATCAACAGTACCAAGCGTTCGCTACAGATGCTCCGCAACTCACTGTTGCTCCAACTGGGTGCCGACGTGAACAGCACTGTCGAACTCACCACCCCCATCGATGACATCCTCAGTATCGAAGGAGCTGCCTCCATCCTAAACACACCCTTCCACATCGAGAACAACTACAACTACCAGCTCCTGGCCAAGAACGAAGAACTGGCCACCCGTCAAGTCAACATGGCATGGATGGACTTCCTGCCCACCATTTCAGCCTACTATCAGTACAGCGCCAAGACCTACTTCGGCAAGGACGAGGGATTCAACATGACCCCGCCGAACATGATCGGCGCCAGCATCAGCATGCCGTTGCTCTCTTCCGGCACCCGCTACGCCTCCGTCAAGAGTGCCAAGATTGCCCAGCAGGAGACTGCCAACTCCCGTCGCCAGGCAGAAGACGGCTTGCGTGTGCAGTTCAACCAGCTGCAATACGACCTTGTCACCGCCCTCGAGAACTACGACATACAGAGCCGCAACCTCGAGGTCACCCAGCGCGTCTTCGCCAACGTGAGCGAGAAATACAAATACGGCCGAGCCTCGAGCCTCGAGGTCACCACCTCGTCCAACGACATCATCGCCGCCCAGAGCAACTACATCCAGGCAGTGATGAACGTCATCTCGGCACAGACAGCATTAGAAAACCTTTTGAATAAACAATAATACGATATGAACAAGTACTTCAGAATTGCAGTCATCGCCCTTGCCGCCCTCTCTATGGTGGCCTGCGGCGGCAAAGGTGGCGACAAAGCTGCCACCACCACCAAGAAAGAGGCCGAGAAGGTCAAGGTGCTCACCCTCCAGAGCGAGCGCATCTCCAAGACCCTCACCCTTTCCTCCACCCTCGAGGGCTACGAGACCATGAACATTGCCCCGTCGGTCACCGGCCACATCGAACACATCTATGTCGAGGTGGGAACCCGCGTGCAGAAAGGCTCCATGCTCGTCCGCATGGACCAGACCCAGCTCAACACCACCCGCATCAACCTCGCCAGTACCAAGACCGAGCTCGACCGCGTCACCGCCCTCAAGGCCAGCGGTTCCGTCAGCCAGCAGGTCTACGACCAGACCAAGGCCGGCTACGACCAATTGGTGGAAAACGAGCGTTTCCTCAACGAGAACACTTTTGTCAAAGCCCAGTTCGCCGGCGTCATCAGCGCCAAGAACTACGAGGACGGCGAGATGTATGCCGGCCAGCCCATCCTCACGCTGACCCAAATCAACCGCCTCAAGGCCATCATCAACATCCCCGAGACCTATTTCCCCCTCGTGCACAACGGCATGAAGCTCGACATCGAGAGCGACATCTACCCCGACCAGACCTTCCCCGCCACCATCGAGATTGTCTACCCCACCATCGACCCACAGAGCCACACCTTTCAGGCCAAGCTCAACATCTCCAACAGCGGCGAGAAAATTCGTCCCGGCATGTATGTCCGTGCCAGCCTCGGCGTGGGTGAGGTCGACGCCATCGTGGTGCCCTACCAGAGCGTGCTGAAGCTCACCGGCTCGAACGACCGTTATGTCTTCGTGGCCGACGGCAACCAAGCCCGCCGCGTGGCCGTCACCCTCGGCCAGCGCTTCGACGACCGCATCGAGGTCATCCCCGTTGAGGCCGGAGCCATCAAAGCCGGCGACCGCCTCGTCGTCACCGGCCAGGCAAGACTGGTTGACGGAGACAAACTTGAGATTGTTGAATAACCAGGAAAACCTGGGACATCCTAGGGAAACCTAGGAGAACCTAAAAATAAAGATTATGGCAATTTACAAAACCGCTATCAATAAACCCATCACCACGGGACTGGTCTTTGTGGCCGTCATCGTGCTGGGTCTCTTCTCCCTCATGCGTCTGCCTATCGACCAGATGCCCGAGATGGACCCGCCCTACGTCACCGTGATGACCACCTACGCCGGTGCCAACGCCAGCGACATCGAGACCAACATCACCAAAATCATCGAAAACTCGCTCAACTCCGTCGACGGACTGAAAAACATCACCTCCACCTCGAAGGACAACATCTCCGTCGTCACCCTCGAGTTCGAGTGGGGCGAGAATATCGACGAAGCATTGAACGACATACGCTCCTACGTCGACCTGATTTTCGACAACCTGCCCGACGGAGTGTCGCGTCCCATGATTCTGAAGCTCAACTCCTCGGCCATGCCCGTCATGATTTACGGTGTCACCGCCAAGGAGAGCTATTCGGGACTCGACCGCATCCTCGAGGACAATGTCGTCAACGAGCTCAACCGCATCGACGGCATCGGCAACCTTACAGTCTCCGGTGCCCCGCAGCGCTATGTCTATATCGACCTCGACCCCAAACAGCTCGATGCCTACGGACTTAGTGTCGAGCAGGTGGGCAACGCCATCTCGGCCAACAACCTCGACCTTGCCTCCGGCACCGTCAAAATGGGCAAGGAGCAGTACCAGATGCGCGTCAAAGGCGAGTATGTCGAAAGCTCCGAGATTGCCGACATCGCCGTCTTCACGACCCTCACCGGCAAGCAGGTCTTTGTGCGCGACCTCGCCACCGTGCGCGACACCATCAAGGACCTCTCGCTCGACGAGAAAATCAACGGCCACGACGGCGCCCGCATCATCATCTCCAAACAGACCGGCGCCAACACCGTTGAGATTGCCCGTCAGGTGAAGGCCGAGATGGAGCGCATCCAGAAGACCCTGCCTCCCGACATCGAAATCACCCTCATCCGCGATGGTTCCGAGGAAATTGTCAACGCCATCAACGGCCTCTCCGAGAGTATCTTCTACGCTCTCCTCTTCGTGGTCCTCGTGGTGCTCGTCTTCCTGGGCAACTGGCGTTCCACCGTCATCATCGCACTCACCATCCCCATCTCGCTCGTCACCTCGTTCATCTACCTCCTCGTTGCCGACAGCTCGCTGAACATCATCTCCCTGGCCTCGCTTACCGTGGCCATCGGTATGGTGGTCGACGATGCCATCGTGGTCCTCGAAAACATCTCCAAGCATATCGACCGCGGCGAGAACCCGCGCGAGGCCGCCATCTGCGCCACCAACGAGGTGTGGACCTCCGTCATCGCCACCACCTTGGTACTTGTGGCCGTGTTCGTGCCGCTGACCATGCTGCCCGGCATGATTGGCATCTTCATGAAGGAGATGGGCTGGATCATCACCATCGTGGTCTGCGTCTCCACCAGCGCCGCCATCACCCTCATCCCCATGCTCTCGAGCAAGATGCTCAAGGAGCGCCCCTTCTTCTTCAAAAAGGAGGACGAGGAGGAATACCAGCGCAAGAAAGAGAAATCCTTCTACAACCGCTTCGTCATCCATGCCTTCAACGCCGTCGACAGCGCCTATGCCAACCTCCTTCGCTGGTGCCTCAAGCACAAAAAGACCACCCTCCTCATCGCCCTTGCCTTCTTCGTTGTCACAATCATTCCCATGGCCACCGGCAAAATAGGTATGGACTTCATGAAGGAGCAGGACAACGGACAAATCTCTGTCAGCGCCGAGCTGCAACGCGGCACCCGCATCGAGGAGACCCTCAAGACCGCCCGCCACATGGAAGAAGACATCTACCGCATCCTCGGCAAGGACGTCCTCGTGGTCTCCACCTCGGCAGGTTCCAACGACGATGCCGGCTTCGCAGCCCTCTTCAACTCCACCACCAACAACAAGATCTCCATGACCATCCGCACCACCAAGAAGTACGACCGCGACATCACCATCTTCCAGATGCAGGAACAGCTGCGCCAATGCTTCGCCGAATACCCCGAACTGGTCAACTACCAAGTCAACCAGGGCGGCATGGGAATGGGCGGCCAGAACTCCCTCTCGGTCGAAATCTACGGCTACGACTTCGACCAAACCACACGCTTCACCCAGGAACTGAAGAAGCGCGTCGAGCAGAACGTCCCCGGCGCCCGCGACACCAAAGTCTCCCGCGACGAGGACCGCGCCGAACTCAAGATCACCTTCGACAAGCAGAAACTGGCCCTCCACGGCCTCACCGGCTCCGCCGTGGCCATGTATGTCCGCAACCGCGTCAACGGCATGGCCGCCGGATACCTCAAGGAGGACGGCGAGGAGTACAACATCGTCGTCCGTCTCCGCGAGGAGTACCGCTCCTCCATCTCCGACATCGAGCAACTCTCCCTCCCCACTGCTACCGGCAAGATTATCAAGCTCGAAGAGGTGGCCAAGGTCGAGGAATACTGGTGCCCGCCCACCATCGAGCGCAAGAACCGCCAGCGCTACCTCACCCTCACCGTCATGCCCTTCAACACTTCGCTCCAGGAGCTGGCTCAGAGCGTGCAGAAGGAAATCGACCAGATGGAGATGCCCTCCGAAATCCACGTCGCCCTCGCCGGTAACTACAAGGACCAGCAGGATTCCAGCCGCGACATGCTCGTCCTCGGCATGCTCATCCTCATGCTCGTCTACATCGTCATGGCCTCGCAGTTCGAGTCCTTCTCCAAGCCCTTCATCATCATGTTCTCCATCCCCTTCGCCATCAGCGGCGTGGTGCTCATGATGTTCTTCACCGGCAACAACATCGACATGGTGGGCCTCCTCGGCCTCATCCTCCTCATCGGTATCGTGGTCAAGAACGGTATCGTGCTGGTCGACTACATCAACCTCATGCGCGAACGCGGCATCGCCCTCAACGAGGCCATCGCCATCAGCGGCCAGAGCCGTCTGCGCCCGGTGTTGATGACCGCCTTCACCACCATCCTCGGCATGATACCCATGGCCACCTCTACCTCCGAGGGCTCCGAAATATGGACCACCATGGGCCTCGTGGTCATCGGCGGCCTCACGGTCTCCACCTTCATCACCCTCATCATCGTCCCCGTACTCTACGGCGTCTTCAACCGCCGCGGCGACATCGAGAAGAAGGAGAAGGAACGCAAGAAATTCGTATTCATGAACATCCAATTGGATGAATCGAACACCGCTGAATAAAATAATCATAGTGAGAAACATAGAACTGGATAAGCAATGAAAAGTGTAATGATAGTATACAACCAGGCCAACAACGAGCGTGTGGAGTACATGCTCGACACCCTCGGCATCCGCGGCTTCACCTTCTGGGAGAACGTGCAAGGCCGTGGCCACGAGGTCGGCGACCCGCACCGCGGCACCCACACCTGGCCCGAACTCAACAACGCCATCATGACCGTGGTCGAGGACGATAAGGTCGACGACCTCCTCCTCTCCGTCCGCAAACTCGACAAACGCAATGAAGAGGTCGGAATCCGGGCATTCGTCTGGAATATTGAACAAATGGTCTAATTACCAAAGAGTTATAATCTCTTGTCAAAAAACCGCGATTTTCTCAAAAATCGCGGTTTATTTGTGCTTTCTAACTACCTCATTCCTAGT
>DECD01000016.1:36630-56467 GCA_002349055.1 Bacteroidales bacterium UBA2939 | reverse complement strand
GATGATAGGGTGATGGTAGGTCGGTGGTAGGCCGTTGGTAGGTTTTTTATCCTAATTCCACCTCTCCTGTAGAGACGCAGCCTGCTGCGTCTCCTCACGTAACGATGTCTACCAGGAGACGCAGCAGGCTGCGTCTCTACAGTTGAGTGCTAACGTCCCTTGCCGGGAAAAAGTTTCGGAATGAATTGTGTAAGGTTGTGGCGGCGGAGGCTGGCGATGATGTCGCGCTGCTGGTCGGGCTTGTAGAAGAAGAAGAGGCGACGCTGGTCGGCCTTGTCGCCGGGCGTGGTGGCCACATAGACCGGTTTCATGGTCGTGGGGTCGATGCCGGTGTAGTACATCTCGGTGGCGAGGGTCATGGGCGTGGGAGTGAAGTCCTGTATCTGCTCCAGGCGGTAGCCCATCTGCTTCATGTCCACGGCCAGTTGCGCCATGTCCTCGAGGCGGCAGCCGGGGTGGCTGCTGATAAAGTAAGGGATGAGCTGGTAGCGCAAACCCGCCTGCTTGCAAATCTCGTCGAAGCGGCGCTTGGTCTCGCGGAAGAGGCTGAAGGAGGGTTTCCGCATCAGTGCCAGCACATGGTCGGAGGTGTGCTCCGGCGCCACCTTCAGTCGGCCCGAGGTGTGATGCAAAACGACCTCACGGAAGTAGTCCCACCCATGGTTTCCCCCCCCCTCTCCCCTTGGAGATGGGCTGGGAGTGAGGCTGAACAAATCACAACGGATGCCACTTCCCACATACAAATGTTTCACCTTGGAGTTGGCGTTCACCTTGCGCAGCAGGTCTATCATCGGGCGGTGGTCGCTGTCGAGGTTCTTGCAAATGCTTGGCATTGAGCAACTGTAGCGGCTGCACTTGCGGCAGAGGTCGGGGTTCTTTCCCTTCATGCGCCACATGTTGGCCGAGGGACCGCCAAGGTCGGTGAGTACGCCGTGGAACTCAGGGTCGTTAGTGATGAGGTTCACCTCGTTGAGTATCGATTCCTCGCTGCGGCTGGCTATCTGCTTGCCCTGGTGGGCGCTGATGGTGCAGAACGAGCAGCCGCCAAAGCAGCCGCGGTGGGTGTTCACGCTCCAGCGTATCATCTCGAAGGCGGGGATGGGGCCACGCTTCTTGTACTTGGGGTGCGGCAGGCGCAGGTAGGGCAGGTCGAAGCTGGCATCCACCTCGTCGGTGGTCATCGGCGGCTCGGGTGGGTTCACCACCACATAGCGGTCGCCGTGGCGCTGGACGAGCGTCGCACACTCTATCTTGTTGCTCTCACGCTCAATGATTTGATAGTTCTCCGCCTCGCAACGCTTGCTCTTCTGGCACTCCTCAAAAGAATGGAGTTCAATAAGTGGAGAGTGGAAAGTGGAAAGTGGAAAGTCTACTGGTATTGTATATGCAATTTGTGGAAGTTCAAGTAAACACTTTCCACTTTCCGTTTTCCACTTTCCACTTTCAATCAGCTTGGCAATCTTGAGCGTCGTGCGCTCGCCCATGCCGTAGTTGAGCAGGTCGGCAGGGGTGTCGATAAGGATGCTAGGAAAGAGCTTGTCGTCCCAGTAGTCGTAGTGCGCCAGACGACGCATACTGGCCTCGATGCCGGCGATGATGACCGGCACGTCGGGGTATATCTGCTTGAGGTTGCGCGAATAGACATAGGTCGCGCGGTCGGGTCGGAACCCCGCCTGTCCGCCGGGAGTGTAGGCGTCGTCGTGGCGCAGACGCCGCGCCGCGGTGTAGTGGTTCACCATGGAGTCCATGGCGCCAGAGGTCACACCGAAGAAAAGTCTTGGCTTGCCGAACTTTCTAAAATCCCTCAAATCGTCACGCCAGTTGGGCTGCGGAATAATGGCCACCTTGTACCCCGCTGCCTCCAGCGTCCGGCCGATAACAGCCGTCCCGAACGACGGATGGTCCACATACGCGTCCCCCGTGACCAGGACCACATCGACCTGCTCCCACCCGAGGCGCTTCACCTCCTCCAACGTTATCGGCAGAAAATGAGCCATCTCAATTAACAGTTTCAAAACTGAGAGTAATGTGATTAGCCATCGCTGCACGATAGAAATCCTCTATCGCCTGATGCACTTCATCGTCGATGATAATTCTCATCCCTGATGATGGTAATGGTTATAAATCAATTCGGTGATTCTGCGACGCGATTCCTCTACTGTGATGCCATGAGAGAGTTCCTCTTCGGAAAAAACTCTGGCTTTAGTAGCAATACCATATACAAGCTCAGGCTCTCCAACCTTCTGCATATTAGACTCTTTCATATCGTATTCGCATTCCATAACACAAAGATTAATAATGCAAAAATACAAAAATTATCCGAGTTTATAAGAAATTATTTTGTCAGTTTTAAGTTTCTTTGTATCTTTGCATCTTGATATGGCAACAAGGAAACATCTCTCTTTGGCGGCGAAAGCCGCGGTGGTGGCACTCTTCGCTGTGGCGATGGGTGTTGGGGTTCAGGCTCAAATCGGATACACCGTTTATACCGAAATGACTATCACCCCCTCGAATGACACAATTTTCAGTACGCAAGATATTCCTCCTGTTCCCGACAAGGATGAGGTCCTTATCATCCTTCAGGAAGACAATGTCCACAGATACATCATAGCGCCGAAACCTGCCGAACCGAAGCATCTAACTTTTGACGAAATCCGTGGGTGGATGTTTTTTGATTTCGGTTATCAAGACCTCGGCCCCGGCACTGTCGAGGTGGAACACAAAGGCCCTCTGCTCATCGCAGTGGAAAAAGAGGAGCCTGAGTTTTAAAACAAAAAAAGGCCGCTTCAACCGAAGCGGCCTTTTTCTTATCCAATATTCTTAGTCCTGGATAGCTTTGATGCCAGGGAGAACTTTGCCTTCGAGGTATTCGAGCATGGCGCCACCACCGGTGGAGACATAGCTCATCTGGTCGGCAAGTTTCATCTGCTTGACGGCAGCCACGCTGTCGCCACCGCCCACGGCGGCGAAGCAGCCCTGCTTGCAGCTGTCGGCAACGCTCTGGGCAATGGCCTTGGTGCCCTTGGCAAAGGTCTCCAACTCGAAGACACCGGCGGGGCCGTTCCAGAGGATGGTCTTGCTGTTCATCACGATGTCGTGGATGGCCTTGCAGCTCTCGGGACCGCAGTCCATGCTTTCCCAGCCGTCGGGCACCTCGCCGGAGGGGACAATCTGGGTGTTGGCGTCGTTGCCGAACTTGTCACCGATGACGCTGTCGACGGGCAGGTAGTACTTCACGCCCTTCTCGTCCATGCGACGCATCAACTCGCGTGCCAAGTCGAGTTTGTCGTCCTCGCAGATGGAGTTGCCAATCTTGCCGCCGAGGGCCTTGGTGAAGGTGTAGCGCATGCCGCCGATGATAATCATGTTGTCGACCTTGTCGAGGAGGTTCTCAAGGATGCCAATCTTGCTGCTGACCTTCGAGCCACCGATGATGGCAGTGAAGGGACGTGGCGGGTTCTGCATCAGTTTCTCGAGGTTGCGCACCTCGCTTTCCATGAGGAAGCCGAAGTATTTGTCGTTGGGGAAGAACTTGGCGATGACGGCGGTCGACGAGTGCTCGCGGTGGGCGGCACCGAAGGCGTCGTTGATGTAGCAGTCGCCGAGGGCTGCCAACTGGCGGGCGAGGTCCTCGCCACCTTTGGTCTCTTCGGGATAGAAGCGGATGTTCTCAAGCAGCATCACTTCGCCACCCTTCAGTTCTTTTGCCATAGCCTCGGGCTTGCCGCTGCCGAGAAGTTCCTGGGTGAAGCGCACAGGACGGTCAATCATCGTCTCGAGGTGCTTGGCCACGGGTTCGAGGGTCAGCTCTGGCTCGAAGCCACCTTTCTTGGGACGGCCGAAGTGAGCCATGATGATGACGGCGGCACCGTCGCGGAGCAGCTTCTCGATGGTGGGCATCGACTCACGCATGCGGGTGTCGTCGGTAATCTGCTTCTGGTCGTTCATAGGGACGTTGAAGTCCACGCGGAGCAGCACCTTGCGGCCTGCAAAATTGATATCTTTTATACTTTTCATAGGTTTATGGGTTTAATGGGTTTTTCTGTTTTCTTTTTTTTCTAGGATAGCCTAGGTTTCCCTAGGATTCCCTAGGATTTCCTAGGCTTCAGCGTGATGCGGTTCCTCAACGGCCATTCCTATGTAGAGGGCCGAAAGCATGGTGAAAACGAATGCTTGCAGGTAGGCCACCAGACACTCCAGCAGGCTGATGAACACGCAGAAGAGGACGCTCACCACCGACACAGCGCCACCGGCGACAACGCCGAAGAGCTGGCTGATGATATAGATGATGACGATGAAACCAAGGATGACGATATGGCCGGCCGTCATGTTGGCGAAAAGTCGTATCATCAGGACGATGGGCTTGGTGAAGACACCCACCAGCTCGACCACAGGCATCAGCGGGAAAACCTTCAGCCACGCCGGCACGCCGGGGGTGTTGAAGATGTCGGTCCAGTAGTGCTTGTTGCCGCTGATGTTGGTGATGAGGAAGGTGATGACGGCCAGCGTGGCGGTGACGGCCAGACTACCGTTGATGTTGGCTCCCGCAGGGAAGATGGGAATGAGTCCCAGAATGTTGCAAAAGAAGATGAAGAAGAAGAGGGTGAGCAGGTAGGGCAGGAAACGGCGGTAGTGCTTCTCCCCTATCATGGGCTTGACAATGTCGTCGCGCACGAAGACCACCAGCAGCTCCACAAGACTCTGCAAGCCGTGGGGCGCCTGGTTGGGGCGTTTCTTGTAGCCTTTCTTGGCCACCATAATGATGACGATGAGCAGCACCACTGCAATCATGATGGCGGCGGCGGTTTTGGTGATGCTCAGGTCGAGCGGCTTCACCACATTGCCCTCGGCATCGACCATCAGCTCGCCGTCGGCACCCACGCAGGCCACCTCCTCTTTCTCGACACCACCGCCGATGAGACGGTAGCCGTTATAGTCGGCGTGGCCATGGTGGAACTTGCTCGACATGAAGACATCGAGGTGACCGTCGTTCCAAAGAATGATGGGCAGCGGGATAGCTACGGCATGTTCCTCGCCGTCGGACGAAGTGTAGTCGAACAGGTGCCAGGAATGGGCATCGGTGACGTGGCCGATAATCATCGAGCCTGCGTCAAACTGCTCGCTTTCCTCGGCGCGCAAAGTGGCGGGCACGGCCATAAAGAGTGCCGCCAGGGCGAGTATAATCAGCTTCTTCATTTTTTACTCCTTATTATTTACTACTGCGGTGTTGTTGAAAATGTCTATCTGTAGGGTGTCGAAGAGACCCAGCTGGTTGGCGTCGCGGCTGTCGGCCGGCACATCGGCCACCTGGCGCAGGGCCTGTTTCGTCAGGCGCTGCAATGCCTGGGGACGGCTGATGCCGAGAGTGTCGGCGTAGACACCGAGGCGTGCACTCTCACGCTCACTGAGCGCGAGAGTGTACTTCTTCGGTTTCGGGGTCTTCTTTTTTGTCATAACTATTCGTACATCAAACCCTTGAACGGTGCAATCACGGCATTCACCTGCTCCACGGCCTGCGGGTCCTCGAGGGTGGCGACGGCAATGTCGCGCAGCAAGGTCATGATGCGGAGGTTGTATTGCAGCTCGCTACGCACACCGATGGCTTTCTCGCCCTGGAAGCGGCTGAGGTAGCTCACCTGCTGACTGAAGTAGCGGAAAGCCTTGTCCCATTGCTCGCGGGCACGCTCGGCTCCGAAGAGCTGCTTGTACATGTCCACCACGTCGATGGGCGCGTTCATCGGGACATAGACGGTGTACACATCGGGGTTGAAGTTCTTCTCGGGGAAGTTCTTGTCGTACATCTCCAGCAGGCGGCGGGCCTTGTCGGCATTGCCCTTGCCCATCTCCTCGTAGGCCAGCACCAGCACGTTCTGGTGCAGCAGGGGGGCAAACTGCTGACGGGAGACCGGGTCGACATAGATGTCGCGGTCGAGGTTACCCCATTTCAGCGGCTGGCCGTCAACACCGTCGATAAAGTAGTCGGCGCTCTGGTCGGTGTAGAACTTGTTCTTGGGATAGGGGATGAACTTGTAGTTCAGGCCATCCTGGATGGTGTAGCTGCGCACCATCGGGAACACATCGGGAATGCCGCTCGAAGTGGGGTTCATCACGTTGATGTCGCGCATGAACTTGTTGGTTCCCAAAATGTCGAGGAGCATCAGCTCGTGACGGTAGAGCCACTGGTTCTTGATTTCCCAGCGAATCTCGGGAGCCACCTGGTCGGCCATCTCGGCGGGGATCACACCGGCTTCAACCAAAGCGGGAATGTCGAGCGTAATCTTGAAGCGCTTGGTGGGCAGACCCATGAAGGAGTCGCCCGAACGAGGATCCTTCAAGGTGAAGCGCTCGGGATGGTCGCGCAACAGTCCGAGAACCTCGGTGACCTCCAGATAGTCGGCCGAATTGTCGAACACATAATACTGGTCCTTGCCCAGTCCGTAGAATTCCTTGGGCAGGGTGAAGGGCAGCGCCTCGCTGTCGTAGAGTTTGTTGAAGAGCTGCTCCACGTACCAGTAC
Source organism: Bacteroidales bacterium UBA2939 (assembly GCA_002349055.1). GTDB lineage: Bacteria > Bacteroidota > Bacteroidia > Bacteroidales > P3 > Colimorpha. Next base: position 49,951 of record DECD01000016.1, on the reverse strand, counting down.
ATGCCCGACAGGGTGAAGTTCAGGATGCGCACGTCGGTACGGGTGCCTTCCACCTCCTGGGCGTACCACAGGGGGAAGGTGTCGTTGTCGCCGAAGGTGATCAGTATGCCGTTCTTCTTGACACTCTGGAGGTAGTTCTGCGCGAAGTCGCGGGCGGCGGTCTTCTCGCTGCGGTCGTGGTCGTCCCAGTTCTGGCAAGCCATGAGGCAGGGAACGCCGGCCATGCAGAGCACGAAGACCACAGGCATCACCACCTTGTACACCTTCTCCTTGTTCTTCTTGAAGAGGGCGCTAATCCATTCGGCCAAGCCCATCACTCCCAAGCCAATCCAGATGGCGAAGAAGCTGAACGAACCCACGAAGGCGTAGTCGCGCTCACGCGGCTGGCGCGGCGGCATGTTCAAGTAGATGGCAATGGCCAATCCGGTCATGAAGAACATGATGAAGACGATGAAAGCGTCTTTCGGGTGTCTGCGCAGATGATAGATGAGACCCAGAAGGCCCAGAATCAACGGCAGCAGGTAATATACATTGTGGCTCTTGTCGTTCTGCATGCTCTCAGGCAGGTTGTCCTGCGGTCCCAGACGGCTCTCGTCCAAGAACTTGATGCCGCTCACCCAGTTGCCGTGCAGGTAGTCGCGCGTTCCGTCGTCGTTGAAGTAGTGGCCCTGCTCGTCGTTCTGGCGGCCGGCGAAGTTCCACATAAAGTAGCGCCAGTACATCCAGCCCAGCTGGTAGCGGTTGAAGAATTTCAGGTTCTGGCCGAAGGTGGGCTTCATGCCACTGGGAGCCTGACCAGCCCAGTATTCGTAGAACTTCGGGTGCTGACGGCTGCCGTCGCTGCTCCACATGCGGGGAAAGAATCCCGTGTGCTCCTCGCGATAGATGAGCTTGCGGGCATAGTCGGCGGCGATGTAGCGGTCTCTTCCCTGCTCGTCCTTGCCGCGTATGTACTTGGTGTAGCCTTTCTCCGTGTCGATGGGGCGGCCGGCGGTGTAGTACTGGCCGCTGAACAACGGCGTGTCGCCGTACTGCTCACGTCCCAGATAGGCACGCATGGCAACGGCATCCTTCGGGGCGTTCTCGTTGAGCGGCGTATTGGTGTTGGCGCGGATAACGAGGACGAAGAAGGTGGAATAGCCGATGACCAGCATGGCGAAGCTCAGGATGGCAGCGTTGATGACGGGGTGTTTCTTCTTGTACTGCGTGAACCACAGTCCCCAGATGACCAAGGCTGCCAAGAGGATAAAGAAGAAGATGGTTCCGCTGTTGAAGGGCAGATGGAAGGTGTTGACAAACAGCACATCGATGGCCGAGTCGACATTCACGATGCCGGGAATGATGCCCCAGAGGATGATGCCGAGGGTGACCAGCGAGAGCAATCCGGTGACGATGAAGCCTTTCCAGGTCGTCTTCTCCCATTTCTTGAAGTAGACCACGTAGAAGATGGCGGGCACCGTCAGCAGGTTCAGCAGGTGGACGCCGATGGCCACGCCGACAAGCAGGCTGATGAGGATGAGCCAGCGCAGGGAGTGCGGGTCGTCGCTCTGTTCCTCCCATTTCAGGATGGCCCAGAACACCAGGGCGGTGAAGAAACTACTCATGGCGTAGACCTCGCCCTCGACGGCCGAGAACCAGAAGGTGTCGCTGAAGCAGTAGGCCAGCGAACCCACAATACCGGCGGCAAAGACCGCCCAGGTCTTCCAGTCCTTCAGGCTGGGGTTCTTCGGGTCGGGCAGCAAGTGCTTGCCCAACAGGGTGATAGCCCAAAATAGGAACAAGATGGTGAAGCCGCTGCACACGGCACTCATCACGTTAACGGCATGGGCTGCCGTCGTGGTGTCGCTGAACATAGAGAACAGGCGTCCCAGCAGTTGGAAGGTCGGTGCTCCCGGGGGGTGACCCACTTGCAGTTTAAAGGCGGTTGCGATGTACTCACCGCAGTCCCACCACGAGGCGGTGGCTTCCGCCGTCATGATGTACACCGTGCAGGCAATCAAGCAGATTACCCACCCGATGATGTTGTTTGCTAGATGGTATTGTTTCATTGTGTTAGTTAATTAGTTTTCTCTCAAAATAGGCATCGTCATGCAGCGGGCACCGCCACCTGCACGGGGCAGTTCGCTACCGGGGAAAGCTGCTACAAATTTCTCGTAGTCGGCCATCTTCACCTTGCCGCTGCAAATGTCTTCGGCCTTGAGGACGGCGAAGCCGGCCTTGTCGAGGACGTCGATGGTGTGGGTGTTGCGACGGTAACCCATAATCTTGCCGTCGCCCAGCGAGAAGAAGTTGGCGCCGCTGTGCCACTGCTCGCGCAGCTGATTCCACGGGTCGCTGCCGCCGCCGATGACGGGCTCGATGTCCCAGCCGAGGCTGTTCAGACCCTCAACGATATTGTTCACCTTGTGGTAGCTGATGTTGCCGTTATCGATGGAAATCAGCGTGGTATCCTTGCCGGCGAAGAGGCCGGTCTTCTTCAGCATCGGCTCGAAGGCCATGCACTGGTGCTTGCCGAGGAAAGTGAAGACCATGTCGAGGTGGATGAAGCTCTCGGGACTCTTCGGCAGTTCCTGCACGAGGATGTTAAACTTCGCTCTTTCCTTGGCAAAGGTCTGTGCCAGATACTTGATACCCTTGGTGTTGGTGCGGATGCCCTGTCCGATACAGAGCAGGTCGGGAGAGGCAATCTGCACGTCGCCGCCCTCGGTCCGCGCGTCGCGGTCCCACTGCATGGCATTCAACGTTTCCACCTTGAAGAAATGCTTGAAGATGGCCTCGTAAATCAACGTCTCGCGCTCACGCACCTCGAAACTCATCGAGTTGATAAGCACGCGGTTGTATACCGTCGACGAAGCGTCGCGGGTGAAGAAGAGGTTGTAGAGAGGCTTCAAGAGATAGCGGTCCTCTCCCCCATTCCAATCAGAATCCTCATAGCCCTCAATCAGGATGTCCGCCAACTGCTTGGCATCCAATCCCATCAACTGCTCGGCCAATCCGTTGTCGCAATTGTCCATGTCGCAGCTCTCGTAGACGAGGTGGCGACGTATCTCGTTGTCCTTCAGCAGTTCCTCGAGGATATCCTCGACATAGTAGACGTTGGTCCACTTCTCGAGCACGCCGCAGAAATTGGAATATTCGGTATCGACGATGGGTTTGTTCAATATGTCGCTATACAGCGCATGAGCGGCATTCAGGGGGGTCATTCGCTCAATCTCCACACCGGGGCGATGCAGCAGCACGGCACGCAACGTCCCTGTCTCGGAGGAGACATTGACCTTACAAGGGGTGATATTTTTTATACTCATATTATCATTAATATTTAATATACAACAACTTCACCCAAAATGGGCTCGCCTTGTAAAAATGCAAATATACAAAAAAGATTGAAACCACCCAAACTTAACACGATATTTTTATCAAAAACCTATCAACACCCTACCAACACTCTACCAACTCCCACGATGGTAGGAGTTGGTACGGAGTTGAGTCGGAGTTGATACGGAGTTGGTACTAGGAATCAGCGAGTTGCAAAACGGCTTGCAGGGGCCGTTGCGCGGAACTCGGGAGCATAGAGACACTGCATGGTGACGGGGCCTGCGAGGAAGGTGCCGGGGTTGGTGACAAAGACATCGTACTCAACCACATAGCTACCCTTTTCGAGGCGGTTGATGTAGCAATGGGTGGCGGTATTCTTCACCTCTACATAATAGCTCAACCCCAGATTCCAACACCAGCCCGATTGCGTGCTGACGGGTTCGACACAGGAGGGGCGGCTGTCAATGAGCTCGAGGTACTCCATGGTGCGGTCGCAGGTGATTTCGATGCGAACCCTCACGCGGTCGCCGACCTTCGGTGCCTCTTGGTTGTTCATATAGAGATAGGTGCGCTTGAGGGTGATGCCACACTCGGAGGCGGGAATTTTGTCCATGTCGTCGGTGTACTGGAAGTAGACGGCGCCCCAGGCGATGCCCGAGGTCTCCTTGCGGAGGGTTATGGTGCTGTCGTTGAGGGCGATGATGCTGTCGAGCGCGGGACCTGCCCAGCGCTGGGTGCGGTAGCCCTCGAGGCCCTCGGTGGGAGCCGTAAGTTCTGCACCACAGGCTTTCATGGCAGTCTGATTGTTCAGAGTATTCGGAGTACTCTGAGTTTTCTGATTATTCTGAATCATGAGGGCTCTGATGGCCTCGACGGTGGCACGGTCGTTGCCCCAGTGGTTGGCCTGCTTCTGCTTGAGGAGCCACTGCTGCATGAGGGCGATGGTGGCGGTGTCGGCGGGGGTAATTTCGGCAAAAGCCTGGATGAGAAGGGCCTGGGTCTCGACGGGACGCTCGTACCACCACCAGCCGCCGCGGTTGTCGCGCCAATAGAGGCCCATCTCGTCGCTCTGCAAACTCTTCTCCTTGAGGCGGCGGACGATGTCGCGGGCAGCTTTCTTGTCGCCGTGGCGGTGGAAGATGAGGGCCAGCTGGGCCTGGGTGTAGAGGCCCGTGTAGGAGCGGTAGTTCTTCAGGGCATTCTTGTAATAGAACTTATACGCCTCGGTAGAGCCTTTGCCGTAGAAGGAGCGAGTGTACAGATAATCAATATTATCGGGAGCCCATTTAAAGTCTTTCTTGAGGTAGGGTTTGATGTATTGCTCGTAGCAGCGCTGCTCCTCTTTGTCCACATAATTAAGCGATTGCTTGATTGTTTGATTGTCTGATTGTTTGAGTATGGACAGGCGTTGGAGGATTTGGCGGGTGACCCAAAGGGAGCTTTCGCCGTCGGGCATCCAACTCCAGCCGCCGTTGGAGTTCTGACGGGAGGCAAGTTGGTCGTTAAGTTTCTCCAGTTCATTCGATATACGCGTGCTGTCGAAGTAGTTGGCGATGGCCTGGCGCTGCTCCACCTCGCCTTCGGCATCGCGGAGCCAGGGAGTGGCCTCGAGGAGGGTTTGGCGGATGTCGGAGTTGATTTTCAAGCTGGTATTTGTGGTGTCGGCTAGATTCTCTAGTTTTTCTAGTTTCTCTAGAATATCTAGATTTCCTAGATTATCAAGGATTTCTTTGGCGAGGGTGTTGACATAGAGGCGGTTGGCGAGGTAGATATTGGAGGGGTTCTCGGTCTCCTTGAGGTGGGGCATGGATTTGACGGCCAGCCAGACGGGGTTGTCAACGAGTTCGGCGGCGAGGAAATGGGGAGTTGCTGTGGGGGAGCGGAAAGTGGAAAGTGGAAAGTGGAAAGTTTTTTCGCCTGCGCCGTTGATATATATGGGTTGCGAGAGGGTGACGGCCTGGCGGTCGGAGACGACAGGAATTTGGCCGCGCTCGCCGTCAGAGTATTGCGGACCATGCTCGTCGCTGGTCTGGGCCGTGATTTCGTAGGTGGCCACATAAAGGTCGCGAGGCAGGTTGTTGAACGGGAATGTCACCTGCTTGGAACCATGGGCAGGAACGTTAACCACCTGATAGATTTTGGTAATCAGATTATTCGGAGTATTCGGAATATTCGGATTACTCAAAGTAAACAGGACTCTCGCCTTTCGCGCACTGTCGCTGAGGTTCACCACCTTGGCCATCAGTACCACGCTGTCGCCCTGGCGGAGGAAGCGCGGGATGTTGGGCTGCACCATGAGGGATTTCTGCGTGACGAGGGAGGTGTCGAGGGCGCCTATTCTGAGGTCGTCGCTATAGGCCAAGCCGTAGATACGCCAACGGGTGAGAAGTTCGGGCACGCGGAAGCGGTAGGTGGCGGTGCCGGTGCTGTCGGTCTCTAGGCCCGCGACGAAGAAGGCACTGGGGTTGAGGTTGGTGCGCGATTGCACGGGCGCATTGTCACCGTCATCGAAACCGATATCACCCACTGCCACAACTTCTTCCTCCGATTGGTCGGACTTTTCGGCAATGACTGCTTTGTTCGAGCGCGTAGCCGACTTGGCATTGCCGATTTCAATCATGGGCACGGCTTCGCACTCGATGACAACCTCCTCGAGATTGGCGGCGCCGGGGGCCAGCTGGATGTCGAGCACGGTGAATCCCGTGGGCTTCACGCGGACACTCGACCGCACAAAACGGCTGTAACCCACAAAGGAGACTTCGATGTCGTAGATGCCCTCCTTCAGGGGTTTGATGCAATAGATGCCGTCGAAGTCGGTAACGCCACCAGCCACCTGCTTGCCGTCCTGTTTGACGACGATGTTGACGAACGGGAGCGATTCACCTGTCTTCGCGTCGGTGACCGTCCCTTTCAGCACGCCCTGCGATGCAGCGGTGGTCTCGCCGCCATTCGAGGAGTAATAGAGCTGGCTCCGCCCACGGTTCATGGAGAGGAGGAAATCGCGCAAGATGGTCAACTTCTGCAAGTCGGGATCTTTTCCTCTCAACAATTCTTTTCTGTTGAAAGCATTGTAGGAGTCATCTTGGTACCACGGACGCATCCAGGAAAACGACCAGTAGTCATCAATATAGCCGCGCCAAGGGTAGATACGCCATTGTCCGGCAAGGAAGCCGTAGGAGGTGAGGGCATCGTCGAACATGGTCATGATCAGAGTGGCCGGGTGACTGAGTAACTGAGTGTCTGAGTGGTTAGATGACTTAGTCACTCTGTCACTTTGTAACTCAGCCACTTTTATGGTCCATTCTTCTTGCTGACCGGGTTGCAACTTGTCGCGGAAGGTGGCGATGTCGACATTGAGTTTCTTGTGGGTGAAGGGCACCTTCACCTCCCTTCCCTCTTCGACGTTGACACCGTTTTTGACAGCCACAAGCCTCACCCGGAAGCCTCCGAGGAGTGCGGTGTCGACAGGGATGGGCAATTGCTTGATGGAGGTGCCGGCGGACAGCCAGCGGTGGTCGCGCTCCATGCCGTCGGGTCCGATGAGGGTGTAGAAGATATTGACATCGTCGAAGGCAGAGCCATAGCGCATGACAAGACGGTCGCCCACCTCGCACACAGAGTCGGAGAGGTCGAACCAAACAAGGTCTTCGGAGCAGACGTGCCGCTCGTCGGGGAGAGTCAGCGTGGTGTAAACCGTGTCGGAAACATCGTCGACGGTTGCCACAATGCGGTAGAAGCCCGACTTCAACCCCTCGGGCAGGGCGACGGTCTGATTCCAGGAGACACCGTCGGCCTCATGGCTGACCTCGTACGACCACTCGACCGCACGGTCCTTATAGGAATAACGGTCGAGAGGATAGGCGAAACCGGGGTAGTGCTCGGCAAACTGCTCGCGGCTGAAAGTGGCACGAACCTCTTTTTTGTTATAGTAACTTACCGGGTGGCGCATCAACGGAGGGGCGGCAGCCAGACGCTGCACACTGACCGTCACGGTGCCTTTGACTGGACGATAACTTGCGTCGGTGAGGACATAGTCTACCGAGGAGAGCCTCGAGACATTCGTCTCCATGCCGGAAAGGAAAAGGCTATAGCGCTGGGTGCCCACTTGGAAGTGCACGCGGGCCTCATGCGTCTCTCCGTTAAGGTCGGTTACTTCGACGCTGACATAGAAGTCATATCCGAATTTGCCCGAGAGGTCGTCGTTGCTGTCGGGCAACGGGATGAAGGTGATGTCGAAGGTGCCGTCCGCAGTCACCTCCAGGGTGTCCGTGGCCACCATGCCGTTGCGCACAGATCTCCAGCTGTACCTCTCTACTCTGTAGCGCACCTGTGCGCCGGCCAGCGAAGCACCGCTATAGGCACGGGCAATGCCACGAACGGTGTAAGGCTCGCCGAAAACCGGGGCCTTGAAGTCGGCAGCCGGCAGGTCGTCGAGCGACACCATGAACTTGGGCGGCTTGTACTCCTCCACCCTGATGGCGTCCCAAAAGTTAGTTTTTTTCTTGTCACCATTCCGGGAGAAATAATAGCCAGCCAAATTCCACGAGCCCGCCATTCCGTCGGCAGGGATGACGAAGGCGAGCGAGACCAGGCCGTGCTCGTCCGAGACGAAAGAGAACGTGTCGACCGCCTGGCTGTGCGGATTTTTGAGCGTGCAGTGTCCTTGGAGATTGGGCACCACACGGCCGTCGACACCGTCGCTCTCGTAGCAGAGCACGGCAACATGTACCGTGTCGCCAAGGTGGTAGATGGGGCGGTCGTTCAAAAAATGAACATGCGTCTTCATCTCGCGTTCTTCCGAGGTGCTGCGATAGTTCCACGCATTACTTTTATAAAGGCATCCGTCACGCTTGATCTTCAACGTAATGGTTTTGGATTCACCGGTGTATTCCGCACGGCCGTCGGCATCGCTGTAGGCGCTGTCGATGATGTAGTTGTCGTTATTGTCGTTCGCACAGAAGTCCATGCGCTGCCCGACAATGGGTTTTCCGCTCATGAAGTCGACGAGCTGGAACATAAAATCATGTCTGGACACCTTCATATCGGTGCAGAAGAACTCGGAATAGGCATATTTCTCCTTCTTCACCTTCGCGCTGGGCGAAGCCACCAGGAGGTAGCGTCCCGCCTCGAGGGGCGGCACCTCGAAGTAGATAGATCTATCCTTATGGCTGCCATCGTCCTCCACGTCCAGCTGCCACTGCTTGACGGGCTGAGGGAGGTTCTCGAACGGAATGGATTTGTCGTTCTCCAAGGGGTAGACGAAGAAGAAGATGCGGTTCAGATTACAGTAGGTAAGGCTGTTGAGCGACCAGCGGCCAGGGTAAACGACGCTGCTGGCTTGACCGCCCTCGATATTAATAGAGGGAGCGCAAAGCTCGTTCTTGAGGTTGGCACAGTCGGCCCCGCCGCGGCTCTTGGGCGCGAGGGCGAGGGCGCTGTCGCAATAGGTCACGGCCTCGACATAACGCATTTCCCGTTTCAGATAAAGGGCCATGGCATAGTACAGGTCGGTCAGCATAAGGCTCTTGCTGCCGCGGTATTTGTTGATGTAGGATTGGAGGAGGTGCTCATCGAAGCGTTCCGCCCTCATGTTGGCCATCACGTTGAGCAACTCAATGTCGAGGTAGAGACGAAGCTCCTCGGCATCGTCACGGTGGAAGTCAACCAAACGCTGCAACAATGCCAATGCGTCGTTGCTGCGGGAACTAGAACCGGGACCATATATCAACTGACGGACAACGACATCGTAGACCGTGGGGGTGATGTTGATGCCCTTCGACTCGGTCTGCTCGCAGAAGCGGCGGATGCGGTCGGAGGAAGTACGTTTGAGCACCTCCTCGTCGACGAGGGCCGAATCGGGTTCGCCGAGGATGACGTAGCACACGGCACGCTCGGGGGCTTCGAGGCGCGGCAGGATGGCACGGAAGCGGGCCTCGGCGCTGTCGTAGCCGGCCTCCTGGTATTCGGCGGCAGCGCGCGCCATATACCATGCTGCCGTCAGCAGGTCGGAGCTGTTGGTAGTCTTCTTGAAGACGGCTTCGGCCCGGGAGTAGACTTTCTCCACCGAGCCATCTTCCATCAGGCGTTCCATCTTTTTCCAGTCGGTCTGTGCGCTGGCACCCATCGTGGCCAGCAGCACAAAAGCAATGAGAATTTTCTTCATTTTTTAATAAAAAATTATAGTTACCTATAATATATATAACAGTCTTTTTTCAAAATCTCTACAAGGGGGGTAAAATTTTTTTTCGGCAGGGTACGAAAAAAGAGACGCGGCAAGGCACGAAAAAGAGACGCGGCAGGCCGCGTCTCTACAAATAATTTCATATGAATGTTACTGGTCACCTTTGCCGGTGATGATAAGCTCAGCCTTCACGTTCGAGAATCCCCCACCCTTCTCGTTGAGGGCGGCGGCGGCGGCGCGCTTGATTTCGTTCTTCGTCATGCCGGCGGTGGTGATGCGCTTGGCATCGATGCCGTTCTTGATGAACCACTCCTTGATGCTCTTGGCTCGGTCGAGCGAGAGCAGCATGTCGGCCTCGGCATTTACGCCGTAGCTCTGCACATAGCCCTTGACGAGGAAGTTGACCTCGGGATGGTTGCGGAACATCAGCAGGTAGTCGGTCAGGATGGAGTCGTAGTTGCCAATCAGCGTGGCCTCGTCGCTCTCAAACTCCAGGTTCCTAATCTGGAAGCTCGAGCCGCGCTCGGTGCGCTCCATGTCGTAGAGCATGATGGTGTCGTGCATCATGAGGTCCATCGAGTTGAACTCCTTGTAGATGGAGAAGAATCCGTCGCGCTTGGCATAGAGCAGGTAGCTGAAGCCGGGGACGAACTTCACCCTGCCGCCGCGGTAGTGCTCATCCTTCACAATGGGACGCTCTCCCTCCTTGCCGCCACGCTCCAGTATCATCAGGTCGACATCCACATAGCGGCGACCCTTCTTGTCGTAGAAGAGCACCAGCGGCTCGTAGGCATCGACATGGACCGACACCTTGATGGTGTGGCCCTGGCCGTTGAGTGTGCGGTTGTCCAACACAATATAGTATTCCTCGCCCATACGCACGGGGATGGACTTGATGAACTTGCCGGTCTGGTTCTTCAGCAGCATCTTGTCGGTAGCGTCGTAGAACATGCCGATGGTGGGTTTGGCATCGGGGACCACGTCGAAGGTAGGCATGTCGCTCTCCTCGGTCTTTTTCTTGGCGGTGGTAGTGGCCACCTTGCGCTCGGTGGCGGCCTTATCGCCCTTGTTACCCTTCATTACGGCGGCGAACATGGCGGCACTGTCGATGCCAGCCATATTGACAGCCACAGGACTCACCTTGTTCATCATCACCTGGTTGGAGAAATAGCTGCCGGTATTCTTGTACACCAGGAAGTCATAGTCGTCCCACTGCGACTGCTGGATGATGCTTATCTCCAAGTCGCCGTTGTAGGGGACGGTGAACTTGTACCACACGGTGTTGTGCTCGCGGTCGAAGATGTTGGGATGAGCCTTGTCGGCCACCACCTCCTGGATGCGGCCAGCACCGTCGGGGGCCGTCGTGGGGCCGTAGGGCTTGTCCATCTCCAGCGGAATGGCAAAGAGGCAGTCGTTGCTGTTCAACGGCAACGTGACGAGAGTGTTCGTCGGAGCCTCGGTGGTCTTAGATTTCTTCTTGCCTTTCTTGCCCGTGGTGGCAGTAGTGGTAGTCTTTTTCTTCGATGATTTTTTCTTGTTCTGAGCCTGTGCATCCACGCTGCCGAAAACCAGCGCACAGGCCAACAAACCTATCAAAAACCGTTTCATATTTTGACGTTTTGACTTTTAGACTTTTTGACTTTTAGACTATATTTTCCAAGGGGCAAAATTAATAAAAAAACATGGATAAACAATAATAAATTTTTATAAAAAACACAAAACACTGTATATCAACCACCTTAAACCTTAAACCTTAAACCTTAAACCCTAAACCTTAAACCTTTTTTTGGCCATATTCAAAAGATTTTGTACTTTTGCAGTACTGAATTAATGAAAACAAAAACATCACGTCTTATGAAACGCATTGCAATCATTGTAGTTATGGTTCTCTTGAGCCTGGGAGCTTCGGCTCGGTCCATCCACTACTTCACCTACAGCCAGGCTTCCCGCACCGTCAACTACCTCAACACGCAGAACGAGCTGATGATTTACTGCGGTTACGATTACGAGATTGAAACCTACGTCCTCATCAACGAAATCTGGATGGAGCGCGTCAACTCCTCCTACTACGAAATCTGGATCTACGGCTACGACGCCTACACTGGCGAGGAAATCTACATGCCTCTCGACCTGCAATGTGTATGGCTCTACAGCGCCGGACGCATGTACAACGCCGCACAGTATCTGCGATTCCGCGTCGATATGAGGGTTCCCTCGCTGGCCTGGCGCATCCCGCCCTACAACCCCTACACCCGCGTGATGCACCGCCCAGGCTACGTCCGCACCTACCACTACAACGTACACCGCCACGGCTGGATGCCCCCCGCCTACACCTACGGCTCGGGCCGCCCGCCCATGCACCCCTACTACATGCGCCGTCCCAACACCCCGGCTCCCATGCCATCCAACAACTGGACCCCTGGCGTCGACCGTCCCTCCATGCCCGCACCTTCTGTCAACTCCAACACCCACATCGGCCACGACCACAGCACCAACAACCCTTCCTCCAACAGCCGCAACACCAGCGGCACCCGCAATGTGACCACCCCCGTCAACAACAACACCTCCACCGCTCCTTCGCGCAACAACAACACCACCACACCCTCACGCAACAACACCACTACCACAACAACAACGCCCTCGCGCAACAATACCACACCCACCGCCACCACCACCCCCACACGCAACACAACCACCACTACCCCATCGCGCAACAACACCACTACCACCACTACTCCTTCGCGCAACAACAGCAGCACCACTACTACTACACCGTCGCGCAACAAAACTTCTACCACTCCCTCGCGCAACAACACTTCTACCACCACTCCCTCGCGCAACACAACTTCCACCCCTTCGCGTAACACTACCACCACAAAAGACAACAACACAGTGACACCCTCGCGCAACAGCAACACCGACAACACAACCACCACCCCATCCCGCAACTCCTCGTCAACTCGCAACAACTCAGGTTCCCGCAACAACAGCGCCCCCACCAGAAACCGATAGCCCTATGAAAGCCAGCGAACTGGTCCTTGCCCCCGACGGCAGCCTCTACCACATACGCCTCACCAGCAGCACCTTGGCCGACAAGGTGCTGCTCGTCGGCGACCCCGACCGCGTCGACATGTTCAAGGAAATCTTCGACAGCGTCGAATTCGAGTCCCGCAACCGCGAAATCCACGCCCTCACCGGCACCTACCACGGTACCCGCCTCACGGCCCTCAGCACCGGCATGGGCTGCGACAATATCGACATCGTGATGACCGAGCTCGACGCAGCGCTCCATCTGTCTGACAAGTCCGACTGGTCCGACAAGTCAGACCGTCACCTACAGATTGTCCGCATCGGCACCAGCGGCTCCCTTCAGGAGGACATCGACTGCGGCAGCCACGTGGCTTCGGCCTACGCCATCGGCCTCGACGGACTGATGAATTATTACAAAGAGTGGGTGCCGCCACTGCCCGAGATGGACCAGCGTTTCATGGTCCACATGGGTCTCAACCGTCGTCTGGCACAACCCTACAGTGTTCCCGGCAGCGAGTTTCTGATTAACAAGATAGCCTTTGACATGCGCCACGGCATCACCGCCACCGCTCCGGGCTTCTACGGTCCCCAGGGTCGCGCCATCCGCCTGCACCCATCCATCGACAACCTCAACGAGAAACTGGCCTCCTTCGAGTGGGAAAAGTGTAAAGTGACTAATTTGGAGATGGAGACCTCGGCCATCTACGGATTCTCCCACCTCCTCGGCCACGAGGCCCTTACCGTCTGCCTCATCATCGCCAACCGTCCCCGCGGCACCTTCCTCAACGACTACCA
>DECD01000016.1:0-36461 GCA_002349055.1 Bacteroidales bacterium UBA2939 | reverse complement strand
TCAAGTTGAAACAAAAAAAATCCCGCATCGACTGATGCGGGATTCTAATATTATTTTTACATTTATTTTATTCCTGGACGGAGGCTCTTGATCTGCTCGTATGCCTCGTTGATTTCCTTCATCTGCTCGGCAGCGTTGCGCTGCATCTCCTCGCTCATGCCGGCCACACGGTCGGGATGGTACTTCATGGCCATCCTGCGATAGGCTTTCTTCACCTCGTCGTCGGTGGCCTCCTTTGTGATGCCAAGGACTTTGTATGGGTCTCTAGAATAACTAGTATTTCTGGTACTGGAATAACTAGATTTCCCATAGCCCACATGGCGCTCATGGATGGAGATGTAGTCGCTCTGCGAGATGCCGAGGTACTGCGCGATGAGGCGCAGCATATTGAGCTCTGTCTGGTGAAACTCGCCGTCGGATCCGCTGATGCCGAAGAGGAAGTCAACCATGTGGTAGCGCGTGTTGTAGTCGGTGTTGACCTTGATTTGCAGGCACACCTGGTCGATGGGAATGTCACGCTCAACAAGCTGTTGCAGCACTTTGAGCATCTGCTTGCCGCCTTCCTCGCCATAGTTCTGCAAGAGGAAACGCTTGACGTATGACAGCTCGCTTTTCTTGACCTGCCCGTCGGCTTTCATGACAGCGGCAATGAGCACCATGAGGGCGGCATTGATGTCGTTCTGGGTGCCGGTATTTCGGTAGGGGCCGTGATGGTTGCCAGATTGATTGTCTGATTGACTGTCTGAATCGGAGGAGATGGCCCTGCCGATGAAATAGCCCAGAAGTCCGCCGATGGGGCCGCCCACCGTCCAGCCGAGGCCGGTGAAGAGTATCTTAGTAAATAGTCCCATGTTTTTTACTTGGAGGTTAAAAGTTTATAGATGGCCGACTGGATGTCGGTGCGGGTGTTCATCTTGGCAAGCAGGTTGCTCTGAGCCGAGGGGTAGACACGGTTGGAGAGGAAGACATAGACGAGGTCGTAGTCGGGGTCGACCCATACCATGGTGCCGGTAAATCCCGTGTGTCCGAAGGAGTTCTGCGAGGCTTCTACGCAGGTCTGCCCGCTCTTGGAAGGATTGAAGAGCTGCTTGTCGAAGCCCAAAGCGCGACGGTTACCCTGCTGCTCAAAGTGGCGACGGGTGAAGAGGGCGACAGTCGCGGTGTCCAAGTAGCGGCGGCCGTGATACTGACCTCCGTCGAGCAGCATCTGCATGAGCTGTGCCACCTCGTAGGCGGTGGAGAAGAGTCCTGCGTGGCCGCTAACACCACCCATAGCATAAGCGTTGGGGTCGTGGACGCTGCCGCAGATAAGTCCGCGCAAACTGTCATCCTCGGTAGGAGCAATTGTTTGAGTGTTTGCTTGATTGAGTGGGTTAAATGTTGTGGAAGTCAGGCCCATGGGACGATAGAAATGCTCGGCGACAAACTGGTCGAGCGGTTTGCCGGAGACGCGCTTCACCACATCGCTCAACAACATGAAGCCCAAGTCGCTGTAGAGCATGCCCTCCTTGTCGTTGAGGGGACTCAGAGCCACAAGCGATAGGATAGTGTCGTAGCCCCTGGCCTGCTGCCAGTAGGCATCGAAAGCCTTGAGGCGAGCGCAATGGCTGAGGGCCTGCTTGATGGTGAGGCCAGCCTTGTCTGTCTTCTTGAGATAAGGCAGATATTTGCTCAATTTGTCATCGATGCCAAGCTCGCCCATGTCCACCAGCTTCATGACAGCCAGCGTGGTAGCCGCCACCTTGGTAACCGAGGCGAGGTCGTAGACGGTCTGCGGCGTGACTCTATCGGCATCGCTGTCATAGGTGAGGTGTCCATAGGCGCGATTGATGACGGTGCGACCCTGGTGGAGCACCACCACCTGGCAACCCGGCGTAGCATGGGCGTCTATGGCTTTCTGGACAAGGGTGTCGATACTGCGGTCGAGGTTGAGATTGAGGTCGGACACAATCTCCTGGCACACGGCCTGACGGTCGGGTCCCGGGACAGTAATCTCATCGATGGCGTTGGAGACGACAAGCTTGTATTTGGCATGCAGCACACGGAGGCAATGCTGGTCAATGGAGAGACGCAGCGAGTCGTCGCTGACGGCGTTCTTGGCAATGGTCTCGATGGCCTCCCTCACATCGGGCGGCAGGAGCAGGATGTCATTGCCGGCCTTGAGGGCTAGCAGCTCGCCTTCGCCGTGCTTGTAGGTGTTGGTGATGCCTTTCATATCGAGGCCGTCGGTGATGACAAGGCCGTCGAAACCCATACGGTTTTTGAGGAGACCCGTGACGATGGGACGGCTGAGGGACGAGGGGCGCTGGCGGTCGAAGGCATTGACCTGCAGATGGGCTATCATCATGCCACCGACACCCTCGTCAATCATGCGCTGGAACGGATACAACTCGATGGAGTCGAGGTGGCTGGCATTATGGTTGATGACTGGGAGGTCGAGGTGGCTGTCCACGTCGGTGTCGCCGTGACCGGGGAAGTGTTTTCCAACAGCCAGCACTCCCTGACTCTGCATGCCCTTGGCATACATGATGCCGAGCTGCGCCACGCGCTCGCGGTCGGTGCCGAACGAACGGGTGCCGATGACAGGGTTCTTGGGGTTGGAATTGATGTCGACCACAGGGGCAAAGTTGATATGGATGCCCATCATGCGGCACTGACGGCCAATCTCCTCACCCATGCGGTAGACAATGCTGTCGGCCGAGGGAGGAAGTTCTCCAAAACGTGCATTGCGCGGGAAGCTGAACATATCCTTGAGACGCATGCCGAGGCCCCATTCGGCATCGATACACACTAGGAGCGGCACTTCCGCCGCGGCCTGGAAATCGCGCGTGAGCTGTGCCTGACGGTCGGCCGTACCGGCAAAGAAGCAGACGCCGCCCACACCCAATTGACCGATGGTGCGTGAGAACTCGGCTACCTGGCTGTTGTTCATGTCCAACGGCACACGCACCACCATGAGCTGGGCAATGCGCTGGCGCAGAGAGAGCGTGTGGAAGACGGAGTCGACCCAACTGACCTCGGGATTATTGTACTTGTAGTCAGAGGCATTGAAATGCGGCTGGTGCTGGTACGGAAGCAACTGCTGGGCCCGAGAGGTGAATGGTGAAAGGTAAAAGGTGACAATCACCGTCACTATGAACAGTATTTTTTTCATCGTCTAAGGATTTTGTCAAAATAGGCCACCTGGCGTTGCCGCGGGTTGCCCTCATAATTGAGTATCACATAATCGGCCTGGCGCATCATCTCCTCGGCGGGCATCTGGTTGGCAATGCGCGCCAGCAGTTCGTCGCGGCCTGCTTTGTCGCGCTGCGCAAGGCGTTCGAGGCGTTCGTCGAGCTGGAGGTATACGCATATCACCTTGTCCATCAGGCGGTCGAAGCCATAGTCGTAGAGGATGGCGCTCTCGAAAAGCACATAGGGTTCCGCAGAATGGTCGGCACAGAAGCGGTCGAAGGCTTCCATCACGCGTGGATGCACCAAAACGTTGAGACCCGCCAACAGTTGTGGATTGGCGAAAACCTTGGCGGCAATGCGTCGCTTGTCGGGAGCGCCGTCGGGATTGAAGACTTCATCGCCCAGCAAGTCTCGCACCTCGGCCAGAAAAGCGGCATCCTCATAGCACGCCGCACCTGCCCTGTCGGCCACAAAAGAGGAAACGCCGAGCTTCGCAAACTCGGCGACGACGGTGCTTTTGCCGCACCCCATGCCTCCTGTGATACCCACTTTCTTCACACGACTACTTGATGATAACGTATTCCACTTCTTCGGGTTCCACACTCCTGATGCGCACGTCGCGCGGGAAACGGTCGACATGTAGTTTCAAGCGTTGTGAGCCGGCTTCGATGTCTCGGTAGTCGGCCGAGACCGAGAAACGGTCGGCAGAAACCGTGGCGACATTTTCCTGTGCCACCCACACATGGAGGGTCACCCGCTCGGGATAAAGATGCAGGTTCTGCGTGCTGTCGGCATCAGCAACGGTGACAGGCACCGAATACTGACGCTCGACATAGCGTTTGACCGGGATGTTGATGGTCAGCACATCCGACGAGGCATAGACATCGCCCATCTCTTTCCACTTTCCGTCGAGTGGCACACGGTAGGTGCCTGTCTCGCGCACATCGTTCAAGGTCATGGGTTTGACACCCACACTTTCGATGGCTGCCAGCACCTCGGGCGAGCCATAGAGGGTGACCTCCGTCGGCGACACCATGGGTTCACCGTACAATCCGAAGCCGTCGGAGAAGTTGATTCTCAGATTGGCCAAATCGGGACGGAGCACCTTGTGTCCGCGCTCGTTGAGCACCAGCGCCAGCGAGTCCTTCGTGCTACCCAGATGGCGGATGCCATAGGAGAAGAGCTGCGAGGAGAGCTGTGCCGAGAGGTCGGCAATGGCCACCGTGCGGTGGATGTCCTCCACGTCGCCACGATGGCGCGTGTAGCGGTGGACAGCCTCGTTCTTGATGTCGACCTCAAAGGTCATTATCTTCTTGTTCAGGCTGAGTATAAAGGCGTTGAAGCCTGTCGACTCCACCTGAAGCGTCATCGACGTGTCGGCCCCGACAACAGCGAAACGCTTGGTGTCGAAACCAGAGAAAGAGACCTTCACGGGCAGATTGTATTCCTTTGTCTCCGACATAGCCATGCCGAGCCATACCAGGGACGTCAGTCCCAGTATCACAAGGAAACTTCTGATCTGCCGACCACGCATAGCAGCTTATTTTTTCTCTTCACCGGCAGCGGGAGCGGGCTGCACCATGCTCTTCTCGACGGTCATGATGACGCCGTTGGACACCTCAACCTCGACAGTGGTGGCGTCGACAGAGTGCACCTTGCCATAGATGCCGCCCGAGAAGAGGACGCGGTCACCCTTCTGGAGGTTCTCGCGGAACTTGCGCTCCTCTTTCTCTTTCTTGCGCTGCGGACGCAGCATGAGGAACCACATCACCACAAGGATAATGATGATGAAAATCATGGAACTGCCACCGCCCATGCCACCTTGCGGCTGGGCCTGAAGAAGGATTGTGTTAAGCATATTCATATTTTTTAATTTCTAATTTCTAATTTTTAATTTCTCATTTTTCAATTTCCCACCTGTGCGGTGATTTTCAGCTTGGCACGTGCTGGCTGAGCGTTGCTCACCACCGTTACTTCCTGGTACTGCTGGCCAGCCTTCCCCGAGCTGTTGAACGTCACGGTGACATAACCCTCGCCTCCCGGAGCGATGCGCTCCTTGGGGAAACTGGCCACCGTACAACCACAGGTGGCGCTGCAACTGCTAATCACCAGGTCGGAGTTGCCCGTGTTGCGGAAATGGAAACTGTAGCTGATATTCTCGCCTGCCGACAGACGACCGAAGTCGTGCAGTTCCTGGTCGAAAGTGATGACCGGCATCTTGGCCGACTCGTCATAACCCGCGGCACTGTGCGGGTTCTCTATGATGTCCACGTCGATGTCGCTCGTCGAGGAGTTGCCTCCGCAACCCGTCAGCAGCATCCCGCCCAGCAACATCGCAAAGAACGTTTTTTTCATCGTTTTCAATTTTCAATTCTCAATTTTCAATTTTCCAGCAGCCCTCTTCCGCTCTTCTGGATGCGTCCTTTCGAGCGTAGTTCGGCCACCAGCTTGTCCAATATACCATTGATGAACAACTTGCTGCGCTCCGAACTGAATTCCTTCGAGAGCTCGATGTACTCGTCCACCGTCACCTTCTCGGGGATGGAAGGGCAGCTGGTGAACTCGGCCACAGCCATGTTGATGAGCAAGATGTCCATCTTCGACACACGGTCGAACTCCCATCCCTGCAGGTGGTTCTTGGTCAGCTCCTCCGACTCCTCGCGGGTGGCGATGGTGTTGCGCAGCAGCTGGCGGGCAAAGTCCATGTCGGCCTCGTCCTTCTCCACTCGCTTGTCGTACATCACAGGCCACCTCATTGCCTCGTCGAAGTTGTCCTCGCCAAGAGTCTTGAGCATCATAAAGTTGTACTGTGCAATCTGGTCGAAGTCGTCCTCCCACAACAGGCTTCTCTCGGCCACCACGGCACGCAGCGCCTCGCGGTTCATCAGGTAGCGGAACAGCAGAATGGCGAAGTCCTTGTCCTGAGCGAAGGTGCGCTCCTGATCTTCCACATACTGGCGGTAGTCGTTGGTCTTGCGGAAGTCAACGAAAGCCTCCTTGATGAGGTCCTCGTGGGTCTCCCAGCAACCGCCCCACTTCTCGAGGTGTTTCTTCAGTTCGAAGTTGTCCGTCATGCGACGCACAAACTCGTTGTCGGCCATCTTCATGCTCGGATTGCGGTCCTCGGCCGTGGGGCGAAATTTCTTCTTGCCCTCCTCGAGCACCTCCACGCCCACCTCGACGAAACGGGGTATCAGCGCCACTTGCAGCACTCCCAGTTCGTTGAGTTTGGCTATATGGTATTCGAAGGTTTTCGACACGGTGATGGGGTCGTCCTCCTCGTAGCGCCCGGCGTAGATGGCCTGCAGCACTTTGCTTCTCAAAAAATGTCTACTCAGCATACGATATTGATAATCTTCTTCGGTACAAAAATCACTTTCTTAGGCTCGCCCGTCAGCCATTTGGCACTCTCGGGGGCGGCCTTCACGGCTTCCACGGCATCGGCCTGGCTGATGTCGGCCGGCAGTTCCAGCATGAAACGCATCTTGCCGTTGAACTGCACAGGGTACTTCACCGTATCCTCCACCAGCTGCTTCTCGTCGTATTTCGGCCACTCGGCGTCGCACACCGTTGTGCTCTCGCCTGCCTGGTGCCACAGCTCCTCGGCGATATGGGGTGCGAAGGGGGCTATCAGCACCGTCAGCGGCTTCAGTACCTCGCGTTTGTTGCACTTGAGGTCGGTCAGCGTGTTGGCGCAAATCATGAAGGTCGACACGGCCGTGTTGAACGAGAAACGTTCCACATCGTCGGTAATCTTCTTGATGGTCTGGTGCAGCACCTTCTGTTCATCCTTGCTCGGGGCCTCGTCGCTGAGGTTCTCGAACAAACGCCAGAATTTCTTCAGGAAGCGGTGCACGCCCTCGATGCCGTTGGTGTCCCACGGCTTGGCCTGTTCCACGGGGCCGAGGAACATCTCGTACAGCCTCAGCGTGTCGGCACCGTAGCGTGCCACCAGGTCGTCGGGGTTCTGCACGTTGTACATGCTCTTCGACATCTTTTCCACTTCCCAGCCGCAGATGTATTTTCCGTCTTCCAACTCAAAGCGGGCTTCCTTGAATTCGGGACGCCACTCGCGGAACTTCTCGATGTCGAGCACATCGTTGTCCACAATGTTGATATCCACATGGATGGCGGTGACATCGTCCATGTTCTTTATCAAGCCCTTCGAGATGAAGAGACTGTTGTCGGCCTTGCTCCTGTACACGAAGTTGCTTCGGCCTTGAATCATGCCCTGATTGATGAGTTTCTGGAAGGGTTCTTCCTTCACCGACATGCCTAGGTCGAACAGGAACTTGTTCCAGAATCGGGCATAGATGAGGTGGCCCGTGCCGTGCTCGGCGCCGCCGACGTAGAGGTCGACGTTCTGCCAGTAGTTCACGGCCTGCTCCGAGAAGTAGCGTTCTCCGTTCTCGGGGTCCATATAGCGCAGATAGTATCCGCTCGAACCCGCGAATCCCGGCATGGTGCTCAGTTCCAGCGGGAAGACGGTTTCATTGTCAATCAAAGCCTTGTCCACCACACAGCGGTTCTTCTCGTCCCAGGCCCATTTCTGCGCGTGGCCCAGCGGCGGCTCGCCGGTGGCGGTGGGCTTGAACTCGCTCACCTCCGGCAGCTCCAGCGGCAAACATTCCTCCGGAATCGCAGTGGCAATAGTGTCCTTAATGCCATTAGCGCCCTTAATGCCCTTATAGTAGATGGGGAACGGCTCGCCCCAGTAGCGCTGGCGGCTGAAGATGGCGTCGCGCAGGCGGAAATTCACCGTGCGGTGGCCGATGCCCATCTCCTCAATCTTGTCGATGACGGCAGCCATAGCCTCCTTCACCTTCATACCGCTCACAAAGCCGCTGTTCACCGAGTAGCCCGTCTTTGCATCCATGCTCTCCTCCCAGGTGGCGGGGTCGCTGACGGCGTCCTTCTCCAGAGCCACCACTTGTCTTATCGGCAGATTGAAGTGGCGGGCGAAAGCGAAGTCGCGGCTGTCGTGCGCCGGCACAGCCATGATGGCGCCCGTGCCGTAGCCGGCAAGGACATATTCCGAGACCCAGATGGGTATCTTCTCTTCTGTCAGGGGGTTGACGGCATAGGCGCCGGTGAACACACCGCTCACCTTCTTCACCTCGGCCTGGCGCTCGCGCTCCGAGCGGTTCTTGGCCCAGGTCACGTATGCCTCCACCTCGGCCTTCTGCTCCGGCGTGGTGATACTGTCAATCAGCTCATGCTCCGGGCACAGCACCATGAACGTCACACCAAAGATAGTATCCGGCCGCGTAGTAAAAATCTCAAACTTTAATTCCTCATTCCTCATTCCTAATTTCTCATTCACAATCGGGAACCACACCGCAGCACCCTCGCTCCTTCCTATCCAGTTTCTCTGTATCTCCTTCAGCGAGTCGGTCCAGTCCACCTGCTCCAAGCCGTCCACCAGACGCTGGGCATAGGCGGTGATTCTCAGGCTCCACTGGCGCATCAGCTTCCTTTCCACGGAATAGCCACCGCGGACACTCAGGCCGTTCACCACCTCGTCGTTGGCCAGCACGGTACCCAGCTCGGCGCACCAGTTCACCGGTATGTCGGCCAGATAGGCCAGGCGGTAGTTCATCAGCACCTGCTGCTTCTTGCCCTCGTCCCAGCTGTTCCACTCCTCGGCGCTGAAGGTCATCTCCTCCGTGCAGGCGGCATCCAGACCCTCGCTACCCTTCTCGGCAAAGCGTTTCTCCAGGGCGCTGATGGGCAGAGCCTTGCCCTCAGTATTGTCGTAGTAGTGCTTGAAGAGCTGGATGAAAGTCCACTGCGTCCATTTGTAGTACTTCGGGTCGCAGGTCCTCACCTCGCGGTCCCAGTCGAACGAGAAGCCAATCTTGTCCAGCTGCTCGCGGTAGCGGTTGATGTTCTGCTCTGTCGTGATGGCGGGATGCTGGCCCGTCTGGATGGCATACTGCTCCGCCGGCAGGCCGTAGGCGTCGTAGCCCATGGGATGCAGCACATTGCAGCCGCGCAGACGCTTGTAGCGCGCATAGATGTCGCTGGCTATGTAGCCCAGCGGATGACCCACATGCAAACCCGCGCCCGAGGGGTACGGGAACATATCCAAAACATAGTAGTGAGGCTTGTCGCTGACGTTCTTCACATGGTACACCCCATGCTCACGCCAGTAGTTTTGCCATCGAGACTCGATTTCTCCGAAGTTGTAGTCCATTTTCTATCAATAAATTACACTCAGCCTTACACTCGGCCGAAAAATGCAAATATAAACAAAATATCTCAATCCGCCAAATTATTTTCTTTCGACACAATCAGCACGAAGACCCCACCACCGACCTACCAACAGCGTATCATCTCCTACCATGGTAGGAGTTGGTACGGAGTTGATACGGACTTGGGTCGGACTTGATACGGTGTTGGTGCTAAGAATCAGGCAATTAAAAAGGGGGCAAAAATCGCGATTTTTGCCCCCTTGGGAAGTTTTTTTTTCAGACCGCTACTGGCGGCGGCCTCGGTGCAGTTTCTGGTGTTGCTTACGGCTGTTTTTCAACTCTTTGCGCTGCTCTGGAGTTAAGATTTTGTCGAAGCGGACCTTGGTGGCGTACATCTCGCGCGAGATTTCGGCCTGGAGGCGCGCCTCGCGGTCGAAGAGCGGGTAGAGAGCCTTCGACTGGTCGCCGTCCCTCTCCATGTACATGTTGATGCTGTCGCGCACGGCGTTCTGCTGCTTGCGGAGGGCGTCGACACGCTTGCGCGAGTCGCTGGAGATGGCGTCGAGCTTGCTCTTCTGGCTGGAGGAGAGGTCGCTGACCATCTCGGTGATGTCGGGACGCTTCTCGGAACCGGGGCCCTCGCGGTGGGGACGCTGGGCAGTGGCAATTGAAAATTGAAAATTGAAAATTGAAATTATTGTTATCAGGAGAATCTTTTTCATGGCAATGGTTGTTTATTCGTTGTAATCCTCGTAAAGGAAATCGATGGGGTTTTCGGCCGCCTCCTCGACGGGCAGATAGTAGTCGTAGTCAGATACGTATGCCATCATGTCACTTATCTGCGCCTCGTTATA
Organism: Bacteroidales bacterium UBA2939; assembly: GCA_002349055.1. Taxonomy (GTDB): domain Bacteria; phylum Bacteroidota; class Bacteroidia; order Bacteroidales; family P3; genus Colimorpha. Next base: position 26,239 of record DECD01000016.1, on the reverse strand, counting down.
GGAGGAGGGGCGGAGGGAGATGTTGAGAACCACAAGGGCGGCGACGGCGGCGGCGCTGAGGGCCACGCGGCGCCAAAGGACTTTGCGGTGGCTGGGAGACGCGGCAGGCCGCGTCTCTACATGCGGCATCATGTAGGGGTGCTGGCGCACCTGGGCCATCACGGCGTCGACCACATCGACCTGCTTGGGGCAGGTCTGGCGGGAGAGAGCTTGTAACTGTTCGTCTATATTCATCGGTTTTTGTTTAACATTAGCGTTTCACTTCTTTGGCCAGGTTCTTCTTGGCGCGGAAGATGAGCGATTCCACCTTGGCGAGCGAGCACTGCATGACGTCGGCAATCTGCTGGTAGGAGAAGTCCTCGAAGGTGTAGAGCACCAGGGCGGTGCGCTGCTCGTCCTTGAGGTGGCCGATGGCGGTGCGCAGCTGGTCGAGCTGTTCCTGGTGGATAATCTGCTGCTCGGCATTGCGTTCGGTCGACACCTCCTCGCGCGGGTTCTCCAGTTCGTCGCTGCTGACGAAGCGCTTGCTCTTGTTCAGCATCTTGCAGACGACGTTGACAGTGATGCGGTAGATGAAAGAACTCAGTTTCGAATCGAAGCGGAAGCGTGGCAGGGCCATGTAGAGCTCGACGAAGACCTGCTGGGTGACCTCCTCGATCTCGAGGCGCGTGCCGCAGAGCTTGTAGGTCAGGTTGGCCACAATCTGCTGGTAGCGACGCACTATCTCGGCATACTTCTCAGTGTCGCCGGCGAGGATTTGTTCGACTATCTCTTTGTCTTCCACTGGCTCGATTCTGTTATTATGTATTCGATGAATTGGATTTCTTGCAAAAATTTTCGGAAAAATATTTTTTTTTGCGGAAATTTCCCCCTCTACTCGTATTTGAAGCGTTCGATGTCGCGGCGTTCGCGCTTGGTGGGACGGCCCACGCCGCGGTCGCGCTTCTCGAAGGCGTACTGGCGCGCCATGCGGATGCGCTCGTATTCCTCCTCGGGCGTGCGGTCGATCATGAAGCCCTGCACCAAAGGGGCGCCAACGCGGTTGGGCGGGATGGCGAGGACCTCTATCTCTTTGTGCAGCTGGTCGAGGTTGAGGCTGAACTGCTCCCCCACCCTCACCTCGTGCGAGGGTTTGAGCTCACGGCCGTCGGAGGTCATCTTCACCTTGCCGCACTGGCAGGCGTCGGCCGCCAACGAGCGGGTCTTGTAGAGGCGCACGGCCCAGAGATATTTGTCGAGTCGCATTAAATCTTGAAGATATAAGTAATGGTGCCAATCTGTTCTTCCGGGGCTGAGGAGGAGGCATTGAAACGGGCCTGCTTGGCAGCCGCCTTGGCCTGATCGACGAGTGCACCGGTAGTGATGGTCGACTCTTTCCACGGGGCCTCGACACGAGTCACCTTACCCTGCTGATCGACCCATATGCGTACCACTATCTTGCCCTGCTGGTTCGAGTTGTACTCGGGCTTGGGAAGCGATACCGCCGAGCGTCCCTTGAGCGAGAAGTTGCCGTTGCCAGTACCGCCGTTGCCGGTGTAGTTGTTGCTGTTGGGGTTGCCGTCGGGCTTGCCCTGGTTGCCGGTGCCCTGCGTGACACCCTGGCTTCCGCCGCCGCTGTTCTGGTTACGCTTGCCGGGGAAGAGGGCGTTCTTGTTGATTTCGGGCTCCTTGTTCTCGGGTTGCGGCTTGGTCTCTGCCGCGGGATTTGTGACGTTACCGGGCTTGGGACTCGACGGTACGGGCATGGTGGCTTCGGCCCGCTGGGTGATGACCTGCTCCTGCGAGGCGGGAGGAGCGTAGCTGGTGGCCTGGGTGGCAGGCTCGGGACTGTCGCCCTGCCCGAAGTCGGAATCGCCGAGGTTCACCTCGACTCCCTCCTCGGGAATAGGCGGGTCGGGCGGCTCGTAGGCGAAGATGTTCAGGCTCATGAGCAGCATGGCCAGAAACACGATGACCGCCGTACTGATAGCGGAGATGAGCTTGTTATTCATAACGCTTTATTATTTGGGTGAGGTGGCCAGGATGACCTTGTGCTTGGCGCCGGTGGCGTTGTTGATGTTGTTGACAGCGTCGATGACGTTGACCACATCCTGCACGGGGACATCCTTGTCGGCACGGAGCACAACACAGGCGTCGTCAATGCCGCTTTCGATGCCGGCCTCGATGTTGCTTTGCAGGTCGGCGACGGGCACCGCCACCTCGCCGACGTAGAAGTTGTGCTCACGGTCGATGTACACGGTGACGTTCTGCTTGGCCATGGTGCGGCTCGAACTCTCGGGGAGCATCAGCTTCACCGCGTTGGGGGCGATGAGCGTCGAGGTAATCATGAAGAAGATGAGCAGCAGGAACACCAAGTCGGACATCGACGACGACGACGTCTCTATCTTGATTTGATTGCGTGTCTTAATCATTGTCAAACATTTTTATGCCGGTTCGTGCAGCAGGTCCATGAACTCGTTGGCGCGCACCTCAAGCTCGAAGACGACCTTGTTGATGCGGGTGACGAGGATGTTGTGGAGGAAGTAGCAGATGATGCCGACGATGAGGCCGCCGACGGTGGTGACCATAGCGGTGTAGATACCGGAGGCGAGCATCTGGATGTCGATGTTGTTGCCAGCATGGGCCATCTCCTGGAAGGCGGCAATCATGCCGACCACAGTGCCGAGGAAACCAATCATGGGACCCAGCGAGGCCACGGTGGCCACGAGGGAGACGCGACGCTCGAGGTTGGCCACTTCAAGCTGACCCTCGTTCTCGATGGCTGCCTGGATGTCCGGCAGCGGACGGCCCAGACGCGAGAAACCCTTGTCAATCATGCGGCCCAGGGGCGTGGCGGTCTGCTTGGAGAGGCTGCGGGCCTCGTCGATTTTGCCCTCATGGACATACTGACGGATGTTGTTCATGAAGACATTGTCTTCCTCGCCTTTGAGGGCGCCGTTGAGCGTCAGGTAACGCTCGATGAAGATGTAGATGGCCAGTACCAGCAGCAAGGCCAGCACGAGCATAATCCATCCGCCGTTGACGGCCATGTCCCAGATGGTGATGTTCTCGGGCTTTTCGGCGGCGGCAACGGTTTCGACGGCCGCCTGAACGGCAGAATCGGTCTGAAGCATTAACAGAGGGTTCATCATGTTGTGTGTGTTTTTGTGTTATTTTGTTGTTGTAACGTGATGTTTTCTATTTTATTGTGTTTTTCTAGATTTTCTAGATATTCTAGTTTTTCTAGTTGCTCTAGTTTTTCTAGAATCTAAAGCTTACTCCCAGTGTGGGCTGAAGCCCCATGCTGGTGGGAACCAGCCCCGGCGAGAAGCCCATGCTGATGTTGTCATCAATCTGGAAGTCATAGAGATGCCCGAAGACATAGGCATCGATGAGGTTCAGGGCATAGATGCCCACGGTGATGATGACCATGAGCTGGAAGTTGCGGTCGTAGGAGTTGTAGAGGCTGTAGATGTTCGAGGTGGGATAGGATGCATAGTCGGCGAGGTCGGGAGTGTCGTTGTGGTTGATGCGGTAGAGATACTCGTCCTTGAACATCGTCGCGCGCGAATAATAATAATGTATAAAGTAGCCCATGCCGGCGAAAGCGCCATAGATGACAGGCACCTTCCAAGCTTGACCATTGTATATCTGTCCCGCTCCGGGAAGCAGCGACAGCAGCAAAGCCTTGTTGGCCGAATGCTCCTTCGGCACCTCCACGGTCTTCACCTCCACAGGTTCCTTCACCTCCACGCGCTGCGCCTGCGCAGAATTGAAAATTGAAAATTGAAAATTGAAAATTATAATTAAAAGGAATGAGAGGGAGTGAAAGGGAGTGAAAGGGAGCGAGAAGACAACGGCACCGATATGCACATTTGTCTTTTCACTCCCTTTCACTCCTTTTTCACTCCTTTTCACTCCCTCTTATTTTTCAATTAATGACATGATTCTTTCGAAATCATTGTCGGAGTTGAAGAGAATTGTCAACGACCCCTTGCCGCGTTGCGAACGCTTGATTTCCACCGAGGATTGCAGGCGCTCTTTGAGGCGGCTCTGCGCGGCAGCGTGTATGGCGGGCAGCTCGCCACGTTTCTTGGCGGTGGGAGCCACAGGCTTCTTCTTGGCGTTCTTGGCCATCTCCTCGGCCTGGTGCACCGAGAGGTGACGGTCGATGATGGCGTGCAGAATCTCGAGGTGGAGCGTGATGTCCTCTACACCGGCGAGGGCACGGGCATGGGCCATGCTGATTTGGTCGTTGCTAAGGGCCAGCTGCGTCTCGGCCGGGAGGTTGAGCAGACGGAGATAGTTGGTGATGGTAGAGCGGTTCTTTCCCACCTTCTCACTGAGTTGGTCGTGGGTAAGACGACACTCCTCGATGAGGGCCTTGTAGGCCAGCGCCACCTCCATGGCATTGAGGTTCTCGCGCTGGATGTTCTCCACCAGGGCCATCTCCATCATCTGGTTGTCGGTGGCAATGCGCACGTAGGCAGGGATTTCCTTCAAACCAGCCATCTGGGCGGCACGCGTGCGGCGCTCGCCGGCGATGAGTTGGTAGGTGTCGTCGGGCATCTTGCGCACCGTCACAGGGGTGATGACGCCCTGCTGACGGATAGACTGAGCCAGTTCCTCCAGAGCCTCGGGAGCGAACTCCTTGCGGGGCTGATAGGGGTTGGCGACTATCTTCTTGATAGGTATGGTGCTGATGGCGGCGGTAACGGTATTCGCTACCTCGAGGTCCTTGGTGTCGGGCAGTATCGAACTCAGGCCTCGGCCCAAACCGCCACTCTTCTTTGCTGTCATATACTATTCCTTTTCAATATTTCCTGAGCGAGATTCAAATAATTTTCCGCTCCCGTCGAGGCGGCATCGTGCATGATGATGCTCTTGCCATAGGAGGGAGCCTCGGCCAACTTGGTATTGCGGTAAATCAGCGTGTCGAACACCATCTGCTTGAAGTGTCCACGGACATCCTCCACCACCTGGCGGGCCAGGCGCAGACGGTTGTCGTACATGGTGATGAGCAGTCCCTCGATGGAGAGTTTCGGGTTGAGGCGCGTCTGGACGATGCGCACGGTGTTGAGCAGTTTGCCGAGACCCTCGAGGGCGAAATATTCGCTCTGGATGGGGATGATAACGGAGTCGGAGGCCGTGAGGGCGTTGACGGTGATGAGGCCCAGCGACGGCGAGCAGTCGATGATGATGAAGTCGTAGTTGCCTCTCAACGGCTCGAGGATGCGGGCGAGGAACTGCTCGCGTCCCTTCTCGTTGATAAGCTCCACCTCAGCACCGACGAGGTCGATTCGCGTAGGCAGAAGGTCGAGGTTGGGGGTGTCGGTCTCGATGATGACATCCTCCACCTTGGCCTGGCCGAGGATGCAGTCGTAGACACTCTTCTCCAGCTCGTCGGGGTTCACGCCGAGGCCCGAGGTGGCGTTGGCCTGCGGGTCGCAGTCGACCAGCAGCACCTTCTTCTCGAGTACCGCCAGCGCGGCGCTGAGATTGACCGCCGTGGTGGTCTTTCCCACACCTCCCTTCTGGTTCGCGATGGAAATTATCTTGCCCATCGCTCGTCAGAACTTAAAGTCAATTTCATCCAGTTTGCTCTCGACAGAGTCGTTATGCCAGTTGTCTTCCACAACAACGGGAGGAGGCACGATGCCGGTCTCGATGAACGAGAAAGCATTGTCGAGGCCCTGACGGAACTTGTCGAAATCCTCCTTATAAAGGAACATCTTGTTTTTCTCGAAATAGACGTCGCCGGTGTTGTTGTCAAACAACTTGCGGCTCTCGGTGATGGTAATAAACTTGTCACCCCCGCGGGTTTCTTTCACGTCGAAGAAATATCTGCGTTTGCCGGCAGGAATGGCCTGGCTGTAGAGTTCTTCTTTTCTTTGCTCTTTGTTGTCCATACTCATATATTTATTACGTTAAAATTTGGCTGCAAAATTAGTTATTTTTTTATAAACGGAATCCTTTTGTATAAAAAAGTTTTCAACACTCCAAGGTGGAACTCATTTCTTGTGGGTCATAATGTCGAGAATCATGTCGTCGGTCTGGTTCATGCCGTCCTTGCCGAGACGTCCGAGGTTGCGGATGGAGCAGTCGATGTCGCTCTCGCTGAGGCCGTCGGTGCGGTCGACCACACGGTCGTGGACAGCCAGCTCGGCACAGACGAAGGCGCTGTAGAGGCCCACGCTCATCTTCAGGGCGCAGCTGGGCTTGGCTCCGTCGCACACCATGCCGGCAAGGGTGTTGATCATGTTCTTCATAGCGTAGCACACCTGCTCGTAGCCGCCTCCCTCCAGGTAGGTCAATGCCGCGCTGACACCCATAGTGGCGTTGACGATGCCGCAGAGGGCACTCAAACGGCCGATGCCACGCTTGATGTAGATAGACATGAGGTGGTTCATCGTCACGGCGCGCATAATCTGCTCGTCGCTGCAACCCTTGTACGTTCCATAGTAGTACGCCGGCAGGGTGCAGGTGATGCCCTGGTTGCCCGAGCCGGAATTGCTGTAGACAGGCTTGGTGCAGCCGTCCATGCGGGCGTCGGAGGCCGCCACGGTGCGTGCCACAACGGTATGCACCATGTCTCCCCTAGCCTGTTCCATCAGGATTTCGCCGGTGTGCAGTCCCATGCCACTGAGGCCACATTGCGAGGCGGCGGTGTTGTATTCCACCGTGTCGCGCAGCCACTCCAGCTCGTCGAGGGGAGCCGTGGTGGCATAGTCGTAGACCATGCGGGCGGTAAGCTCCAGACGCTGTTTGTTATCCTCCTGGGGGTTGTCGTCGTTATCCTGCTCCTGGAAGAGGCCCTGCTTATGGTCGAGGAGAATCTGGTCGTCCTTCTTGATGAAGATGAAGTTGGTGTGACGCTTGGCGATGACAGCGGTGGCGGTGGAAGCTGCGGCGGAACAACAGCTGGCGCTGGAAACAGAACATTCGATATAGAGTTTATCTGAGGTTTCCTTGATACCAATGTTGATTTTCCCGGCGTTGTCGGCGAGCCACTGCTTGGCATCCTCCACTTGGTCGGCGGGAATGGTGAGCACCTCGAGGCCGCGCGAAGAGTCGCCGTGGGTGACAGCCATAGCCACTGCGATGGGCAATCCAATCATACCTGTGCCGGGGATACCCACGCCCATGGCATTCTTGTAGACGTTCTTGCTAAGTTTAAGCGTGATGGCCGTAGGCTCGAAGCCCAAAGTCTCGACGGCTTTGGCCACACAGAGAGCCACTGCACCAGGCTCGGTACAGCCGGTGGCCAGGACCACCTCCTGCTGCATTATCTCTTTCAACTGCTTTCTTATCTGCTCTTCCATAATAGATGATCAATTTAGAACGGCACATCGCCGTCGGGTTCCACGGACAACTCGTTGTTCCCATACGGTTGCGACAAGTTATCCTCGTTCATCTTCGAGTCAACAATCATGCTGCCGCCCTGGTCAAAGTTGGCATTCTGCGGCATGCCGTCCCCGAAGCCTTCGAGACCCAGCTGAGGCGGATTCTCAAAGCGTGCGAACTCCTTGACAAAACGCAGGCGCACATCACCGGTGCCACCGCTACGGTGCTTGGCCACGATGAGGTCGGCCATACCGAGGGTGCTGCCGTGGTCATCTTCCTGAATGCCATAGTACTCGGGACGATAGATGAACATGACTATATCGGCGTCCTGCTCGATGGCGCCCGACTCGCGGAGGTCGCTCAACTGGGGCTTGTTACCCACGCGGTTCTCCACGGCGCGACTCAACTGCGACATCGCCAGCACCGGTATCTGGAGTTCCTTGGAAAGGGCCTTCAGTTGGCGGCTGATCATGCTGATTTCCTGCTCACGGTTGCCGTTGCGGGTGTCGCTGCTGCCACTCGACATGAGTTGCAGGTAGTCGATGAAAATCATCTGGATGTCGTAGCGCTGCTTCAGTCGGCGGGCTTTGGCACGAAGTTCGAAAATGGTGAGCTGCGGCGTGTCGTCGATGTAGATGGGGGCGCTGTTGAGCGGCTGGGCACCGCGCTTGAGCTGCTCCTTCTCGTAAGGTTCCAGATGGCCTTTCTTCAGCTTGTCGCCAGGCAACTTGGCCTCGCTGCTGATGAGACGCATAGCCAGTTCCTGGCCAGTCATCTCGAGCGAAAAGAAAGCCACCGCCTTCTTGAAGTCGACAGCGATATTGCGGGCCATGCTCAGGGCGCAAGCCGTCTTACCCATGGCGGGGCGGGCGGCAAGGATAATCAACGTGCCGGGTTGGAAACCCGCCGTCATGCGGTCGAGGCCGATGAATCCACTCTCCAATCCACTCAAGCCGTCACTCTTCTCGCCGGCCTCCTTAATCTGATCCATGGCCATAGTGACGAAGTCGCCCATGGGATGGTAGTCCGAGCGGAAGTTCTTGTCGTTGATGTCCATTAGGCGCTGCTCGGTCTTGTCGAGCAGGTTCACCACATCGGTGGTCTCGTCGTATGCCTCGGTGATGGTCTCGGTGGAGATGCGAATCATCTCGCGCTGGATGAACTTCTCACTCAGCACGCGGATGTGGTACTCAATGTGGGCAGCCGAGACGACATTCTCGGTGAGCTTGGAAACAGCGTAGGCGCCGCCGGCAGCCTCAAGTTCACCGTCCAGACGCAGACGCTCCACCACCGTCAGCAAGTCCACCGGCTGGCTCTGCTCGAAGAGTTTCCTTATAGCCTTGTAGACGGTCTGGTGCTCAGGCTTATAGAAATATTCAACATGCAGGGTCTCGATGGCGTTGATGAGAGCCGTCTGGTCGAGCATCAAAGCGCCCAACACACTCTCCTCAAGCGCTATCGCCTGAGGAGGTGTGTTGCCGTTGATGTCAAAGGCCTGCGTGTATGTCAGCCTGTCTTTGCGTCGTGTTGCTGTGGTGGTCGGCATTGCGGGCTGCTACGTTATGCGTTCTCGCTGGCGTTACCGTTGTCTACCATCACCGTGCTTCCGCGGTAGGCGGGGCAGGTGTGGTGGGTACAGCTGGCGGCCACTCCGGCCAACAGCATCACGAGAGCTGCAATTGCAAAAACTTTCTTCTTCATATTACAAACCAATTTTTTCGTTGACAATTTTCAGTATTTCCTGCTCCTGCTTGATGGCCTCGTCCTCGATGGCTTGGGCCTTGGCCAGGATGTCGGCCTTGAAGGCTTCGTCCTTCAGCGAGGAAGCGTTGATCTTCACGTTGAGGTGGGCACCCATCACACCGGCACGGGCGGCCAGAGCTCCCACGCCACCGTCGGTGACGCTGTTGGGGTTGCCCCATTCCACCATAGCGCGGCACACCTCGAAGGCGGCAAGGCACTTCTGCATGGTGTGGAACGGCACCTCGGTGGCAAACTTGGTGGCCTCCTGGATGGCGGCACTGCGGGCGGCCTTGTCCTCGTCGGTCTTCTTGGGCAGGCCGAAGGCGTCCATAATCTTGTTGAAGGCGGCGGTGTCCTCGTCCACGAGGTGCAGCAACTCGTCCTTCAGGGCCTGACCCTTGACGGCCACGTCGCTGAATTTCTCCCACTCGTCGTCATAGGCGGCCTTGCCTCCGGTGAGGTTGGCCACCATGGTGCCGAGCGAAGCGGCAAGGGCACCCATGTAGGCGCTGACGCTGCCGCCGCCGGGGGCGGGACTCTCGCTGGCGGTCTCGTCGCAGAAGCCGCGGCAGGTGAGGTCGACAAGTTTCTTCTTCGAGTGGTCCTCGATGAGGTATTCGATAACCTTCTCCTTGGGGTCGAAGGGCTTCAGGTCGTCGAGCCCCATGCTCTTGATGGCCACCTTCATGATTTCTTCCTCGCTGACGCCAAGACTGCGCTGCTGTTTGGCCAGGTAGTACTTGCCAGCGTCGATAAGGACACTCTTGGGAATGAGACCCACTATCTCGCAGCCGGTGACACGCAGGCCACGGTTGGCGGCGCAGCGGCACACCTCGTCGAAGCAGAGGTGCACGGGAGCCACCTTGATGGAGGTGATGTTCATGGAGACCTGGGCGATGCCGTAGTCCTCGATGTACCAGCCGATGGCCTTGGTACCCTTCAGGGTGCCGGGAATCATGATGGTCTTGCCGTTTTCGTCCTTGATGGGCTTGCCGCTGGGCTTGCCACCCTCACGTTTCGGACGGCCTTTCTCACGCACATCGAAAGCGATGGCGTTGGCACGGCGGGTGCTGGTTGTGTTGAGGTTGTAGTTGATGGCCACGAGGAAGTCGCGGGCACCCACCTGGGTGGCACCGGTATGGGCGGTGTGGTCGTTCCAGGCGTTGGGGCCGAAATCGGGCTTCCACTGCTCGGTGCCGAGACGGCTGCTGAGGCTCTCGTACTCGCCGGTACGGCAGTAGGCCAGGTTGCGGCGCTCGGGGATGAAGGCGGCGTTTTCGTAGCAATAGATGGGAATCTGCAGCTCCTCGCCGAGGCGTTTGCCCAGCTTGTGGGCATACTCAACGACCTCTTCCATCGTGATGTTGCTCACGGGGATGAGGGGGCAGACGTCGGTGGCACCCTGACGCGGGTGGGCACCGTGGTGCTGGGTCATGTCGATAAGCTCGGCAGCCTTCTTCACCACCTGATAGGCGGCCTCGAGGACGGGCTCGGGTTCACCCACGAAAGTGATGACCGTACGGTTGGTAGTTTGACCGGGGTCGACATCCAAAAGTTTCACACCTTCCACCTTCTCAATCTCGGCAGTCACCTGATTGATGATATCCATGTTGCGCCCTTCGCTGATATTGGGCACGCATTCAATAAGTTGCTTCATAAATTTGTATTTAATATTTTGTGCAAATATACAAATAATATTCGAACCGCCGAAAAAATGTTTTCAACAACCCCAAGACAAGCCATCAACTTCGCTTGATGTTCAGTTGATAAACGTCTGTTGTTCGCTTGTTCTTCGCTTTTTAAGCGAAGAACAAGCGAACAACAAGCGAAGAACAAGCGGACAACAGCACTACCCGATCCTTGGTTGAAATAATTTTGTGGGCGGGGCAATATTTTTTTTGCAAACAAGTTATTATAGAAAACATTTTTTTTGACGATGAAAGAACTGATTGAGCAGGCGTGGGAGAACCGCGAGCTGCTGAAAGAAAAAGAATACAAAGAGGCTGTGGAAGAGGCTATTGCACAGCTAGATTGCGGCAAACTGAGAGTGTCCACACAAGTGGAAAGTGGAGAGTGGAAAGTGAACGAGTGGGTGAAGAAGGCGGTGCTGCTGTATTTCCCGCTGTGCGGCATGGAGACCCTCGAGGCAGGGCCTATGGAGTACCACGATAAGATACGCCTGAAACACGGCTACGAGGCTCAGGGCGTGCGCGTTGTGCCGCCCGCTGTGGCACGCTACGGCTGCTATCTGGCTCCCGGGGCGATACTGATGCCGTCGTATGTCAACATCGGCGCATACGTGGACAGCGGCACAATGGTCGACACGTGGGCCACCGTGGGCAGCTGCGCCCAGATAGGCAAGAACGTGCACCTGAGCGGCGGCGTGGGCATCGGCGGTGTGCTGGAGCCCGTGCAGGCAGCGCCCGTCATCATCGAGGACAACTGCTTCATCGGCAGCCGCTGCATCGTGGTCGAAGGCGTCCATATCGGCACCGAGGCGGTCCTCGGCGCCGGCACCGTCATCACCGCCAGCACCAAGATTATCGACGTTACTGGCTCGGAGCCAAAGACCTATATCGGCCATGTGCCGCCACGCAGCGTGGTCATCCCCGGCAGCCACACCAAACATTTCCCCGCCGGCGACTATCAGGTGCCCTGCGCCCTCATCATCGGCCAACGAAAAGAATCCACCGACAAAAAAACATCCCTCAATGAAGCACTCCGTCTGTTTTAAACTAGGAACCCTCTTACTTCTTAGTTCTTACCTCTTACTTCTCACCTCCTGCTCCAAGCACGACGAGGTGGATTTCAAGGGCGAAATCATCGACACCCGCGAATGCGAGCTCTCCATCACACGCCCCAATGTGGGATACCTCGTACAACTCTCGTCACCAACCGATTACGGCGTCACCTACACCTCGCAGTACGGCATCACCTACGACAATGTGGTCATCCTCTACGACCCCGACTGCCTGCTTTACCTCCACGACCAAATCAAGGGCGCGTTCTACCTCGACAGCAAGTACGCCCGCGTCAACTGCTCCGTCCACTGGGACGACCTCGACGACATCCCCATGGGGGTCTTTACGACGGTGAGTGTTGATTAATTGTTAACAAAAATATCCTCCCGAGACCAACTTTTTTTGTACTTTTGCATTTTGAATACGAATAATTAAAAACACCGAGAATATGAAATTTATCGTCAACAGTCAACAGTTACACAAGCAGTTACAGTCGTTGAGCGGAGTGCTCTCGTCGAGCAACACCATGCCCATAATCGGGTGCTTCCTCTTCCATCTCGAGGAGAACAACCTCACCATCAAGACCACCGACCTCTCCACCACCCTCGTGGCGAAGATGACCGTCGAGACGGGCCGCATGGAGAACCCCGAGGAGGTGGCCATCCCCTCGAAGATGCTCCTCGACATCCTGAAGACCTTCGACGATGTACCCCTGACCTTCGACGTCGACCCCTCGAACTACACCGTCGACATCGTCTCGGGCGAGGGCCAGTACCGCCTGGCCGGCATGGATGCCGCCACCTATCCCACCATGCCCGTGGCCGAGAGCACCAATAAGGTGATGATGAGCAGCGCCGCCCTCGTCAACGCCATCAACAAGACCGTCTTCGCCACCAGCAACGACGAGATGCACCAGCAGATGAGCGGCATCTTCTGCGAGATGACGCCCGACGGCGTGACCTTCGTGGCCACCGACGCCCACAAGCTCGTCCGCTACCGCCGCAAAGACGTCACCAGCGACGAGAGCACCAACTTCATCCTCCCCAAGAAACCCATCATCATCGTCAAAAACATCCTCGCCGGCCGCAAGGAAGAGGGCGAAGTGACCATCGAATACAACAACACCAACCTCTTCATCACCTTCGACAACTTCTACATCGTCTGCCGCCTGGTCGACGGCCGCTACCCCAACTACGAGGCCGCCATCCCCAAGGACAACCCCAACAAGCTCATCCTCGACCGCCAGTCGTTCCTCAACACCCTGCGCCGCGTGAGCATCTTCGCCAGCGAGGCCACCCGCCAGGTGCGTCTCTCCATCGGCGCCGACAAGCTGGAGATTTCGGCCGAAGACCTCGAGCTCTCCAACAACGCCCGCGAGACCATCCCCTGCCAGTACGAGGGCGACCCCATGGACATCGGCTTCAACGCCAAGTTCCTCACCGAGATGATTTCCTACCTCGACAGCGAGCAGGTGCTCGTCGAGTTGTCGCACCCCTCGCGCGCGGGTATCATATTCCCATACGGTGAAGACGACAGCGAAAAGAAGGACGACATCCTCATGCTCGTCATGCCAGTAATGCTTGCCAATTAAGGTTTAAAGTTTAAGGTTTAAGGTTTAAGGTTTGAAGAATAAAGTCAATCTCTGGGGCACGCACGGAGCTACCATCCTCGGTATCTTCCTGGTGCTCTTTATGCTGGGGCTGCTGCTCACCCTCGAGTACCACTCCTACCGTCTCACCCACGACGCACAGGAGCGCATCACCTACAAGGTGGACCTCACCCCCGATGTCAGCGACAGCCAGGCGATGGCCCTCAAGGCAGAAATTGCCAAGATGCCCGTCGTCAAGCATGTCGACTACATCTCCAAAAAGCAGGCTGCCGAGATATTCACCCAGGAACTCAACGAGGACTTTGTCGACTTCGCCGGCTACAACCCCCTCTACCCCTCGCTGATGGTCAACTTCAACGTGGCCCTGCTGCCCGACAACAGCACCGAGACCCTCGACCGATTCTGCGCCAAGATGCGCCGCCACAGCTTCGTCACCGGCGTGGCCTATCAGGAGAACATCGTCAACGACCTCCGCGGCATCTTCTACAAGCTCTCCTGGTTCCTCATCGTCTTTGTGACCCTGCTGCTGGTCATCACCATCGTACTCATCTCCAGCCTCATCCGCATCGCCCTCTTCTCGCGGCGCGACACCATTGCCACCATGCGGCTGGTGGGGGCCAAAGCTTCCTTTATCTCGCGTCCCTTCCGCCTGCGCAGCCTTGCCTACGGCGCCATCGGCGGCCTCATCGCCGACCTCCTGCTGCTCATCACTCTCTGGGTCTTCAGCAACCAGTTCGGCGTCGACCTGCTGAATTCCACACACATGCTTTGGTACACACTCATCGCGCTGGCGGTCATCCTGGTGGGCATCCTCATCTCCTACCTCTCCACCATCGCCACCGTGCACCGTTATATTTCGAAAAATGAATAACACCATGGAAAACAAAGAAGAAAACAACAAAAACCTCGGCTTTGCCTTCGGACTCCTCAACTATGTGCTGATGGGTGTCGGCCTCGTCATCCTCGCCCTCGGATACATCCTCCTTTCCGGCGGCGGCAGCGACGACCCCAACACCTTCAACCCCGCCATGTTCGACAACCGCCGCCTCGTCGTGGCTCCCATCCTCATCGTCGTGGGCTTCGTGGTCGAGATTCTCGCCATCATGTACAAAGCTAGAAAGAAATAACGTATGGATTGGTTACAAGCGCTCATCCTGGGCATCGTCCAGGGTCTTACCGAATATCTGCCCGTTAGTTCCAGCGGCCACCTGGCCCTCGGTGCCAACCTCTTCGGCCTCAACGGCGAGGAGAACCTCACCTTCACCATCGCCGTCCATGTGGCCACGGTCCTCAGCACCGTCGTCATCCTCTGGAAGGAGATTGTCTGGATTTTCGCCGACATCTTCAAGTGGAAATGGAACGAGGGCATGAAGTATGCCGTCAACATCCTCGTCTCGATGATTCCCGTGGCCATCGTGGGATTTTTCTTCAAGGACACAGTGGAGGAAATCTTCGGCAGCGGCCTCCTCCTGGTGGGCATCTGCCTGATGGTCACCGCCGCCCTGCTGGCCTTCAGCTACTGGGCCAAGCCGCGCCAGCGCGAGAACATCTCGCCGCTCCACGCCTTCGTCATCGGCATTGCCCAGGCCCTGGCCGTCCTGCCGGGACTTTCGCGCTCGGGCTCCACCATCGCCACCGGCCTCCTGCTGGGCAACAAGAAGGAACGCCTCGCCCAGTTCTCCTTCCTCATGGTCATCCCTCCCATCCTCGGCGAAGCCCTGCTCGACGTGAAGGATATGGCCGAGATGGGCGTCAGCCAGGCCATGGCCGGCATCTCGCCCGTGGTCCTCGCCGTGGGCTTCATTGCTGCTTTCATCAGCGGCTGCCTGGCTTGCAAGTGGATGATCAACATCGTCAAGAAAGGCAAGCTCATCTGGTTCGCCCTCTACTGCGCCATCGTGGGTATCCTCACCATTGTCATTCCGCTCCTCGGATAGACTAGGAGCACCTAGGAATGCCTAGGAAAACCCAGGAAAGCCCATGATTACTATAGAGCAACTCCAGGCGGGCATCGTCATCTCCATCGACAAACCGCGGCAGTGGACTTCGTTCCAGGCCGTCAATAAGATTAAGGCCGTAGTGCGAAACACCTACGGCCTTAAAAAGTTCAAGATAGGCCACGCGGGAACGCTCGACCCCTTGGCCACGGGCCTTCTGCTTGTCTGCCTCGGCAAGGCCACCAAGAGCATCCCGCAGTTGCAGGATGGCGACAAAGTCTACACCGGCACCATGGTCCTCGGCGCCACCACGCCCTGCTACGACCTCGAGCGTCCCGTCGACCACTACTATCCCTACGAGCATATCACTCAGCCGCTTGTCGAGGAGGCGGCCCGCCAGTTCGTCGGCACCATCCAGCAGGTGCCGCCCATGTTCAGCGCCGTGAAAATCGACGGCCAGCGCGCCTACGAGTATGCCCGCCTCGACGACCCCACCGCCACCATCCAGCCCAAGGCCGTCACCGTCTACAGTTTCGAAATCACCAGCTTTCGTGAAGGCTCTAGAAGTTCTAGTATTACTAGTATATCTAGTATATCTAGTACATCTAGTTCCTCTAGTACTACTAGTTCCATCCATCAAAAAAACCTTTACCAGAACCCATTAGGCGAGGTTCCCGGGCACCTGCCCCAGGTCGACTTCCGCATCCACTGTGGCAAGGGCACCTACATTCGCTCGCTGGCGCGCGACCTCGGCCTCGCCCTTGGCAGCGGAGCCTTCCTCTCCGCCCTCCGTCGCGAAAGCGTCGGCAGCTACTCCGTCGCCAACGCCCTGCAACTCGACCAGGTAGAATCCTTCCTCAAAGAGGAATAGCTGACACCCGGTAGGTCATTTCAACGATACTTCAACGATACTTCGACGATATTTCAACGATGCGGCATCGTTGAAGTATGGTTGCATCATTGCGCAAACATTGCCCAAAAGGGCTACCGGACAACTTTTTTTTTATTTTTTGAAAAAAATTTGTATCTTTGCATTTGCTCTTGACAAAAGAGGAGCATGATTAATAACCTGTAAAATATTATTACAGAAGTAGTTCTATCAAAAAAGACCATTAACATGGAAGAAACCAACGAACTGCAGAATGCCGTCAACGAGGCTCTGCCGAACCCTGAGAACGTCGCCGCCGAGGTGACCGAGAACACCAACACCGAACCCGCCACACCGGAAACCCCGGTCATGCCAGAGGCTTCCGAGAACACGGAGACACATGAAACCCAGGAAGCTCCCGTCGAGGAGGCCGAACCCGAGCCCGACTACAGCAACAACACCCGCGAGGAGCTGGTGGCTGCCATGAAGGAGCTGCTGGGCATGGATGTACAGAAAATCAAGAACCGTGTCGCCGCCATCCGCAACCGATTCAACGAGCTGAACCGCGAAGTGCAGAATGCAGCCTTCGAGAAGTTCATCGCCGAGGGTGGCAACAAAGACGACTACCAGAACGAAAACGACGCCGTGGCCGAGGAGATGCACCGCCTGCAAGACCAGTACCGCGCCATGCGCCAGAAACATATAGAAGAACTCGAGGAGCAGAAAAAACGCAACCTCGAGGCCAAGCAGGCCCTCATCGAGGAGATGCGCCAGCTCATAGACTCCGAGGAGGAGCAGGTGCGCACCGCCATGGACAAGTTCAACAGCATCCAGGAGCGCTGGAAAGCCATCGGCGAGGTGCCCCGCGAGCAGATGAACGACCTGTGGCAGAACTACCACTTCCAGATTGAGCAGTTCTTCGCCAAACTAAAAATCAACCGCGAGCTGCGCGCCCTCGACCAGAAGCGCAACCTCGAGGAGAAGATAAAACTCTGCGAGAGCGCCGAAGAGCTCATCATGGAGCCGTCGGTGACCAAAGCCTTCAAAGGCTTGCAGGACCTCCGCGCCCGCTGGAAAGAGGTGGGACCCGTGCCCGCCGAGCAGAACGAGGAAATCTGGCAGCGCTTCTGCAACGCCGCCAACCAGATTGACGAGCGTCGCAAAGAGTACTACGACCAGCGCAAGGAAGAGCTCGACAACAACCTGCTGGCCAAGCAGGCCCTCGTCGACAAGGCCACCGAGCTCACCGAGAAGCGTCCCGAGAGCACCAAAGAGTGGAACGACACCACCGCCGCCCTCGACGAGTTGCTGAAGGTGTGGAAGACCATCGGCCCCGTGCCCCGCGAGGTGAACGAGGAGATTTGGACCAAGTTCAAGGGCATGATTGACAAGCACTACAGCGAGAAGAAAGAATACTTCGGCGCCATCCGCGACGAGCAGGAGTCCAACTACCAGAAGAAGGTGGACCTCTGCCTCAAGGCCGAAGCCATCGCCAAACGCGAGGACTGGAAGAAAGCCACCGAGGAGCTGCTCGAATTGCAGCAGGAGTGGAAATCCATCGGCACCACCAGCCGCAAGGTGAGCGAGAAGGTGTGGCAGCGCTTCCGCAAAGCCTGCGACGAGTTCTTCGCCAAGAAGAGCGAGTTCTTTGCCGAGCGCCGCACCTCGGAGAGCGAGAACCTGGCCCAGAAAGAGGCCATCCTAGGCGAGTTGAAGGCCCACCAGTTCGGCGAGGACCGCGAGGAGAACCTGGCCGCCATCAAGGAGTTCCAGCGTCGCTGGGCCGAGGTGGGATTCGTGCCCATGGCCGAGAAAGACCGCCTGCACAAGGAGTTCCGCGGCGAAATCGACCGCATCTTCGAGCAGCTGAAAATCAGCGCCCGCGAGGCCGAAGAGACCGCCTACCGCGAGCGCATCAAGAATGCCGGCGGCGATGCACGCAAGTTCGTCAACAACGAGAAAGCCGAACTCCAGGAGAAGATTGAGAAGCTGCGCAGCGACCTCAGCCTCTGGGAGAACAACCTGGGCTTCCTGGCTAGCTCCAAGCAGGCCGACCTGCTGAAGCAGGAGTTCGAGAAGAAAATGCAGGGCGCCCGCCAGCAGATTGCGCTGATGCAGGCCAAACTCCGCATCCTCAACGAAGCCGAAAAGGCCGAGAAGGAAGAACAGAAAACCGAAGAATAAGCCCCATGGCCAACGCAACCATAGGCTATATCTTGCACAGTGGCAAAAACTCTAAAGCCGGCTACTACCTCAAAGCCGGCTTTAGAGATATTCTACCCGATATCCTGTTCCGCGGCCGCATGAAGCACGAGATGGAGGCATGCCGACGGCTCTACGACGAAGCCTACATCGAAGACCGCGTGAACTACTACTGCCGTTTCGACGAGCACCGCGCCCTCGGCCCCGGTGCCCAGACCATCGGCGGACTGCTGAAACGCAACCACGGCAGCACCTACTATTACGACAGCCGCGAGCTGCTGCAATGGTTCGACCCCGAGCTGCGCTGGAACTACGTCTTCGGCGACGTGCGCGACATTCCCCCCTACCCTTCCATCGTGAAGAGCCGCAGCCTTAGCAACGACACCCACGCTCAGGGCAGCGAGGACAATAGCAACAGCGTGCTACTGAAACTCGACAAGTGCCGCCATTATGTCTACCTGCGCGACCGCCGTCCCTTCGAGGCCAAGGCCGACCGCGCCATCTTCCGCGGCTATATCGGCCAGCGGCCCAACCGACTACAGTTCTGCAACACTTTCGCCGGCAACACGCGCGTTGACGTGGCCAACACCCTCTCGGGCGGCAGCCCCTTTGCCGAAGAGAAGATTCCCAACTCGGGCAACGCCGCACCGCGCCTTTCGCTCTACGAGCACCTCGACTACCGCTACATCATGGCTCTCGAGGGCAACGACGTGGCGTCGAACCTGCGTTGGGTGATGTCGAGCAACTCGCTGGCCGTCATGCCCAAGCCCACGTGCGAGTCGTGGTTCATGGAAGAGCGGCTGGTGCCGGGAGTCCACTATGTGGAGGTGAAGGACGACTTCAGCGACCTCGAGCAACAGCTCGACTACTACAGCAGCCATATCAAAGAGGCCAAAGAAATGGCCCGCAACGCCAACCTTTACGTCGACCAGTTCCGCGACCTGCGCCGCGAGCGTTACATAGGTCTCCGCGTGCTGGAGAAATATTTCAAACTGACCAACTGATGAGACGTCTTCTCACATACCTGCTGCCAGCGATGCTGGCTTTTGCCGCCTGCGGCCACAAGGCCGAGCCGGTGACGATACACCGTTTCGAGCAGTTCCTCTTTGCCAATCAAGGCAATGCCGCCGACTTTCAGACCCCGCTGCTCAACTACCACCCCGAGAATCCAGAATTCATGGCTGCACTTAATGGATTCGTCAACGACCCCTTTGTGCATCATGTCTATGCCGTCACCGACAGCCTCTACCACGACCTCTCGTGGCTCGAGCAGGAGCTGGGCGATGCCACAGCGCGCGCCCGCGAGCTCTGCCCCGAAATCGACTACCGCAATTTCTACACCCTCATCACCGCCGACATCGGCAACTATCCCAACCGCGTCTTCAGCAACCTGACCGATGTGGCCATCTCCATCGACTGCTACACCCTCGGCCACAGCGAGGAGATGCAGCAATTCGGGGTGCCCACCTACATCACACGCCTCTGCCGCCGCGAATACATCGCATCCGACGCCATGTCTGCCGCCGCCCGCGCACACATCGTGCTGCCCGAAGGCGACCTCACCTTCCTCGACTATGCCATTGCCGAGGGAAAAACGCTCTATTTCCTCGACCAGGTGCTGCCCGCTACGCCCGACACCGTCAAGCTGCGCTACTCTCGCGAACAGCTCGACTGGATGGAGGAGAACCTGGAGAACGTGTGGGGATGGCTCATCCAGAACGACGTGCTTTTCAGCACCGATATGGCCAAGCTGCGCAACCTCCTCGACGACGCCCCAAAGACCAATGCCTTCGGCGACGGCTCTGCCCCACGCACCAACGCCTACATCGGATGGCAGATTGTCAAACAATATATGAAAAAAAGCGGCGCCAGCCTCGGCAAACTCTTTGCCGAGACCGACAGCCGCAAGATTCTCGAAACCTCCGGATGGAGACCCTAACAATCATCTAGACCATGGAACACAAAGGACATAACACCTATATCTACCTGCTTTGGAAGCTGCTGCTGGCCTTCGGCTCGCTGCTGGCCATGCAGGTGCTCTTCTTCGTGGCCAACAGCCACATCTTCCGCCCCGACAGCTTCGGCGAATGGATGGGCATCCTCGGAGGCAACTTCGTCTTCGGCATGGCCACGGTCTGCACCGTCCTACTGCCGTACATCATCCTGATGCTCCTGCCTGTCAAGGTCCGCTGGAAGAAGTGGTACCGCATCATCGCCGAGACCCTCTACATCCTGCCGTGGCTGGTGGTGCTGGTGGCCAAAGGTGCCGACTCGGCCTATTTCCAGTATACCTACCGCATGCTGTCGAACGAGATATTCACCTACCTCGGCAACAGCGGCCCCATGGACAAGCTCATCCCCCACTTCATGGTCAACTATTGGTATGCCTTTGTCTTTGGCATCCTCATCATCATCGCCTTCCTCATCCTCAACTTCCGCATCCGTCTGTCCAAGCGCAACCCCTACACCGCCATAGCCAACGAATGGACCGGCTTCGGCGTGGGACTGCTCGTCGCTTGGTTCTTCCTGCGCGGCGGCTTCGGCGGATTCATCCAGCTGACGGATGCCGCCACCTTCTGCCAGCCCAAGAACATCCCGGTGGTGAGCAACAGCGGCTACAACATCCTCCGCACCCTGTTCCAGCCCCAGCTCGAGCCTCATGAATACATGAGCCAGCTGGAGGCCGACCGCCTCTTCAACCCCGAGTTCCGCGGCGTGGGCAGCCCCGTTGCCGACACCCTGGTCGTCGACACCCTCCCGAAACAGCCGAAAAACATCGTCCTCATCATCGTCGAGAGCTTCGGCCAGGAATACAGCGGCACCTACAACCGTCAGGCCGATGCCGACACCCGCACGCCCTTCCTCGACTCGCTGGCACGCTTCAGCACCGTCTACCAGGGCCGCGCCAACGGCAAACGCTCCATCGAGGGCATCACGGCCATCCTCACCGGCATCCCCACGCTGATGAACGTGCCGTTTGTCAACTGCACCTATCGCAACGACTCCATCGCCGGCATCCCCACCGTCCTCAACCGCCACGGCTACCACACAGCCTTCTTCCACGGCAGCCACAACGGCGTGATGGACTTCGACAAGGTATGCGCCCGCATCGGTTTCCACGAATACCTCGGCCTCAACGAGTTCAAGGCCGACAGTCGCAGCCGCAACAAGGACTTCGACAACGTATGGGGTGTCTACGACGAGCCGTTCCTGCAATATGTCGTGCGCCACACCAGCACCTTCAAGGAGCCTTTCCTCACCACCGTCTTCACCGTCACCTCGCACGACCCCTTCCCCCTGCCTGAGCAGTACAAAGGCCGCTTCCTCGAGGGCAAGCACCCCATCCTGAAGTGCGTCGAATATATGGACAACTCGCTGCGCCACTTCTTCAACGAGGCCAGGAAGCAGCCGTGGTTCGACAACACCCTCTTCATCATCACCGCCGACCACAGCGGCCCGGGCCTCAGCCCCGAGTACCTCGACTACGACGGCTCCTACCGCATCCCCATGATTGTCTACGACCCGCAGAATCCCGTGGGACGCGTCGACCAGCGCATCGTCCAGCAGACCGACCTCCTGCCCTCGCTCATCGACCGCCTGGAGTTCGACGACCAAATCGTTGCCTTCGGCAAGAGCATCAAACAGCAGCCGCAGGGCTGGCAGGTCTACTTCGGCAACGACTACTTCTGCATGGTCAGCAACAACCCCGACGACCCCGCCAAGCACGACATCACCGTCCTCTGCGGCCGTCACGCATTCGGCTCCCCGAAGAATATCCGCTTCCTCAAAGCCGTGGTGCAGCAATATTTCACCCGTGTAATGAACAACAAACTCCTAGCCCAATGAAAACAAAGACCGTCGTTGTGGTCAACCCCATCTCGGGCGTTGGCAAACAGAAGAAGATAGAGAACCTACTCAAGGAGAACCTCAACCAGGACCTCTTCGACTATACCGTGCGCTACACCGAGCACATCCACCATGGCACCGAGATAGCCCGCGAGGCTGTCGACCAGGGCTACGACTGTGTGGTGGCCGTGGGTGGCGACGGCAGCGTCAACGACGTGGCCCAGGGCCTCAAGGACAGCGGCGTCACCATGGGCATCATCCCATGCGGCAGCGGCAACGGCCTGGCCCGCTCGCTGAAGATTCCCCTCAGCCCCGCCAGCGCCATCAAGCTCCTCAACCAGCGCAACGAGCACTTCATCGACTCCATCGTCATCAACGACAAGTATATCTCCGTCAACGCCGCCGGCGTGGGCTTCGACGCCTACATCGCGCGCCTGATGAAAGCCGCCAAAACCCGCGGCTTCGCGGCCTACACCAACCTCATCCTCCGCGAATACGCCAGCTACCAGAGCAACTCCTACCGCCTCACCGTCGACGGCCGCACCCTCGAGCGCAGCGCCTGGTTCATCGCCGTGGCCAACGGCCGCCAGTTTGGCTACAACCTCTCTGTGGCCCCCAAGGCCAACCTCAGCGACGGACTCATCGACATCTCCATCATCGACAAGATACCTCTCGACCATATCCTCATCACCGCCCCTATGGCCTTCATGAACCTCCTCGACCACTCGCAGCATGCCGAGATGTTCCGCGCCAAAGAGCTCGTCATCGAGGGCAACGTCCACAAGTGGGTCAACATCGACGGCGAGGGAGAGAACCTGGGCAAGGAGCTCCACTTCGTCAACCATCCCGGCTCGGTCAAAATCTTTGCACGCAAATGAACAACATTGTCTTCTCCACCAACCCCGATTTTCACTATAACGACGGGGAACCCGAGGTAGAAACCCTGGCTCCCGACAAGCAGAAGCTCCGCGTGAGCATCGAGCGTCACCACCGCGGCGGCAAGACTGTCACCTTGGTGCGCGGCTTCGTGGGTACCGACGACGACCTCCAAGCCCTGGCCAAGCAGCTGAAGACCAAGTGCGGCACCGGCGGTAGCGCCAAAGACGGCGAAATCATCATCCAGGGCGAAGTGAAAGACAAAGTCGTCTCGCTCCTCCTGGCCCTCGGTTACAAAAACACAAAGTAAATCCAGATTCCCAACTCTCCCCCTTCTCAAGGGGGAGTACCCGCAGGGGGAGGGGGTTATGTCACTTCTTGACCCGACCGCCTTTGTAGAAATGTTTCTCCCAATAGGCGTTGTCCAGACGGCTCACGCTGACGCCGTTGCTTGTCGACGCATGTGCAAAGAGGCCATCCTTTAGGTAGATGCCCACGTGCGACACCTTACCCTTCGAATTCTTGAAAAACACAATGTCACCCTCTTGCAGCTGCGATTTGCCGATGGGGGTGACGTTCTTCAGCATGTCGTTGGCCGTGCGGTTGAGCTTCACGCCATAGACCTGCTTGTAGATGGTGCCCACAAAAGCCGAGCAGTCGATGCCGTTGCGGTCGGTTCCGCCGTATTTGTAGGGCACGCCGAGCCACGAGTTGATGGCCTCGTACAGTTGCTGGTTGTCGCCGGGACTGTAGGTGAGGCCCAGGGGGTTCTTCCCACTGCTTCTGGGAGTCTCCACAGGCTTGGCAATCACCGGCGTTTCGTCCACCATCTCGTCCACATACAGCTGGCCGATGATAAAATCCTCATCCTCGAGGTCGTGCGACATGAAGTTGCGCAACGCGTTGCAGCCCGTCAGACTTGCCATGAGAAGAATGAGTACCAAGGAGTGAAAGGGAGTGAGATGGAGTGAGAAGGAGTGAAAGGACAAATGAAATTTGCCTTTCTCACAACTTGTTTTTTTATTATTGATAATCATTTTGACAATCCTATTGCTAGCTTGAAGTATCGTCTCTTCACTCCTTTTCACTCCCCTTCACTCCCTTTCACTCCTGTTATTTAATCACAAATATATCCTCATTGGCACGTTTCATGTAGTAGTTCTCGCGGCCGTAGTGCTCCAAGGCGTCGCGGTTGTTCTTCAGGGCGGCATTGTTGATGCTGTCCTCCACGATGGCCTCAGCCAGCTCGCGCTCCTCATTGTGGAGCTGCGACACCTGACGGCCCAGCTTCATGGTCACCAGCAGGTTGTTGGGGTCGATGAAAAGTATCACCAGCACGAACACCGCCGTCGCCACCCAGTATTTCAGTCCTTTTATTTCCTTTATCTTCTTTAAGTCCATTTCCAACCCGTATGTCAAACTATAAACTTTAAACCGTAAACCGTAAACTTTAACTTTAAACTTTAAACTTTAAACTTTAAATCACCCTTTCACCCTCAGGCGCTGGCCGACGTTGATTTGGTCACGTTTCAATCCGTTGAGTTTCTTCAGCTGGCTTATCGAGAGGCCATACTGGCGAGCCACCGACGAGAGGGTCTCGCCGCGTTTCACAGTGTGGTAGCGGCCGCTGCCGCCCTTGCCACTCCTTCCGCCTTTCGACTCCTTGACCCTCTGCCCTTTCGTCTTCCTCGGCTCCACCGTCATCGGACGGCGTGCGAGGCTGTCCTGCGAGCGGGCGTAGATAGAGTCCTGATGGGTGATGAAAATCTCCATCTTGTCCGTCGGCAGACAGATGGGATAGGGACCTGTGGCACCGGGGATATAGTCGGCGCGGTACTGCGGGTTGAGGGTGCGCAGCTCCTCGTCGTCCACACCGGTATACTCCTCCACATAGCACATCATCACGTCGCTCTCCACCATCAGCGTGTCGGTCCGCAGGGGCACCTTCACCGCCACGGGGCGCAGGCCGTGCTCGCGGTAGTAGTTCATCACGTAGGTCACCGCGATAAAGGCGGGGATGTAGCCCCTCGTCTCGCGCGGCAGGAAATAGTATATCTCCCAGAAATCGCGCTTGCCGCCGCTGCGGGCAATGGCCTTGTTGATGTTGCCGGGGCCGCAGTTGTAGGCCGCTATGGCCAGCGTCCAGTCGTCGAACACGCGGTGCAGGTCGCTCAGGAAATGGGCGGCGGCGTAGGTCGACTTGTAGATGTCCCTGCGCTCGTCCACCACCGAGTTCACCTCCAGGCCGTAGAGCTTGCCCGTGCTGTACATGAACTGCCACAATCCGGCGGCACCCACCCTCGAGGTGGCCATGGGGTTCATGGCGCTCTCCACGATGGTCAGGTACTTCAGCTCCTCCGGCACACCGTAGCGGCTCAGGGCATCCTCGAACATTGGGTGGTAGTACTGCCCCAGCGAGAGCATCACGTCGAGTCGGCGCGACATATACTTGAGGTAGAACCTTATGTATGAGCGTACTTCGCTGTTGAAAGTCATCGGAATCACGGTGTGCAGCGCAGCCAGGCGCTTGGCAATCACCGAGTCGGGAATCATGTCGAACTCGTCCATGTTCAGCTCGCGGCTGCTCAACAGGCGGCTGTGGGAGAACTGGCGGAGGTAGAAACTATTCATCAGGCTGTCGTAGGCATCGGTGTAGCGCTTCGTCATCATCTCGGCCTCCGACTGCCCGCTCGCGGGCACCGCGCCGAAAACCATCGCCGCCAGCAATATATATATATACTTTCTTATTTTCATATCACCCTTAACGCCAAAAAACGAAATATAGTATATTGGCGTCAAAAAAAACTTTTCACCGCACCACCGCCGTACCAACACCCTATCATCCGCCTGGGTACAACCTTTGTCCTTCTATCAACTTGGTCGCCAATGAAACCGGGGGGGATGCTTTGTTGGCGGGTGGATGCGGCATTTTTATTGCGGGAAGATGCTTGCCTGATGCTTGAAAAAGGGCTTTTGAAAAATAATATTCCTTATTTCCTTTGAGTTCCGCATCGCGGAACGTCAGAATAAATAAATGCGCGAAGACGCATAAACCTTATTTCCTTTGAGACCGCGAGCGGTCGTCAATATGTGC
>DECD01000028.1:36871-39659 GCA_002349055.1 Bacteroidales bacterium UBA2939 | reverse complement strand
TTTTAGTGGACACTAATGATTAGATGTAAGTAAGTGTGATGTTGAATATGGTGTATGTAGTAATGTTTGATAAGATACCTAAGGGCGAGGCCGGGATGTCTCGCCCTCGGTGTTTAATGTTTTTTGGGAGGGGGAGGCTTATGGCTCACCTAGATAGGAGAAGAGGATTTGGAGTTGTTTTGGGGAGAGGATTTCGCGGGGGCGGGAGTTCTTCGCTCCATTTAATTTATTTCAGCGGTGCTCAGTTCCCTTTCAGGGTTGCCGGTGGCTTGGAGGGCGGCGAGGAGGGGTTTGTTTGAATGGATTTCGTGGGCGAAGCGTTTGCTCGCGGTTTCCTTACCTTCGGTGACGTTGCTTAGGCTCGGCATAGTAAGCATGCTTTCTCTGCTCTCGCTTGGCGCAACGTTGCTGTTGTCGGGGAAATAGGCAGAGGCAAGGTCTTGCTTGAATTGGTAATGCATAGATTTGAAATTTTTTGTTAAACATTTTGGCTGTAAGGCCGTTGTTTGTTTGGGAATTTCAAACTATGCAGTGAGGAAAGAAAAAGAGAAAAGGCCGCGACAGGCGCGGGTGCGCCTGTCGCAGGAATGAGCCAGATTATTTACTGAAATTTATAACATTGCGGCGAGGGTTTTGACGATGTGAAGTTTCATAATTGTTAACATTTTGGATGTGTGCTATCTGATTATCAGTTTTCTTATGGTAGGGGAGGTGGAGAGGCGGACGAAGTAGACACCAGCGGAGAGAGGGCTGATGTCGAGGGCGGTCTTGCCGTTTTCCACTTTCCACTGTCCGCACACGCGGCCGGTGGCATCGGTCAGGGTCAATGAGGAGGGCTGGTCGGTCTCGACGGTCACCGTCATGCTGGCGAGATTTGGGTAAATTGAAAATTGAGAATTGAAAATTGAAAGTTCGTTGATACCTTCGGTGCTGTCGGCTACCCATTCGAAGAGTGCGACGATGGCGGTCATCGCCGCCGCCTGCTCTTTGTTGAATGATAACGTGTTCATATCCTTGTCAGTGTTCGTTTTCTTGCCGCAGGCGGCCAACAGCATCGCGCCCGCCGCGACAATGGTGAAAATGTGTTTTGCGCTCATATCGGTAGTTCCATTTGGGGTTGATATTCTTGTAAATCGTTGATGACTAAATATATTCCGCACATTCACCCTCACCAGTTTCCGACTGCAAAGATACGAACATTCCGCCACACGGCAGTTTCACATTTTACGCCAATTCTTTCACAATTCACCATTCCCTAAAAAAACAGTGAGGGCGGCCACCAGCTCGCGCTCCGTCAGCTTCTGCTCCGTATTGTGAATCTTCGCGTTCTCCGCCACCAGCGGCAAGAAGAAATGCAGTGAACAACGCCAAGCTGCGCTACGAAGGCTACAAGAAACTTTCCGAAATGTAAACCGAAAGTAACACCCTAAACGCGAAAAGCGGAGCCACACGGCTCCGCTTTTTTTTGCATTTTTGATTTACACCCTTACTTTGTGCGTTGCGCGGCTGCAATAGGGGGTTAATAATTGGCGGGAGGAGTGATATTGTATTTCTTACAAAAAGCCCAAATGGGCGGAAGGCCTATCTCGGCGCGGCGCTTGTCGACGGTGGCAGTGTCCTCAATCTCTACGCAGCGGTGCTTGCCGGTCTCCGGGTCGAAAGAAAGCTGCCTGCCATAGTAGGACTTGCCATAATTGAACCAATAGACGATGTCATAGACGCTGGCGTATACATCCGGATACAGATTACCTTTCAGCACCTCCTGCTTCAACAGCTCCATCATTTCGGTGTATAGCCTTTCTCTCGCATATTCTTTCAGTCCCAAGGCTTTCGCACAATGGACCAAAGCAATCAGTAGCAGCTGACTGTTCCACACGTCGACATGCTCTCTGTCCAGCTCCTTGTTCTTGAGCAGTTCGCAAAGGTCGGCCGCATTCTGTGCAAACAGCACATTTGTCCATCGCTCCTCACCGAACACTCCATCCCTTACTTCTTGGCAGAAGATTTCGTTCAGGACAATCCGTTCGAGATAGGCGTTCTTGGCGGGGTCAATCTGTTGCAAATAGTTTTGGCGCAACGTCGGGTAAATGTCAGTGATTTGGGCAATCCGTGCCGAGTCAAATGCCCCGATTCTGTTTTCCATAGGTGTAAAGTCCATCACGGGATAAGTCTCATGCAGTTGCCATCCGCAGGTAATCATGCGATTGACGCAATTGACCGCACTGGTGGTGTCACCCATCGCGAGGTAGCAGTCGCGCAAATTGGCGAGGTCGTCAGGAAAAGGGAGATTGTCGGCAAAGGCCTCTTCGTAGAGTTTCGCCGCCAGAGTGTAATTGCGTTCCGCCATACTGCTATAAGCGCATATGGTTTTTTCGTAGTAGGCGTTGTACGAAGTCTGTGCCGAAGCGGTAGCGACGACGGAGAGAAGAGCCACGCATACTAACATTATTTTCTTAAATAGCATAAACCATTAAAAGTTAATCACTGAAACAAACGCCACTTTGCGGTTTTTATTGCCCGCAGGGTGGCGAAAATTTGCGGTTTCTGTGCAATTTCGCCTCGCATCATCGCAAAACCCTCTTGCAGTCGTGTAAATCGGTCTCGCATCATTGCACTGGGCGTTGCAGCGTTGCAAAATGGTCCCGCATCGTTGCAAAAGGCATTTACACCAATGCAAAACGGCCTCGCATCATCGCAAGGCCGTTTTGCAACTCTGTTTCATATCCGCGCAATGATGCGGGGCAAGATTGCATGGTTATTCGGCGGGCGTGGCGGGCTGCGGCTCGTC
>DECD01000028.1:36425-36757 GCA_002349055.1 Bacteroidales bacterium UBA2939 | reverse complement strand
GCAGCGCGTAGGCGTTGGTGAACATCACCACGGCGGCGTAGGCCACATCGCTCTCGGCGCGGGCGGCTTTCAGCTCGCCGAGCACCTGCTCCATTCGCTCCTCGTTGCGCTGGGCGATGAGCTGGCGCACCTCGTCGTTCTTCGCCTTCAGCTGGTTGGCCACGATGAGCAGCCCGAGGCGGTTCAGCTGGCGCTCGTACTGCAGGAGGTCTTGCAGCATGTTGTCGATGAGGCCGCTCTCCTTCATGTAGTTCTCGCGGGTGGTGATTTTGTAGTTATTCGCTGTATTTGATTTTAAAATAAGGTGCTCATGGCCTACGGCACTTGATGAC
>DECD01000028.1:35425-36305 GCA_002349055.1 Bacteroidales bacterium UBA2939 | reverse complement strand
GTCGGCAAGTTTCTCGTATTGTGCGTAGAGGCTGCTGTAGGCGTTGCCTACTTCGTAACCGTATTGGCCATGTTTGAGTGCTTCGAGGTGTTCCCCGCGCAGTCGGTCACGACAGAGGTTGACTTCTCGCTCGGCTTCATTGGCAGCTTGAAGGTCGGCACGGTCGTAGTCGACGAGATTGCCGTCCATTACCAGCAGTGCGTTCTCGACAAGGGCGCTCATCTCGGCAAGGTTGGCGTTTTGGCTGTCGCTGAAATGCACCGCGTCGGAGTATTTGTTTTTGCGTGTCAATGCAATTTGCAGGATGCTGTCGCCAATGCTTTCTAGGTTGTCGCTGACACGCATCATGGCACTGATGCGCTCGGAGCCGTGGGCACTGACACCGCCGCTGCCGACTGCGGTAAGGAATTTGGTTATCTCCATATCCATACGGTCTGTTAGTTGTTCATATCGCTCTATGTGTCCTACCACGGCATCCATCTCTTTCATATTGCGCACCGTCCG
The DNA here is from genome assembly GCA_002349055.1 of Bacteroidales bacterium UBA2939. GTDB lineage: Bacteria > Bacteroidota > Bacteroidia > Bacteroidales > P3 > Colimorpha. The sequence goes on along the minus strand of DECD01000028.1, from coordinate 35,801 downwards.
CAAATCAGGCAGCAGTGCATACATTCTCAGCACTTGTTTCGAGAAAAGTTGCAGCTCCTTTTTGGCACTCTGCAAGTTGAGTTCGGCTGTGCCGACGGGACCGCGACTGATATATGTAAGGCGGTAATCGTTGTTCTCGGTTTCCACCTTCTTCTCTGGCACCATACGTGTAACAATCCACACAATCTGTGGAATGAACCACGACTGCACGCCGACGTTCATCACGTTAAACATTGTGTGGAAGAGCGAAAGAGCCATTGGTGCATCGTCAGGAAAGACCATCTGCACCACAGAGAGGATGGGACGGAACAGGATGAGTGTAAGAGTGACACCTATAACATTAAACACAAGGTGAGCTCTTGCTGCACGTTTGCCG
>DECD01000028.1:0-35320 GCA_002349055.1 Bacteroidales bacterium UBA2939 | reverse complement strand
GCAATGGCTACATCAAGACCAATCCAGCCGTTGTGAAGCATCAGCAGGGTGATGGCCATCGTCGCCGCCGAAGCCTGCACCACGCAGGTCAGCACTGCGCCAACGGCTACAAAGAGAATCACTGACCAAAACCCATAACCACTCAATGATGCGAGGCCGTGCAGCATCGACGGATAATTGCCGAGGTCGGGCATCGCGTTTTGCAGGCAGCGCATACCAACCAGCAGCAACGCGAGGCCAATGATGGTTTGTCCGATGGAATGCATCTTGTCGCGCTTCATGAAAAAGAAAGCAAGGCTGCCTGCTGCAATGCATAGAGGCAAGTCAAAATAGCCAGAGCCACCACCGAGACCCAGCAAGGTGATAATCCAAGCCGTCACCGTGGTGCCGATGTTGGCTCCCATAATGACTGCTACCGCGCCACTGAGCGAAAGCAGTCCCGCGTTGACGAAACTCACCACCATCACCGTGGTGGCGCTCGACGATTGGATGGCCGCCGTTACCGCTGTTCCAGTCATAATGCCGCTCAGAGGCTTTCCAGTCATCTTGCCAAGCACGGCGCGCATTTTGCTCCCCGCCACCTTTTGCAAACCCTCGCTCATCATCTTCATGGCGAAAAGAAACACCGCAAGAGAACCAGTAAAGTTAATGATAATCAGTAGAATTGTCGTGATGTTCATGCTTGTTTGTATTATTGATTTGATGATACAAAAGTACAACTAAATTGTTTCAAAAATGTTACGAAAAGGTTAAGTTTTTATTAAGTTTTTGTTACGAAATTGTTAAGTTTTCAGTCGGCCGATCCGACGGCATACCACCGCATGGAAGGGCCGTCGCTCAAAGGATAAAAGGTACTCCGGGGAGTCGGAAGTGCCAGTGACACTTCCGGCGGACGTTTTTCAGCGGAGCGGTTAAGAAAACGTCCCAAACCACACCCCCAAGAGCTCACATCGACGGGGTGGTTTGGCACCTCGATGTCGGCTTTGCCGACAACGTGAAGTTAAGCCTCACATCGCCGATGATACTGCACTTGTTGGCTCCGCCTACGTCCCTTCATCTCGGCATAGCTCATGCAAGCATGGCTCTGCGCTCGACTTCCGGGACTCCTGAGGAAAAGTAGGTCGCCGCCAATCTTTCTAAAGAGGAGTTCCATCAAGGGACTCCTTTTTTTATCCGATGAGGTTTATAATATTCAGGGTCTTTCTTCGTTATTTATATTATGAAAGAATTAATACTGATAGAGGGCCTTTCGAGGGATGAACTTTTCACGGCTATACAGGCGGTGGTTAAGGATTTGTTGTTTTTCGAAAAGGTTTTCGAAAATGAAGAAACCATTACATCTCTGAAGGTGATGGAAGGCGACCGAATCAACCAGTATGTTGTCCGGCCCAATCGTCTCTGTAACAGTTGGGATTTCCACAGTCTCTGCAATCTTTTCAAGTCGGAGCTCTCATCACATAAGGGTGTCGTTGCCAAGGCGTGGTTTCAGCTGCCTGATGATGAGTCTATGTCAATACTCCCTCGTGGCAAGTATTATTATGATTTGAGCGACTCGTCGACCGATGAGATTTTTGCCGTTGCCCCATCGGGCACGCGCTATGGTTTTGTAGAAATCGATGATGAAGGGGGCGCTGAACTAATGGAGATTGAGCCTCAGGGAAGGTCCACATACGAGCCTCGTCCTATGTTGCAGTTGCGCCCTATGGCAGATGGCTTTTTTGAGGTGAAGAAACTTACTTTTTGGCAGAAAATAAAGAAACGCCATGCTGGTTTAATGGGCAGTCATTCTTCCTTAGGGGTGGGTTTATGGAGTATTCTTTTTATTGTTGTCTTCTTTGCATTTTTGTGTGTTACCATCATTGGCTGGTGGGATTTCAGCGAGACTGTTTTGCCGTTTACGCTGCCCCTGTGGGTTGTCTTGCTTGTCTTGGGAGTGGTTGGCGCTGTCGTTGGTCTTGCACTACTGAAGAAGTATTTCGATGGCTGGTGGGGTCCCGTTTTTTTTGGTATTATGTCCGCAGCGATTGGCTTGGGACTATTGATGACAGCCGTTTTCTCTGTCAATGTATGGCTGGGAAGTGATGAACAAGAGGTTGGACGAGGTGTTGTGCGAGAGCATTACCTTGCAGGCCGCCGAAAGGACGTTAACCAGTATTCAGTATGGGTTGAAGAGCCAGTGAAGGGGTATATCTACATTGCTACGGGCGACGACGGTTCGTTCGGGCCTGGCGATACGGTTGCCGTTCCAATGACAAAAGGCTTTTTTGGATTGTATCATGCCGATGCCATTACACAATATAATATATGTAATGACGTTATGAAATAAAAAAACGTTGCAATGAATAAAGTCAGGAAGGTTGTTCTTGTTACCGGAGCCAGTAGTGGCATTGGTTTCGACGCGGCACAGGCGCTTGCTGCCCGAGGCCACAAGGTCTATGCCGCCGCGAGGCGTGTGGAAAAGATGGAGCCGCTGAAGGCAAAGGGTATCGAGGTATTACGGATGGATGTGACCGATGAGGCCTCGATGGCAGAGGGCGTGGAGTCCATTTTGAAAAATGAAGGTAGAATTGACGTCCTTGTCAATAATGCGGGCTATGGTTTCTTTGGTGCCATCGAGACGGTGCCTATGGAGGAGGCGCGGCGGCAGGTGGAGGTGAATGTCTTCGGGTTGGCTCGTCTCTGCCAGTTGGTGCTGCCGACGATGCGAAAGCAGGGTGGGGGGCGTATTGTCAATACCTCTTCTATAGCAGGTCGTTCGGTGTTTTATTTTGGCGGATGGTATCATGTGTCGAAGTATTCGGTGGAGGCCCTGAGCGACGCCATGCGCATGGAACTCAAGCCCTTCGGCATCGACGTGGTGATGATAGAACCTGGTGCCATCAAGACCGACTGGGGCATTATCGCCGCCCGCCATCTGGCGGAGTCGACGAAGGACACCGCCTACGAACCCACGGCCGCCCCTTGGGCAAAGACTATGGATTGGGCCTACCGCTCGAACCTCATCTCCAGCCCCAGGGTCATCACGCGCGCCATCCTCCGCGCCGTCGACAGCCGTCGGCCGCGGGCGCGCTACCGCAAAGGACGCCTCTCCGGCACCGTCATCTTCCTTCACTGGCTGCTACCGGCGCGATGGTGGGATGCCTTGATGCGGAGGTTTGGAAAAATTAGGAATTAGAAATTAGGAATTAGAAATTAGGAATTAGGAATTAGAAATGGGAAATGAATAATTTTTATATATTTGCAAAAGAGATATTTATTAAACAGTAAAAATAAAAATCTAAAATTCAAATTCTTATGAAGAAGATTCTGATGATGGCCTTTGTTTCGCTGGCTCTGTTGGCAACGGTTTCGTGCTCGAAGGACAAGGAGGAGGACGAGAAGACGGTCAGTCTCGTCGGCACTCGCTGGGTGGGCACCCAGACTTTCAGCAATATACCCATGATTGGGTCTATCGCCGTCACCGCCGACCTTAGGTTTAACTCAGAAACCAAGTGTGTCACCGACATCACGCTCACACCGCAGATTCCCGGTGTCGACCTGCCCACCGGCGAGTTCGACTACACTTTCGACGGCAAAAGATATGTCAAGATTGTTACAGGCAGCTCCCTGGTGGGCGACCTGGAACTGGAATATGAAGGCAACACGATGATATTCAAGCTGCCGTCCATTATCAGCAGCTATACGGGTGGCGTAACCCAATTCATTCTTAACAAGAGAAGCTGAAACTAAAGAGGCCCGCAACATCGTTGCGGGCCTCTTTTTTTTATCGCTGTGTGGGGAATTGCGGTGTGGCCTTGAGGAAGGCTTGGTAGTCCTGTATCATGCTGGAGTACATCTCCTTGCGGCTGTAGACGTTGTAGTTGGGATGGTATTGCTTCACCACCAGCACGTTGGCTTTGGGCGAGTAGAAGCAGTGGCGGTTCACCTGCTCAAGGTCTTTGTAGACATGCTTTTGCAGGAAGTCGACCATGATGCCCTGACCGCCGATGCAGAGGATGATGTCTGTGTTGTACATGGTAATCTGCTCCTTCAGCAGGTCGGCGTAGTTCTCCATGTATTTCTGCAACACGGCGTTGCTGGCCGCCTTGGTGTCGGGCTGTTTCTTGCAATTGATGCGGACGATGGGTGCGTTCTCGTAGAAGCCCTGGAGGCGCGTGGCGTTGTCGGCCTTGCCAAAGGGCAGGGTTTTGCGCTCGGGGATGGTCATCAGACCGTAGACCCACAGCTCGAGGTTGGGGAAGAAACGCATGGCGGTGCGCTCGGTGAGGCGCGGCGAGGGCACACGGCCGCTCTCGGCGCGCAGGTCCCAGCAGTCCTCCTCGTCAAGTTCCTTGGTGAGCACCATGAGGCGCATGCCGGCATCGTTCCACAGCTGCTCCTCGTCGGCGGGGCGGTGCACCTGGTTGAGGCCGTCCCACCACAGCTCGCCGCGGTACAAAAGGCCGTCCTTGGCAATCATGTCGGCATCGTGCAGTTTGCGGGCGCGCTGGGCCCACTTGGTGAACAGTTTCTCTTCTTGGTCTTTGTAGGTCATGGGGGTAGGGTTTAGGGTTTAAGGTTTAAGGTTTAAGGTTTAGGGTTTAAGGTTTAGGGTTTAAGGGGTAAAGTTTAAGTTGTCAGTTTTAGTTTTCTGTTGTTGCTTTTTTTCAATGTGCAAAATTACGATTTTTTTTGCAATTGGCCAAATTTATTTTTTCAGCCATTGACTCATCGGGCAATTTTTTAGCCTCTTCTGCGTTAATGAAAACAATTTAGTTTATAGATTATAGATAAAAGATAATAGTTACTGGTTATGAAAAAAATATTGATTATTGCAGCGATAGTCTCAATTTTCAATTCCCAATTTTCAATTTGCCAGGCGCAGTGGTGGGGCAGCGTCACCGTCGGTCCGGCATTCCCTTCAGGTGCCACCGCCAACGCCCCCTCACTCTCCACCAGTTTCACCGCCGGCATCCGCGCCGGCTATTCCCCTAAGAGATGGCCCGGCATCATCGTCGTCATGCTCGACGGTGTTCATTGGCTACAGAGCGACTATCCCAACCGTTCGGCTGTACCCCTCGACGAGGGACTTTACGTCGGTCGCGCGCTTCACTTCCCCTTGACGGTGGGTCTTGCGCTGCCTGTCTTCGGCTTTGGCGACGACTGGGACATAGCGCTTTATGGCACCGTGGGTACCTATTGGCGCAACCTCACATGCAAGCGCATGGCCGCCCCTGGCGTGATGGACGACATGGAGGAGCACGGATGGGGATTTGCCTGGAAGGTAGGACTTGATATTGTCTACGACGGACGTTTCAGCCTGGGTGTCAGCTATCTTGCGTGCGGAAATCCCTTCGTCACGGGAGGCGACCCTCTGCCTGCCGGAACGGGTCCGATTGTGGACGGTGTCCGCCGCTCGCAACCCACCCTCGACGGCTATGGCCAGGGGTTCCTTGCAGTCTCCCTCGGCTACTGGATAAGGTGACTAATCCCCGCCTAAGGCGGAAATATTGGAAATCAGACAGATGATGCTCCCAGCCCTGGTGGGCTGTAATCCATAAATCCAATTAATCTATGGATATATAGATTCCGCCGAAGGCGGGAGAAAAGAAAGGTGAAAACCGGCTTGGAAATGCCAAAGACCGGGTTTGCACTAATTACCTATAAACCAGTTATCAACTCCCTACCAACTCCTAACCAACTCCTACCATGGTAGGAGTTGGTAGGGTGTTGGTAGGTCGATGGTAGGGGTTTTGTGCGATGTTTGTCGCAATCGGATTTTTTGTGTATCTTTGCAAACATGAAAGTAATCAGGATTGATAGTTTGGATGTGCCGGAGGTGGCTGTCTATGCGCACCTTACGGAGGCGCAGCTGCGCAACCGGCTGGAGCCGGAGAAGGGCGTTTTCATTGTGGAGAGCGAGAAGGTGATACGTGTGGCGCTGGTGGCGGGCCTGAAGCCGCTGTCTTTTTTGTCGGAGAGTAAATATATAGATACGCAGGTGCGCGCGATGTGCGAGGAGTATGGGGTGGGGGAGGAGGTACCGGTGTATACCGGTGAACGCGAGGTGCTTGCGGGACTGACGGGCTACGAGTTGACGCGCGGCGTGCTGTGCGCGATGAGGCGGCCCGTGATGCCGTCGGTGGAGGAGACGCTGCAGGCAGCGTCTCTACAGATGGGACGAAAGAGATTGCGTGTGGCTGTGATGGATTCTGTTGTCAACTCGACGAACACGGGGGCCATCTTCCGCGCTGCTGCGGCGCTGGGCATTGACGCCGTGTTGCTTACGCGCACCTGCTGCGACCCGCTGAACCGTCGCGCCTGCCGCGTGAGCATGGGCACGGTATTCCAGATTCCCTGGACGTGGCTTGACCACTACGGGCAGCTTAGGGAACTGGGATTCAAAACGGTGGCTTTGGCATTGACCGACCGCTCGGTGAGCATCGACGACCCCTGTTTGAAAGAACCCGAGCGGCTGGCCATCATTATGGGCACCGAAGGCGACGGATTGTGCGACAGTGTGTTGCGCCAGTGCGACTATGTGGCCAAGATTCCCATGCAGCGCGGCGTGGATTCACTGAATGTGGCCGCTGCGGCAAGTATTGCCTTTTATGAATTGACAAGCTGATAGAGATGGCCGGGGAGGGTTCGCACCACCTTGGCCATTTCCATATTGAAGAGGAGCGAGGCCGCTTTGGGGAGGGAGAAGTCGACGGCGGCCGCAATTTTCTCGAGGGGCTGGCAGTCGCAGGTCTTCAGGTGGTTGACTATTTTCTGCTCGTCGTGCGAGAGCTTGGGCGTTTCTTTCATTCCGTCCAGCGACAGCTGCTGTCCCAGCAGGGGCCAGCCAAGCTGGAAGGCTATGTCGTCGGCGTTGCGGACAAGGAGTGCGCGGTTGGTAGCCAGGAGGTTGACGGTGCCGCGCGAGTAGGTGTCGGTGAGGCGGCCGGGGACGGCGAAGACGTCGCGGTGGTAGCTGGCGGCAATGGCGGCGGTGATGAGGGCGCCGCCTTTATCGGAGGCTTCGACGACGACGGTGGCGTCGGCCAGGGCGGCGATGATGCGGTTGCGTGCCGGGAAGTAGCGCGGGTTGATGGCGGTGCCGTTGGGGTATTCGGTGACGAGGGCGCCGCCGGAGGCCAGTATCTGTTTGGCCAGATTGCGGTTCTCGGCAGGATAGATGCGGTCCAATCCGTGGCCGAGGACGGCGACGGTGGACAGCCCGTGGGCGAGGGCGGCGGTGTGGGCAGCGGTGTCGATGCCGTAGGCAAGTCCGCTGATTATCGGTGTGTTGTAGGATTTCAGTTCGTGAACGAGGCGGTCGGTGTTGTCGATGCCGTAGGCGGTGGCGCGGCGGGTGCCGACGATGGCCACAGGACGTTCGGGGTTGAGGTTGGTGTCGCCCATGACATAGAGCAGTGCGGGACAGTCGTCGGTCTCGGGGCGGTTGAGACGCTCGGGGTAGTCGGGCGCGGTGAAGAAGAGGGGTCGGATATGGTTTTGCTCGCAGAAGCGCAGTTCCTCCTCGGCACGCGGGAATCCGCTCTTGTTCAAAATATTGTCTAGGATGCTCTGATGGTTACTGAACGCGGCTTCCAGCTCGGACTTGGGCAGGGCGAAGATGTCCTCGTCGGGGTAGAGGTCGACGAGGCGGCGGATGGAGGCGTTGCCGAGTCCGGGGGTGAAGGTGAGGGCTATCTGCGAGAGTGTTTCCATTGGTTGGCAAGGGTTCTGAGGGTGCCGTAGGAGTGGGAGAGGCGGCGGTGCCATTCGTCGGGAGTGACCCAGCAGCCGCCGGTGATGCCTTCCTCCTGTTGGGGGGTAACGGGCTGCTTTTCTGCTGTCATGGGAAACCAGGAGGTCTGCTTGAGGTGCCATTTGTGAGGAGGAGGGTTAGAGCCTTTGAACCAGGCTTTAGGGGCACGGAAGAGGTGGTAGGTCTTGACTGGTACCGAGCCCGCGGCCGCAGGCGCCATACCTGTCTCTTCCTTGACTTCGCGGAGGGCGGCCTGGAGGAGGGTTTCGCCGGGTTCCACCTTGCCTTTGGCGAGATCCCAGCGGCCGTTGCGCTGGATGAGGAGCATGGAGTTGTCGGGAGCGGTGACGATGCCGCCGGCAGCGCGGACATAGCACATGCGGCGCTTCAGCAGTCGCAGCAGCCATAGGGGAACGTTGAAGGTGCGGTATTTGTAGCTTAATTTCATTTTAGTTTTAGTTTTTAGTTTCAGTTTTTAGTTCATGCAGCCTTTGTTGGTGGCAACTAATAACTTAAACTGATAACTTAAACTTCTAACGAAGTTCGAAGTGGAGGATTTCCTTGCTGTTCTGATAGAGGGTGATGGAGGTGGCGGTGAAGACGGCGTGGGTGGCCTTGGGGAGGAGGGCGTAGAAGCGTGTGTCGGCGTTCATGTCGGCTTCGGGACAACCGAGAGAGCCTGAGCCTTCGAGGGTTATACTGATGGGGTAGCGTCCGGTCTCCGGGTCTCCGGGGTTGCAAACGAAGTGGCCGAAATAGGTGTTGCACGCCATTATTCCTCTCACGGAACCGGCTTCGCTGTTGAACTGGAGGGTGATTTCCTTGCTCTGGCGGTCGGCTGGACGGCCTCGCATGGTGGTGAGCTGCCACACTTGCTCCTTCTCGAAGACGGGTACCTCGAGCGGTGTTTTGGCTACATGATGGGTTCCGCTGCAGGCTCCGAAAAGCAGTGCCACAAGCGGAAGAAGGGTTATGACTATGTTTTTCACACTCTTTGTTGATAAAAAATTCGAGTGCAAAAATACGAAATGTTTTTGAATTACGTTACATGTATAGTTAATAGATAAGAGATTATAGATAATAGTTATTGTTAGTGTATTGAGTGTCAGTGGAGAAAAGGTAAGAATAGTGATGGCGGTGACGAATGATTTGGTCACCGACCGGAGGGTGATGCGCCATGCAGAGACGCTGCGCGCAGCGGGATTTGAGGTTGAGCTGTTGGGCCGCAGGGAGTTGGGTATGAAAAAGAAGAAGGGGTGGCGGTTCTATGCGGAGTACAATGTGAGGCTGTGGTGGCGCTTGATGCGGACGAGGTGCGATATTGTGTGGGCCAACGACACGGACACGCTGCTGGGGTGCTATGTGGCCTCGCGCCTGAAGGGGTGGAAACTGGTGATGGATGCGCACGAGCTGTTCCCCGAGGTCCCCGAGTTGGTGGGGAGAGAGCGTGTGAAACAGGTGTGGGAGACGATAGAAAGAAAGCTGATGCCAAAGTGCGACGCGAGGCTCACGGTTTGCCAGAGCATCGCCGACTACTATCGGCAGAAATATGGTGTGAGGATGGAGGTGGTGAGGAATATAAGCCTCACCCCCAGCCCTTCTCCAAGAGGAGAGGGGAGTAGTGAGCGAAACCGAGTACTGCTCTACCAAGGGTGTGTGAACAAGGGTAGGGGAGTGGATTGGGCGATAGATGCGCTGGAGTGGCTGGAGGACTGCCGGCTGGTGGTTGCCGGCGGCGGCGACCTGCTGGAGGAGATGAAAACCTACGCGGCTCAGAAACCATGGAAGGAACGCATCGAGTTCACCGGCAGGCTGACACCCGAGGCGTTGGAACCGCTGACGCAGCAGGCCAACGTGGGGCTTGTGATGTTGGAGGATATGGGACTGAGCTACCATTTCGCGCTGCCGAACCGCATAGGCGATTTTGTCGCCGCCGGAGTGCCGATGGTGGTGAGCGACCTGCCCGAGATGGCCGTTGTGGTGAGAAAGTTCAAGGTGGGAGAAGTGATGAATGGCACGGGAGCGAAACCGTTGGCCGAGGCGGTGAAGAAGGTGTTGGCAAGAGAGTGGAAGGAAGAAGATTTCGCCTCTGCACGCGCCGACATGGATTGGAACAAAGAGAAAGAAAAACTGATTAAAATAATAGAAACGATATGATCTACGAATTGCTATTGATGTTCTACGTTGTGGGGACCATCGCGGGTCTCTGGTTTGTTTTCAAGAAGGCGGGACTGGCGCCGTGGAAGGCGTTGGTACCGCTCTACAATATCTGGTTGTGGCTGAAAATCTGCAACAAAGGCTGGAAATGGATTGTGGGATTCCTGGTGCCGGGCATCAACATCTTCACCTTCTTGCTGATGGTGGTCGAGACCTCGCGTGTGTTCCGCAGGAGCAATTTCTGGGAGCAGATGGGCGGTGTGTTGCTGCCGTGTGTCTATCTGCCGCTCCTGGGTTTGACGGATTGGGAGTATCACGACCCGAAGACCGACCCGCCGGCGAAAATCAGCGAGGTGCGCGACTGGACCGAGGCCGTGGTCTTTGCACTCATCGCGGCGGTCCTTATCAGAGGTTTTGTGTTTGAACTGTTTTCCATTCCCTCGTCGAGTATGGAGAAGAGTCTTTTGGTGGGCGATCATCTGATAGTGAGCAAGATGGCCTATGGCCCGCGTGTCATCATGACGCCGCTGGCGCTGCCGCTGATGCACAACACAGTGTTGGGCACCACCGTCAACTCCTATCTCGACTGGCCTCGTCTGCCCTATTACCGCTACCCGGGTTTCGGCCACGTGAAGCGCTACGATGCCGTGGTGTTCAACTTCCCGGCGGGCGACACGGTGCTGACCAACTTCCTCGACGGCAAGTACACCTACTATGAGGCCGTGCAGGAGTTTGGCCGCGAGGCGGTGCTCAACGGCACGGCACGCCACCCGGTGCTGGGCCCGCTGGGCAAAATCAGGGTGCGTCCCGTCGACAAGCGCGAGAACTACATCAAGCGCTGCATGGGTCTGCCGGGCGAGACCTTGCAGATTATCGACAAGGTGGTGCACATCGACGGCAAGCCCGTGGAGACACCGACCGATGCCGAGTTCGACCATGAGGTGCTGATTGCCGCCGGATTCAATCCCGAGATTGTGCTGGGCGGAAGCGGTGTGAGCCGCGAGGACATCGTGGATGCCCCGATGGGTGTGGATGCCGCCGGCAACTGTGTGCTGCGCCTGCCCCTTTCGGCCGAACTGGCTGCGAAGTTGAGAAGCAACTCGACGGTGATTGCCGTAGAGGAGGTGGAATATCCTGCCGACTCGGCGCAGCGGCTCTACCCCAACGCCGAGGGTTTTTACTGGTCGGTCGACAACTACGGTCCCATCCTCATTCCCGCCAAGGGTAAGGCTCTGAAGCTGACGCTGGAAAACCTGCCGCTCTACCGCCGCGTCATCACCGCCTACGAGGGCAACACCCTCGAGGTGAAGGACGGCAAGATATACATCAACGGCACGCAGACCGACAGCTATACGCCCAAGATGGACTACTACTGGATGATGGGCGACAACCGCCACCACAGTCAGGACAGCCGCTTCTGGGGCTTCGTACCCGAGGACCACATCGTGGGCCAGGCCAAGCGTGTGCTGTGGTCGGTAGGCGAGGGCGGCAACCGCCTGAGCCGCATCCTCAAGAATGCCAACGACAGATGATTTGAGAAATGGAAGAGATAGAAAACACCAATAATATAGAAGAACAGGGCACAACGATGTCGCTCGGCGGCATGTTCAAGGACTACTGGATTGACTATGCCAGCGATGTTATCCTCGACCGCTCCGTGCCCGACATCGACGACGGCCTCAAGCCTGTGCAGCGCCGCATCCTCCACGCTATGGAGGAGACCGACGACGGCCGCTTCACCAAGGTGGCCAACATCGTGGGTAATACCATGCAGTACCACCCTCACGGCGACATGAGCATCAAGGACGCCCTCGTCAACATGGGTCAGAAAGACCTCCTCATCGACTGCCAGGGTAACTGGGGCAACATCCTCACCGGCGACGATGCCGCCGCTGGCCGTTACATCGAGGCGCGCCTCTCCAAGTTCGCCAAGGAGGTGGTCTTCAACCCCAAGACCACCCAGTGGAAACCCTCCTACGACGGACGCAAGCAGGAACCCGTCTCGCTGCCCATCAAGTTCCCCCTGCTGCTGGCTCAGGGCACCAAGGGCATCGCCGTCACGCTCACCTCAGTCATCCTGCCTTACAACTTCTGCGAACTGCTCGAGAGCAGCATCAAGATTCTGAAGGACGAGGAGTTCGAGATTTACCCCGACTTCCCCACCGGCGGCCTCATCGATGTCTCGCGCTACAACGATGCCGCCCTCGGTGGCCGTCTCCGCATCCGCGCCAAGATGCACTACGAGGAGAAACGCAAGGCCATCGTTATCACCGAACTTCCCTACACCGTCACCACCGACGTTCTCATCGACTCCATCCTCAAGGCCAACGAGAAGGGCAAGATAAAAATCAAGAAGGTCGACGACAACACCGCCGCCGAGGTCGAGATAGTGGTCTACCTCCCCGCCGGCGTCTCGCCCGATCAGACCATCGACGCCCTCTACGCCTTCACCAACTGCCAGATTTCCTTCTCGCCGCAGACCTGCGTCATCGTCGACGACAAGCCCGTCTTCATGACCGCCTCCGACATCCTGCGCCACAACACTTTCCGCACCAAGGACCTCCTGCGGCAGGAGCTGGAAATACAGCTCGCCGAGCTCGAGGACCGCTGGCATTGGGTCTCGTTGGAGAAAATCTTCTTCGAGAAGCGTATCTACAAAATCATGGAGAACGAACGCTCCAAGAGCTGGGAGGACCAGGTGGAGCAGATGGAGCGCGGCTTCGACCCCTACCGCTCCCAGTTCAAGAAGGAAATCACACGCGACGACGTACTCAAACTCTGCGAGAAGCCTGTCCGCAAGATTAGCAAGTTCGACATCAAGAAGGCTATGGAGGAACTGGCCAACATCGAGATGACCATCGAGGAGGTGCAGAACCACCTGGCCCACCTCACCGACTACGCCATCCGCTATTTCCGCCACATTCTGGAGAAATTTGGCAAAGGTCGCGAGCGCCGCACCGAGATACGCAACTTCGAGGACATCGAGTCGACCACCGTCGCCCTCGCCAACGAGAAGCTCTACGTCAACTACCAGACGGGCTTTGCCGGATGGGGACTCAAACGCGAGGAGGGTGTCGAGGTGGCCTGCGAATGCTCGCGCCTCGACGACATCATCGTCTTCCGCCGCGACGGCACCTTCATGGTCACCAAGGTTCAGGAGAAAGGCTTCGTCGGCACCAAGGACTGCCCCGAGATTCTCTTCATCTCCGTCTTCCGCAAACGCGACGAGCGCACCGTATATAATATGATATACCGCGACGGCGGCCCCGACGGCTACGTGATGGTCAAGCGTTTCAACGTCACCTCCATCACCCGCGACAAGGACTATCCCCTCACCAAGGGTACCAAGGGCTCCAAGGTGCTCTATTTCACCGCCAACCCCAACGGCGAGGCCGAGGTCATCACCGTCCACCATGTCAGCAAGCCCAAGCTGAAAAAGACATCCTTCGACTTCGACTTCAAGACCCTCGCCATCAAAGGGCGCCAGTCCATGGGCAACATCCTCACCCGCAACGCCGTCCGCTCCATCAACCTCAAGGACGAGGGTGTCTCCACGTTGAGCGCCCGCAAGATATGGTTCGACGAGAGCGTCAAGCGGCTCAATGTGAACGAGGCCGGACGCTTCCTAGGCGAGTTCAAGGGCAACGACAAGATACTGGCCCTCATGCAGTCGGCCGTCTACCGCACCACCAATTTCGACCTCGCCAACCACTACGACGACGACCTCGTCGAGCTCCGCAAGTTCAATCCCCAGGCCGTCATCTCCGTCCTCTACCGCTCTCCCGACGGCTACCCCTACCTCAAGCGCTTCATCCCCGAGGCCACCGACCGCAAGACCCCCTTCCTCGACGACGACGGCTCGCAGCTCCTCTCCTTCTCCTTCGACTACTATCCTCGCCTCGAGGTCATCTACAACCCCGAGAGTGGCAAGAAGATTGCCTCCGAAATCATCGAGGTCGAGGAATTCATCGGCGTCAAGGGCATCAAGGCCCGCGGCAAGCGCGTCACCACCTTCGCCGTCGACCAGTTCAACTGGCTCCAGCCGCTGAAACCCGACCCCGAACCCTCCGATGATTCAGAAAACCCCGATGTTTCTGAAAATTCAGAAACACCCGAAATCGACGACCGTCTCGGCTACGCCGAAGGCACCCAAACCCAACTCTTTTAACCCATAAAAGCCCATTAAACCCATTAATCCCATAATACCCATGAAGATATTAGTTGTTCTCCCCCGGTTCCCCTATCCCCTCGAAAAAGGCGACAAACTCCGCGCCTATCACCAGATAGTCGAACTCTCGAAGCGCCACGAGATACACCTCTTCGCCGTCTCCCACTCCAAGGTCACCGCCGAGCAGCGCGCCGCCCTCGAGCCTTACTGCAAGAGCATCTCCGTCGTCACCCCCACGCACTTCACGGCCTACTTCAATGTGATGCGCAACTATTTCCGCGCCAAGTCGCTACAGATGGGCTACTGGGATTCCGCGCGTGCTCGCAACACCGTCCGCGACCTCGCCAAACAGCTACAGCCCGACATCGTATACAACCAGATGGTCCGCACCGTCCCCTTCGTCGCGCGCCTGCCCTTCCCCAAAGTTATGGACTTCCAAGACTCCCTCTCGCTCAACACCGAGCGCCGCATGGAACAATCCAAGGGCCTCTGGCGCAGCATTCTCCACTACGAGTTCAAGATGCTCCGCTCCACCGAGTATAACGCCTTCAAAATCTTCGACGGCCTCACCGTCATCTCCGAGGTCGACAGCGAGGCCATCCCCCAGAAGAAAAACGGCACCATCCACATCGTCCCCAACGGCGTCGACTTCGACCACTTCAGAGTATCTGAGTCACTCAGTCACTCAGCCACTCAGTCACTCGGCCACTTCAATCTCGTCTTCTGCGGCAACCTCTCCTACGCCCCCAACATCGACGCTGCCCGCTACCTCGTCCGCGAGGTGATGCCCCTCGTGTGGGACCATCGCCCCGAGGTCACGCTCCTCCTCGCCGGTGCCGACCCCAAGGCCGCCGTCCGCAGCCTCGCCTCCGACCGCGTCACCATCCAGGCCTCCCTCCCCGACATCCGCTCCGCCTACGCCTCCGCCCAGGTCTTCGTCGCTCCCATGCGCATAGGCTCCGGCCTCCAGAACAAACTCCTCGAGGCCATGTCCATGCAGCTCCCCTGCGTCACCACACCCCTCGCCAATGCAGCCCTCGGCGCCACACCCGGCACCCACCTCCTCCTCGGCGACAACCCGCAGGAACTGGCCGACAGCATCCTCAACCTCCTCGAAAACAACGACCTCGCCTCACGTATCGCTCAGACTGGCAACGCCTTCGTCCACCAGCACTACAGCTGGCAGGCCGCCGTCCAACCCCTCGAGGACCTCTTCAATGACATCCTGCACAAAAACCAACACATCTGATGGGCAGCTGGTCTCCTAACAAGCAGGGCAAATTCCGCAACAGCCTCGATGGCACCTCGCCTGCCGCGACTCCCACCCGTCGCCCCTCGCCCCAGGAACGCAATACCTTCGTCAACGAGGAAGTCCCCGAGAAGGCCATCCTCGTCTCCGTCTGCCCCAACGGACAGACCATCAAGCGCACCGAGGAATACCTCGACGAACTCGAGTTCCTCCTCCGCACCGCTGGCGGCGTCACCGTCAAAAAAGTTATCCAGAAACTCGACCGCCCCGACACCCGCACCTACGTCGGCTCCGGCAAACTCGAAGAAATTCGCGAATACAAGCAGGCCCTCGATGCCGATATCATCGTCGTCGACGACGAACTCTCGCCCGCCCAGCTCCGCAACCTCGAGAAAGAGCTCGAATGCCGCATCCTCGACCGCACCACCCTCATCCTCGACATCTTCGCACGCCACGCCCGCACCTCCACCGCCCGCACACAGGTCGAGCTCGCGCAGCTCCAGTACATGCTCCCGCGCTTGACCCGCATGTGGACCCACCTCGAGCGCCAGCGCGGCGGCATCGGCATGCGCGGACCCGGCGAGACACAGATAGAAACCGACCGCCGCCTCATCAAGGAGAAAATCTCCGCACTCAAGCTCCAGCTCGCCAAACTCGACACCCAGAAAACCCTCCAGCGCAAAAACCGCGAAAGCCTCGTCCGTGTCGCCCTCGTCGGCTACACCAATGTCGGCAAGTCCACCATCCTCAACCTCCTCGCCAAATCCGACGTCCTCGCCGAAAACAAACTCTTCGCAACCCTCGACACCACCGTCCGCAAAGTCGTCATCGGCAACCTCCCCTTCCTCCTCTCCGACACCGTCGGCTTCATCCGCAAACTCCCCACCCAGCTCGTTGAGAGCTTCAAGTCCACCCTCGACGAGGTCTCCGAGGCCGACCTTCTCCTCCATGTCGTCGACATCTCGCACCCCGACCACCAGTCGCAAATCGACGCCGTCAACAAAACCCTCGCCGACATCCACGCCGACGACAAACCCGTCATCATGGTGTATAATAAAATAGATGCTCTTGAAGAAGTGCAAGGGAGTACAGAGGAGTACGAGGAGTGCGAGGACAAAACCACAGCGGAACCATTGTCTTGCACTCCTAGCACTCCCTTGCACTCCTCAGTACTCCCCCAAATATTTATCAGTGCCTTCAAGAAGCAGAACATCGACACCCTCCGCAACCTCCTCTACGACGAGATTGCCCGCATCCACGCCATCCGCTACCCCTACAACAACTTCCTATATTGAAAAAACTAAACCCGCGTCAGCCATTGCTCCCCTCAGTTAGGGGAGCTGTCACGAAGTGACTGAGGGGTGTGTCAAACCTTAACCCTTAGACCCCCGTCACCACCACCTTCTTTGCTGGCCAGTTGCCAACCTTGACAATGTACACACCTGGATTTGAACATTGGAAATTGAAATTTGAAAGTCTTGATGTGGCCAGCTGACGACCCATAACATCGTAGAGACCGATGACCTCGCTATCCCGATTGTCGACACAAATACTGCGACCATTAATTTCAATTTTCAATTTTGAATTTTCAATTTCTTCCGCCGTCGTCATTCCTACATACGGACCGCTCAGGAAATGCACGTGGAACGTCAGCTCCGTACCGTTCTCCTGTATGTCGGTGATTTCGAAGCTCGTCTCCGGGGTGCCGTCGGTCAGGTAGGGGTGAGGGTCCGTCGTGGGGCCGAACTCGGTACGCCCCATCTGGGCACAGAAACAGGCGGCGTAGACGTTGCCGTCCTCCGTGTCGCTGGCGCTCGCCGGACGAAAAACCCAGTACTGGTGCGCGCGGCTCTGGCCGTCGAAGAAAGCATTGGCAAACATGCCGTTATAGTCGAGCGGCACCGTGTCGTTCCATCGCGCGGCGATAAGACCCGTGTGGGGGATGCCAAACTCGAAGGGATCCTCCTTCCGCCTGTATTCGAAGGTGAACCACTGCGTGCTGTCGGTGGCCGACTTGATATAGTAGCAGTTGCGGTGCGGACTGCTCCCCACGCTGTTCAGCGTGTAGTCGCCGTCGCAGGTAATCTGTATCGGCTCGTCGCACACCCCCAGAACCTTGCTCTTGTAGATGGCGGCCGTATGGTTCGCCCCCTCGTGGTTGTTGCACATCAGGTCCCACGACCCCGAAGGGGTCACCTCGCGGTAGTTCACATAGTGGTAGTGGTCCGGCAGGTGCAGCGAGTGCCCCAACTCGTGGCAGAACACCGCCGCCGTGAAATAGCCGTGATCTGCACCCTCAAACTCGAAATTGAACGTGTTGGGACGTAAGCCGTTCACCGTCACCGGGTGGTCGATGGAGTCGTGCGGGAAAAACTCCATGTGCGGCCACAGAATCGAGGCCCATTCGCCCACGCCGCCCTTCACAACGAAACTCACATTGTCGATATACCCGTCGCCGTCGCCGTCGAGCACCACGCTCGAGTCCACCAGCCCCAGCGAGTCGACATAATGGAACGCGCGCGCCTGGAGTTGCGCCTCGCGCATCGAGATACCCATGAAAGGCTGCTCCCACGGCTGGTAGCCTATGGGGTTCGCCTCCGTGTAGGGCTGGAAGTATCCGCGCGGCATCGTGTCGCGGTACGACACAATCACTCCGTTCTCTATGTTGTTTGTGTACACCGTGTTGTAGTGAATCCTCCCGTAGGTCATTGCGTCGTAGTAGTTATACACGCTGTAGTAGCGCGGTGTGCGGCCGTTGAACATCGAGTCGATTTCGGCAAAATCGTGCTCAATCTCGTCGTCGTCGGCAAAACGCAGAAAGATGACCAGATTTGTCAGCTCCTTTGTCTCTTGCGCCCTGGCCACGCTGGGCATCAGCAGCGTCGCCGCCAGCAGAATGGTAAAGCAATACTTCATATAATCAATGTATTATAATTTTATTACTGCAAATTTAGTCGCACTTTTCGACTTTTTTTGCAGTGCAAAGATACGAAAAAAAAACCATTCGCCACCCCCCTCGCATCCCCTAACCGCCAACTACCTTCGTTGTGGGAACATGCTTGCTTGGTGAATGCTCTCATCGGGAAAGCGGTACATCATGTATTTCAAAAAAAAGGGGGCAAAAATTTCAATCCACCACACATACCACCCCAGCAAGCCACCGTATACCTCATTGCCCGTAGGGCATTTCTTTTAATAGCAAATTTCCCATTAAGCCCATCTCCCCCAGCCCTGTATGGGCGCCAGATCTTAGCCGTGGGTGTCAACCCACGGTACGCGTGCCCTCCATTAAACTCCTCCCCTATGTTAGGGGAGGTGGCCGCAGAGCGGACGGAGGGGTGTGTTAGAGTCGGGGCGACACATACCACAAAAATCAGGTTCATCCGCTAAATGGATAGGAGGAGTCGTGTAGGGATAGGAGTATGAGTTTAAAGAAAGGCATGTCTCTGTAGCCATAGGCTTGGCGTTTCAACACCAAAGCCGCGTCGTGCTTGTTGTCCTGCCACCATACACGGCGCAGAGATTCCTGAAGCTGGTTTTCATTCCGTACTTTTTGTCCCATTCACAATACGAAATGCCAGCTTCTCTTTTTTATTTGTTCTCTGACCGAGAATAACAATTTTGCGTTAGAAATTGAAGTAAATCACTCACTTAAACAGACGTTAGATAAAAATGCCGTCTCACAAGACATTGACTTTCTTATAATTGAATAAGAACTTTATCCCGCAAAGGCTCAGTATCAAATAAAATGCGTATATTTGCACCTGAATTAGACGCGAGAAAGTCTAATCAATGCAAAAAGCATTTGTTATAGGTCGTCCTTGAAATTGCCCATTTCAAAATAACTAGTCGACTTGATACTGATGCCTTTGCTTGTTTGGTATGTTTTCGCCCTATGGCGTTTGCATATTCAACAGCATGGGATAAAGTTCAAAGTTTCAAACTAGTTAGGTCGGGCAAAACCTCAAGGATTGAAACAGGCAACATTGATTCCATGCTTTTTTAATTGAAGTTTAACTGCCAATCCGGGAGTCAGAGCGGCAACAAAAGAGGAAGCGAGAATGGACTATATCTCGGAGGCTGAAAGAATGAAACTCTACTACAAGGGTTTCTCAGAAGCTGGCAATGCTAACCAGCTTGCCTCTCTCTATCCCGACCTGTTGTCCGACATCGACGACCTCGACAGCAGTCATGCATTACGGGATGGTAGCATCTTTCTCTTCCATGCGTTTTATCCTCTATATCACAAACTTTCCTACGTCAACAACAACCGCTTCATTCACGAGGATATTACTCTCTTCGAACCGACACCACAGCGAGTGTATACGGCTGAAGAACTATACACCACGCTCCAATCCCTCGCCCCTTTCGCAGTTCCGGAACTGATTCGCACTATTGGTTGTTCCTCTGCCACAATGACACTGTTGCAGAATGCCTATGCCGACCAGGACAAGGAAGTGTTTACAAGAACCATCGATAATAAAGACTGCGACCTTTCTTTGGTCAGCACCATCTGCGAATATATATGGCCTGTCAATATCCATCGTGCTAACCCATCGGAAGGGGATATAGTTACCGCCCTAGACGTGGTGGCAAGCATATTGCATGACGAGGAGCATCCCATCAGTCAGTCTGCAACAGAACTAAGCGAAGCCGTTGAACCTTATCTTGATGGTGGCGACGAGGAGACCTATTTGCAGAAACTTAATCAGTACAACCGAGACGCTTTCGATTATCTCTGCTCTTTTTACACCAACAACTACGACCGCTTCAAGCCCAAGGAACGCAAGCAAATCGAACCACTCATTCTGAAAGGTGGTGGCAGCATTGAAACGGACTTTCATCTGCCCGAAGACTATTTCTCGTTCCGCAATGAGTCCAGCGACAGCAGCGAGTACTTTGGGTTACATCCTGACGTGATAAAGGCTGGCGCAAAGCAGTTCGAAGAGTTTGTAAACAGTTTGTCTCAGTTTGGGTATATAGACTCTTCCCCTGTGGTCAAACGTCTCTTTGCCTATCGCTTCTCTGGCCGTATGTGCCCAGCCAAGGTGGAACCCATCGAGTGGCATGGGAAGAATGGCAACTCCTACGAGCTGATTTATCTGGTGCGCAACATGACGGAACGCGCCAACTATCGAAAGATGAAGAGTTTTTTCACGGGTCCCAAGTGGGTTGCCAACCGCGACAGCGGCTATGCCCGTGGTGCCGACTACCATCTAAAAGAGATGCTTCATAGACTCTACCCCACACTGCCCGACCAACTATAGTTTTTCTTCTATAATTATCTACAAACGGAAACCGAAAACAAAGAATAAGTAATTTTGCAGAAATATATTAACCCATAAAAACATAGAATCATGGTATACCGAGTAACAGTCAAGAGCAGCAAGCTCACCAGTGGCATCCGCGTCGAGCGTGGCATGAGCGTGGACGTAGTAACCAACAACATCACCAACCCCGTTACCACCAACGGAGGTCAAGCCGTCGCCGATGCATTCATGCGTATCTATGGCATCGACATCCGCAGGGCTGGCGCATTAAGTATGGCATATTTGGACGTTCAAAGAATAGGATGATTAATCACTTATGTTTGTAAAAAAATGATTCTTAAAAATGAAAATTAGAAAAGGTGGATTTGGACCAAAATTGATTAAAAGATACGGAAACAACATTGAATTAAGTAAAAGAGAAGGGGTCGTGACATTTATGGATTTAATTCTTTATTATGAAGATAAACCTAGAATAATAGAAGAAATATTACGAATGAGAAAAATACGTGAGACATTGAGAAAAAAAGGCAAAAAAGATGTTAGGAAAGACAAGGACGAACGTGATTATCCTGCAATGATATGTAGATGCTATCCGGCTAAATGTATAGATAATAAAATGCCTTTGGTAACTTTTTTTGGACATTCGAAGGGTAATAATAAAATGTTCTATCGAGATCCTCAATTATTAAACAAAATGAATCAAATAGGTGGGGTTGGCAACCATAGTACAACAAAATGCAAAAATCCGATAGGGCAATGCGCCGAACAACATGCGGCCCAATTTTTGTTAAACAAAGAGCAATGTAGATTAAACGAAATAATATATAGTACCCCTATTCGTCCCAGGGACAATTCAACGCACGATTATTGTAACAATTGCAAATATATTCTTGGACTATGACAAGACGAATGCGACGATATGATATTAGTTATCAACTATCTCATGATATAGATTGGTTTTTTAGGATTAATGACAAGTGTTTTCATGTTGCATCAAACGGTGGACTTATTCCAAAATTCTTGAATATTGACAATAGAAACAATTTCGATTTACAATGTCGGATGTCTCTATATATGGAGCAAACAGACGACATTGTTGTACGAGAGAATCCTCGTAATCTAGACTGGAGTTCATTCGAATATTATGCAAAAAGAGGTTTTATTTCTATTGACAGAATATATGGGGACCCCACAGAACAGAAATACTATGTTATAGCAAAACCGAAAGAAACAGCACCAATTAGTGATGAAATCATGTCAATGTTGCCGGTTTTGGAAGAGGAATACAGGAGTTATATCGAGATAATTAATATAGATGGGGAACGATTTGATATATAAAACGCGATTAAAACAATAAAAAATAAAAAATGAATATCACACGTGTTTTAGAAATTGCTAAAGAACTTGCAATCAAAGATTATATCGATGTATTAAAAGTGTTGCAAGAAAGAGAATCATCCCCAAGTGTACCACTATTGCTGCCTTTGGTTGGAGAATTTAGTGCAGGAAAAACAACAATCCTGAACGCGCTGATGGATAGTGGAATCATGGAGACAGGACCGCGGCCGACAACTTCCACAATATATGAAATTCATTTTGGTTGCGAGAGTCCACATGCTGAAGTATTCTATGCCGATGGCAGAAGTGATGTTGTAAAGGATTTCTCCGCATTGAAAAATGAGATGCTGGCAGACGCCGCAGTTGTAAACGTATATGACACATCAACAAAAGTGCCAAGTTCGTTGGTCCTTGTTGACACACCAGGTCTATCTTCTCCTGACATTAAACATAAACAAGTGCTTGTTGAGTTTCTTCCCAAAGCAGATGGATTACTCCTTGTACTGGATGTAAATCAGCAACTAACCAAGTCGCTCACAAACTTTATTAATGTTGCAGGAATAGCCAAACGTCCAATTTATCTGGTGTTAACTTATTGCGATACAAAGTCTCAAACCGAGATAGAACAGGCAAAAAAGTACATTGTTGAAAATACGCCCATGAAATTCAAAGGCATTGCCGCTGTCTCTGCAAAAACAGGTGAAGTCTCAGAATTGTTGAATCTATTCTCAACAATTCAAAATGAAAAGCAAGCTATCTTGAGGAACTCAATTGATTCTGCTTGTGAAAACATTGCGAATAGAATGTGTCAGATTATTGACAGGCTGTTGAAAGAAGAACCTGAAAGCGACAATACTGACAACATTATTGAGAATGAAAACAGATTAAAACGTCTCCGCAGAGAAATAGAGAGATTATTTGATGAAATCGCATCGGAGATGGATGATATTGCTCGGAAAAACACAAGAGGATTTGAGGATACAGTGTTTGAGAGGCTTGAGGCTGTAGTTGCAGCACGAAGCAATAACTATGATATGGAAGCAAAATCAACGGTTGCGTCTGTTGTAAGTCTGATGGGTAATAAGTTCAAAGATGAAATCATGCGACTTATCTCTCAATCTGTCAGAAAAGCAATTGAAAAGAATAATGGCTCTTGTGATTTATCATCTCTTAAAGGAATAAATGTATCTGCCGTTAATATTGATGTCTCGGTTAGCAACCTTGACCTAAATAAAATGGGGCATCAATATGATGGCTATATTTCATCAGGTATTAAAGTGGCAGCAACGGCAGCTGCGGCATATTTTGGTGCCTCATCCTCTGGTGTAGAAGGAATGCTTGATGCCGCAGACACAGCGACAGATGTCATTTTTGACGGACAAAATACTTTCCAACGACTTTCTAATAGCATAACTGGCAATAATAACACTGACGGTTTGCTTGAAGGAGTAATTGGTATGGTCACAGATTCAACTATGGGAAAGCCTCAGCGTCGCAGAGCCATTCACAACTATATTGATGGTGAATTAGCACCACAATATAGGTCAGCAATTAGCAACGAGATTGACAGGATAAAAGAATCCGTCAAGTCAGCAATACTAAGCGATTATAGTAAGTCAATTGCAGAGATAGAGGGCCTGATAAATTACATGAAACAGGAAAGGGCAAACAATAGAGAGAACTATCGTCTACGTATCAAGAAATTGAACGAATATAAGCAAGAGTTGCAATCAAGTAATTAACAATATAATAAATCTTTTTATTATGGATATTTCAGGAATTATTGTAGGTGCCGTTTTAGGTGTTGGTGGCATGATTGTCAAAGACAAGTATATTGATGGTCAAACTAACAACAGCAATCATGAGGAAATAAAAAAACTCTATGATGAGAATGAACGACTCCGCAACAGGAACAAAGAAGCCGAGAGACGAATAGAGGATCTCATGGCTGAAAACCAAAAAATAAGAAAGGATAACAAAAGCAAAGCAGAGAGTGCTGAAGACATTGAGGACGAACTTGATTTGTTGCGTTTAAAGCTACGCAGGGCACAATCTACCATTGACGATTTAACACGTCAGAACAATGAATTAAAGAAAGCTATTGAGAGTTACGAGATGGAAAACAATAAAAAATAATCACTTATGGCCATTTCACATATTGTCCTTTTTTCCGTTGTTGCATTATTGCTCGGTGCCGGCATCTGTTTTTTTGTCATGAAAGGAAGAAAAGGTACTGGCAAGATGGGGGACAGGGGGTTAGTTGAGCAAAAAAACAAATTAGAAAAAATGCTCAATGAGTCAAAAGATCAAATTGCCACTTTGGAAGAGAGAATAAGTGTTCTCTCTAACGGTAAAGATATTGACCCTGCCGTGTTGAGTAAGTTTGCGGAGATGGATTCACTAAAAAAGAAAATAAAAAAACTTGAAGAGGAATCCGAAGATTTCGAAAACGATTTGGATGAAGCTCGGAAAAAGCTGAAAAAGAAAACAGAAGAATGTTCAGTTTTGGCTGAGTCATGTACAAAACTAGAACGGGAATTAAAAAATCTACAAGAGGAAACTCAATCATTAAAAAAGGATTTGACACAAAAAGAGGAAAATCTGAAACTAAAAAATGAGTCCCTGAACTTTGTGCAAGAGATATTGTCTGCAAAAGAGTTTAGTAGTGGCGATAAAAATGAAATCTATCACCGTGTTGATTCTTTGAAAGATTTTATTATTGGGGAGCTTCATGACACTATTAAGGTTGTTGGCATGGATGGAAAGATTGACCAATATTTCTTCGGTGAAGGTTTGACGAAATGGGAGATTCTAAAGAAAAAAGACTGGGTGGCGGGTAAGACGGCTATAGCATTTGTTGGGGAGTTTTCTGCGGGTAAGACTTCAATAGTCAACCGAATTTTGAGTCAAGATGACCCAACAGTTCCGCAATTACCTGTTAGTACCAAAGCGACAACGGCTATTCCAACATATATTTCAGGTGGCATTAAAACCGAGTTCGAATTCTTCTCACATGACAACAAACTAAAAAAGATTGAAGAGTCAACATTTATGCGTGTTAATAAAGAAGTACTTGATGAGGTTGGGGGTATTTCCAACTTGATTCAATATTTTGTTATGGAGTATAAGAATGAAAAACTTAATCAAATCAGCATACTTGATACACCAGGTTTCAGCTCCAATGATAGCGAAGACAGTAAACGGACCATCGAGGTAATCAATGAATGCGATGCCTTGTTCTGGGTATTTGATGTCAATGTCGGCACTGTCAACCGCTCTTCGTTAAAACTCATGAAAGAACATCTTAAGAAACCTCTTTATGTTGTCATAAACAAAGTTGACACGAAAACCACAAAAGAGGTCGATGAGGTTGAGGAATTAATAAGAAAGACTTTTACTGAAGAAGATGTTTCCATACAGGGAATTTTGAAATTCTCAAAGAAAGAACCTCTGGTGGACATAATGGCTACAATTGGCAGCATAAAGGGGGTATCGACACAAGAATCGTTCTTGAGTGACTTAAGAGATGCTGTACAAAGAATAGCCTCAGACATTGAGACCAGTGTTAGAAAACAATCTCAAAACCATCAAGAGTGTCGTCACCGTACAGAAGCCGTGAGTGAACGTATTGTAAAGATGATTCAGTCAACCAAGTATGATTGTGAACTTGCAGCGCGTATCCCTAATTTCAAAGAAGCCGGTTGGAAAATTTGGAAAGATGATCATTATGAAATGACCATCAGTCAATATAACAATTTGACCAATATTCTCAACAATATTGATAGTGACAAAATGCCTCAGCTTGCCAGTCTGACGAGTGAACTAATAGCAGCATCCAAGAAAGAACAGTCTGCTTTAGAAGCCTTTAAAACCGCTTCATTCAATTCTCGCCGAATAAGCGAAGTATTAAGTAAATTGCGCGTAAAAATCAACGAATTAAACAGCAAATAATTATGGCAAAAGAACTATTTGAAAACATTCAAAACAAGAAACAAAAATTGTATTCATTGTTATCGAAAGCCAAAGAATATAATTGGCTTTCTGATAGTGAATTTACAGAATATGCTGCAAAACTCGATAACGACGTGTTGACAATCGGTGTTATTGGACAAATGAAAGCAGGAAAATCAACATTCCTCAATGCATTTGTTTTTGAAGATGATGTTTTACCTGCGGCAACAACGCCAATGACTGCAGCCCTCACGGTAATTACATATGGGGAAAACAAACAATTATCAGCAGAGTTCTATACAGAGAACGAATGGCAGGAGCAATTGTTGACAGCCCAAACGCCAATTCAGGATGGAATGTCGGAATCCCAAATATCTAAAATCAAGGCAGCAAAGGAACTTGTTGAAAAATCTGACGTCATAAAGGACGAAATGCCTTCCCTTTTGGGTAAAACTATAGAAGATGACTTTGAAAAGTTAATTGAATACGTTGGCGCAAATGGGAAATATGTATCAATCACAAAGTCCGTAAAGATATTTTATCCCAAGGAGTATCTCAAAGGTGTCAGGATTGTTGATACTCCAGGATTTAACGATCCAATTGTTTCGCGTGAAGAAAGGACAAAAGAGTTTCTGAAAGAGGCAGACGTAGTTCTATTAATGCTCTATGCAGGAAGACCGTTT
The DNA here is from genome assembly GCA_002349055.1 of Bacteroidales bacterium UBA2939. GTDB lineage: Bacteria > Bacteroidota > Bacteroidia > Bacteroidales > P3 > Colimorpha. Next base: position 8,769 of record DECD01000028.1, on the reverse strand, counting down.
GATGCGACTGACAGAGAGATTCTTTTCAAAGATGTTGCCCATTGTGGTATGGGGAAGGTGCTTATTGGAATAAACAAGTACGATATACCTTATTGTAACGGAGAAACAGAATCTGCTATAAAAAAATATGTTGCAGACGAAATCCATAAAGCGAGTTCATTGATGGGGAATGAGCAACTGAATGACATCCTCAAAGAAATGGAACCGATTCCTTTGTCAGCAGCAATGGCACTGATGGGATACATGCCCATGTCAAAAATAATGAATGATGGGTCTTACCAAGAAAAGTGGCGCAAAAGTTGCGATGATTTTGAGATTACATCCCAATACGAAATGGTCGAAAGAAGCCACATGGGAAATTTGGTTGAGGCAGTAAAGAATGTCATTGAGAAAGAGAAAGATGCTGTTTTATTCAGAAAGCCCATTAATGCTATTTTATCTAAAGGGCAAACCATTGCTTCACAAACCGAGACGGAAATCCTAAAGACCAATGAACAGATAAAAAACCTATCGTTGCCAGATTATGAGTTGGAAGAGAAAGCGGAATCTCTGACAAAAACTAAGCGCCGTTTGTCTAGGAAGATAGATTCACTTGGTGATGACTTGGATGAGGTTTTTACGGAAATAATCCGAAAAGGTAGCATCCAACTAGAAGATGATGTTGATGCCGCTTGTAAAAAGATGACAAAAATTGTTGACGAATGGGGTAGATTTGAAAGTGTCGATAAAGTTTTACCAAAAATAAATCAAGAAATAGAATATCTTGCGACAAGAACACTTAAAAGAGATATTGAAGAAATACAAGATACCTCTTCAAGAAAGATTAAGAGTGCTTTGCAGGACTTCTTTGATAATGTATCGGAATTATTAAGCCGCGTTGATTTCGGAGATGAGTTCGATTCGGAGGAATTTGTCCAAAAGGTAAGCAGAAAATATAGAATTGATGACCCAGAACAAGATTTATTTACTGTAAGTGAAGCCGATGAAGCTGGAGTGTCCTGGGGTGATATTGCTTTGGATTTCATTAACAACTTTGTAAAAGGCTATACTTTTGGATTGTCAGATTTACTAGGCAAGGCACTTGCTCATGACAGCCAAGCCGCAGAATTAAAAGAATTTATATCTTCTAAAAGTGCAAATTTTGATGCAAAGGCTTACTTGTCACATATTGTAGATAGTAAAAAATTGATAATTAGTGGCGTTTCAAATGAGTTTATAGAAAACTTATTGAATCCATTGATTGAGCAAGTAACTGACGCAAAAGATAAAATCACCAACAGAGAAAAAGCGAAGGAAGAAGCGTCTAGTAAAATGCTACAATTAAAGAAACAAAAGGACACTATAAAAGTGCAGATTGACGAAATGCAGCATTTGATAAATGCGTAAGGTTAAAGCGTGAAATGCTCGCCGCACTTTCACGGCTGTGAAAAGTGATTTCGTGAAGTGCGGCGAGTTTCACCGTGTATGACGGGAGGGTGTTCATGGCATACCAATGCCTTTTTGCTATAATTATCTATAATAGCACAACCACCCACAAAGAAACCGTATCTTTGCAAAAAATCATGTTTATGGAAAACCAGACAGAATTGAGAGAAGCCGTAATCAAGCGCATTACGGCGGGAGAGGATTGCATAGCCGTTCTCCGCGAAGCAGCAGAGCACGGCGATGCCATCTGCCAGCTGGTATATGGGGTGAATGTGAGGAGCAAAGATTGGTGGATGAAAGCAGTAAATCAGGACTGCGCATACGCATGTGTATTTGCGGCATTGTGGAATGCAGATGACGATGAACTGGCCGCGAAGTACTTCGCCAAAGCGGCCATGAAAGGATGCCTGTATGCACAATTCCTTTGGGCATCGTATCTTGACCCAAGTTTTGAACCGTTTGTTCACGACTCATCTTATCCGATGGCTATGAAAGTATACAAAATGGCAGCAACCAACACGGCAGAATTGGATGAGGATCTTGCATTTTTAGTAAGATTGAGAGAAACCAGGGTTTTGGCACTGCCAAAAGTTATCGACGACTTGTGTAGTACGAAATACAGAAGTTATGCCCAATCGTCAATCGGTTGTATGTTCAGGGATGGCCGCGGAGTTGAACGGAATATAACTGAGGCAATTGCATGGTTTGAGAAAGCCTCTGCCGATGGTGAAAAAGATGCACTATTCCGTCTTGGCCAACTATACAATTCTGACTGGGCTGGCAAGTACATGAATTCCGACAAGGCACTGTCCATACTAATGCCATTGACAGATGATGACGAGTTTGGAGCACTGGCACAGCTTGAAATAGGACTGAACTATTGGAGAAGAAAGGACTACAAACCAGCGTTCAAATGGTTTAACAAATCCGCTCTGGCAGGGAACAGCCAGGCTCAAAATAGCATTGGTGCATGTTATGAGAGTGGGAGAGGTGTGGCCAAGGACTATCACAAGGCATTGGAGTGGCTTCTGTTGGCGGCAAAACAGCGACATAAATTAGCCTGCGGAAACATCGGAAGATTCTATGAATATGGTCGTGGCGTTGAAAAGAACAAGCGCAAGGCTCGTAAATGGTACTTGAGAGCAGTGAGGTTGGGCGGTGAGGATGTTAAAGATTTGTGCCGTGTGTCAAGACTGAAGATGAACGGCGAGAAATCAAAAATAAGTCTGTCACTGCTAAACGCTCTTGGGACTGGACAGAAAAGAAAGAGTGTTGACAATCCTTAAAAAGAAGAAATGAATAAAGAAACAGTCAAATGTCCGCACTGCGGAACACCAACCACCAAAATCACCCTTAAAGACAAACTCATTGGAGCTGTGGCTAAAACCGTAGTGTTTGTGGATCCTGCACCAACAACTTGTGTTGGCAAGGCGGAGAATATCTATCACTGCCCGAATTGTGGCCACGAATGGACTGAATGATAAACAACAATAAATCATGAGAGAAGAAATGGTCATCACTGATATTGGTAGTTTGGGCGAATATCTATCTAAACTGGGGGTAGTAGTACCAACAGATAAAACTCCAGAGTCTGAAACTGCAAAAGTGGTGAAAAGACTGCTGAAAGAACTCGATTCTTGGAACGGTGTCAATCTCTCCGACCGACTTAACGATGAAGTGGGGATGGATGGTATGGATATTGTCGAGTTTATTATGAAGCTCGAAGAAGAGCTGGATATTCTTGTTGAAGCAGAAAACCTTTTCCTCACAGAACAAGATGTGGCAAATGACTATTATGGGGTTGAGGAGGACGATGAGAACGTAGCTGTTCAAGACGAAGAGTCGGAAGAGGACGACGCAGATAATGAAACCCATGCAATGGTATCACCAACTGTCGGCGAAGTAATTGCATACGTGGAATGGCTTGCTGACAATAATAGGGAGCCGTAGTAAATAGAAGGAACTTTTTCTATAATTGTCTACATTATCAGAACGACAGCGAAATAGGGTGTATCTTTGCAAACAAAATAAGCAGACATGATATATCTCAAATCATTCAATTTGCCAAAAGATACATGGGTTGACGAGTATTTTTCACCCTCACCATATGCCCCCAAAGACCTTCCTGATGTATATGATAAGCTAATTGCTGAGTTTGACAGTAGAACCATTCATCGGAGTTGGTACCCATGGAAGACTTTCTATAACAGGGGTTTCTGTCATATCGAGTTTTCGGACATCACCATCTTCTATGGGAACAACGCATCGGGCAAGACCACGTTACTCAATGTCATAGCCGAAAAACTGGGTCTGCAACGCACGTCTCTTTTCAACACCAGCGATTTCTTCACCCAATATTGCGAGGGCAACGGAGGATTTGAGCTCTCTGACAACCACAAATCTCCCAAAGCTATTGGCAGAGGTAAGATAATTGTCAGCGACGATGTTTTCAAACGAATACATCAGGTACGCGACTATAACCAGAAGAAAGACGAAGAGATAGAGAACGTGTCGAATGAATACTGGGCAATGGAACACGTCCCGAAGTCGCTTACGGTTTCAAAGTTCATCAAAAGAACAATTGACTACCGGAGGCGAACGGAGATGTCGAACGGTGAGACTGGCTTCCAATATTTTATCGAAAACATTCCTGATGAGGCATTGGTGCTGCTGGACGAGCCGGAGAATAGTCTGTCGGCAGAATGGCAGATGTCTCTTGCACATGAACTATACATCATGGCCACACGCAGAGATTGTCAACTCGTTATAGCCTCACATTCGCCATTTATACTATCAATGCCCGGCGCGAAGATATACAACCTCGACACAACCCCAGTGCAGACCGCCAAGTGGTATGAACTGGACAACATGAGGGCCTACTACAACCTATTCAATATGCACCGTAAATCATTTGAAACAGCCATATAATCACCACAATGGAAAACACAATAGATTGGGAATTATACGAGAACACCCCGTATGAGTATGATAAAATCAAGATGCTGAAAGCTTGGGCGGAAGCAGGTGATGCAACTGCCCAATGCAAACTGGGCACCCATTATTTTTTTTGCATCAACAATTTTACCGAATCATTTCGTTGGCATCGACTTGCTGCTGAACAAGGTGACGTGGGCGGTATGTTTTATATGGGTGTTTACGCCTATCACGACGAGAACTATATGGAAGCTCTCCATTGGTATCGCCTTGCCGCAGAACAAGGTGACGAGTTTTCCCAAAACAATATAGGCAATATGTATCAAGAGGGCAACGGGGTGCCTGTGGACTACAGCGAGGCTATGCGTTATTTCAGGATGGCAGCAGAAAAAAATGACGCTTTGGCGCAGTTCAACATTGGAATAATGTATTATTGGGGCTACGGTGTGGATGTTGATCACATCGAGTCTCGTAAATGGTTTTTTCTATCGGCCAAACAAGGACATCACGAAGCGCAATATAGTCTTGGCATAATGTATGGCAGAGAAGGAAATTACGCCGAATCACGATATTGGCATCAGTTAGCCGCAGAACAAGGAAACATCTACGCAATATCACGTTATGGCCAAATGCTTTTGTGTGGATATGGGGGGTGTAAAGATGAAAAGAAAGCCACATCTTTGCTAACAGAAGCGGCTTCGTGTGGCAATTCAGAAGCACAACTTTTATTGGGGGTAGTATATGAGACTGGTACATGTGGAAAGACAAGAAATATTCGTCTGTCAAGAAAATGGTACAAATTGGCAGCGAAAAATGGTGATAAGAGAGCCGTCAAACCACTAAAACAATACCGAGCCACACGTCATAGACGAAGGGACCATCATAAAAGAAGGACACGCCAATGAAAAACCCCGTTATCATCTGGCAAAAACCGGAATACAAAAAGTTCGGCAGGGTGAAGGTTGCCGTGCTTGTTTCGCCGACGTTGATTCTTGATCAAAAGGAGACACCAGAAATCAAGAATTTCGACCACCGCCAGTGGATGATTCCTCAAGGGGTAAATCCTTTCGGTTATAAAGCCATCACAATAAAACATCTACCCACAAACGCTTCTCTCAAAGGCGACGGAGAAATTGACAATAGCATCCTTGAACAATACCATGATTGGATTGACAGATTCGTCCAGAATGCCCCAAGTGGAAAGGAATGTATGCTTATCTATCACTATAACGGTGACATAGCCGCTATGATTCCAAAGAAAATGAAACTGCAAATAATAGCCACCCAAATGGAATATCCGTTTCATCAGGTGATAATGCCACTTCATGACAAGAATAACAGATTGTCTCACGGAGAAAGCATCGCCATAGAAGAAACGGAGGGTTGTGGCTGGACAGTTCCGGTGGGAACCGATACAAGCGATTACTGGACTCCCATCAAGTGTTGCGGCAAAGGATTCGGTTTCAAAGTCCACAAAAGCAACTTGAAAGGCTTTGTTGCTCCTTTTCCTTGTATGGATTATCACCCTATGACCGAACAGGAAGCATGGAAATATGTAAACGAAAAACTATTGGCAAAAGCATAAACAACTATGGAAAACACAATAGATTGGACAAAATACGAACAAGCCCCGGAAGAGGAAAAGGTCAAACTACTAAAAGCCTGGGCGGAGCAAGGAGATGTCAAAGCTCAATTCATATTGGGCGTAATATATTCTGACGAAGACAACGACTGTCGAAACGTCGAAGAAGCAATACATTGGTTTCGGAGAGCGGCGGAGCAGGGACATTGGAAAGCTCAAACAAATCTTGGCATTTGCCTGCTGTATGAGCAAAAAGAATGTACCCCGGAAGAATGTGAAGAAGCGTTGAGATGGCTTGGATTAAGTGCGGAGAATGGCGATTCCAAAGCACAACTGGTTCTTGGCGTGGAGTACCATGAAGGAGAAATGGTACCAATAGATTACGACAAATCAGCGCATTGGCTAAAACTTGCGGCAGAACATGGCATTTCAGTGGCACAGAATGCTCTTGGATATATGTTTAAGAACGGAGAAGGGGTGCCAGTAGACTATAACCAAGCCCTGTCATTGTTTCACAAAGCCGCAGAAAAAGGAGACAAAACCGCCCAATACAATATTGGCCTGATGTACGAAGAGGGCAAAGGGGTCGAGAAGAATTATGAATTGGCCCGAGGATGGTACCAGAAAGCCGCAGAAAATGGCGATAAAGATGCCCAATCGGCCTTGGAAAGACTAAAACAAAGTGCTGGTGATCAATAAAAATAACAAAACAACAATACATTATGGCAACAAAGAAGAAAGTCCTTTCAGACCAAGACTATGAAGAGTTCAACAAGATGATGGCCGAGTATGAAGCCAGTCCTACTCCCGCAAAAATCAGGTTCGCTCATGATGACGGCTCCATCTGGTATGAGGGTATGCGTGGAGGTCACGGCGACCGCGACTTTGTACGGCACAGGCTGCATTACCCCGCTGTGCCTTTCTCTGTTACGTTGGAGTCGGATGCGCTAAACCGTTTTCTGACAGTGGCAAACGATGAAGATTCCACTGTAGAGGAAGTGTTTAATGCTTATGTCACTGAGGCTCGTAAACTTGACCCTGTCACCGAACCTATCAAGATAGAAGATCTCGACAACGCAGCTGCGTTGGCTTTTTTCTTCGCCGATTATCTGCAACGTCATAAAGGTCGTGAGAACGAGATAGTTCAACTGACCACTGCCGCATCCAGCATGTTCCGTGATGTGGCAGCACTCAACCCAAGAGTGTACGACCAATATGTAGTTGCCAGCCTTGATTTGATGTCTTCTGCCTATCTATGGATGGAGACGTATGAGGAGGCAGAGAAAGGATATACAGAAGCGCTCAATATCAGCCGACAAGATATGGCTAAGTTCGGTCCAGTGGACTGGACAGCCCGGTTGGTGTACCAGTATTGGCACATGGGCAATTTCTACAAGGCCTGGGGAAAACCCAAGAAAGCCATTGCCTACTACGAAGAAGGATGGCGTACCTTTAACGCAAACGGAGAATCGGTAATGGCCGATGCCATAGACGATATCGAAGAATCTCTATGCCAGCTATATGAAGCGTGCGGAATGACAGAAAAATTGCAAAGATTTCAAACTCAAATTCAAGAAGAATAGGTGATTTCAACATAAAAATAGCAGCACCAAGCAATATGATGTTGCTATTCTTTTAACACAAAGCAAAATAATGGTTAATAAACGTCTTAGCCATCGAATTGAAATAGAGCATCGACCTGTCGCTCAATGAGATTCCAACGGTGTCATCCCCGGTATTTTTTTGGAAATGGGAGTTCATCCTATTCATTATGTCATCATATGGTGCTTTTCTGTTGAACGCCCGCCACAGGTAATGGTCGAAGTAACGTCGGCGAAGCCAAAGATACGAAATCTTTACTAAATATATTATCTTATTTCAATAGTTTGCGCGATGCGACTTCTTCCAAAATAGACATCTGCTTGATGGCAATCTGGTTCAGTCGCTTCAACCTCTCCCGCTGAGGAATGCCGTCACCGATAAAAACGGCATTCAGATTTTCCATATTGGAAAGGCATATCAGTTGGTTTATCGTGGCATAATCACGCATATTCCCTTTCAACCCGGGATTGCTCTCGCGCCACTCTTTAGCCGTTATCCCAAACAATGCAACATTGAGTACATCGGCCTCCTCTGCATAAATGAGCGAGCTGTGGTAGGCATCCACCTCCGATGGTATCAGATTGGCACGCACAGCATCGGTGTGTATATGATAGTTGATTCTCGACAGCTCGCGTTTGGCCGTCCAGCCAATCAATTGTTGCTCCTCCGCTTTCGGCCGCTGATACTCCTTGACAAGATAGAGTTCAAACTCGACGGATACCCAGTTGGCGAATTTGAATGCAATATCAGATATGGCGTACGTTCCACCGTAACGGCCTGCCTGCGATATGAGACCTATGGCATTGGTGGCCTGAATCCATTGTGTGGGAGAGAGCGTGAACGCATTCAGGCCAGCTTGCATCCTAAACCCCTCGAATTCGAGGGGGTTAAAATTCGGATTGTATAGGGTCTCCCATAAGCCAAGAAACCAACTGAAACAACTGAAATTGAAACGGCCCGATTGCAATTAATTGATAAATAGTAGCTAAAAGTTCTCCACCGCTTCAATTCCAGTCTCAAATCTCAAATCTCAGTTAGAAAAAATGATACCCCCGAACTCAATCACCCTCTCTTCATATACATACAACTAATTAATATTCAAATATATCGATATATAGAATAAGTAAAAGGTGGAAGAGAGAGATACCTCAAAAAAACAACTGAGACTCTGAGACCGAGACTGTCCACTTTCTAAAAAATTCACATAAACGCCTCATAGTGAAGAA
>DECD01000022.1:139450-139664 GCA_002349055.1 Bacteroidales bacterium UBA2939 | reverse complement strand
AATATTCTTTATATCTATATAATATAGATATAAAATTTTCTTTTGACTTTGAACACCCAAATTTCGAACTGTAGCACTGTAGCACTGTAGCGCACAGAACGCGACCAACGGGAGCGACCTGTGTGTATCTTTGCATCATCGTTTGGCGCCACAACGATACACAAACCCCAGTAAACCAAACAAAACAAAAACGTATTCATCATGAAAATACACC
>DECD01000022.1:137923-139288 GCA_002349055.1 Bacteroidales bacterium UBA2939 | reverse complement strand
ATTAACATTTCAATTTATTAACCTCTAGAACAAAAGCGTATGAGTAAAAATTCTGGCGGTTACATGGGAGTGCAGGGCCGGGGCACGAAATGTTAAAAAAATTTACATATCAAAATAATTTGTATATTTGCATTTGATTACCCGTGGAAGATAATAGGCTGTATTTTATTTTAATTAACTGGAAATCAATTTTAACGAATATATATAAATTGTATTATTAATCACTAAAACATTAAATGTCATGAAGAAAAAAATATTACTTGCGTTTGCCCTGGCGCTATTGGTGCCTTGGACGACCCGTGCACAGGATTGTACACAGACTGTGCCGTACACCGAAGGTTTCGAAGGTGTTACAGGAACGACCTTCAGCACAGCTGGTTCGCTGCCTGCTTGCTGGAATGGTTTCACCAATGGTACAGGCACTGGCTATGTACCCCATGTGGTGACAGGAGCGGCCAACTATAGCTACCAGCATTCGGGCATCAACAGCCTGGTGATGACTTCGGGAAGTGGTGCAAGCTATGGCAACACCAAGATTGTTATGTTGCCTCCGATGAGCGTGGCACTGAACCAGTTGCAACTCTCCTTCTGGATGTGCACCGAGAGTTCTTCCTACGGAACTTTGATAGTCGGCTATGTCACCAGCGATGACACGACAACCTTCACCGAAATACAGAGTTATACAGCCTCATCGGCCTCGATGCACAGTGGCAACGGCCTCCAAACCACTGCCGGTGTGGAAGTGGAATTGAACCTTGCCTCTGTTCCCTCCAATGCCACTCGTTTGGCTTTCAAATGGTATCACAACTCAACATACTATACTTGCTGCATTGATGATGTGGTGATAAGCTATCCTCCCACTTGCCCCAAAGTTGACAGTTTGACAGTCTCTCCTACTTCAAATAGTGCTGAGGTAGCATGGGTTTCTGCCAGTAATGCCACTTCGTGGGTGATTGTTGTTTCTGATGCTACGGGAGTTGTTGATTCTAGCATTGTTATGACCAATCCTGCCACAGTCTACAATCTAACTCCCAATACTGCATATGATGTCACGGTCCGTGCCATTTGTGGAGATGAAGATTGGAGTCTCCCTCGTTCCACTACATTCCGTACTGCCTGTTCGGCCGTCGCCACCGAGGACCTCCCCTGGACCTACGGTTTCGAGGATGCCACTGGCACCTCGGGTACCTCTACCTTCAACACCTGCTTGGGACGCCATGTCGTGGGCTCCACTACGAATTACCCTTACCCCACCGCCACCCATCACGGCACCGGCAGCAAGGGCCTCTACATGTATAGCACCGCCTCGGCCTATAGCTGGCTGGTGCTGCCCATGTTCGAGGAAGACCTCACCGACCTCTACCT
>DECD01000022.1:95382-137820 GCA_002349055.1 Bacteroidales bacterium UBA2939 | reverse complement strand
AATCCCGACGATATCACCACTTTCGACACCATTGCCCAAGGCCAGGTGAGCCGCAACAGCACATGGGATTTGATTGAGGTTTCTCTTGCCAACTATACCGGCAACGGCCAGTTCCTGGCCATTCTATGTCCTATAAGTACTGGCACCAACTATACCTATATCGACGACATCACCGTGGGCTACCCGCCTGCTTGCCCCACTCCCGGCGACTTCGCCACCAGCAATGCCGCTGCCCACAGCATCGATCTGTCTTGGACCTCGAATGCCAGCGAGTTTATCGTGGAATACGGCCGTCAAGACTTTGTCCAGGGCACGGGCGACAGCCTGACCGTCTACTCCAACACTGTCACGTTGGATAATTTGGTGATGGGTGCCAAATATGATGCTTTCATCACGGCTGTCTGCGGCTCGGACACTTCTCACACCCTCTTTGGCTCCTTCTCCACGGGTTGTGAAGCACTGACTGAGAACGACCTGCCTTATTTCGAAGATTTTGAGAGCTACGGCACAGGCTCCAGCGCTACCATCAACAGTTGCTGGAAAAAGGGTACCAACTACAGCAGCACTGCCTATCCTTACCCCTACAGCACTGCCGCTATCAACGGTGTTCGCGGCCTCTATTTCTATAGTACATCGTCTTATTACAGCTGGGCAGCCATGCCCGCTGTCGACGAGAATGTCAGCATGAACACCTTGCAAGTGGAGTTCCCAGCCAAGCGTTACTCTTCGACCAGTACGACCTACAAGTCGGTCATCTGGGTCGGCATTGCCGAGTCTGTCGATGCTCTCTATTCGGGCGGTATCGATACCCTGGTGACATGGATTGACACCATCGACCTTACCCCCTTGGCCGTCAGTGCCATTCAGAACAACGAGGTGAGCTTCGCCAACTACACTGGCGAGGGCCGTTATGTGGTGTTCTATGCTCCCAAGCTTGCCAGCGGCACCAACAATATTTATATTGATGACATTAACCTGATGCTCATCCCCTCGTGCTACCGTCCGACGGCTTTGCGTGTCGACGAGATTCAGGCCAACGAGGTGACCCTCAGCTGGTCGCCCGACTCGCGCACCCTCAACCCCTCGTCCTGGCTCGTGGAGTACGGTCCCGAAGGCTTCCTGCCCGGTGAAGGCATGTACGAAAACGCCTATGACACCACCATCACCATCTCTGGCCTCGAGTCGGGTACCCGCTACGAGTTCCGTGTTTCCGCCGACTGCGGCAGCACTGTCTCCGACCCGCGTCCCATTGCTCTCGCCACCATGTGCGACCCATTGACCTTGCCCTATTACGAGAACTTCGACAATATGGCAGCTTACTCGACGGGCGACGGCACTGATATGATTGGTGGCGCCCCGCTTTGCTGGAACGTTCTGGGCCACACTGGCTCCTACATTGCTCTCTACAGCACTGCCGCCTATCTCTATGGTGGTAGCGGCTATAGCATCAAGTTCAAGTCGGGTACTGCCAATACGCCCAACTACCTCATTCTCCCCAACTTTGAGATGAACATTAGCAATCTGGAACTTGCCTTCCAGACTCGTCCCGAGGGCACCAGTGCCAGTGCTGGCGCTTTCGAAGTGGGTTACATGACCAACCCGTTGATCGACACCACCTTTGTCGCTGTGGAGCACTACAGTTATGACGATTTCAGCGGTGCCTACGAGCAGAGAATAGTCACCTTCCCCGAGGCTCCCGACGGTGCCCGCATCGCCATGCGTCATATTCCCACCGGCGCCGGTTGGTTCTGGTTTGTCGACGAGATTGACGTACACTCGGCCCCCACGTGCTCTGGTCCGCAGGACATTGCCATCACCGCCTGCAATAACGAAGAGGCCACCCTCGTTATCAGCGACAGCAACCATGTCGACAATTACATCATCACATTGACCGTGGGCGACTCTTTGGTCAACACCATCACCTCTACCACCGAAACCAATATCCTCACCGACCTTACCGAGAACACGCTCTATCGTGTGACGGTCGTTACCGACTGCGACGACGGCACCTACACCGCCGCCCTGAGCACCAACTTCCGCACCGCCTGCAACCCGGTGGCTTCCACCGAGCTACCCTATGTCGAGGATTTCGAGAACTACACCTCGGGTGCCGCCAATCCCATCAGTACCTGCTGGACCAAGGGTGTCTTCGGCACCACCACGCAGTATCCCTATCCTCTTACCACCGCAGCTTCTACTGGTGGCATGGGCCTCTATGGCTATGGCGCTGCGGCAATCTGCTCGTATGCCGCCCTGCCGCTCTTCGAGACCTCGATTGACCAGCTGACCATCTCGTTCTACATGAAACGCTATGGCACGGCTTCCTATCAGAGCCGAGTTCTCGTGGGTGTGATGAGTAACCCCAACGACACCTCCACGTTCGAGCCCCTCGAGGATATCGACATCACTTCCGAGAACCCCTCGTCGATTCACCGCATCAATGTCTCGTTCCTGGGTTACGAGGGTAATGGCCACATTGCCTTATTCTTCCCCAAGGCAACCAACGGTGCCTCGTACAATGGTGTCTATATCGACAGTGTGGTGGTCGACAACCTGCCCACCTGCGTCTGGCCCAACGGTCTGGCGGTGGACAGTGTCACTCCCACCAGCGTGACCCTCTCGTGGAATGGCAACGCCAGCAGCTATGAGGTTCAGTATTCCCGCAGCAATGACTTTGCAACCATCGCCGGCACGACGACCGTTGCCACCACTACGGCAACTGTCAGCTCCCTTAACAACTACACCCAATACTACTTCCGCGTGCGCAGCCTCTGCGGCGCCGAGAGCAGCCTTTGGACTATGCCGGTTGCTGCCGCTACCCTGGTCGACTGCGGTGTCAATTCGATTAACATCGTCGACACCATCGGCTTCGGTACCAGTTCGTCATCCTATTATGCCTTCTATGCTTCCTCCTCATACCGTACCGGTTTCTCCAGTTCCATCTACACCTTCCAGGAACTCAACGCCATGGGCCTCCAGACGAACAACCGCATCAACGGCATCAAGCTGCACAGCGGTGCTACCGGCGGCACCATCCGCAAGGCCAAGGTGTATGTGAAAGAGGTCTCGCTCGAGGGCTTCAGCACCCAGGCTTCCTCCGACACCGTCGACCGCGCCACGATGACCCTCGTCTATAGCGGCGACCTGGTGGTTCCCGCCAACAGCTGGGTCGAGATTCCTTTCGACAGCGTCTTCCCCTATAGCGGTACAAGCAACCTGCTGGTCAACCTCTACCATGACACCACATGCTCTGCCGGTGTCACGTTCTACTACACCAATACCACGCCTGCTTACCTCAACTGCTACGGTTATCGCAGCACAGCCACTGCGGCCAACAATAGCGCCACCCGCACTACCTCTCGTCCGAACATGGTCTTCAACATGTGCACCGAGATTCCCGGTTGTGTGCGTCCTAGCGAAGTGGCAGCTGCCGTCGGCGACACAACTATCACTCTTTCGTGGGTTGGCAACGCCAACAGCTACGAGGTGGTCCTCTCCACTGCATCCTGCAACCCCGATACCGCCACGGGTGTCATCACCCTGACCACCAATACCAATAGTGCCACCATCGGCGGTCTGGAGCCCACCACTACCTATTATTATTATGTGCGCAGCCTCTGCGGCGGCCTCAGCGGCAATTCCGAATGGAGCGTCGAGGGCAGCGCCACCACCGCCTGCATGGCCAAGGCTCTTCCCTACACCGAGAACTTCGAGAGCTACACCTCGGGAGCCACCAACCCCATCGACCCCTGCTGGACCAAGGGTACCAACAACTCAACGGCTTACCCCTATCCCTACAGCACCAATGCCGTCTCCGGCGAGCGTAGCCTCTACTTCTATGGCTATCGCTCCTCGACGACGACTTACTACAGCTATGCAGCCCTTCCGTTGATGCAGGATAGCGTGAAGAACCTCTCCCTCTCCTTCAACGTGCGTCGCTATAGCACCATCACCGATGGCTACACCACGCGTCTTGTCATAGGTGTGATGACCGACCCCGCCGACATCGCCACCTTCTTCCCGATGGATACCCTCGACCTGAAGACTGCCGACGCTCTTTCGGTCCATGGCTATGAGTTCTTCTTCAACAACTATACCGGCGACGGTCAGTACATAGCTATCTACGATGCGGTGCCGCCGCTTTATGGCACTGCCACCACTTGCTACAGCTATGCCTATGTCGACGACATCTTGGTTGACCATATCCCCAGCTGCGTGCGTCCTACCAATGTGGTCGCCAGCACTATCGGCGAAACCACGGCCACCCTCCACTGGACTTCCGCTGCCGCGAACTTCGACATCGAGTACGGCCCGCGGGGATTCAACCATGGTGCCGGTACCACGTTGACCAGCACGGCCGACAGCATCGTGCTTACCGGCCTGACACAGGGTACCACTTATGACGTCTATGTCCGCGCCCACTGCTCGGCCACCGACATGAGTGCCTGGTCGTTTGCCTACACCTTCGTCACTGAGTGCGGTGTCAATCCCCTGCCTTACACCGAGGACTTCGAGCGTTATGGCTCGGGTGCCGCCTTCACCATCGATCCTTGCTGGGTCAAGGGTACCAACAGCACCACGGCTTACCCCTATCCTAATAGCGCCAATGCCGTCACCGGCAACCGCAGTCTCTACTTCTATGCCACTACGTCGTCAAATTACTACAGCTATGCCGCCCTGCCGCTGATGGCCGACTCGGTGAAGAACCTCATGCTGTCGTTCAACGTGCGTCGCTATGGCACGGTTGGCAATACCTACACCACACGTCTCGTCATCGGTGTGATGACCGACCCCAACGACATCACCACCTTCTTCCCGATGGACACCCTCGACCTGCAGCAGGCAGCCGCTAGCTCAATCCACGGCTATGAGTACTGCTTCAGCAACTACACAGGCAACGGTCAGTACATCGCCATCTACGACGCGGTTCCGCCGACCTATGGCGGCACTTCAAGCACCAGCTATGCCTATGTCGACGACATTGTGGTCGACCACATCCCCAGCTGTCTGCGTCCCACCGATTTGACTATTAGTAACATCACCGACAATAGCGCCACTGTTCGCTGGACCGGCAATGCTCCGTCCTACGAGATTGAGTATGGCCCGCAGGGCTTCAACCGTGGCATGGGCTTCATGGTGACCAGCAACACCGACAGCATCGACCTCGTCGGCTTGCAGAACTCCACCAACTACGATGTCTATGTCCGCGGCATTTGCTCGGCCGCCGACCAGAGCGAGTGGTCCTTCGTCCGCTCGTTTGCCACCACCTGTGGTCCCAACGCCTTGCCGATGCTCTTCGACCCGGACAACTTTGCCACCGGCACGGCCACCCCGCTGCCTCTCTGCTGGACCCGTACCAACAACGCCACCGGCACCACCAACTACTACCCCTACATCTATAGCTCTTCTGCCAACGCCCATAGCGGTACCAACGTGCTCTACTATTATTTCTACAGCTCCAGCGGCTATGCCAATGACGAGTTGATGGCTTTCCCCGAGGTTGATACCGTCAACTTCCCGATGAACACCGTCGAGGTCTCCTTCTGGGCCAAATCGTCGGTTGCCGGCAAGCCCTTCATGGTGGGTGTGATGACCGACCCGACCAACGTGAGCACCTTCCAGGTGGTCGACACCATTACCCTCACCACCACTAGTAGCGAGTACTTCGTCGAGTTCACCAACTTCACCGGCAATGGCTCCTATGTGGCTCTCCGCGGTGTGATGGAAGGCACTTCTTCCTATTATATTTATGTCGACGACATCGCTATCAGCACCATCTCTGCCTGCCCACGTGTCGGCAACCTGACAGCCTACAACACCACCGCCACCAGCGCCACGCTGGAATGGGAAGACACCGTTGGCTATGCGCAGTGGGTTGTTTCCTACGCCATCGACACTGCCGCCAACTGGACGGAGGTTTCGGCCAACAGCAATCCCTTCGTGCTGACGGGCCTCACCCCCAACACTCTCTATCGCTACCGTGTGGCCCCCATCTGCCCCAACGGTATGACTGCCGACTGGAGCCGCGAGGTTGCGCGCTTCACCACTTCGCAGGTGCCCGCCACGGTTCCCTACAGCTACAACTTCGAGGATGCTGCCGAGTGGAACAATTGGCAAACTTCGAGCAACAACACTGTCAACTGGTATCGTGGCAACGTCGCCCGCAACAACAATACCAACGCCATGTATCTCTCGGCCGACAACGGAGCCACCCACAGCTGGAACATGAACGCTATCACCAACGCCGTGGCCTACCGCGATATCGACTTCGGCAGCGAGGTGCATAGCTACCAGCTCGACTTCGATGCCTACTTTGGTGGCACCATCGCCCACAACTACGACGGTATCGCTGTCGTGCTGACCGATCCCGCAACGCCTGTCGTGAGCTCCTCCACGGGTCTCACCTCGCCTTGGGGCCATGTCAACAACGTGGGTATGGGCACCGTCCGTCACGACACCCTGTGGGGTCAGCACACCATCTACCTCGACGGTGTTTCGGGCGTGAGACGTCTGGCCTTCTACCACTTCAACCAGGCCACCGGCGCCAACCACCCCTATGAGAACAACCCCGCTGCGGTTGATAACATCAGCATCACCATGCAGCTCTGCGAGCGTCCCGGCAACCTTGCCACTGTGGATGCTACTACCAATAGTGCCCAGATTACTTGGTCGGGCAACGACACCGACATGTATCAGGTGCTCTATCGTGTCCAGGATGATACCAACTATTTCACCCAGTTTGTGACCGGCACCACTGCCACTCTCACTGGTCTTATCCCCGCCACTGACTACTACTGGTGGGTGCGTCACATCTGCACCTTGACTGAAACCGACACCCTCGTCAGCAGTTATGCCGGTGCTGCCAGCTTTACCACCGCCTGCGTTGTGGTTAGCGTAATCGACACCCTCTTCGAGAACTTTGAGAGCTACGCTGCTGTGGCCTACAACAATGCCACCGCCGGTGTGTTGCCCAACTGCTGGGAGTCCTGGAATACCAGTACTTCATCTACACCTGTCTATCCTCATGTGACTGACAGCGGTTCGTACAGCTACTGCATCAGCGGACGCCAGGCCATCACTATGACAGCAGGTGCTTCCACTGGTAACTACGGCTCCGATTCCTACGTCCGTCTGATTGACATTGCCGAGCCTACCAACACGCTCACCATGTCCTTCTGGATGTGCACCGAGAGCAGCTCCAATGGCTTCCTCGAAGTGGGTTACCTCACAGGTTCCAACTATGAGAGCAACTTCGTTTCCGTTAAGCACATCAATGCCAGTTCCGCCACTCTCCATAGCGGCAACGGCATTCAGGATGCCACCCACGGCATTTTCGACACCGTCAGCTTCGCCAATGTGCCCGATGGCAACTATCCCATCTGCTTCCGTTGGAACTACACCTCCAGCTACTTCAGTGTCTGCATCGACGACATCGCTGTCTGGACCTCCATGGCGGCTTGCGTCGCTCCTGGAATCGACACGGTCACCGTCACAGAGAACACCATTGAGTTCAACTGGGAAGGTGCTACCGCCCAGACCTATCAGGTGGCTGCCGTTGCCGGCGCTTGGACCGAGCCTGTCAATCCTACCACGGTCACTGGCTACACTCACACCTTCACCGGCTTGACACCCGAGACCCAGTACACCATCGGTGTCCGCGCCGTCTGTGCCGAGGGTCTCTACAGCGATTGGGCCTACCGCACCGTCACCACCGACATCCATCCCTGCGCCGTTCCCACCGCCCTCAACGCTACCGATGTGACCTTCAACAGCGCCATCCTCGGTTGGACGGCCGAAGAGGGTCAGACCGCATGGCAGATCCATGTCAGCGGCGAAGGTATGAACGACACCCTCTCTGTCACCACCAACCCCTACACCCTCAGCGGCTTGGCCAACGGTGTGACCTACACCTTCGAGGTCCGCGGTGTCTGCTCTGCCACCAACATGAGCGGCTGGAGCACTCCCCAGAGCTTCACCACCACCACTTGTGGCACTCCCGGCGCTCCCACTGTGGGTAATGTCACGGCCTATAACGCCACTATCTCGTGGACCGCTCCCGCGAACGCCAGCGGCAACTACGAGCTTGAGTATGGTCTGAGCGGCTTCAGCCAGGGTTACGGCACCCTCGTGCCCGTCACTGGTGCCACCACTACCACTCTCACTGACCTCACTCCCAGTCGCGGCTACGATGTCTACGTGCGCTCCATCTGCGCCACTGGCGTCTATAGTGGCTGGAGCACTGTTGCCAACTTCCAGACCTCGCAGGTCGATACCAGCGCCACCTACTATACCGTCTCGGCCACCGTCAACGACCCGCTGATGGGTATCGTCACCGGCACGGGCACGTATGAGGAAGGTGCCACTGCCACGCTGACTGCCATCGCCAATACCGGCTACCACTTCGTGAGCTGGAACACCGGCGACACCACCGCCTCCATCTCCTTCACCGTGACCGCCGACGTGACCTACACGGCCACCTTTGCCGCCAATGCTGCCCAGCAGTACACCATCACCGCCGTTGCCAACGACTCGACAATGGGTACCGTCACTGGAAGCGGCATCTATGACGAAGGCACCACCGTCACTCTGGCAGCCTCGCCCAACACGGGCTACCACTTCGTGAACTGGAACACCGGTGCTACCACAGCCAGCATCACCATCACGGTGACCGAGGATGCCACCTACACCGCCAACTTCGAGGCCAACGACACGAGCCTGACCTACTACATGGTCACCGCCAACGTCAACGACTCTGCCATGGGTAGTGTCTATGGCGGCGGCGAGTATGCCGAAGGCACCACCGCCACCTTGACGGCCGTCGCCAACGCAGGCTACCGCTTCGTGAACTGGAATACCGGCGACACCGCCCGCACCATCTCCTTCACCGTGACCGAGGATGTGACCTACACGGCCACCTTCGAGGCCCTGCCGACCTACACCCTGACTGTCACCGTCAACGATGCCACGATGGGCCGCGTCGAGGGTATCCCGACCGAGGCTGTTGCCGCTGGCACTGTTGTCCGCCTGACCGCTGTTGCTAACGACGGCTACCGCTTCGTGAACTGGAGCACTGGCGAGACCACTGCCACCATCAGCGTCACTGTGAACAGCGACATGAGCCTCATGGCCAACTTCCAGAACGTCGGCATCGACGAGGTCGCCAATGCCAAGGTCAACCTCTACCCGAACCCCGCCACAACCATGGTGACCCTGACGGGTATCGAGGGCATGGCCACGGTGACGGTGGTTGACATGAACGGCCGCGTTGTGACGACTGTAGAGACACAGCCTGCTGCGTCTGACATCACCATCGATGTCACTGGCTTCGCCCAGGGTGCCTACTTCATCCGCATCGTCGGCGAGCAGGTCAACGCCATCCGCAAACTCATCGTCCGCTAGTCGGCGTAATTCTTAGTTTGACAAAAAAACCGCTCTCAAAAGGAGCGGTTTTTTGTATTTATATTTGATATACAGTGTGTTATTTTGTTTTGAGGCGTTTTTGGGCTGTTTTGGGAGGAAGAAGGGCTAATTTTGGGGACGAAAGGGTGGGGAAGGGGGCGTTTTGCAAAGGGGGAACGCGGGTTGTAGTGAAAAAATATTAACTTTTATAGTAAAGATAATCAGCGTATTGTAAATAATAATCAAAAAAAATTGAAAAAATCTTTTGCAGTATTTGAAAAAAGTAGTATTTTTGCAACCTCAATCGTAGAGAAAAAGAGTTGTTTGAAAGGTTGACAGAAGCCGATGTAACTCAGTTGGTAGAGTAGCTGATTTGTAATCAGCCTGTCGGGGGTTCGAGTCCCTTCATCGGCTCGAGACCGACACTCAGAAAACTGAGCAGTCGGACAACATATTGGGGGAGTCGCATAGCGGCAATTGCAACAGACTGTAAATCTGTCCTCGGAAGAGTTCGGTGGTTCGAGTCCACCCTCCCCCACGAAATACCAAAAGTAAAGAGAAGCGGAAGTAGCTCATTTGGTAGAGCGATAGCCTTCCAAGCTATAGGTGGCGGGTTCGAGCCCCGTCTTCCGCTCGAAAAAAGCGGGACGAGCAGAAAACCCAACCCCGCTTCGAAAGAAATAGGTACTCAAAAGAGAGAGTGAGTAGAACAAGCCGCAGTAGCTCAGTGGTAGAGCGCTTCCTTGGTAAGGAAGAGGTCACGAGTCCGACTCTCGTCTGTGGCTCTCTTTTCATGCCGAAAGCATGGAGGAAAACAAATAAAAGCGAGGACGAATGCCGTAGGCACGCCCTCTTTGAACGTGAATTAATATTATTGTTAACATTTAATACGTATTAAAAATGGCAAAAGAAAAATTCGATCGCTCTAAACCGCACGTCAACATCGGTACTATCGGCCACGTTGACCATGGTAAGACCACCCTCACCGCTGCTATCACCAAGGTTCTTGCTGAGAAGGGCCTTTCCGAGGTGAAGAGCTTTGATTCTATCGACTCCGCTCCCGAAGAGAAGGAGCGTGGTATCACCATCAACACCGCTCACGTCGAGTACCAGACCGAGACCCGTCACTACGCCCACGTCGACTGCCCGGGCCACGCCGACTATGTGAAGAACATGGTTACCGGTGCTGCCCAGATGGACGGTGCTATCCTCGTCGTCGCCGCTACCGACGGTCCCATGCCTCAGACCCGTGAGCACATCCTGCTCGCCCGTCAGGTTGGTGTTCCCCAGCTCGTCGTTTTCCTGAACAAGTGCGACCTTGTTGACGACCCCGAGCTGCTCGACCTCGTCGAGATGGAAGTTCGCGAGCTCCTCAGCTCCTACGACTTCGATGGCGACAATATCCCCATCATCCGCGGTTCCGCCCTTGCCGCTCTGAACGGCGAAGCCAGCGGTGTCAAAGCCGTTGAGGAACTGATGAATGCCGTCGACACCTGGATCCCCCTGCCCACCCGCGCTGTGGATAAGGACTTCCTGATGCCCATCGAGGACGTGTTCTCCATCACCGGCCGTGGTACCGTTGCCACCGGTCGTATTGAGACTGGCGTCATCCACACTGGCGACCCCGTCGACATCATTGGTATGGGTGCTGAGAAGCTGAAATCCACCGTCACCGGTGTTGAGATGTTCCGCAAGATCCTCGACGAGGGTGAGGCTGGCGACAACGTTGGTCTGCTCCTCCGCGGTATCGACAAGAACGAAATCCGTCGTGGTATGGTTATCGCCAAGCCCGGCTCGGTGAAACCTCACCACAAATTCGAGGCTGCTGTCTATATCCTGAAGAAAGAGGAAGGTGGCCGTCACACTCCGTTCCACAACAACTATCGTCCCCAGTTCTACTTCCGTACTACTGACGTGACCGGTACCATCATGCTCCCCGAGGGCCGCGAGATGGTCATGCCCGGTGACAACCTGACGATCACTGTGGAGCTGATCTCCGACATCGCTCTGAACGAGAACCTGCGCTTCGCTATCCGCGAGGGTGGCCGCACCGTTGGCTCCGGTCAGGTGACCAAGATCATCGAATAATCGCTGAAACGATTATAACAAGCCGCGCCAAGAGCGGCGCGGCTTTACAGGGGCATAGTTAAATGGTATAATGGCGGTCTCCAAAACCGTGGTTGGGAGTTCGATTCTCTCTGCCCCTGCCAATAAAAAAACTAGTTTAAAAGGAAATGTCAAAGTTTGGTGAATATGCGAAGTCGAGCTACGACGAGTTGGTGCACAAGGTGTCGTGGCCCACATTCAAAGAGTTGCAGAGCAGCGCAGTGGTCGTTGCCGTCGCCTCTATAATCATTGCCCTCATCGTCTTCGCGATGGATATCGTCTTCGGTGTCCAGAGCGGTGGCTGGAAGGGTTTGCTTGGAAACTTTTACAATCTGCTTGGATAACAGCGGTCGCGCTAACGCCAGCGGTCTTGCTTCCCAAATCTTTTTGAGACCATCGGCGGTGGCCGTGCTCCGAGTGTGATTTAAGTTTATCTCACTGTTTTTTTATACTAGCAATGGAACAACAGGAAAAAAAGTGGTATGTCGTCAGAGCAATCAGCGGCAAGGAGAAGAAAGCCAAGGAGTATATTGAGAACGAGATGGCCAAACGCGGCTGGAGTTCCGATGTGCCCACAGTGCTGATTCCCACCGAGCAGGTGGTCTCTATCCGCAACGGGAAGAAGGTGATCAAGGACCGCAACTATTTCCCCGGCTACGTGATTATCGAAGCCGACTTGCGAGATGAGATTATCCCTGTCATCCAGAACCTGCCCAATGTTCTCGATTTCCTTCGCGAACGTGAGGGCAAGCCTATTCCCATGCGTCAGTCTGAAATCAACCGCATCCTCGGCAAGATGGACGAGCAGTTGGAGAACGCCGACGCCATGGACCGTTTCATTGTGGGCGAGAACGTGAAGGTCATCGACGGAGCTTTCAACAGCTTCATCGGTGTCGTCGAAGAGGTCAACGAGGAAAAGAAGAAATTGAAAGTTACGGTCAAGATCTTCGGTCGCAAGACCCCTCTCGAGCTCAGTTTCTCGCAGGTGGAAAAAGAACAGTAACCCGATTAACTAACCCTATTTAAAATTTAATTCAATGGCAAAAGAAGTTGCAGGATTGATTAAATTGCAAATCAAAGGCGGTGCTGCCAACCCTGCTCCCCCAGTCGGACCGGCTCTCGGTGCGAAGGGTGTGAACATCATGGAGTTCTGCAAGCAGTTCAATGCCCGTACACAGGACCAGGCCGGCAAAGTCGTGCCCGTCATCATCACTGTGTATACGGACAAGTCCTTTGACTTTGTACTGAAAACTCCTCCTGTTGCTGTCCAGCTGAAAGAGATGTCCAAGGCTCAGAAGGGTTCCGGCGAACCCAACCGCGTCAAGGTCGCCTCGGTCACCTGGGAGCAAGTGCGCCAGATTGCCGAAGCCAAAATGCCCGACCTCAACTGCTTCACGGTTGAGAGCGCCATGAGCATGGTGGCTGGCACTGCCCGCAGTATGGGTATCACCGTTACGGGTGAGAATCCCCTCAAGAAGTAAAACAAAAAAGATTTATGAACAGTGGTAGCACCAGTAGCGTAAGCGAACATGCGTTGACCACAAAAAAAGACCAACATGGCAAAACTGACAAAAAAACAGAAAGAAGCTGTCGCCAAATTTGACGGTAGCAAGGTTTACTCCCTCGAGGAGGCCGTCAGCATTGTGAAGAACATCACCTTCACTAAGTTCGACGCTTCCGTGGATATTGACGTGCGTCTGGGTGTTGACCCTCGTAAGGCCAACCAGATGGTGCGCGGCAGTGTGACGCTGCCTCACGGCACCGGTAAGACCGTCCGCGTCCTCGTGCTCTGCACCCCCGACAAAGAGGAAGAAGCCAAAGCCGCCGGCGCCGACTACTACGGCCTGGACGAGTATGTCGCCAAGATCAAGGGTGGCTGGACCGATGTGGATGTCATCATCACCATGCCCAGCTGCATGCCTAAGATTGGTGCCCTCGGTCGTATCCTCGGACCCCGTGGCCTGATGCCGAACCCCAAGACCGGCACCGTTACCATGGAAATTGGCAGGGCTGTCCAAGAGGCCAAAGCCGGTAAAATCGACTTCAAGGTCGACAAGTTTGGTATCATCCATACCGCTGTCGCCAAGTGCTCTTTCGACGACCAGAAAATCGTTGAGAACGCCCGCGAGGTGCTCCAGATGATCATGAAGCTCAAACCCAGCGCCGCCAAAGGCACCTACGTGAAGAGCATCGCCATCAGCAGCACTATGAGCCCCGGCGTCAAAGTCGATACCAAAGCCGCTACGTTGTAACCTTTTTTAACATTTAAGAAACATTATGAGAAAAGAACTGAAAGACCAGCACATCGACGCCCTGTGCGAAGAGATCAAGGCCTATCCCAATCTGTACATCGCAGATATCGGAGGTTTGAACTCTGTGCAGACCAGCAAACTGCGTCGTGCCGCCTTCCGCAATGAGGTGAAGCTGGAGGTTGTAAAGAACACTCTTCTCATCAAGGCCCTCGAGAAGTCGGGTTTCGACTATTCTGAGCTTTTCCCTGTGATCAAGGGTGAAACCGCCATAATGCTTTCGAACACCAACAATGCACCCGCGAAGCTCATCAAGAGTTTCCGTGCCGCTGAGAAAACCGCCGAAAAGCCCGTTCTCAAAGGCGCCTATGTCGAAGAGTGCTTCTATATCGGTCACGAGAACCTCGACGCTCTTGTCAACATCAAGTCCAAGAACGAGCTCATCGCCGATGTGGTTGCTCTGCTGCAGTCGCCCATTAAGAACGTCCTGTCGCAGGTTCAGTCGGCTGGCAATACCATTACCGGTGTGCTGAAAACATTGGAAGAGCGTGCCTAATATTATACGCGCAACAACAACAAAAAACCGGGGTGGCTCCCATGAAAAAGCCGAAGGAAACAATTAAAAAACAAATTTGTAAAACATTTTAAAACAATAAAGTCATGGCAGACATCAAAGCTATTGCTGAAGAATTGGTTAACCTTACCGTTAAAGAAGTTAAAGAACTCGCTGACGTCCTGAAAGAGGAGTACGGCATTGAACCCGCCGCCGCTGCTGTTGCAGTCGCCGCTCCCGCCGCCGGTGGTGCCGCCGCCGCCGCTGAGGAGAAGACCTCCTTCGACGTGATTCTGAAGGGTGTTCCCGATCAGACCAAGAAACTTGGTGTTGTGAAGGCTGTTAAGGATATGGCCTCCCTCGGTCTGAAAGAGTCCAAGGAGCTGGTTGACAACGCTCCCAAACCCGTCAAGGAAGGTGTTTCCAAAGACGAGGCTGAGAGCCTGAAGAAAGCCCTCGAAGAGGCCGGTGCCGAAATCGAGATCAAGTAAGGTAATCCTTTCCTGATACTAACGAGGAATAGGGCCTCCGACCTTGATCGGAGTGCCTATTCCTTGTTGCTATGGAATTCGATTCCGCGCTTCTTCACCCCCTTGAATGGGGACACCAGCTTCTCACGCGATCAGTTATAGAACACGAATATAATTCATAGTCCCTTGGCAAAAAAAGAACCCACAGTAGTCAATTTCGCGTCGGTACGCAAATTTGAATATCCGGATTTTCTCGACATCCAGGTCAAGTCGTTCAAAGACTTCTTCCAAATCGAGACCAACCCCGACAACCGTCTGGACGAAGGTCTGTTCAAAGTCTTCAAGGAGAATTTCCCCATCACCGATGCGCGAAACAATTTCGAACTCGAATTCTTGGATTATTACATCGATCCTCCCCGCTATACCATCGAGGAGTGCATCGAGCGCGGCCTGACTTACAGCGTGCCGCTGAAAGCCAAGATGAAACTGAGTTGCAAAGACCCTGAGAACGAAGATTTCCAGACCCTCGAGCAGCATGTGTACCTGGGCATGATTCCCTACATGACTCCGAAGGGCACCTTCGTCATCAATGGCGCTGAGCGCGTCGTGGTCTCTCAGCTGCACCGTTCCCCCGGTGTCTTCTTCGGCACCCAGTTCCACTCGAACGGCACCCAGCTCTACTCCGCCCGTATTATTCCCTTCAAGGGCTCGTGGATGGAATTTACGACCGATATCAACAACGTCATGTACGCTTATATCGACCGTAAGAAGAAATTGCCCATCACTACCCTCCTGCGTGCCATCGGCTATGAGTCCGATAAGGACATCCTTGACATCTTCGAGCTTGCTGAAGAGGTCAAGGTCAATCGCAACAATTTGAAAAGAGTGCTCGGCAAGCAGCTCGCTGCCCGTGTGGTGGAGACCTGGACCGAGGACTTTGTCGACGAGGACACCGGCGAGGTCGTCTCCATGGAGCGTACCGAGGTGGTCATCGAGCGCGACGTTGAACTCACCGAGGAGCATATTGAGAAAATCCTCGAGCTCGACGTCAAATCCATCCTCATCAAAACCGAGGATAAGGACGGTATCGACTATTCCGTCATCTACAACAGTTTGAAGAAGGATACTGCCAACAATGCCAAGGAGGCTTGCGAGTACATCTATCGTCAGCTCCGCAATGCCGAACCTCCCGACGAGGAGACTGCCCGCAGTATCATCGAGAAACTCTTCTTCTCAGAGAAACGTTATGATCTGGGCGATGTGGGTCGCTACAGAATCAACACCAAATTGAACCTTGATGTCCCCGACAACGTCCGCGTGCTGACCAAGGAAGACATCACCTCTATCATTAAATATCTGGTCGAGCTTATCAACCAGAAAGCCGAGGTGGACGATATCGACCACCTGTCGAACCGTCGTATCCGCACTGTCGGCGAGCAGCTCTCCAACCAGTTTGGCGTGGGTCTCGCCCGCATGAGCCGCACCATCCGCGAGCGCATGAATGTGCGTGACAACGAGGTGTTCACCCCCACCGAGCTTATCAATGCCAAGACCCTTTCGTCGGTCATCAACTCGTTCTTCGGTACCAACCAGTTGAGCCAGTTCATGGACCAGACCAACCCCTTGGCCGAGCTCACCCACAAGCGCCGTATCTCGGCTCTCGGCCCTGGCGGTCTGTCGCGCGAGCGTGCAGGCTTCGAGGTCCGCGACGTCCACTATACCCACTACGGCCGCCTCTGTACCATCGAGACTCCTGAAGGACCCAACATCGGTCTTATCTCTTCGCTCTGCGTCTATGCCAAGATTAATGAGCTTGGTTTCATAGAGACCCCCTACCAGCGTGTCGTCAATGGTCAGGTGCAGCTCAACGAGCCTCCCGTCTACCTCTCTGCCGAGGCTGAGGAGAACAAGACCGTGGCCCAGGCCACCACTCCCCAGGACGAGGAAGGCCACATCACCGAGAGCCGTGTCAAGGCCCGTCGTCAGGCCGACTTCCCCATTGTGTCGCCCGACGAGATCGAGCTCATGGACATTGCCTCCAACCAGATTGCTTCTATCGCAGCATCGCTCATTCCGTTCCTCGAGCACGACGACGCCAACCGTGCCCTGATGGGATCGAACATGATGCGTCAGGCTGTTCCCCTGCTCAACCCCGAGATTCCTATTGTCGGCACGGGCATCGAGGAGGCCGTGGCGCACGACAGCCGTGTGCTGCTCAACGCCGAAGCCGACGGTGTCGTCGAGTTTGTCGACTCCACCAAGATTGTCATCCGTCACAACCGCACCGAGAAGGAGCGTCTCGTCTCCTTCGACGACGATGTGAAGGAATACCGCCTCACCAAATATCAACGTACCAACCATTCCACTGCCATCAACCTGCGTCCTATTGTCAAAAAGGGCGACAAGGTCAAGAAAGGCCAGGTCCTCTGCGAAGGTTACGCCACCCAGGGCGGCGAACTTGCTCTCGGCCGCAACATGATGGTTGCATTCATGCCGTGGAAGGGTTACAACTTCGAGGACGCTGTTGTGATTTCCGAGCGCGTGGTGCGCGAGGACATCTTCACCTCCGTCCATGTCGAGGAGTTCACCCTCGAGGTCCGCGAGACCAAGCGCGGCAACGAGGAACTCACCCGCGACATCCCCAACGTCGGTAACGACGCCACCAAGGACCTCGACGAGAACGGTATCGTCCGCATCGGTGCCGAGGTCAAGGAAGGCGACATCCTCATTGGTAAAATCACTCCGAAGGGTGAGTCCGACCCCACTCCCGAGGAGAAACTGCTCCGTGCCATCTTCGGCGACAAGGCCGGCGATGTGAAGGATGCTTCCCTCAAGGTTCCGCCTTCGATGCACGGCGTGGTCATCGACAAGAAACTCTTTGCCCGCGTCATCCGCGACCGCAAGGCCCGCGCCAAGGAGAAAGAACTTCTGGCCAAGCCCGAGGAAGAGTATCGCTTCGAGTGCGAGGAGCTGAAGGACAAGCTCATCTCCCGCCTTCTCATTCTCCTCAACGGCAAAGTCTCCAACGGTGTCTACACCAGTCATCGCGAGGAACTCATCCCCAAGAAGGTCAAGTTCAGCGCCAAGACCCTCAAGACCATCGACTACACCGAGGTCAGCCCTAACAAGTGGACCACCGACAAGGAGACCAACGCCCTCATCAAAGAATTGCTCAATAACTATAATATCAAGTACCGCGAGATTTCCGGCCGCTTCACCCGCAACAAGTTCGCCCTCACCGTCGGTGACGACCTTCCCAGTGGCATTGTCCAGATGGCCAAGGTCTACATCGCCATGAAGCGCAAACTGCGCATTGGTGACAAGATGGCAGGTCGCCACGGTAACAAGGGTATCGTGTCGAAGATTGTCCGTGCCGAGGATATGCCTTTCCTCGCCGACGGCACTCCTGTCGACATCGTGCTGAACCCCCTGGGTGTGCCTTCGCGTATGAACCTCGGACAGATCTACGAGACCGTCCTGGGTTGGGCCGGCAAGAAACTCAACAAGCGTTTCAAGACCCCCATCTTCGACGGTGCCACCCTCGAGCAAATCAACGGTTACATGCGTGAGGCCGGCCTTCCCGAGAATGGCCGTACCTACCTCTACGACGGTGAGACCGGCGACCGCTTCGACCAGCCCGCCACCGTGGGTTACATCTACTACCTCAAGCTCCACCACATGATTGACGACAAAATGCACGCCCGTTCCATCGGACCTTACTCCCTCATCACCCAGCAGCCCCTCGGCGGTAAAGCCAACTTCGGCGGCCAGCGTTTCGGTGAGATGGAGGTCTGGGCCCTCGAAGCCTACGGCGCATCCCACGTGCTGCAGGAAGTGCTCACCGTCAAGTCCGACGATGTCATGGGCCGAGCCAAGGCTTACGAGGCCATCGTCAAGGGCGACAACATGCCGGTTCCGGGTATCCCCGAATCGTTCAACGTCCTTGTCCACGAACTCCGTGGTCTCGGTTTGGAGGTAACGTTTGATTAATTAAGTAGAAAGTAAAGAACAATGGCTTTTAAACAAGAATCTCAGGTAAAGACCGATTTCAACTCGATCACCATCAGCCTCGCATCGCCCGAAAGCATCAAGCGTCGCTCCTATGGCGAGGTGACCAAGCCTGAAACCATAAATTATCGCACCTACAAGCCCGAGCGCGACGGCTTGTTCTGCGAGCGCATCTTCGGACCCACGCGCGACTGGGAGTGCCACTGCGGCAAGTACAAACGCATCCGTTACAAGGGTATCGTCTGCGACCGCTGCGGCGTCGAAGTCACCGAGAAGAAGGTCCGTCGCGAGCGCATGGGCCACATCGAACTCGTGGTCCCCATCGCCCACATCTGGTTCTTCCGCTCCCTGCCCAACAAAATTGGCACCCTGCTCAACATCCCTTCCAAGAAACTCGACCAGGTCATCTATTACGAGAAATACATCGTCCTTCAGCCCGGCAAGGCCGTCCTGAACGAGATGCCCGTGCAGCGCCTCGACCTGCTCACCGAAGAAGAATACTACTATATTAAAGATTCCCTGCCCGAAGGCAACGAGCAGTTGCCCGACAGCGACCCCGACAAGTTTATCGCCGGCATGGGCGCCGAGGCTCTCTACACACTCCTCAGCGAGCTCGACCTCGACAAGCTCTCCTATGAGCTTCGCGCCAAAGCCTCGCGCGAGACCGCCGTGGCCCGCAAGCAGGAAGCCCTCAAGCGCCTGAACGTCATCGAGTCGTTCCGCGAGTCGCAGCGCGCCATGCGTGCCCGTGGCATGGACAACCGTCCCGAGTGGATGATTATGAACATCATTCCCGTCATTCCTCCCGACCTGCGTCCCCTCGTGCCGCTGGACGGCGGCCGTTTCGCCACCTCCGACATCAACGAGCTTTATCGTCGCGTCATCATCCGCAACAACCGTCTGAAACGCCTCGTTGAAATCAAGGCTCCCGAAGTCATCATGCGCAACGAGAAACGCATGCTCCAGGAGTCCGTCGACTCTCTCTTCGACAACAGCCGCAAGGTCTCCAGCGTGAAGTCCGACAGCAACCGCGCCCTCAAGTCGCTTTCCGACGCCCTCAAGGGCAAGCAGGGCCGCTTCCGTCAGAACCTTCTCGGTAAGCGTGTCGACTACTCCGGCCGTTCGGTTATCGTCGTCGGCCCCGAGTTGCGCATGCACGAGTGCGGTCTGCCCAAGGATATGGCTGCCGAGCTCTTCAAACCCTATGTCATTCGCAAACTCCTCGAGCGCGGCCTCGTGAAGACTGTCAAGAGCGCCAAGCGCATCGTCGACCGCAAGGAACCCGTCGTGTGGGAAATCCTTGAAAATATCCTGAAAGGCCATCCCATCCTGCTCAACCGTGCTCCTACGCTGCACCGTCTGGGTATCCAGGCCTTCCAGCCCCGCCTCGTCGAAGGCAAGGCCATCCGCCTCCACCCCCTGGTGTGTACCGGATTCAACGCCGACTTCGACGGTGACCAGATGGCTGTCCACGTGCCCATGGGCAATGCCGCCATCCTCGAGGCCCAGCTGCTTATGCTCTCCACCCACAACATCCTCAACCCCGCCAATGGTGCTCCTATCACCGTTCCTTCGCAGGACATGGTGCTCGGTCTGTACTACATGACCAAGCCCCGCCGCACCACCGCCGACGAGGTTGTCAAGGGCGAGGGCCAGCGCTTCTACTCTGCCGAGGAAGTTATCATCGCTTATAATGAGAAACGTGTCGACCTCAACGCCTGCATCTCCGTGCAGCTCGACGAGGACCACCGCCACGATGAATACACCTACGTCAAGACCGACAAGACTTTCATGGAGGTCATCAAGGACAAGAAGGGCAACCTGCTCACCGACATCGATTGCAGCACGCCCGCCGAGACCGCTCTCCATAGCCGCACCGAGTTCGAAATCAAGCGCGACAAGGACGGCAATCCCATCGTCGATGCCAACGGTCACTACATCAAGACCAACCGTCTCCGCACCACTGTCGGCCGCGTCATCTTCAACCAGGTCGTTCCTTCCGAGTATGGCTTCATCAACCAGGTGATGGGCAAGAAGTCGCTGCGCGACATCATCGGCGACATCTTCACCCAGTGCGGCAACGCCGTCACCGCCATCTTCCTCGACGACATCAAGAACATGGGCTACCGTCAGGCATTCCGCGGCGGTCTCTCCTTCAACTTGGGCGATGTGCTCATCCCCGCCGAGAAGGAACAGCTCATCGAGAAGGCCAACGAGGAGGTCGAAGAGGTCATGGCTCAGTACGCCATGGGTCTTATCACCAACAACGAACGTTACAACCACGTCATCGATATTTGGACCAACACCAACAACCAGCTCACCGAGACCTTGATGAAACAGCTCAAGGCCGACAACCAGGGCTTCAACCCCATCTACATGATGTACGATTCGGGTGCTCGTGGTAGTAAGGAGCAGATCCGTCAGCTCTCCGGTATGCGCGGACTGATGGCCAAGCCTCAGAAAGCTGGTGCCTCCGGTAACGAGATTATCGAGAACCCCATTATCTCCAACTTCAAGGAGGGTCTGTCGGTGCTCGAGTACTTCATCTCCACTCACGGTGCCCGTAAGGGTCTGGCCGATACCGCTCTGAAGACGGCTGACGCCGGTTACCTCACCCGCCGTTTGGTCGACGTGGCCCACGACGTGATTATCAACGAGGAAGACTGCGGCACCCTCCGCGGCCTGCCCACCACCGCCCTCAAGAAGGGCGAGGATATCGTCCAGAGCCTCGGCGAGCGCATCCTCGGTCGCACCTCTGTCCACGACATCTATCATCCCCAGACTGGCGAACTCATTGCCCGCGCTGGCGAAGAGCTCACCGAGGAGATTTGCCAGAAGATTGAAAACTCTCCCATCGAGGAGGTCGAAATCCGTTCCGTCCTCACCTGCGAGTCCAAACACGGCGTCTGCGCCAAGTGCTATGGCCGCAACCTGGCCACCGGCAAGATGGTCCAGAAGGGCGAGGCCGTCGGCGTCATTGCCGCACAGGCTATTGGTGAGCCTGGCACGCAGCTGACCCTCCGTACCTTCCACGTCGGTGGTGTCGCCGGTGGCAACATCGGTACCGCCTCCAGCCTCCAGGCCAAGTACGAGGGCCGTCTCGTCATCGACGAGCTCCGCTCCATCCCTTATACCGACAACGAGGGCAACTCCTACCATATCGTCATGGGCCGCAGCGCCGAGATGCGCATCGTCGACCCCAAGACCGAAATCACCCTCTTCTCCTCCCTGCTGCCCTATGGCGCCAAGCTCTACAAAGCCGCCGGCGACATGTTGCAGAAGGGCGACGTCATCGCCGAGTGGGATCCCTACAACGCCGTCATCATCTCCGATGTGGCCGGTAAGGTCTCCTTCGAGAACGTCATCGAGAACGTCACCTACCGTGTCGAGAGCGACGCCCAGACCGGCCTTCAGGACAAGGTCGTCATCGAGAGCCGCCAGCGCACCAAGAACCCCACCCTCAACATCGTTGACTCCGAGGGCAACATCCTCAAAGTCTACGACCTTCCCGTCGGTGCCCACATCGGCGTCGAGCAGGGTCAGGACCTCAAGGCTGGCGACATCATGGTCAAGATTCCGCGCTCCTTCGGCAAGGCTGGCGATATCACGGGCGGTCTGCCCCGCGTCACCGAGCTCTTCGAGGCCCGCAACCCATCCGATCCCGCCATCGTGGCCGAGGTCGACGGTATTGTCTCCATCGCCAAGAAGCTCAAACGTGGCAACCGCGAGGTGACCATCACCTCCAAGACCGGCGAGCAGCGCTCTTACCTCATCCCCACCTCCAAACAGATTCTGGCTCAGGACAGCGACTATGTCAAGGCTGGTACCCCGCTCTCCGACGGTGCCATCACGCCCAGCGACATCCTCGCCATCAAGGGCCCCATGAAGGTGCAGGAGTACATCGTCAACGAGGTTCAGGAGGTCTATCGCCTGCAAGGTGTGAAGATCAACGACAAGCACTTCGAGGTCATCGTGCGTCAGATGATGCGTAAGGTCGAAATCGAAGACCCGGGCGACACCCGCTTCCTTGAGGGCGATTTGGTCAACAAGCTCGACTTCAACGATGTCAACGACAATATCTTCGGCATGAAGGTCGTCGAGGACGCCGGCGACAGCGAGACCCTCTCCGTGGGTCAGATTGTCACCGCCCGCGAGTTGCGCGACGAGAACAGCGCCCTGCGCCGTCTCGACAAGAAACTGATTACCGTGCGCGACGCACGCCCCGCCACCTGCAAGCAGATTCTTCAGGGCATCACCCGCGCTTCGTTGCAGACCAAGTCCTTCATCTCCGCAGCCTCCTTCCAGGAGACCACCAAGGTGCTCACCGAGGCCGCCATCAACGCCAAACGCGACACCCTTGTGGGTATGAAGGAGAACGTCATCGTCGGTCACCTTATCCCCGCCGGTACTGGCCTGCGCGAGTACCAGGATCTTGTGGTCGGCAATGCTCCCGCCATGAGCGCGGCAAAAGAAAAGTAATTGTCTTTTCATAA
The DNA here is from genome assembly GCA_002349055.1 of Bacteroidales bacterium UBA2939. GTDB lineage: Bacteria > Bacteroidota > Bacteroidia > Bacteroidales > P3 > Colimorpha. The sequence continues at coordinate 114,542 of DECD01000022.1, read as the reverse complement.
TTTGGGCCGGGTCATCCCTTGTGATGACTCGGTTTTTTTTATCATGAAATGAGAAAGAACCGTTACATACTCTTCGCCCTGCTGCTCTGGCCGCTCTCGCTGGCGGCGCAAGGCACCGATGCCGAAGGCTTGTTCTACGACGAGCCAATGGCGGAGCGCATAGGCTACCTGCCCAAGGAGGTGGAAGGCACATCGTCGCTCTTCTGGATGGACGGACGGCTGTGGACCGCCAACGACCATGGGGCGCTGCGCCTCTACGCCATTGATACCCTCACCGCCGAGGTCGACTCTGTCGTCGACCTCGGTGTACGTGTCTACGACCTCGAGGAGGTGACCCTCGACAGCCTTTATCTTTACTTCGGCGACTTCGGCGACAACAAAGGGGTCCGCTCTGACCTCCGCATCCTGCGCCTTTCTCGGCGCGACTTCGCCGACGGCCGTTTCCTTTTCGACACCATCCATTTCCATTATCCCGAGCGCACCTCGGCACTGGCGCGCAATTTCGACTGCGAGGCTTTCGTGGCCGGTACCGACAGCCTCTATCTGTTTACAAAGCAGTGGGTCTCGCGCAACAGCGTCTGCTACGCCCTGCCCAAGGTCCCTGGCACCTATGCCGCCGAGCGTCGCTTCACGCTCTATAGCGACGGTCTCGTCACTGGTGCCTGCTATCTGCCCCATCTGCGGACACTCGTCCTCATCGGCTATTCCATCCTCGTCAGGCCGTTTGTCTATGTCATCGACGGCTTCGATGGCGACGACTTCTCCACGGGCCGCCACCGCCGTACCGACCTTGCCAATCCCATCGCCACCCAGACCGAGGGCGTGGCCACCCTCGATGGCCGCCATCTCCTCCTTTCCCACGAGACCCTCACCCTTCGCCTCATCACCCGCAAGGCTTCGCTCCTCCGCCTCGACCTCTCTGGTTTGCCCGAGGAGTCCAATATCCGCTAATTGCGTATAAACCACCTACCAACGCCCTATCATCTCCCTATCAACTCCTACCACGGTAGGTGATGATAGGGCGATAATAGGGCTTTTAACATTTTTTTACTTGACATGTTACCGTTTTCGGATTATATTATATGTGGGTTTTAAATTTTTCAGTCATGGCAAAGCAACGATTTGGAGTCAACGACGCCTACCGTGGGACGGTGGGGACGGTCATAGGGTATGAGTGGCGCGGCAAGTGGTGCCTGCGTGCAAGGCCGCTGCATGTGCGCAATCCGCGGACGGCGAAGCAGCAGAGCAACCGACAGCTGTTCAAGCAAATGGTGGACCTGGCGAGCCACATGAAGTTCGCTCTGCGCAAGGGGCTGCGCGGCGTGTCGCTGGGGATGCACGTCACGGAGTGCAACCTGTTCGTGAAGAGGAACAAGGAATGTTTCTCGCTGGACGCGGAGGGACGGGTGGTGGTGGACTGGGAGAGGCTGATTGTCAGCGAGGGCGAGGTGGCGGCGCCGGGGTTTACTGGCACAGTGCTCATGGACACACGCCTCATGGACACACGCCTCATGGACACACTCCTCAGTCAGCCGCAAGCGGCTGCCAGCTCCCCTAACTTAGGGGAGCAGCTGGATGGTAAGGGTCGCGGTGAGCTGCCTAAATTAGGAGATCAGTTGGATATTGCTGGTAGGTATCTCGGTTCCTCCCCTAAGTTAGGGGAGGGGGACCGCCGCGGAGCGGTGGTGGAGGGGTGTGTGGAAATCCCGTTTGAGTGGGACGGTGGTAGCGGTGACGACGAGGTGTATGCCTATTGCCCTGAGATGGAGGAGGGTGTGCTGAGTGCGTCGGCGTGGCGTCGGTCGGGGTGCGTGCAACTGACGCTTCCAGAAAGGTGGCAGGGAAAGTCGGTGCACTTCTACGGCTTTGCCGTTGACTTTGAGGGTAATGCCAGCGGCACGGTCTATATCGGACAACTGCAACCGGAAGAAGTTCTTTCCGATTGGCACAATATTTGCAGTAATGATTACGTTACTACAGAAAAAAACATACAATCATGGCAAACCAGAAAGAACAACAGAACAACCTCAAACTCAACATCCACCCCGACGTGGCCAAGGGAACCTACAGTAACCTCGTCGTTGTCAGTCACAATCCCTCCGAGATTGTCCTCGACTTCTCCCAGATGCTCCCCGGCCTCGAGGGCGCCACTGTACGCGAGCGCATTATCATGAACCCCATCCATGCCAAACGTCTGCTGGCAGCGTTGAACGACAACCTGAAGAAATACGAGCAGCAGTTCGGCCCCATCATCGAACCGTCGGCCGACGGCACCGTGCCTTACGATATTTTAGGAAAAGCCTGAGTGTGAGCAGCACACGATGGCTCATCGAGCCTTTGCCCGAGGGCGAAGGCAGTCAGCGCGAGCGCGAACGGGCACTGGCGTATGATGTTTTATGCCGTCTGCTCGGCGAGGAGCATCCCCGCCTGGAGCACGACGACAAGGGTGCGCCGTACCTGCCTGAACATCCCGACCTCTGGATGAGTATCAGCCATTGCCGCACGGCGGTGGCCGTGGCGGTGAGTCCATCGGGCAGGGTGGGTATCGATGTGGAATGTCGTCGCAAGATTGGCGACGGCTTGATGGAGCGTGTATGCACTGAGGATGAGCTGGCAGCGGTGCGCTCGGCCGAGGATTCCGTGATGGCTTTCCTGCAACTGTGGACGTGCAAGGAGGCCGTCCTCAAGATGCGCGGCACCGGCATACAAGGCTTTGGAAGCATGGTCGATGCCCTTGCGGCGAGCGACTGCACAATCAAGGATTTAGAGACAGATTTGCCCGACGTTGTGGCCTCGTTGGCTACGGGCGTATGACGGTCTGGGTGCCGTCGGGGAGGAGTTTGACGATGCGGCTGCCGCGGGTCTCCTCAGAGAGGAGTTCGGGAAGCGGCGGCACGCAGAAGTCGACACGGCGGCGCAGTTCTTCTTCTATCTCGTTGTAACATTTTGGTGAAGGATGCCCCGAGAGGTTGGCAGAGGTGCTCACCAGTGGGGCGCCGAGACGGCGTATCATCTCCTGGCAAAAAGCATGGTGCGGGACGCGGATGCCCAGCGAGCCGTCGGCGGAAGGGATGTTGTCGGCGATGGTGTCGCCTAGCAAGGGTTGCCAGAGTTTTTTAGGGAGGATATAGGTTGTGGGGCGGTTGGTCGGAGTCTTCGGAATATTCAGAATAATCGGATGGGGTGCCACCAAAACAATCATGCTTTTCGAGTGGTCGCGTTCCTTGATGGCGTAGAGACGTTCGACGGCATCGCGGTTGCGGGCGTCGCAGCCGATGCCCCAGATGGTGTCGGTAGGGTAGAGGAGGGTTTTCCCGTCGCGCAGGGCGGCGACCGTTTGCTGGATGGCTTCTTCAAAATTCATGGTGCAAAAGTACGAAAAAAAAGCGTCACCGCTTGCACGGATGGAAAATAATTTGTAATTTTGCATATTGTTAATTTTACAAAAATTGGGTAGAAGTCAATTCAATAATTTATAAACCAAAAACTTACAACTATGTTTAAAAGTCATCCCAAAGGACTTGTCGCAGCTGCACTGAGTAATATGGGTGAGCGTTTCGGCTACTATATTATGAATGCAGTGTTGACTTTGTTCATCTGCTCGAAGTTCGGTTTGAGCGACCATGTGGCGGGCATCATCTATGCTTGTTTCTATTTCGGTATCTACATTATGGCTCTGCCTGGCGGTATCATTGCCGATAAGTTGCAGAACTTCAAGGGCACGATTATCGCCGGTTTGCTGACGATGGTGCTTGGCTATGTTATCCTCTCCGTCCCTGCCGGTTATGGCGCTATGGATATTTCGCTGACCACCGTGCTGGTTATCACCTGCATTGCCCTGCTTATCATTGCCTTCGGTAACGGCTTGTTCAAGGGCAACCTGCAGGCCATTGTGGGTCAGATGTACGACAACTTTGAGGCTGAGGCCGCCAAGAAAGGCCCCGAGGCCCTCGAGAAAGCCAAGACCAAACGTGACCCGGGTTTCCAGATTTTCTATATGTTCATCAATGTGGGCGGTCTGGTGGCTCCCTTCGTGGCTCCGTTGCTCCGCAGCTGGTGGCTTGGTGTCAAGGGTATGGCTTATGAATCGACCCTGCCGAAACTCTGCCACATGTATCTCGAGAACCCCGATGCCATGACTCCCGACCAGGTCAACAACCTCAACACCCTGATGAACCAGGTGAACCAGGGCGGTCTGGACTTGACCGACATGGGTGCTGCCTGCGGCAGTTACCTCGAGGTGTTCAACACCGGTGTCCACTACAGCTTCATCGCTTCCATCGCCGCCATGCTCATCTCCCTCACCATTTTCCTCTGCACCAAGAAGGGCATGCCCAATCCTGTGAAGAAAGCTGCCGCTGCCGTCGAGGAGAAGAAAGAAGATCTCACCAAAGAGCAGCGCGAAGCTGCCCTCAAGGATATCAAACAGCGTATGGCCGGCCTCTATGCCGTGCTGGGTGTCTGCGTCTTCTTCTGGATGTCGTTCCACCAGAACGGCGAGTCGCTGTCGCTCTTTGCACGCGACTTCCTCAATACCTCTGCCATCCCGCCGGAGATTTTCCAGTGCATCAACCCCTTCTTCGTGGTTATCCTGACTTTCCCCATCATGTGGATTTTCAACACCAAGTGGGGCCGCAAGTTCTCCACTCCCAGCAAGATTGCCATGGGTATGGGTATCACCGCTCTCGCTTACGTGTTCCTGATGGTGTTCAGCATGGTTATGGGTTACCCCGGTGGCGACGAGTTCATGAAACTGCCGCTTGAGCAGCAGACCGCCATGAAGGCCGGTCCGTGGGTGCTCATCGTTACCTACTTCTGCCTCACTGTGGCCGAACTCTTCATCAGCCCCCTCGGTATCAGCTTTGTCTCCAAGATTGCCCCGAAACATATCCAGGGTATCTGCCAGGGCTTGTGGCTGGGTGCCACCGGTATCGGCAACGCTCTTATCATGCTTGGTCCCATCTTCTATTCCAAGCTTCCCAACCTGTGGATGTGCTGGGCAGTCTTCATGATTATCTGCCTCATCGCCATGGGTATCATGATTGGCATGCTGAAGTGGCTCGAGCGTATCACCTCGCAGCAGCAGTAAAAGTAACTATGCGAAAAGCCCCGAAGCATTGCTTCGGGGCTTTTCTTTTTTTCCAATGCGCGTTGTCCAAACGCGAAGCGGGAGGGGCTCTTATTTGTCGAGCTCCTGCTGACGCAGGTGCTGGACGTAGATGGCCTTCAGGTGCTTCTCGCGGTTGATGACACTGGGCTTGGTGAACTGCTGACGACGGCGCATCTCTTTCACCACGCCGGTTTTCTCGAATTTGCGTTTCAGTTTCTTGAGGGCTCTTTCGAGGTTGTCACCTTCTTTAATAGGAACTACGATCATTGTTAATACCTCTTTCTTTGTTAAGGGTTAATACTAAATTATTTAAGACTGTTTGTCTTCTTAGAACATCAGGAATTCCTTCTGTTTTGTCGTTTTGGCCATCCGGCCAAGGCGACTTAGAACATCAGGTGGCCCTGGGCGGCGGCGTCGTTCAAAGCGGCGATGATGCCTTTCTTGTTGATGATGCGCATGCCTTTGGCAGAGACTTTCAGGGTAATCCACATGTCCTCCTCGGGAATGTAGAACTTCTTGGTCTGCAGGTTGGGGCTGAAGGTGCGTTTGGTGTGGATGCGGGAGTGCGACACGTTGTTGCCCACAATCACTTTCTTTCCGGTAATTTCACAAATCTTTGACATTGTTGTATAATTTTTATTGTATTTTTACGTTATTTATTTCGTCCAATTTTGAGACGAAAACGGGTGCAAAAGTACCACCTTTTTCCGAACTGGCAAAACCTTTCAACCCTCAAAATTGGCTTTTTAAATATTTTTAACATTTTGATAATTATAAATAATTGGTAAATAGTTTGTTGTCGAAAAGTGTGAAATGGATTTTAACATTATTTTTTCAGTTACTTAGCATCGATTTTTGACTCAAAACGACCGCCCACAATGTCACTTTCGCAAAAATTGGACACTTGGTATACCGACTACGGACGCACCCTTCCTTGGAGGGGTATCAGCGACCCATATCGCATCTGGCTATCGGAAATTATCCTTCAGCAGACTCGCATCGAGCAGGGACGCGACTACTACCACCGCTTTGTTGAGGCATTTCCCACGGTGGCCGACCTGGCTGCCGCGAGCGAGGAGCAGGTGCTGCGGTTGTGGCAGGGTTTGGGCTACTACTCGCGCGCGCGCAATCTGCACGCGGCCGCGCAATATATAATGGATGAATGTGGAGGAGTGTTCCCATCCGACTATCAGGGTATACTGAAACTCAAGGGTGTGGGACGCTACACCGCTGCCGCCATCGCCTCGTTTGCCTTCAGGCTGCCGCATCCGGTCATCGACGGCAACGTCTACCGCTTCATCAGCCGTCTCTACGGTATTGCCACACCTATTGCCACCGATGCCGCCTACAGCGAGTTCGAAGCATTGCTGCTTAAAAAGATAGATCGTCACAGGCCCGACCGCTTCAACGCAGCCCTGATGGACTTCGGCTCGCTGCAATGCAAGCCGGTGCCCGACTGCACAGCATGTCCCTTTGCCGACGAGTGCAACGCACTGAAAACCGGTAGGGTGGGAGTGCTGCCAGTCAAGGCTGCCAAGGCCAAGCCTAAGGACCGCTGGTTCTACTATTTCAACCTTCGTTGGCATGCCGACGGAGTGGAATATACCTTGGTGGAACAGCGCGAGGGCAAGGACATCTGGCGCGGTCTCTACCAGTTTCCTCTGATGGAGACAGACAAAGAACTGACCTATAGTCAGCTGCAGGCGGAAGCAAACCGTTTTGTCGAGGAAAACCTTCGCCTCTCACCTCTCATCTTTCACCTCTCACCTTCTTTCCGCCACCAGCTTACCCATCGCACGATTCACGCCCTCTTTCTCGAGGCCGAACTTCCGTCGGAACCCTTGCTGACGACGGGAAAATACCGTGCAATCCCCACTTCAGAAATAAAAAATATCCCCGTGTCGCGATTGATTGATAGGTATTTGCAGACTTTGTGAATATCTTTATTTCGCCGATTCGGAAAAAAGTCGTATTTTCGCACTCGCAATTTGGCTAATATTAAACTAAAAAGTAAGTATGATTGGAGTTAACAAAGTAATCCTTGTAGGTAACGTTGGAAAAAATCCTGATGTAGTCACTTTCCCTTCCGAGGGGTCCATGCCCGTGAAGAAAGCCTCCTTCCCCCTCGCCACCACCGAATACCGTCGCAACCGCGACAATGAGAGAGTAGAAATCACCGAATGGCACAATGTGGTGTGCTGGCGCGGTCTGGCCGACATCGCCGAGCGCATTCTCCACAAAGGTGCCCAAATCTATGTCGAAGGACGTCTCCAAAGCCGCACCTGGGAGGACAAGGAGGGCAACAAGCGTCATGTCACCGAGGTGGTGGCCGACAACCTGTTGCTGCTGTCCAGCCGTCAGCGTAACGACGACCCCCAGCACGTCAATAATCCCTTGATGGACATCCTCAGTGAGGATGCCGAGCCTCTGGGTGACCTTCCGTTCTGAGACAGAAGCCGTTAAATAGGTAATAAATCCCTACCAACGCCTTACCAAGTCCCTACCAACTCCTACCGCAGTAGGAGTTGGTAGGGACTTGATTGGTCTTTGATAAGTGTCTGATAGGTGGAAAATGGTTAGCGGCTACCTGATGAGCAGGATGGTGCCGACTTTCGTCTGGAGTGAGTTGGGATAGTCGATGGCATGGTAGAGGAACTTCCACACATAGTTTCCTTGGGGGCAGTTGCCGCCGTCCCAGCCTTTGTCCCCGAAGTCGCTGGTTTGGTAAACCAGGAGACCTTCGCGGTTGTAGATGTAAAGCTCTCCGTCGATAACGCCATGCGAGACAATGACAAAGCGGTTGTTTATGTCGAGGTTAGGGGTGAAGGCATTGGGTGCGAATACTCCCACGCGCAGTATAGGCAAGTGGTAGACGGCGGTGTCGTAGCACTGGCCATTGAAGACGGCGAGCGAGATGGTGATGGTGTCGACATCGGTGCTGCCCTGGCCGTAGAGCGCACGCGAGGTCTCGCTCTGGCGGATGCTGTCGAGGTACCAGATGCGCGAGTCGTAGTTATTGGAGATGTCGTAGGCGGTGAAGTCCATGGCGTTGTATTTCAACGCCTCGGGGCTTACTTGGAGGATGGCGTCGGGAACTTCAACAGGATGGAGTGTGAGGGTGGAGGTGGTGGGGCATAGCGGGGTTTCATGGTAGTCGGCATAGAGAGAGTAGGCGGTTGTGTCGGAAGGCGATACGCGGATGGTGAGCTGGTCTTTATGCCCTTCGAGGTCGGGCTCGTCGGGGAAGGCCGACCACCGGATGTAGCCGGCATCGGTCTTGGCGGTGATGATGTAGGTGCGGCGATGGCAGTCGATTTCGTAGGAGAAGTCGATGCGGGGTTGCGCCATCTTGGTGAGACGAAGGGCGAGGACGGAATCGCAATTGTGGACGGTGCGAAGGGTGTCGGTGATGTAATAGTCGACGGTGAGATAGGCAGAGTCGTCGCTGACGTTGAAACTACGCCAGTGGTAGGTTTGCTGGTGGCAGAAAGTGTCGACGAACTCCTCGTAGGTGGCATGGTGGACGGCGAGGTCGAGGGTGACGATGGAGTCGCAGCCGGCGTTGGTCATAATAGTGTCTAGTGGACCCAGGGTGTCGGTGAGGTACCATTGATGGTCAATCCATCGCAAGGAATCGCAAGCTACGCGGTGGTCAGTGAAGTGGTGTGTGTTGTCGACGGTCAAGTCGAGGTGGAGGATGCTGTCGCAGCCCCATTGGTTTTCATAGCGTAGAAAGGGTGTGTTGGTTGATGAAGAGTAGAGCTGGTTGTCTCTCCAGGTGAGGGTGTCGCAGGTGTGGAGTTGCTCAGTGAATGACGAGGTGTCGACGGCGGTGACGCACATGACAACGAGCGAGTCGATGCCGTTGAGGCCACTGAGGTGGACGCTGTCGGCAAAGATCTGGAGGTGGTTTGTGCGTGTGCCGCCACCGTCGCTGAAGCTGACCCCGTTCCATACCAATGGCAGGCTGTTCTGGCAGAGGGTGCTGTCGTTGTAGGTGCGGCGGTTGCGTTGCAGGTGGAGGGTGCGCAGCGAGTCGCAGCCAAAGGCAGCAGCCAGCAAGATGGGGTAGGTGCCGGTGGTGTCGTAGTTGTTGTTCTCAAAACTAAAGGAATCCCCATCGTAGATGGTGTCGTAGAAATGGAGGTCGTAGGTGGGGTACACCGTGAGGTGAAGGGTCTCGAGGCTGTCGCAGGCGTGGGGGGTGTAGAACTGATAGGGATAGTCGCCGGTCTGACGGTAGGCTGAGTCGACGAAGAATCGTGCGGAATCGTCGCAGACGGTGTCGTAGGTGTGATTGTCGTAGGCAGGCCACACCTGGAGGTGGAGAGTTGCGAGGCTGTCGCAGTCGTAGACCGACAGCAGAGAGTGGGGATAGACGCCGGTGGTGTCGTAGGTCTCGTTGGCGAAAGTGACGCTCTGGTTGGAGCAGATGGTGTCGTAGGTGTGGTGGTCGAAGGTGGGATGAATGGTGAGGTGGAGCGACGAGGTGGAGTCGCAGCCGTGGACGGTGGAGTCCATCAGTAGCAGGTGGACGGTGTCGCTGGTATCGGAGATGACGGAGTCCTTATAGGTGAAGGGAAGGTCGGAGGTGCAGATGACAAAGGTGTCGCAGATGAAGAAAATGGGGTGGATGGATATGGTGTGCTTGAGGGTGTAGGTGCAGTTGATGCTGTCGGTGGCGCTGACGGTGTAGGTTGTTGTTTCTGTGGGAGAGACAATCATTGTGTCGCTGCCGTTGGAGTTCCACACGGCATTCTGAATCAGGAGGGTATCGGTGATAATGGAGCCTTCGCAATGGTCGGTAGGGCCGACGATTTGGGGATTGGGACCCGGAGGCATGACATTGATGGGCATTTGTAATGTATCGGCGCAGGCGCCATTGGCAATGGTTGAGACGAGGGTGACAATGTAGGTGCCGGGAGCGTCGTAGTGGGTGGAGGCGTGGTAGAGCGACGAGGTGTCGCCGTTGCCGAAGTCCCACCAGGCGGTCTCGCAACTCTCGCCTGACCCGGAGGGAGTGACACCGTCGTTGGAGATGGTGCTGCGGTTGAGGAAGTTGACATCGAACTGGCAGTCGCCGATGAGCATTGTGGTGTCGAAAAGCGAGAGTGGATAACGTATACCGGCAGTGGCACTCATGGTGAAGTTGCACTGTGGCTTGTCGACAAAGCTGAGTTGGCAATGGTAAAGAGTTGTGGTGTCGGCGGTGACGTTGAGCGATTGTGAGGTGGAAATGGGGTTTGAGGGAGATTCGGTATACCACAGGTAGTTGAAACCCGCCGGAACGGTGAATGTGTTGTCGGTGTTGTCGCCACAGCTTTCCGAGGCCATGCTTTTTCGGCTGCATTCGAGGGTGAAATAGGCGTAGCCGAAGTGGGCGCTGAAGGCACAGTCGTAGGTGGTCAGTCGCACCATGATGGTCTGCCCGGCATAAGGGTTGAGGTCGATGCCGACGGTGGTCCAATCTTTCCACAGGGTGGAGCCGTTGACGTTCCATCCTAGGTTGGCGTTGGCAATGAAGTCGGCCACTCCGCAGTCGGGATCGATGACCTCCATGTCGGCATCAAGAATCTCGAGACGGAAACGGGGTTGTTCGTCGGGTTCATGGTTGGGATCCTCGAGGACGGCTGCATATTTGAGAATCAAGAGGTCGCTCACCATGGTGTCGACTTCGATGGCATAGAGGATGGCCTCTGCTTGTCCGCCTGATTCCCAGTTGCCCAGACGAACAGAAGAAGTGCCACCGGGAGGGACGGTGCTCAACAGGTTGCCAGTCCTGTAGTCGCGTTCGTTGGGGTTGGTGTGTACGGTGTGGCGGCTGCTTGCGTTGCTGGGACCGTAGTCGACTATGTCGGTGAAGGAATAGGGGTTGTTGAAGTAGCCGTAATAGCCTTGCACATAGGGGGCTGTAAGGTCGGTGGGGTCGATGCAGCCATGTCCGCCCTGGATGGGTGTTCGGAACTGTAGGGTGAGGCTACAGCATGTCTCTGCGCTGTCCTCTTGCTCGTAGAGTCTGGCGATATAGCTGGTGCTGGCACTCAGTCCTGTAAGGTGGTGGTTGTTGCCCGAGACGGGAATGGGGCCGTTGCCGTAGTCGAGCAAAAGGTTTGTACCGCTTCCATCCCAAGTCAATGTGCATGAAGAACTGGTGAGGTTGCTGATGTTGAGGTTGCTGGCATTGAGATTGCATTGGTACGTGTCGTTGGGGGCGGAAGCATGAAACTGAAAGCCGGACCTGTTTACGGAACCATCGGAATGAAAAGCGATTCGTATGGCACCGCTTGTGGCCACCACGTTTACCGACCCCGAGCCGGTATAGGTTGCAATTTGTGTCGTCCCGTCGAAGACGGTGATATAGTCATAGTTGGTTTCGACATTATAGGTTCCTGTAAGTGTGATGTCAGCCCCGGAGGTGGTGTAGAGGTAAACACTTCCGTCAAAATCGTTGCCGTAGTTTCCATTGGGACCGCCGTCGTCGTAAATGTCCACACCCTCCATGCAAATTTTCTCCGTCAAGGTCTGTCCGTTCCCCATGATAAGGGTCTGAGTCAGAGCCTTGCAATGACAGGAAAAGAACAAAACAAAAAGCAAAGTCCGCAACATTATGTTGGGGATTTTGCTTTTAAAATATTGTTCTTTAATACTATGCATATTTATGGCTGTGATTTTGCCCGCCACAAATATACAAAATATTCGTTAATGTTCAGAAAAAGTGCGAATCAAAAACCGGGTTTGCCGAGCAGACGGAACATGTTCTTCTTGTAAGCTTCCACACCAGGCTGGTTGAAGGGGTTGACTCCCAGGGTGTAGCCGCTGACGCCACAGGCAAACTCGAAGAAGTAGATGAGTTGGCCGAGGACATACTCGTCGACGCGCTCCACGCCGATTTCCATCACGGGCACGCCGCCGGAGAGGTGAGCCTCGATGGTACCCTCGGTAGCGCAGTTGTTGATCTCGGTAAGGCTCTTATTCACAAGGTAGTTGATGCCGTCAAGGTTTTGCTCGTCGGTGGGTACGGGGACGTGGGTGGCAGGCTCTTTGACACGGATCATGGTCTCCATCATCAGGCGCTCCCCGTCCTGCACATACTGACCCATCGAATGCAGGTCGGTGGTGATGCTTAGGCTGTGGGGCAGCAGACCTTTGTGTTCCTTGCCCTCGCTCTCGCCGTAGAGCTGTTTCCACCATTCGGCCAGATAGCGCAGGTTGGGCAGGTTGCTCACCAGCATCTCGACCTTTATTCCGCTGCGGTAGAGTACGTTGCGGATGGCTGCATATTTGAGGGCGGGATTGCCTTCGAGGGTGTTGCTCTCGATGCAGACTTTGCGCATGTCGCGGGCGCCCTGCAACAGACGGTCGGTGTCGAAACCGGCCATGGCGATGGGTAGCAGTCCGACAGGTGTGAGCACCGAGAAGCGGCCGCCGACGTTGTCGGGGATGACATACATGGGGTAGCCCTCTTTGACAGCAATGTCGTGCAAGGCTCCCTTGCGGGCGTCGGTGACGGCCACGATACGTTGCGAAGCCTCGGCTTTGCCGTGCTTCTTTTCGAGGTGCGCCTTGACGATGCGGAAGGCCACGGCAGGCTCGGTAGTGGTGCCCGATTTGGAGATGACGGCTACACTGTAATCCTCATGATCCAAGAGGTTTAGCAGCTGGCTGTAGTAGTCCTCGCCAAGGGTGTGTCCGGCATAGACGACGTAGGGTTTGCTGCCGCGGACCAGCGAGGCGAACTCCGACTGCAATGCCTCGATGACCATGCGGGCACCCAGGTAGGAGCCTCCGATGCCGATGACCACAAAAACCTTGCTCTTGGCACTGAGTCGTGCCACGTCGGCCTTCATTCGGCTGTACTCTTCTTTGTCATAATCCTCGGGAAGGTTGACCCAACCAAGGAAGTCGTTGCCGTCGGCATCGCCCTTCAATAGATGCTCACGTGCGGCAAGAACCTCTGTAGTAATCTCATTGATAGCTTTTTGGCATGTTTTCTCTACGGAATCTGCCAGTCTGACACTCAGTTTTTCCATTTTTTCGTTTATTTGAGGGTTAATTTGCTAACTTTTAGGGGTTAAAAAGTCTTTCCTGAAAAAAAAATTCATTCGTAACTTCAATATTTTCTTCACATTAACGCGGGAAGAAAAAAAATATTTTCTACAATTGAAAAAAAATATGTATTTTTGCAAAACCTTTCGATGTGAAAGTATACCCTTTTGAAAAGCTAGAGAAAAACAAATTAATAATTATTAAAAACATTTGATATGCTGAAAAAATTAATCAAGCTCGGCGTTTGCATGTCCCTCATGATGACTGCTATGAACGCCTCTGCCCAGAACACTGGCAAGCCTGAGTATCCTCAGTACGGTTTCTGGAGCAACTGGTCGATTGGTGTCTCTGTCGATCTTAACAACCAGGCCTACATGGGCGGTTTTAGCTTCGGCGACAACTGGCGCAAGTCCACCAACATCGGTATGGACATTTTCGCCCAGCAGAAGCTCAACCACGCCTTTGACTGGCGTATCCGCTTCGGCTTCCCCACTTTCTGGGAGCCCATGGTGGGTAAAGGTGGCTATGAGATGGATCGTCACATGACCCTCACTCTCGACATTCTGTGGTCGATCAACAACTCTCTCCTGGGTTACAACCCTGACCGCAGATTTAGCCTCTACCTCTTTGCTGGTGGCGGTCTCGCCCTCAGCGGCAACGCCGACAAGTCCGTTACCAACTTTGGTAAGGTCGGTATCGCTCTCGATGGTGGTATTGGTGCCAGCTATCGCTTCGGCGAGAGCCACAACCTCTTCTTCGAGTATGGTTACGACGTCAATGGTGACGCTCCTGCCCTCTCCACCTTCTTCTCGCAGGATCTGCACCACACCAACCGTATCTTCCGTCTTGGTTACTTCTACTGCTTCGGCGTCACCGCTACTGACCAGGCCATCGCCGCTCAGAAAGCCATGCTGACCCAGGAGAACTTCGGTGCCCTCAACAGCCAGGTCAACAACCTCGACAATCAGCTCCGCAACTCCCGCACCAACGAGAAGAAACTTGAGAATCGTATTTCCGAACTCGAGGATCAGCTCGCCAAGGCTCTTGCCCAGGGTGGTAAAGGTGGTGCCGGTAACGGTGCTGCTGCCGACAGCCTCCAGGCCGTCATCGACCAGATCAAGGCTGACCAGCTCACTTTCTACGCTATGCCCTTCTCCGTCCTGTACGACATCAACGCCTGGCAGGTTTCCGAGGATGAGGCCCTCAAGGTCAAGGCTGTTGCCCGCGTCCTCAAAGACAACCCCAGCGTCAAGGTTCTCGTTGTTGGTTTCGCCGACTACACTGGCAGCGACAGCTACAACATGAAACTCTCCGAGAAGCGCGCCAACGAGGTCAAACGTCTCCTTGTCAAGAAATATGGTATTGCCGAGGATCGCATCCAGACCGAGTACAAGGGTAAGAGTGTTGCCTTCGGCGACATCCAGTACGCCCTCAACCGTCGTGTCAGCTTCTACCGTGTGATTGAATAGTCCAGAAGGATTTTAGGAAAATAGTAGCGGGACTCCCGAAAGGAAGTCCCGCTTTTTTTATATCCCGTTGAGAGTGGAAAACTAGTCCGCAGTGATGCGGTATTCTACGCGACGGTTCTTGCGTCGACCCTCGGCAGTGTTGTTGTCGGCTACTGGAAGGCTTTTCCCGAAGCCCACCCAAGTCATCCGGTGGCGGTCAATGCCCATGCTTGCCATATAGTCGGCCACGGCCTTGGCCCGGGCTTCCGACAGTTTGTCGTTGTATTCGAAGGTTCCTTGGCTGTCGGTATGGCCACGGAACTCTATCTTCATCTCGGGGTTGCGCTCCAGGAATTCCTTCAGCAGGAATAGTTCGTTGTAGGACTGCTGTAGCACCTCGCTTTCCCCCGAGGAGAAGTAGAGGTTCTCCAAGATAACCACCTCGCCTTCCCTGAAGGATTTAGGCGGCTCTGGTGTGACAACTTCATTGGTGTCGAGACAGACAACCGACACGTCGTCAATGTAATAGTAGGCTCCGGGCAGCGGGGTGTTTGCCCCTTGTGTGGCAATCACGTTGGACTTGTTAAAGGAGAGGAAGTTGCCGATGGTGAGGAATCGTTCGCCACCCTCGGCGGTGAACTCGCCTTTTATCTCAAACCATTCCTTGGTATTGTCGAGGATGTTCTCAATGGAGTTGTTTATCTGTGGTTCGAAGTACACGGCGATGGATTGTGACCCGCTGCCGTCAAGACTCGTCACCTCACGATCCATCAGGATACCGCGGGTGGTGTCCTCCTGTCGGTTGCGTGTCAGCACAGCCCCGATGGAGGCCACCGCTTGTGGCGATTTGTCGGCCAGGCTCACCCAAAAGCTTACACTATAGCGCTTGCCTGCCACCAGAGGTGTTCTCAGCTCGGTTTGCAGGTATTCACGATAGAGTTCTTGGGAGCAGTAAATGCCGCAGTAGGCTTCGCCGCAGTGTGCCTCCTGGAAGCCCATCTTGTTGCGTGGCACATTGCATTCGCGGCTTCCGCAGGCGTTGAAATAGTCGCTGCTGCCCTGTGTGGGTTGCCACCAGGCATCGGCCTCACGTATCACCCCCAGGGCGTCAATCTTCATCGGACATTGCCTGTGCTCCTCAAACGAGGGGTTGTGTACCAGGTTCCCGGCATTCTGTGAATGCAATGGAATGGCGGCTGTGAGGGCCAGGAAACAGGCTATGCTAATCCATTGCTTCTTCATCTCTTTTCCAGTGTCTTCATCATGCTGTCCCACAGCAGGGCGGTGGTGCGTTCCCAGCTGAAGAGGGTACGTTGCCGACGGCCTTTCTCGATAAGCTCGTTCCGCAACAGGCTGTCATCCAACTGCATTATTGCCTTTGCTATGTCGTCAGGGTCTGCCGGGTCGATATAGAGAGCTGCGTCGCCTCCCACCTCGGGCATCGAGGTTGTCTTCGAGGCTACGATGGCGGTCTCGGCATACATGGCCTCCAATATGGGAATTCCAAAGCCTTCAAAGTATGATGGATAGACCAGCATCTCGGAGGCCGAGAGCAGTGCCGAGAGGTCTTCGGGGTCCACGTGGCCCGGCATGATGACATCCTGTTGGTGCGTCATCTGGTCGTAGGCTTGCGCCAACTCGTCCTGCCACCACACGCGACTTCCTACCACCACAAGTTTCAAGTCGCTCTTCTTTTGGCTCTTAACCTTGTCGAAAGCTTTCAGCAGATTGGCCAGATTTTTCCTTTTCAATATTGTACTTATAAATATTATATAAGGGCATCCATCGGTGAAGCGTTGTCGGACGGCGGCCTTTTCCTCCATGCTGTGTGGATGATAGTTGCTGTGGGCACCATCATGGACTACATCAATCTTCTCGGAATCAATATTGTATGTAGAGGCGATGTCCTCTTTCGAATAGGTCGAGACGGTGGCTACACGCGTGGCGTTGCGCGCAAAAAGGGGAAAATAATGGCTCATGTATCGCTGATGCGACGGTTTGAGGTTCCCTGTGGCGTGCTCGAAGTTCAGGTCGTGGATGACCGTCAGCGTCGGTACTTTGGGATGCAGGGGCATCATGCCGTCGGGCGAGAGGTAGAGGTCTATCTTGTACTTCTTCAGTGCCCATGGCGTGGCCCATTCAAAATAGAGGTGCCACAGCACTGGATGGCGCGCCTGTGGACAGAGCACCACTGGCGTCACGTTGTCGCCGTAGATAAACTCTGGGTCGGGATGGCGGTCGAAGAAGAAGAAGAACTGGTGCTCGGGGTGTTGTTGCACCATGCGACGGGCTGTCTCGGCTGTGAACCAGCCAATGCCGTCCATCTTCCCCTTCAGCAGCAGGCGTGTGTTGATGGCTATGCGCATTACTGGCGGGCCTTGATGGTTTCGTCTATTACGCGCGGGAAATGTTCCTTCTCGAGCAGGTGGATCTTCGCCGCCAGGGTGTCGGGGGTGTCCTCGGGGGTGACGGTGCAGCGTGCCTGGAAGAGGGTGGTGCCGCGGTCGTAGTGGTTGTCGACAATGTGGATGGTGATTCCGCTCTCGTGCTCGTGGTTGGCCACGACGGCCTCGTGCACGTGGTGACCGTACATTCCTTTGCCACCATAGGCTGGCAGCAGGGCGGGGTGGATGTTGATGATGCGGTCGGGATAGGCCGCCAGCATGTTTTCAGGCACCAGCCAGAGGAAACCCGCCAGGATGACCCAGTCGGCCTGCTTCTCGCGCAAGTAGTCGAGCACGGCGGTGCTCTCGTAGAAATCCTTGCGGCCAAAATAGCGAGCCTCAATGCCGAGGTTTTTTGCACGCTGGGCGATGTAGGCATCGCGGACGTTGTAGATGATGCAGGCCACCTCCACGTCGGTACGGCCCGCGAAATATTCGGTAATCTGTTGTGCGTTGGTTCCATTGCCGGAACCCAGTATGGCTAGTCTGGTCATATATTTAATATGTATTCCAAATAAAATGCAAAGATAAGAATAAAAAACGACATAGGAGGAAAAAAGTGTAAAATGCGTATAAAGACCGTATTAAGTCCCTACCAAGGCCCTACCAACTCCTACCATGGTAGGAGTTGGTAGGGCCTTGGTAGGGTTATGGCAGGAAGATGATAGGGTGGAGATGGCTACCATGTGCCATGTGGAGGCGAAGGGTCGATTTTTGCAAATTTTTATTAAAATCGGGTCGAAATGCAGAAAAAAAAGTATCGAAAAATCGAAAAAAAGTTGTTTTTTTTCAAATAGTAGTATTCATTATGTCAGGTGATTAGTATTTCTGGGTGCTGTTTTAAATGTTAAAAAATGTTTATATGTCAGAAAAATTTTGTTTCTTTGCACCCAGTTTTATCAATTAAAATTATAGAAAAATGTCAGAAATTGCAACCAGAGTAACTAGCATCATCACCGACAAACTTGGTGTTGAAGAAAGTCAGGTCACCCCCGAAGCCAGCTTCACCAACGACCTTGGTGCGGACTCTTTGGACACCGTCGAGCTGATTATGGAGCTCGAGAAAGAATTTGACCTTTCGATTCCCGATGAGGAAGCTGAGAAGATCGTCACCGTTGGCGACGCTATCGCTTTCATCGAAAACGCGAAGAAGTAACTTTAAATTTAAGTCTGCTCTTTCCGCTTTATGGAGTTGAAAAGAGTTGTTGTTACAGGTCTCGGCGCGCTCACCCCTATTGGCAATAACGTCCCCGAATTGTGGGATGCATTGGTGAGAGGTGTGAGCGGAGCCGGGCCAATAACACATTTCGATGCCTCGAAGTTCAAGTGCCGCATTGCATCTGAACTGAAGGGCTTCGACCCTTTTAACTACTTTGACAAAAAGGAGATGCGTCTCCTTGACGGCTATACAATGTATGGCATTATAGCTGTCGACGAGGCTTTGCGTGATTCGGGTCTCAACGACGAAAATGTCGACAAAGACCGCATGGGCGTCGTTTGGGGTTCTGGCATGGGCGGTGTGAAAAGTCTGCAGGAAGAACTGATGGAGTTCTCCAAAGGCGATGGCACCCCGCGTTTCAGTCCCTATTGGATTCCCAAGGTCATCACCGATATTTGCGCCGGCCAATTGGCCATCCGCTACAATCTTCGCGGACCCAACTACAGCACTGTGGCGGCTTGCGCCACCTCGGCCATCGCCATCAGCGATGCCTTCAACCTTATCCGTCTCGGCAAGGTTGATGCCATGGTGGCCGGAGGATCTGAATGTGCTGTTGCCGAGGCTGGTATCGGCGGCTTTGGCAATATGCGCGCCCTCTCCACCCGCAACGATGATCCTCAGACGGCCTCGCGTCCCTTCGACAAGGACCGCGACGGTTTTGTGCTGGGCGAAGGTGCGGGTACCCTCATCCTCGAGGAACTGGAACATGCCAAGGCGCGCGGTGCAAAAATCTATGCCGAGATTACGGGCACGGGCCTCTCGGCCGATGCCTACCACATCACCGCCTCGCATCCCGAGGGCCGCGGCACCATCAGTGTGATGAAGCAGGCTGTCGAGGAGTCGGGCATGAAACTCACCGATGTCGACCACATCAACACCCACGGAACCTCCAC
>DECD01000022.1:84809-95259 GCA_002349055.1 Bacteroidales bacterium UBA2939 | reverse complement strand
ATCAACTCGACCAAGTCGATGACCGGCCACCTGCTGGGAGCCGCCGGTGCTGTCGAGGCCATCGCCACCATCCTTACCATTAAGAACGGCATCGTCCCTCCGACAATCAACCACTTCACGGACGATCCACAGATTCCGGCTCTCGATTTTACATTCAACAAGGCAAAGAAACGCGAGGTCAACTTCGCCATCAGCAATGCTTTCGGCTTTGGCGGTCACAATGTCTGCCTTGCCTTCAGAAAGTATTGAGACTATGCTGCTCTTCCGGAAGAATAAAGAGAGTAAGGAATTCAACAGTTTCTTTAAAAACATTTTGGGCTATGTCCCGCGTCACACGGAATTGTATCGTGTTGCGCTGACCCATCGCTCGTCGTCGTCGGTACACAATGGTCACCGCATCAACAACGAGCGTCTAGAATACCTCGGCGATGCTGTACTGGGCGCGGTAGTGGCCGAGTTTCTCTACAAGAAATATCCTTACCAGGGCGAGGGGTTCCTCACCGAGTTGCGCTCGAAGATTGTGAGCCGTGCCAGCCTCAACCAGCTCTCCAAGAAGATAGGACTCTTTGACCTTATTGAGTATCAGCACGACCAGTCGGGCGGTTTCAAATCCATCGGAGGCGATGCTTTCGAGGCCATGGTTGGTGCCATGTACATCGACAAGGGCTATATGTTTGTCCGCTGCATTCTGGTCGACCGCATCCTGCGCGTCCACCTCGATGTTGATTCGATGTCCTCGATGGACTGGAATTTCAAGAGTAAGCTCATCGACTGGGGACAGAAGAATCACAAGAAGATTACGTTCGAGGTTGTGCGTACAATGCAGGGCCACGGTGGACGGCGGCAGTACGAGAGCCGTGTGAGTATCGACGGCGAGGCCCAGCAGTCGGCCATCGACTTTTCCATCAAGGCTTCCGAACAGGCGGCCGCCGAAAAGACCTACAAAGACCTTCTTTCCAAGGGCGTGATTGCAAAATGATCCGCCGGCTGATAGTGTTGTTGCTGTTTGCCCTGCCGCTGACGACAATGGCGCAGGTCGACGATGCCATCGAGCAATGGGTCGAGGAGCATGGTTCCACCGCCAGTGCCTCGGAACTGAGCGACCTTCTGTTGCAGCTGTCCGATAATCCAGAGAACCTCAACGATACCGTCGCCGTGGCTTCATTGCCTTTCTTGTCGCCCTTTCAAGTCAAAGCGCTGCGCAACTACATCACGCTCTACGGGCAACTGCTTAGTCTCAAGGAACTTCCCATGGTGCCGGGTTTCGACAGTCTGACGATAGCGCTGATTACGCCGATGGTGAAAGTTGAACCCTACGAGGAACATTCGTTCCCGGGATTGGCTGAGATGTTCCGCCGAGGTCGCCATACGCTGGTAACGGGACTGGGTGGCACCGTCGAGCAGGCCAAGGGCTACGAGAATGGCAAGTATGAGGGTGACAACCTGCGTGGACTGCTCTGCTACCGTTTCAACTACGACAACCATGTGGCATTCCAATTCAGCGCCGACAAGGACCCTGCCGAGGCATGGGGGAAGGACAATATCTATAATTATAGCCTAACGTTGAGCGATTTCGGACGGCTGGAGAAACTTGTCGTGGGGCGCTTTAATGTGCAATTCGGACAGGGAGTGACTCTGTGGACGGGCTTCGAGCCGTTTTCGATTATGGGCAACTCTCCGGTGCGTTATGCCGGTGGCATTAAGGCTGCCAGCACTTTCTATGAGGAAGGGTGGCAAGAGGGTCTTGCGGCCACCATCGGCCTTGGCCGTGAGGTTAGTGTCTCGGCCTTCGGGTCGCGTACAGGCGACGAGTGGATGGGTGGCGGCCATCTGGAGTTTCGTCACGGCAATCTCGTGCTGGGACTCACGGCATCGGCATCGTTCCTCGACGACAGCGTGCGCTTGCGCGACTACGTATATAATCAAGACTATTTCCGTGGCGACCGTGCCGGGGCGCTGGGTGTCGACGTGTTGTGGCAGGTGAGACGGTTGCTGCTCTTCGGCGAGGTGGCTACCGATGCCGAAGGTCATCTTGCGGGCATTGGTGGCATGCGCCTGTCGATGGGTGGCGACAACAGCATCGGCCTTGCGGTACGTCATTTCGACCCGCGCTACCACAATCTCCATTCGGCCGCCTACAGCATCGGTAGCCGCACCGCCAACGAGCAGGGTGTCAGCCTTGACGGACGCTTCCGTCTGCCGCTGGGTATTGCGGCCTTGTTCAGTGCCGACGTGCACCGTTTCCCCAAGATCCGTTACGGATGCTATGCACCCTCCACGGGTTCAAAATGGCAATTGCAGCTGGGGCATGCCGTCGGTCGCCGAGGTGAGGCCACGGTGCGCTACACCCTTCGCCATCAGCAGCGCAATGTCCCTGGCACCAGTGGCAAGGTCATCGAGAACACCCTCCGTCATC
Organism: Bacteroidales bacterium UBA2939; assembly: GCA_002349055.1. Taxonomy (GTDB): domain Bacteria; phylum Bacteroidota; class Bacteroidia; order Bacteroidales; family P3; genus Colimorpha. The sequence continues at coordinate 92,843 of DECD01000022.1, read as the reverse complement.
AGCTACAGGGACAGTACCGCTTCACGAACGGCCCATGGCGTTTCACCACGAGGGTCATTTTCTCGTGGTTCAACACCGAGGAATCAGGCAACCAACAGGGTTGGGCAGCCTCGCAGGAAGTGCGTTACCAACAGGGTCGCTGGCAGGGTGCCGTGCAGGCTACATGGCATGATATTAACGGCTACTATGCTCGCATCTACCTCAGCGAGAATTATATCCAGTATGCCTACAGTCTGCCTGTGCTGCAAGGACGCGGCCTGCGCACCTCGGCAGTGCTGCGCTGCGACCTCTCACGCTGGCTCAACCTTAGCTTCAAATATACTCTTGCCTACCGCCCCGGCGAGGATCACATAGGCTCCGACAATGCTGCCACCCCCGGACCTGTCCGTCAGACTTGGCACCTCCAGCTTCGCTGCAAGTTCTGAAAGCATTTTCTTTCGGAGGGGACAATAAAACAAGGCAAAGGACGTTATTAAGGGTATGAAAGTATTGCTGTTGGGAGCGACGGGCCTGCTGGGGCATAATGTGCTGCAGCGGCTGATGGCCGAGGGTCACCAAGTGGTGGCTGTGGTACGTCGTGCCGACGGCATCAAGTTGCCAAAAGGCGGCTGGGAGACGGTCGAGGGCTCGATTCTAGATTATGAGGTGCTATCGAAAGCGGCTCGAGGATGCGACGCCATCGTCAACTGCGCAGGATGCACCGACATGTCGCTGCGCTACGTGGACTTTCTACAGGTGAACCTCGGAGTGTGCCGACTTCTGGTTCGGCTGATGGATGAACAAGGAATCAAGACGTTGGTGCATACCTCGACGGTGAACACCATCGGCTTTGGCACGGCCGACAAACCGGCCGACGAGTCCTTCCCGATGGTAAAACCTTTCAAAGGAAATTTCTATGCCGACAGTAAGTTCGGAGGCGAGCAGGCTGTCCTCAAGGCTTCCACGAAGGACCGTCACGTGGTGGTGGTCAACCCCGGTTTCATGCTGGGACCGTGGGACGTGAAGCCCTCGTCGGGACGTATGCTGTTGGCGGCTTACCGCAAACCGCTGATGTTCGCCCCGCGTGGCGGCAAGGCTTTTGTACATGTGGGCGACGTGGCGCAGGCCATCGTCCACGCCCTGACACGGGGAGAGAACGGTCGGCGGTATATTGCAGTGAACGCTCATGCCTGCTTGACCATCAAAGAATTGTATGAGATGCAGGCTCAGGTATGCGGTTATAGGCAGAAGGTGATAGAGGTGCCCGACTGGCTGCTGTTGGCGGCTGGCAGGGTAGGGGATGTGTTGCGGCGGATGGATGTGAAGACGCAGGTGTCGACAAGCAACATCAGACAGTTGCTGGTGCGGGAAAATTACACTAACCGTTGCGCCATCAGTGAGCTGGGTATGAAGGAAACCCCTATCGAGGTGGCGATAAAAGAGTTCCATGAATACAGAAAAAACAATCAATGATATGAAAAAAGTAATTCTAATGCTGTCGGCAGTGGCGCTGCTGGCAGCCTGCAACAGCCGTCAGAACGAGGCTATTGTACAGAAAAGTTCCTCGGGCAAGACCTTGGAAGTGTTGGTTGCGGCCGACAAAGGCCAAATGTTGAAGATGACGCGCGAGTTGATAGACTCGGTGTTTCTGCAACCGCAGGGATGCCTGCCGCAGCCCGAGCCGCGGTTCGACGTGGTGAATGTTCCTGTGTCGTCGCTTCGCAATACCCACATGTTCCAGATGCACAGGAATATCATTATCCTGGAGGTGAAGAACGGCAATCCCGACAAAGTCTATATCAGCCGTGACAAATGGGCTGCGCCGCAGGTGGTGGTGGACATCGCTGCCTCGAGCGAAGCCTCGTTGCGCGACCTGCTGCGCAAGTACGAACCCAACATCATCAACGCCATCTACGAGGCCGAGCACAAGCGTATGGTCAAGGCATTCCATAATGTGCGCAATGTGGAGCTTATGAACCGCGTGGAGGAAAAGTTCGGCTTCAGCCTTGTCTTCAGCGAGGACTTTATGTGGGCTTCGGAAGATGATGGTTTTGCGTGGATTCGCAAAGAAACCAAGGATATAAGCCTTGGTGTGCTTATCAATGTGACCCCCTATCGCAACCAGGACATGATGACGCCCGAGAAGATTTATAACCGTCTCGATACCATCATGCGCCGTCATGTGCCGTCGCCCTCGGAGGACGGCTACATGGGTACCGAGCGCCGAGTGCCTTTCGAGACCCGCAATGTCGACTACGAAAATGTTGACTATTGTATAGAGACCCACGGCTTGTGGCGACTGGTTGCGACTGAGGACAGAATGGGTGGCCCCTTTGTGAGCTATTCCATGATTTCTCCCGACGGCAAGGATGTTATCGACCTTATCGGCTTTGTCTATGCCCCGCGTTTCAACAAGCGCGACTATCTGATGCAGGTGGAGGGCATCTGCAATTCGCTGAGGTGGAATAAATAATAGGAAAGAATGAGTGTGAAAAGAGGAAAGATGATGCGAATAGTAGTGCTGGCATGTGTCGGCACGGCTTTCCTCTTCCCACATTCCAGTCGTGCCCAGCGGCAGGACTTCCTCAGTCGCAGCGAGTTGGTGTTGATGGGTGGTGGCATGAATTATATTGGCGACCTGAACAAGCAAAGCGCCCTTACCTTGCCGCGCCCTGCCGGCGGTGTTGGCTTGCGTTATCGAATCGACAACCGCTGGGCGTTGCGAGGCGAGGTGAGTTACGGTTCGGTGGCTTGTGAAGAAGATTATAACAAGCGTCGCAATCTGAGCTTTAAATCCGATATATATGAAGTGGCTGCCCTGGCAGAGTTCAACTTCGCTCCCTTCGGTCCGGGAGCTACGGAGCGCCGCTGGACACCGTACCTTTTTGGCGGTCTGGCGGTATTCCACTTTAATCCCATGGCCCGTTATGTTGTGGGCGAGGATGAGGAACACTGGGCGGCATTGCAGCCTTTGTGCACCGAAGGGCAGGGAACGTCGGAATACCCTGATAGGAAAATATACCCGTTGACCCAGGTAAGCCTCCCATTCGGCATGGGCATCAAGGTGAGGATGGGCAAGGTTTTCTCATTTGCGGCTGAATACGGGTTCCGCATGACGTGGACCGACTATCTAGACGATGTCAGCAAGACATACGTGGGCAGCGAGTTCCTCCGAGCCCACTCCGACGACGGCATCTTGGCGGCGCAGTTGGCCGACCGCAGTGGCGAGGTTGAAGAGGGTTATGTCAACGCCGTGGGTATCAAGCGGGGAGACGACTCCCTCAACGACTGGTATGCCTATCTCCACGTGTCAATAGGCATCAGTTTCGATGTCCTTTTCGGATGGATGCGATCCAAACGTTGTAGAAATTAACACACATAAACAAATGACTTTAGACCAGATTGACAAGACGAGAGTGCCACAGCATGTGGCCATCATCATGGACGGCAACGGCCGTTGGGCCATGAAGCAGCAGCACGAGCGCCTCTTCGGCCACCAGAATGCCTTTACCGCCGTGCGCCAAACGGTGGAAGGTGGAGTGAAAATGGGAGTCAAATACATGACCCTCTATACCTTCAGTACCGAGAACTGGAATCGTCCGCAGGCCGAGGTCGACGGACTGATGGAACTCCTCATCAAGGCGGTCCGCGAGGAGACGGAGACCTTGAAGAAGAACAATGTCCGACTGTCTATGATTGGCGACCTTCAGCGGTTGCCCGAGCGTTCGCGTACCATGCTGGAGCAGTGCATCGAGGAAACGGCTGGCAACACAGCCATGACGCTCATCTTGGCTTTGAGCTACAGCTCACGCTGGGAGATAGCCCAGGCGCTGAGAAAACTTTGTGCCGAGCATCGCGACCCCGCCACCATCGACGAGGATACGCTCCGCAGCTACCTGACCACCAGGGACTATCCCGATCCCGACCTGCTGATTCGTACTGGCGGGGAGCTGAGGGTGAGCAACTTCCTTTTGTGGCAGATGGCCTATACCGAGTTCTATTTCACCGACATCCTCTGGCCCGACTTCCGTGAGGAGAATCTCTATGATGCCGTGGCCGAGTTCCAGAACCGGCAGCGCCGTTTCGGCAAGACCGAGGCCCAGGTGGAATCTGTGAAATGACAAAAAATGCAATTTTCTACACTTTTTTTATACTAAAATATAATAATTCATACAGAAGTGAGTTATTATAAGATTAAGTGTAATTATTGATGAAACAGAAAATGAAACGACTGCTGCTTGCGCTCCTATTGGCAATGATGCCTGTAATGGCTCATTCCCAAGTTGTTGTGGGCGGAAATGCAGAATATGATTTTGACTATCTTACTCCCAAGACTTACGAAATCGGCGGAATCTCGTTCGAGGGTGCCGATAATTTCGACCATCGTGTAGTCCAGCTTGTGGCTGGTCTTCAGGTGGGCGACAAAGTGAAAATCCCTGGCGACAAGATTTCCGGCGCCATCGAGAACCTTTGGAAACAGGGAATGTTCGACGATGTCCAGATTCGTGTTTCTCGCATCCAGGGCAATATTGCTTTCCTTACTATTGTTCTCCACGAGCGTCCCCGCATGCTGAAGTTCGCCTTCACTGGTGTGAAAAAAGGCGAGGACAAGAAACTGCGCGAAGAAATCCAAATCAAGACTGGCGATGTGGTGACCGAGAACATGCTCCGCACCTCGTCGAACAAAATCAAGAGCTACTTCATCGAAAAAGGTTTCACCCGTGTTGAGGTGAATCCCACCACCACCCCCGACACCTCCGGCCGTCTCATTGTTACTTTCAATGTCAAGCGTGGCAAAAAGGTCAAGATTGACTCTCTTATCTTCGTTGGCAACCAGGATGTCTCCAGCTCCACGTTGAAAGGCAAGATGCAGAAAACGCGCGACGTACACTTCCGCAAAAGCCTGCGTTTTTGGAAGAAGGTCTTTTGGAAGAAGTCGCGTTACATGGAGAATGATTTCCGCGAGGACCTCGACAACATCATCAACTACTACAATGAGCAGGGCTATCGCGATGCCCGCATCGTGATGGATACCATCTGGGAAGTCCCGCAGGAAGAACTGAAGAAAAAAGACCAGGACCGATTGAAAATCAAGGTGGAGCTTCACGAGGGTCGCAAATTCTACTTCCGCAACATCACCTTCTCGGGCAATACCGTCTATTCCGACGATGTGCTGCGTCGCTCGTTGCGTATCTCCAAGGGTGACCCCTACAACAAGACCCTCCTCGAGGAAAACCTGAAATACAATCCCTCGGGGACTGACATTTCGTCGCTCTATATGGATAACGGCTACCTCTTCTTCCGTGCCACGCCCGTCGAAGTGGCTGTGGAGAACGACAGCATCGACATCGAAATCCGCATCGTCGAGGACAAACAGGCCCGTATCCGCAATGTCTCCATCGAGGGCAATACCATCACCAACGACAAGGTCATCATGCGCGAGTTGCATACCCGCCCGGGCGACCTCTTTAGTCGTGAGGCCATGATGCGCAGCTACCGCGAGTTGTTGAACCTCAGATTCTTCGAGGAACAGTCGGTGAAACCCGACCCGCGTCCCAATCCCAAAGACGGTACCGTGGACATCATCTACCATGTCAAGGAAGGTTCCACCAGCCAGCTCAACCTCCAGGGCGGCTATGGCTCGGGCATGTTCATCGGCCAGGTGGGTATCCAGTTGAATAATTTCAGCGTCCGCAACATCTTTAAGAAAGATGCCTGGGTGCCGCTGCCTGCCGGTGATGGTCAGAAACTGGCCTTCAACGCCACCACCAACGGTAGCTCCTACTACTCCTTCAGCGCCTCGTTCACCGAGCCTTGGCTCGGCGGCCGTCGTGCCCAGTCGCTCACGGGTCAGATTTACCACAACTACCTGAGCAACGGCCTCTGGGTGCGTCGCAGCGACGAGAGTTTCTACAGCCTCCAGATTACTGGTGCCGGCGTCAGCTTCTCCAAGCGCCTCAAATGGCCCGACGACTATTTCATCATGTCGCATGGCATCACCTATAAGCATTACATCCTCAACAACTACAGCAGTCTTGCCTCGGGCCTTTTCACCGATGGCACCGCCAACGATATCTCCTACGCGTTCACCATTTCGCGCAACTCGTTCGACTCTCCTTTCTACACCCGCAGCGGTTCCGAACTTTCGCTCAGTGCCTACCTCACTCCGCCCTTCTCGCTCCTCAGCGGCAAGGATTACTCCAACGCCACTCCCGAGGAGAAATACAAATGGATTGAGTACTACAAGTTCAACCTCCGCGGAGCCTGGTTCCTCAACCTCGTCGGCGACGTGGTTCTCAGCACCCGCTTCCGCTTTGGCTTCATGAGTTACTACAACAGCGACATCGGATTGTCTCCCTTTGGACGCTACTTCCTTGGCGGCGACGGACTGTCGTCGTGGGTGCTCGACGGCCGCGAGGTTATCCCTCTGCGCGGCTATGAGAACAACTCGCTGAACCCCGTCGGTGGTGGCTCGGTCTTCGACCGCTTCACCATCGAACTCCGCCAGCCTATTGTCGAAAGCGGCAGCGCCACCATCTGGGTACTCGGATTCCTCGAGGGCGGCAACTGCTGGTCCGACATCACGCAGTTCCAACCCTTCAAGATGTACAACTCCGCCGGTCTGGGTGTCCGCCTCTACCTCCCCATGTTGGGCCTCATCGGTGTCGACTGGGGTTACGGTTTCGACGGCAACACCGGCGGCAGCCAGTTCCACTTCTCCATCGGTCAAAGTCTCGATTAAGCAATGAAAACCAGAATATTGATTCTCCTCTCGGCACTCATGCTCTCAGCCATGCCTATGGCTGCGCAGCAGAAGTTTGCTTGTGTCAACACCGACTATGTGTTGCGCAGCGTGCCCGACTATGCCAATGCCCAGAAACGCCTCGACAAATATGTGACCGACTGGCAGAAGGAACTCTCCGACAAACAGGCCGAGATAGAGGTTATGCGTGCCGAATACGAGCAGGAAAGCTACCTGCTACCTGATAACTTGAAGACCCGTCGTCAGGAGGAGATAAAGTCAAGGGAACAAAGCTTGAGGAACCTGCAACAGCAGCGTTTTGGCCCCGGTGGCGACCTCGACAAGAAACGTGCCGAGCTGCTTAAGCCTGTCCAAGACCGTGTCTATGCTGCCATCGAGCGCATTGCGCAGGAAAAGAACTATGCCTTTGTCTTCGACAAGGCTGGCAGTCCCGCCGTGCTCTTTGCTAACAAGAAATATGACATCAGCGACGATGTCCTCCAGTCGCTGGGCTACAAGCCCGGTGCCTCCCCGGCTCCCGATGCCACCGATGAACCCAAGAAGAAACCCACCAATCCCGAGATGCGCCAGCGCGATGATTTGCGCCCCGGACGCGACCGCTCGGACCTCAAACCGAAAAAATAATAAATAAAAATAGAAAAGATGAAAAAGACTTTAATCGCAATTGTTGCCTGCCTCTTCCTTTGTGGAGGCAACGCCATGGCTCAGAAAAACATCAAACTTGGCCACATCAACTCCAACGACCTGATGCAGATTATGCCTGGTCGCGACTCGGCCCAGGCCATTCTTCAGCAGGAGGTTACCGGCCTCGAGGAGCAGCTCAAGTCCATGCAGTCCGAGATGGAGAAACGCTACAACGACTATATGGAGAAGCAGTCGGGCTGGACCGAGCTCATCCGCAACACCAAACAACGTGAGCTTCAGGATATGGGCACCCGTATCCAGGAATTCCAGGAGAACGCTCAGAAACAGCTCCAACAGCGTGAGCAGGACCTTCTGAAGCCCATCATTGACCGTGCCAAGCAGGCCATCTCCGACGTGGCTGCCGAGGGTGGCTACACCTATATCTTCGACTCGGGTGTGGGTGCCGTCCTTTATTCGCAGGACAGCGAGGACATCATGCCCCTCGTCAAGAAAAAACTTGGTCTGAAATAAGACTCTTAATTTAACAAAAATACACGGTCGCGGAACGGCAAATCGCTCTTCCGCGACCTTTTTTTATGCCTGATGCCAATTTGCTGATAACTACGTATTAACGCCGTATCATCTCCCTGTCATCTCCCTACCAACTC
>DECD01000022.1:46214-84640 GCA_002349055.1 Bacteroidales bacterium UBA2939 | reverse complement strand
CGGCTCATGCGCAGCCAGCGTTCGACAATCTCCTCGGTGACGGGAGTGCGCTGGATGACCATGGCCATACGGTTGTTTTCCTTGGGGTCGTAGACATCGATACCGCCAGCGTTGACTCGAATCAACTGGTTGGCGTTGAGTCGATAGTTGTTGACAAGCATGTTGTAGGCGGCTTCGGAACGGCGCTCGGAGAGCCACTGGTTGTGGCGTATGGAACCAGTAACCGAGTCGGCGGCACCAATGATGTAGAACTCGATGGTGTCGTCGAGCAGACGAGCCTCTTTGGCAAAGTCCTCCAGTCGTTTGCAGGCGTTGTAATCGAGGTCGTATTTGTCGAGTTGGTAGTAGACGATGGTGGCGGGCAGGTTGAGCTTCTCGTTTGCATCGAGAAGGTCCTCGAAGATGTTCCGCGGCTGGTGGTCGCCGGGGCCAGGCTGAGAGTGGTCGACCAAATGTTTCAAGCTGTCAAGCTCGTGGTCGATGGCGGCGATACGTGCTGCATCTTTGTCGGCCTGTGTTCCGGCAAGGTCCTGGATGGAGTCGCGTTCGCGATAAAGCCTGTCAATCTCGCCGTTAAGTCTCTGGATGGTGTTGCGGCTGCCGAAAGCGAGGAACTCGTGGTATACGTTCTCACGATGCGACTCGTGGGTATAAGGATTGTATTTCTTGATGCTCTTCAGCAGATTGAGTTTGCAGGCAACGTTGAACGAGGGAATGATGTCGAAAATGGTGCGTTTGTTGTCGTAGGGCGACCAGTCCCAAGTGGACTCGGAACCGAAGAGCTCCAAGGTGGCGTTCACGGCGAGACGGCGCGAAACGGTATATTCAGCACCGATGCGGAACGAGTAGGACAACTCGAAGTTGCGGCGGAAATCACCCACGTCATAGCTGATTTTCGGGTTGGGGTTGATTTGTTTTCCGAAGAGCATGGATGCGCCAAAGCCGATGGGAGTGAAGATGTGCAGCCTGTTGCGGCGGCCACGCTCGTATCCGCTGAAGAAGTTGGTCCAGTCGAAGGTGACGAAACCCATAAGCGAAAAGGCGTGGGCGTGGAACGGCTGATACTCATAGTTCCCGTCGGCATCGACGGGGACTCCCGTGTAATCGATGAACGGCTGAAGAGAGTAGCGCGATTGGCCGCTGACATCGAAGAAACCTAAACGCAGAGAGACGGCCAGGTCGGGGATGATCCACTTGCCGATTTCCGCGCTGACGTTGTAGTTCAGTTTGTTGTGGCGTGCCGAGGATTCTACCTCATTGCCGATGAAAGTCTGAATGCCTCCTCCGACGTTGATGTACCAGTTGTCGAAAGGCGATGCGATGATATACATCAAGGTATCGCGGTCGGCTCCCAAGGCAAATCCTTTCCATCCTTGTGCCATGGAATAGCTTGAACTTGCGAGTAGTAACAGCAATACTGTCAGTGTTTTTCTCATGATTATATATCTGTGTTTTTAGTTTCTGTTGTTTTCTTTCTCATTCTCGGCGGCATCTTCCTTGCGCTCTTCTTCTCCATATCCGTATCCGTAACCATAGCCGTAACCGTAGCCATAACCATATCCGTAGCCATAACCATACCCATAGCCGTAACCATAGCCATAGCCGTATTTCTTTTCATAGGGCAGGAGTTTCTTGTAATGGACATCGTTGAGGACGAGCGAGAGGTTGGGATAGGCTTGGTCCTGATACATCTCGTCGAGGGTGCCGAGAAGACGTTTGTCGAATTTATTGTAGCGGATGACAAACAGGGTGTTGTCAACCAGGTGTTTGATAATGTCGGTGTCGACCACCAGACCCGTCGGGGCGGTGTCGAGGATGATGTAGTCGTACTGTTGACGCAGTTGGGCAATGAGTTTGTCGAAACGGCCGTTGCTCAACAGCTCGGTGGGGTTGGGCGGAATGGGGCCGGTAAAGATGCTGTCCACCCCCTTGCTGACAAGGTCTGACTTGACGAGCGACTTCCAATCGTCGATGCGGCCAGCCAGTTGGGCGGAGAGACCGGAATGTTTGCGTGAGTAGAATTTGCGTGTCAACGAACCTTTGCGCAGGTCGAGGTCGATGAGAATCACTCGTTTGCCAGCGATGCCGAGACTAGCTGCTATGTTGGTCGAGATGAAGGTCTTGCCCATGCCGGGGAGCATGGAGGTGACCATGAGCACCTTGCTTGTGCTACCCTCTTCGCGGGTGCCGAGGAAGTCGATTTTGGTGCGCAACAGACGGAAGGACTCCGACATGGCGTCGTGGTCGTGGTTGGTGACCACCACCTCGCGGTCGTCGGTCTTCTCGCGGGCAGGAATCTCGCAGAGGAACGGCACATTGGTGACACTCACTATGTCGCTGAAATATTTTACCTTGGTGTCGAAAAGCCGGCGCAGGAAGAAGATGCCCACAGGGATGAGCAGGCCAACGAGCAGTCCCATCATGGTGGACTTTGTCTCGTTGGGCGACACGGGGTTGCGGTTGATGCGGGCGGGGTCGAGGACCTTGCCGTTGGGTTCGATGGTGGGCTGGCTAATCATCAGCTCCTCGCGGCGGCTCAAGAGGTGGAGGTAGAGTTCCTCTTTGATTTTCTGCAAACGCTCGAGGTTCTCCAAATACAGCTGCTGCTGAGGCACCTGGCTCATCTTCGACGAGGCGTTGGAGGCCACAATCTGGGTCTCGGCGATGCGTTCTTGAATCATACCTATATAGCCGTCGAGCAGGCGGTTCATGTTGTGGCGCAGGGTCTGCAGCTCCTCGGTCTTGGCTTTCACCACGGGGCTGTTGGGACTTTGGTATTTCTCCAGTTCAAGCACCAGGGAGTTGTGCTTGTTGATGAGATTCATGATGTTGGCATCGTCGAGTCCGATGGTGGGCGGAATGAGGTGGACGGACTCGGAAGACTGGTTGATTTGGGTCAGGTAGCGGGCCTGCGAGAGCTGTTTCTTCAGTCGCTCAATCTCTTCCGACGACTGGATGCTCGACTGAAGGTAGCTCTGTCCGAAGGAGGAGATGTCCAGCAGTTGGTTCTCGCGTTTGAAGTTGGCCAGGGCATTCTCCTGCGTGCCGAGGTCGGAATGGAGGAGCGACAGTCGGGAATTAATATAGTCGTAGGTCTCGGCAATGATGCGCTGCTTGTCTTTGATGGCATCGTTGTTGTACACCTTGATGGCCTCGTTGATGACCTCTTGGGCACGGATGGGCGAGGCGTCGCGCAGCGAGATGTTGACGATGGTGTTCATGTCATCGTTGCGACTCACTTGCAAGGCGGCACGGTATCTCTCGGCAGCGGCGTTCATACTGTAGTGGACAACACTGATGGGTGTTTCTTTGAAACTGGTGTTAAAAAACCATGTCTTGTGAGCCACGATGCGACCGAAAGGAGTGGCCACGGTGTCCTCGAAGTCAACTTTCAGGGGGTCGTAGTCGGGCATGGTGAGAGTGAACGAGTGTTCGTCGTTGACTGTGGCGGTGAATGCCACGTAGTCTTCCTCGTCGTTGTCGATGAAGTCGATGGTGAACGGCGATTCGCCGTAGAGGTCTTTGGTGCGGTTAACCAAGCGGGTCTTGGCAGTGTAGATGACGTTGAGCTTCAGGCTTCTGGCCACCTCGGTCAAGGCTGATTTCGAGGTGAGAATCATCATCTCGTTGTTGATGGAGCTGTTGTAGAGCGAACGGGTTGAGAACATGTTCTTGATGGAGGCTTCGCGCAGGCTTTCGTTGTTGCTGGTGGAAGAGCCTTTGATCAGGATGCGGGCGTTGCTTTCGTAAACTCTGTCTTCGTGGCGGACATGGTAGCCCGAGATGATGGCTCCTGCTGCACCGCAGAGTACTAGCCAGTGGAGGTTCCTCAATACGGTGAAGAGAATATCCTTGACGTGGATTTTCTGAGTCTTCTTTTCCTCAAGGAAGGAGGTGTCGGCGTTTTTCTTTTCTTCTGCCATCACGAATGGGTTTTACGATTTTTTAAGTACAGCGAGAGAGAGGACCAGCGACGAGATAGAGGCCAGAAGGGAGGCGATGCCGACCCAGTAGGTGAACTCGGTCCTCACGATGCCGTTGTTGTAGGTGTCGGTAATGATGAAGTCGTTCTGCTGTAGCATGAAGAAGGGGTCGCTGAAGACATCGGAAGAGCGGGGGTCGAGATATCGCATCACCATGTGGCCATTAATTTCGCGCATCACGGCGATGCGGTCGCGGCGGGTGTGAAGGTCGATGTCTGAACTGAGCATGGCCAAGGCTTCAAGGAATGTGCAGCGCTCATTGCTGATATTCAATACTCTGCCTTTGCCACCGCCAAGGAAAAAGACCTTGAAGTTATTGAAACGGACCATGACAAAAGGGTCGTCGACATAGCCGCCGTTTTTCAGCATGGCAGTCAAGGTGTCTTGGAGCTTCAATCGGGTGAGACCGGCGACATGGAGGTCGCCGAGGATGGGAATTTGGATGTTGCCGTTGACATCTACAAGGTAGCGTGAACCGCTGTTCTGGGTGGCGGCGTTATTGATGGCCCCGAAGTTGAACGGCGCCGCCAGCTCTTTTTTGCTGCTAGAGGTGGTGACAATGATGTTCAGTTCGTCATAAGGGGCGATGGCGGCCTCGAACTTGTTCTCAATCTGGATTTGGCTGCCCTGGGTCATGTCTTGCAGATAGTTCACTCTCCGGGGGGTGATGCACGAGGTTGCAAGAGCGCTCAAAAAGAGGCTCGCCAATATTATTATATTTTTTTTTCTTTTCATAAATAGGTTATTTTTTTCATAATATGATATAAACAAATATGTTACATTGGACTGCAACATATTGTTTGAAATGCAAATATACGAATAATTCGTTAAACAACCAAATGTTTTATGATTATTTCGGCGGCATGGCCATTGCCGAAGTGGGTGGTGGGTTTGGGCGTTTTGTCGATGAGTTTGGCTGTCGCCTCCAAAATCAGGTCGCTGTCGGCATCGGCCAAGAGGGCGGCACCGTCGTCAACGAGTTCCACCCACTCGGTTTCGGGTCGCAGCACCACGCAGCATTTGCCGCTGAAGTTGGCCTCTTTCTGTAGGCCACCGCTGTCGGTCAGGACGAGTCGTGATTTCTGTAGCGCCGCCAGCGTCTCCAGATAGGACAATGGTTCGGTGACACAGATTCGGTTGGAGAAAGAGTTAAATCCCATGGAATCAATTATCTTACGTGTTCGTGGATGGAGTGGGAGCAATATCTCTGTGTTGAATTGCTCTGTGATGCTGTTGAGTGCTGATAGTATGTTGGTTAACCTTTCGTGATTGTCGGTATTGAAGTCGCGATGGAGTGTGGCGAGAATAAATGAGGAACTTTCGATTCGGAGGTGTGTATTCTGAATGGCAATAGGTGCGTAGTGGAGGACGTTGTCGAACATCACATCTCCACTGAAAACAATATTGCCATCCTTAAAACCCTCATTTTGTAGGTTCTTTACGGCTGTCTGTGTCGGGGCAAATAAAAGCGAGGAGACGTGGTCGGTGACAATCCGGTTGATTTCTTCCGGCATGTCGCGGTTGAACGAGCGCAACCCTGCTTCCACATGATAAACAGGGATATGGAGTTTGGATGCAGCCAAGGCTCCCGCCAAAGTCGAGTTGGTGTCTCCATAGACAAGTAGGCCATCATAATGTGCTGAAAGCAAGATTTCTTCTATGCCGTTCAGCATGGTTGCGGTCTGCACGCCATGACTGCCGGACCCCACCCCAAGATTGTATTTGGGCTGTGGTATGTCCAGTTCCTCAAAAAAGCGTCCCGACATGGCATCATCATAATGCTGCCCGGTGTGGAGGATGTCTTCGCAGATGGAATCGGCAAATTTCTCTCTGATAGTATGAGAGATAGCTGCTGCTTTAATGAATTGAGGACGTGCTCCGACAATAGTAAGTATTCGTTTCATCTACCTGGTTGATACTATGATTCTTTTGATGATGTTTTTGGCATTCTGCAAGAGGGCTTCCTTTATCCAGCCTGTTCCCATAGGCATCCAGCGTTGTGGATGGGTGTTGATGAGCAGGTTGTAATGATGGATGGGGTGGTTTATGTCGTTGATAGCATGAATAATATCATCTGTATTATGAAAGACCAAACCTTCTTTCTCCCAACGCTCCTGATGTCCGGGTACTTTGTCGCGCACGCTGACGCGATAGCCGTCCCAACGGCGGCCGGTGTCGGTGAGGTAGAGCGTGGTGTTGAAGTCTGTGTCCAGCATCGGCTCGTAGTCAATGCCAAGTGCGTGTATATCGTAGTGGTTCCAAATGCCTTGACTGTTCCATCGCGATTTGGGACTGCCGTGGGCACAGGCGGTTGTGATGGGTACTATCTCGCGCAGTTTTTCCAGGTTGTGACAGAAATCCTCGTAAGCAGCTTCCATGTCGCCATTGCATGTGGTCAGACTTTCATAGTGATAACCGGCAGTATGACCCAAGGAAACAATCTGTTGTATGATTTTCTCGTCATAACTCTCCGGTACAGTGCGGAAGTAATAGGTGGTATGTAACCCCATTGCCGCTTCCACTTGCGCAATGCGAAGCGAATAGTCTGGCCGCAGGTCTACATCATGCCTGATATTGAAGTGCTTGTGTTTTTTTAAAGTTTGAAGTAATTCCCGATATTTGTCGATGGTGAAATCCATTAGATGTCGAGTTTTTTGACTATTTTGGCAGGTACTCCAGCCGCAAGGGTATGTGGGGGTACATCGTGTGTCACTACGGCTCCGGCGGCCACAATGGCTCCGTCGCCGATAGTGATTCCTGGCAGGATGGTTACATTAACACCAATCCACGCGTTACGACCAATCTTGGTTGGCGCGACAAACGACTTTACGCAGTTTTTGTGGTATTCCATGGGGGTGCTGTGTGCCAGCACGTAGTCGTTACCTGCCAGCGAGGCTCCGTCGCCGATATGAATGAAGTAGGGGTATGGGTAATCGAAAATGCAGTCAGGACCGATATGTACTTGCTGGCCGATATGTACTCCGCGCCATCGTTGCATCTTGATTCTAAGTCCATTCCATGGGCAACGCATGGCCCATTGGTTCAGTATGTGGTCTTTCCATCGGATAATACCGAACCAGAGCGCAGAGTGGTAGCCGTGGACGCGGGCCGACACGCGAAGGGTCTTTAAGAGACCTTCTCGGTGGTAGTATGGCAGCGGTTGACGTTTCAGTTCAAGATAAGCTTTCATACTGCTCAATATAGTTGACAAAGAATTCCGTGGGGTCAATCATGTCTTGTAGCATTCGCTGCCGTTTCTCTTGCCATTCGTTCTTCAACTCTTGGAAATCTCGTGCCAGCAGTTGCTCGATGTGACGGTACATCTCCTCGAACCGTGCAGGTTGGTAGGCATAGCATAGATTGTATTTATGCTCCAGCATATTGGGCACCGACAGGCGTCCAGCGAAAGTGTTGCATTTCAATGCTGGTACCCCCAGCACTGCGGCTTCCGAGGTCATCGTTTGACTGTCACCGAGAAACATAGAGCTATAGGCCATCAGCGAGTGTATTTCTTCCGGTGGCACAGGCAGACGGTATTTCTCGAACTCGGGTTCTATTGCACGTTCCGAAGTGATGATGACCCGTCCGTGCGATTTCAGGAGCTCCACCAGTGCTTCTTTCTGCTCCAGACTAAGCCCTTGCTGCCCCACGTCGTGGTGCCCCTTTAGCGCCACAAAACGCATGATGAAGAATCTGCTACTTTCTTGTAGGCCAGCATGCTGCAGGACCTTTGGGTCGGGAATAAACCGTTTCGGGTGCAGGTAAGCCAATTCGTGCGTTCCGGCATAATAGACACAATGTTTGGTTTTGCGTTGTATGCAATCGGGCGTGAAAACAATGTCGGTTAGAGGGTGACCATACTTAACAATCAGCGGCTCTGCGGCATCGTCGTCGTCGTCGAACATGATGGACTTCATCCTTGTCAATCTAGAGACATGACTCAGTACTAGTCCGCTGCTGAGCCCTAAATCTATATGATTCCGTTGTACATAACGCAGTAGCTGAAGGTCTTGATTGATGACGGTCTCGGCTTTTCCAAATAGAGTGTCCTTTTTCCCACCAAGGTCTTTCCATGGTGTCATGCCGTAGTATTCCATTAACCGCTTGGCCACAGGTATTTCCCTCACCGAGTAGAGCACATTGTGTCCGCGCTTCTTCATTTCTTCTGCCACCCCATGCAGTAGATGCACATGCCCGGGGTGTCCAATATCAATAAGTATGTTCATTCAGTTATTTTAAAACGAATACCGTAACGACTTAGAAACCTATGCAGTTCTTTTGAGAGTATACTTCTGGGACTATCACAGACATGGTTAAACAGGTCAAAGTGATATTCCCCTTCTATTACGATTTCCGAAATGCCATTGAGACGAATATTGTTGGGATTATGCTCCAATCCCATAAAGAATAGGTGATTTTCGAAGTTATTCAGGATATCCTTTAGAATCTCTCTCTTCTGTTCATCTGAAGGTGTGGGGGCAAACTGTTCTTTGGTGCGTTTTACTCTGGCAGGACATCCTGCGGCCAATACTTTGGAAGGAATGTCGCAGTTCACGTAGGAACCATAAGCGATGACGGAATCATCGCCGATAGTGACACCTGGTGCGACGAAAACATTATAAGTAAGCTCCACGCGTTTACCGATATTAATATCAGCGTAGGTGACAGGGTATCCGTCAAGAATATTTTTGTAGGAACCATGAGTGAAGATACTGCATCCTGGCCCAACGGCGCACTCCTCTTGGAGATGAATGCTACGAGAGGGGTCTATGGTGGTATGAGGGAAGACATGTACGAGGTCGTCAATGATAATTTGTGATTTGTCAGAGAGATGCCCAGCACGGATAATGGCAGTTTCAGAAATGGTAACATCGTTGCCGATTTGGATATTTGTGGCATTAATGATAACTGCGGAACGAATCTTGTTTCTTCTTCCGATGCAGATATGATGCCCAGAGATAGACGTGAAGAATCCAATTTCTGTGGTGTCACCGATACTGAACTTGCTTTTGCTCACAACGACAGCACCGATATGTATTTTAACATTTCGGCCTATATGGTTGCCCTCTAATCGGTAAATAAGTTTTTTGATACATCCGGGTAAGATGCCAAAGGTGAGCATTTTTGCTATAGGAAGTCTATTGCTCATATTGTTTTATTTTTCTTCAACGATGGTGAGTCGTTTGTTGTTGTGCATAAGAGGGATTTCGTCTACAATAGTCACGTCGACAGGTAGGTTTAGCTGTTGATTCCAATAATTTACGACTTTGGATTGACTTTCAGATGTGTAGTCATTGGTGACCACCAAATTGAAAGATATTGACCCGTTTTTTTTCTTGACAATCTGGTAGCAGTCAACACCTTCGACGTCATAGAGGAAAAAGTGAGAGAAGTTATGGACGGTAAAACACTTGCCGTTTGCTGGAATTAATGCATCACATTCTCTGCCTAGTATTTTTGTAATTTGGCCATCTTTTACTTCTACAAGGTCAAGGGTGTCATAACGTATGAAAGGGTGAGCCATATTCCATAAGTCGGTGCTCACGACCCTGCCTATGCCATTGGTAACAGGACGACCATTTTCATCAAGTACTTCAATGATACCGTAGTATTGAGTGATATGGTAGCCGTCATGGGCTGGTGTTTCGTAGCAGTTGGCAGTACCTTCGCAACTGTAGGAGTCGATGATGTCGCATCCAAAGGCTTTCTCAATCTCTGCACGGTAGGTGTCGGGAAGGGTTGAACCGGTGGTCATGATATGTCGAGGACAGTAGCGGTATCCGTTGTGATTGTTGCGGTATTGAGCCAGCAAGTAAAGCGGTATAGGGTAGGATCGGATGATGGCGGGTTTTGCGTGCTCAATCTTGTCAAGAATGGACTTTAGAGTGTCGTCACTCATGGAATAGAAGGGGACATAGAGACAGTTGTTTATCTTGTCTTGTAACTTCTTGAACTTACTATGCCGTGCGCCATTAGCAATTTTCATGTAATGGTCACCGAGGCGATAACCTGCCATATACCAGGTACGTAGCTTGGCTGCGGTGTTGACGGAGTTGGAGAGTTTGCTTTCAAACATGGAGAATGGTTCGCCTGTGGAACCACTGGAACGGGACAGGATGCGTTGCTTGGCAGGGAAATGTTTGGCGGTGAAACGTTCGATTCCCTCTTGTCTCATTATACTTTTCGAGACGATAGGTAGCTGATTGAGTGTGGCAGTCTGTGGGTTAAGATGATGGTCTTGGAACCAATCGTGATAGAACGGTACCTCCGTGGCGGCGCAGAGGAGCAGTTTTCGTAGCCGCTCTTGTTGGAAGGCTTGCATTTGCTCGGGTGACCATGTCTCGGCCTCGCGCAGCAGACGCAGGTATTTATATACCTGGTCGCCACGCAGCAGGTCGCTCAGAGGCAGTATGATTTGTTCATGCAGAAATCCCATAGACGGTATAAAGTTTTTCTTTGATATTTTCCCAGCGATAGTCACCAACGGCACGGTGTGCCTGCTGGATGATGGTCTTGGTAACAGTTTGGTTGGCAACTGCCCAGAGCATCTTTTGTGCGAGTTCCTCGTGATTATCACTCTCAAAGAGTAATCCTGAGGTGTTGTTCTTTATTATGTAAGACACGCCTCCGACACAACTGGAGATGACCAATAGACCTGCATTCATAGCTTCGAGAACGGAGACGGGCATGTTGTCGATAGTAGGTGAGGATAGAAATATATTAGCCAAGTCAAGTTGACGATAAATTTCATGATTGTCGACTTTACCAGTGAAAATGACATTGTTGAGATTCAGTTCCCGTGATAACTTCATCAAGTTCTCATGTTCCGAGCCGTCACCAACAAGTGTGAGCGATGCCTCGGGGATTTCCTTCTGTACCAGTTGGAATGCTTTGAGGATGCAGGGAATGTTGTAAAGGGGTTCGTGTGCGCGGGTACAGATAAAACGGGGTCGAATGGTTTCGCGGATCCGGAACTGTGAATCGTCCAACTCTATGATATTGGGAATAATGGTATAGGGTATATGATGCTTGTCGAAAATTTTGGCGAGGAATCCTGAGAGGACAATATTAGCATCAGTACGAGTGAGAAAGTGGTGGACCAAGCGCGGGTGTTCATCGAAGAATTTCTCTCCACCTCCGCCGTGATAGGTTAGCACGATTCGTTTCTTCAACCATCGACTGACGGTAATGCCAACGACAGCCGGAAGAAATCCCCATCCCGAGCAGCAGTGGATATGCAGCAGGTCATACCCACGAGCCTCACGAAGAAGCTGCATAGGAAGTAGGAGGCGTTGCAGAACAGAGGCTTTTGTAGAGAATATCTCCGCAGAGTGTCCCTCGGAACGCAGATGTTTCTGCAGAAGTTCCACCTGACCTGAGATTCCCCCGACGCCCGGCTTATAGTTGCATATCAATAGAACCCTCATATCTAGAATAGGCTGCGGGAGCCGAGTTTAAAGAATGCCCAGGCAAAGACCATGAAAGGCACTACATAATACCAAATCTTAATGAATTTATAGTTTTTTGCATCAAGTAGCGTGACACCATAGGCGGCCGCGATGAGCAGTACTGGCAAGCCTGGCAATAGGAATCGCTCGGAATTGGCGAAACCGCTCATGGAGACAATACCCAAGTAGGCAATGACAAAGGAGCCGATAAGAGATAAGTTGCGCCAGTTCTTGGTGACGAATAAAGCGCTGAAGAGGGATAGGAGCACGAATCCCCCAAGAAAATTGCGTACATAGTTACCACCGCTGATCATCTGCTGGTTGTACTGTTCATCCACGTCCACCATCGTTGGAAACGGCAGCACAAACATCATGGGGGCCATCACGGTGCCGGTGGCATATTCTGCCCATTTGATGCCTTTGTTGGTCTGCATCAAACGTTTATTTGCTTGGTTGGTGTCACGATTTTCCAATAGGCCTTCTACCTCATTCATAATAGTGCCACCAGTTAGGGTGAAAGCGGCTAGTAATCCCCAGCCAATAAGCATGTACCTTTTTGTTTTTCCAATAATCGATGTGTTGGTGAAAACCAATGCAGTGGCAAAGGCAAACACTGCGACGCCCCCTAAGGCAGTGCGGAATGTGAAGAGACTTAGTGCGAGAAGGACGGGAATGGCAATGGTGAAGACATTGTATTTCTTGCTGCGCAGCAGATAGTCTGCCCGTTCCAAGTAGGCAACAATCAGGAAAATCATGAAGGTCTCTTTCATGTGCAGTCCGCAGTAGTAGATAAGATTGGGCATGAAACAGGCAAAGATGGCAGACAAACGGCCTCCTTCTTCTCCGATGTTTCGTTTTGCAAGAAAATAGATTAACAATACGGCTGCTGCACTGAAACAGGCGTTGACTAGACGAGGAAAGAGAATATTGGTGCCAAAAATCTTGGCGAGGAACGTCAGGTAGAATACATAGCCGGAATCGGAAACAGAGAGTGTGTCGACAAATAGATAATTCCAAATGTCTTTCCAATACGTGTCGATATTGCCAATGGATTCCTCATAATACCAAATGGCATCAGCGGCGGAGAATTCGAACGGAATGCCTGTTTTGAAGGTATAATAGATATACGAGAAAAAGACCCAAAAAATACGCAACCCCAGCGCCGTGAGGAATAGGTTGCTTAATAGCTGTTTCTGTGAAATATCTTTCCATTTTTGGCTGCAATAGGAACTAAGCAGGAAGAATCCGACCACCCACGCTATACCCATGATGATGTATTCTATGGACATAGCATAGCGGATGAAGAAAATGGAAACCGCAGCCAGCACTCCTAGATAAAGGTAAATGGCTTTGGTGGCAATTTGTTTGGGGAAGAATGGAATCATTTTCTGAACAGAAGTTTAAACTGTAGCATGAGATATTGTCTTAGGTTGGGTATGGTGAATATAGGCCCATAGTGGTCGATAATAGCCGGCTTGAAATCGGGTTGTTGTATCAAGCGAAGGGTTTCGTGCATCATGTCGGTGCTATTGCCAAGAGCTTTTTCCCGTAACGTTGTGACATTATCTTTTGGGTCAATAGGGATGGTTCTCTCCATGATGGGAGTGCCCTTGTCGATTCCTGCTGCCAAGCGTTGTACGGTGACGCCCATTTCTGTCTCGTTATTATAGAGCTCCCAAAAACCTACCGGCTGACCGCGGTATTTGCGCATATTACCGTGGTGATAGGAAAGTATTCCTCTGGGAGTCAACGATAGGAGTGGTTCCTTGATGATACCAAACCCACCAATCATCACCATCGCCTCTGGGTTCAGGTTGCGTATTGTTTCTGCTGTCTTCTCGGTGTAGGGTTCTTGCGTTTCTATGCAAGGGATACCATGGGCAGAGAAAAACTCTTTGGCTGCTATCGATGGCCGCTTCTTTGCGAAATAGCGCTTGGACAACATAATGAGCATATAACCACCTCGTCCACGCTTCAAATTTTTTATGAATCTTTTTTTCAATGAAGGGTGTGGGTGACAGTCAATCAATGCGGCGACAACTTCTATTGCCGAATCCTCGACAATAGGTTGTAACACCTTTTGTTGAAAGGAGTCTAATCTTGTACTGCTAAGAATAACAATCTTCATTCCACGTTGGCTTTGAATCCGTAAGCCGGTTTGTGTAAGCGATGCTTTAGCAAGGCGTAACACCCACTGGCTTTTACCATCAGTTCGGCTGTCGATTTTGCATCGTTGACCGAGAACCGTTTCAGTCGAAAAAGGTCTGTGTTTATGTCGTTATATCCGGAATCTACGGTTACTCCACATTTATATCCGGCTTCTTTGGCTAGTTGTATATCACGTGTGGAATAATCTCCGTTGGGATAGGAGATGGAATTGATGGTCAGACCAAAAGATGACTCTAGCTGATTTTTTGATTCTGCAATTTCTTTTTCAGCGGTGGCATCGTCGCACTGGGGTAGGATAGGATGGAAGCAGGTATGCGACTGGAAGTTTACCCATGGTTTCATCTCGTCAATCTGCTCCTTCTGCAACGCTTGTGTGTCGGCATATTCTTGTTGTTGAACGAATCCGTAGGCATCCAGCTCCTTTAATTGCTGCTCATTTGTCATCTTCTTGAATAGTTCCACCCGAGACTTCATCTCCTCGCAGTGTCTGAACCAGAAATGTCTCTGTGTGCCTACGATGGAGGAACAGAGAAAGATTGTGACGGGAATCTCCATCTTTTTGATGACGGGTAGGAGGACATAATTGCTTGCATGTCCGTCGTCGAAGGTGATGACTATGGCTTTGGAGGGAAGCTTTCGATTGTTGCGCACGGCATCAAGATAGTCGTTGAGGCTGATGATGTTGTAATGACGTTTCAGATAGGCAAAATTACGTTCGGCATCGTGAACTTCCATGTCGTGAAACAGTAGGAACGTTACTTTTCGACGTTGCACCACTTCGCGCCACAACCACGCCACACCACTCCATCTCAATGTTTTGTAAACGATATCGCTCATCCAAGTAGTTTTCTCTTTAATTTGATTAGTCTGGTCATGTTTTTTCCCCCAACCCACATGGCAAGCTTCCCTTTTCCACCGCCTTGATTGGCCCAAGAACTAATCCCGCGGTGTTCACAGTAGGTGTTTTCCGTGCGGAAATATTCCCCAGTAGTGTGCTTTGGAGAAAAATATTCGGTGGGATATACGTGTAGGTCTTTATAATACTGCTCTTTCCAGTTGCGGACAAAGCCCTGCTTCTCCATGTTCATGGTGGTGAAAAGCACATTGGTGGTGAGGTCGGGCGCACCGTTATCCATAATAAAATGACGGTTGTCGTACAGGTGCAACACCTCATTTACCCATTCACCGTGAGCCTCAGAACCAAGAACGCCCATCATGAGTAGCTTTCGCTTACAACCTTCAAAACCAGCGAAGGCTTTATTCACCAATAGAGGCTCGAATGATTTATAAACCTCGAAACGAACATCCAGATATATGCCACCTTCCTGTTCCAATGCAACAAGTCGGGCCACGTCGCTTACGAACGCATATTTGCCAACTTCGTATGCTTCTTTGGAATAAGGCGTGCAGTTGATGTCAAAGTTGTCCTCGTTCCACAGTTCATATTCCCAGTCGGGCATAAACTTGTGCCACGATGCTATGCAGTCTTTTACCACCTGTGGCATCTCTCCGCGTCCAAACCAACAGTAGTGTATCTTTTTAGGTATCATGAATGTCTGATGTATGTGAAAGCATCGCGATAGCCTTGCCACATAGCACCGATGGCGGGCCAATATTTGGGGTATAGGTTTATCAAGAGATTATACAAGGCGTAGTTCACCATGCCGTAAATTCCACCGGCTAGGTTATGTAGGTTGCGTCGGTTGGACCAGATGTGCCGGTGCCAAAAGATTGTGCGGTTCCTGCTGATGGTGTATAACCGAATCCGTTTGGCCGTCAAATAGTCCTTTGCCGGTCGGCCAGCGGCGGCATCTAGATGAGTGAAGTCGGTGCTGTGAGTGTAGGCAATTTTCCCACCATGGAGAAATAGTTTGTAGTAGAACACGGCATCGTCGTATGCAGCGTAAGAGGATAGTCTACCTTGCTCTAGCCAGCGCTCTTCTTCGAAATGAACCTCTTTTGCTTTGTCGGCTTTAATGAAGAAGCATGCAAAGGCACCGGTTTGACATAGCCCCTCTTCACAATTGACGTATGTTCTGTGGCCTCCAGTAGGGGCAATGGTATCGAACCACTTTGATTGTTTTTGACTATAGAAGGCCTGTCCAGTGAAAGCCAGACGGAGTCTCTTCGCTGTCTCTTTTATTTTTTGTTTAAAAGAAAGTCTTTGGGGGATAGAAGTGACACCCGTTGCGGTTGCGCCACCTCCGAAAGCCAGCACGCAGTCGAGTTGTTTGGTCTGTAGATGGCTATACAGATGCTCTGCAAAATCGGAAGGAAAGTCCAGATCATCATCCAATACCAATAGGTAGTCTCCTTTGGCCTCTTTTATGCCGACATCTCGCTGGGTAACCATTCCTTTCTTCGAATAAATCACACGCTCGTTGCCCACTGAATGGTCCAGGGTGTATCCCTCAGGAATTACCACCACTATCTCGTAGGGTTTCACAGTTTGATGTTCGATGGCCCGCAGCATTTGTAGGTACTTTCCGCCTGTGTTGCCAAGTGTTCGGATGACAATAGAATAGTTAAACATGTTTGATGAGGAATTGTTTTACCATTGATCCGAGTTTAAGGAAATTCATACGTGCTTTTAAATAAATGACAGGCATCCTATAGAGCCGTTGGGTTTTGATTGGTTGTCGTTCCCAGTTTACTTTGGCCAATTCTTGTCGGGCATCGCTTCGGTATTGTTTGGTATGCAGATAGGGAAGGAGTCCGTAGGTCCGCAGATTGTCTATCAGTTGCTTGTAGTCGGGGTTGACTTTCTCTTCGGGTTCTAGATATCCGAGATTCCACAGCATGTGCTCCTTGGGATTACGCAAGTGATGGGTGCCGCGATAGGTGACATCTACATCCTGGTTGTAGCTGCTTAGAGGTTTGTTCAGAAAGACAACTTTGTGCTTTAGAGCAATGCGAATCCAAAGATCGAAGTCTTCTCCCAATTTCAAATAGGGCTTGAATCCACCCATCTCATCAAAGATGGTCCTCGACATGGCCACGGTGATGCTTGTCAGCGGCATGCAAAGGGTCTTTGCATAAACTTTGCAGTAATTAATCTCACCCTCCGTGAAGCCCTCTTCCACGCCGATAGGTGCCACCCGTTTTTTGCCGTTTTTGACGATATAGTAGCCTGTGCCGTATATGCTTGCGTTTGGATGGCGCTCTGTCAGTCCAGCCATTTCTTCGAGGAATGTCGGCTCCCACCAGTCATCGGCATCAAGAAAGGTGATATAGGGGGCTGTGGACAATTCGACTCCTTTGTTGCGGGCATTGCTGACACCGATATTCTCCTCTAACCTAACTATCTGAATACGCGGGTCGGTGAACTCTGCCACAATTTCGCTGCTGCCGTCATTAGATCCGTTATCGATGATTATCAGCTCATAGTCGTCAAAAGTCTGCCCAAGGACACTTTCTATTGTCTTGCGGACGTAGGGCGCTTTGTTGTAGAGCGGTATGATGACGGAAAAGAGTGTCAATTGTGGAATGGTTTTGATTTGTTAATAAGACCATACCATGTACCAGAGAGTATGGCTTTGGACTTGCTTACTTTTTCCTTCTCAAAAAGGATAATTTTGATAATTACTTTTATTCGGCTCCAGAGATAGGTTACTTTATGCTTAACTTCAACATCATAAGGGAACTCATGCCATAATAGTATCCGATTGCGGCTTTCGTAATAGTGCCGTAGTGGTCCGTAGTCGGAGACTTCTACCTTATGCCCGAATAGATTTACCTTGCGTCCGGAACCGATATGCTGTATTAGGTTGCTGTTTGCAATTTGAAATATTTTAAAGCCTTTTTCAAATGCCCGGAGGCTCATTTCTGCATCCACCATTCCAATGAACAAATCTTCACGAAAACCTCCAATCTGATGCAGCATTTCCATGGTGTAAATGCTGCCGGATTGGCAGACTGTTGTGTCGCGGTATCCAGACGCGTGGATGTCATTGTTTATTGGGCAGGTAAATATGCCTACAGCGGAATCATCAAAGGATTCAATCTGCCGTCGGTATTCCTTGAAGTTTTCAAAAGTTGAATCCTGATCCATGGTCATCAAGTGTGTGCACCCAAATTCTTGGGCAGTTTGAATTGCACTGTTGTATGCTGCTGATAAACCATGATTTTCCCCATCTTGATGCAGTATGATATGGGGGTATAGTTGCTTTAGTAATTTGAAATCAGCTGGTGACTCGCTATTGTCCCACACTATTAACATGTCGACATCTTTGATGAAGGTGGAGATGTTTCGTTCCACTTCGCAGATGATAGGATGGTATGTTACTATAACAGAGGCCAGTTTCATCCTAAAATATGTGATTTATGAAGCGGAAAAGAGGGACGGCAATTTTTAATGTCGTATATTGGATTCTGTGGCGAATCTTGGTGCGACTGACACGTCGGTAGCAACGCCAGTCGACCAATGGATGTAGATGTCGGTCTTCCTCGCGTGTGTTGTCAATGAAAGCCATTTGGTAGCATTGGGTCAAAGAGCGATAGACGGTTGTTTTGTCGATGCCTTTTTCTTTCGCAAAAAGTTTTGACAATTCATTGCCAATTAGTATCAGACTCTCTTTGCTCCGCAGTCCTCGAGTGGTCATTATACTGCCTGGGCGTACACGATAGATGTAAAGAACATCTGGGATGACTTTGATACGTTTGGCTCTAAGAAAGGCACGGGGGGTGAACTCGTTGTCCTCGTGCAGGATGCCCTCGCGGAAGTGTAGGCTGTTGTCCATCAAGAACTCGCGGCGATAGCAGCGTTGCCACACGCAGACGAAAGGCACCTCGCGGTGTTCCAGCGCATGGCGATTGTAGTGACTCCAGCCATCGGTCTGTTCATGAAGGATTGTATCGTGAGCATTGTTGTCTGTCCGGCGGCAGGCGAAGCATATCATATCTTCTCCATTGACTGCCTTTGCCAGTCGGAACAACATCGTAGGTTCCACCCAGTCATCGCTATCTACAAACACTACATAGTCGCCAGTGGCGACATCCAATCCCGTGTTTCGCGCAGCACTGAGGCCTCCGTTTTCTCGGTCGATCACTCTCATTTGCGGAAATTGAATCTCCCATGCTGAGAGCAGCTCTCTGCTGCGGTCAGTCGATCCATCGTTGACGCAGATGACCTCGAAGTCTGTATAATCCTGTGCTAGCAGACTTTCGAGGCATTGCGGGAGGTACTGCTCTACGTTATATACGGGTATGACAACGGAGAACTTCATTTGTTGTAGATTATTGGATACCAGAATTCTTCGTTGTTATATTTAAACCACATGTGACAGCCCATTGGAAGGTGTTCCCCATTCATTTTATAACATGTTGCTGGGCGCATATCAAAACTGAATTCTAGAGCTTTGTACGCTGTTGGGATACGAAGTAGGCCATTGTATTGACACTGAGCGTAAGCTTTGTCTTCCTGACTGTTACAATTGATGTAATAGTTTAGGGTGTTATGATACCCACATGCCGCACGGAACAGGTACCATAACCGTAATAGAGGATTGCGTTTCAGCCGTTGATGGTTCTCATGGCAGAGTCTAAAGTATCCTTTGAGGGGTTTGAAAAGTTTCTTTTTATTGTTTAAAATATCAATGAATTTCTCCGTTCTCCGTAGGCTGAATCCACCGTTTCCTACCTCCCAATGGTCAAGATTCTCAACCTCATTGCTCCAAGGACAAAGCCAAGGGGCACCGATATAATCGTATTCTAAATTACACCAATAATCAAGCTTGTCATCGAAAATATATGCATCCAATTGGTAAATAAGCATGTATTCATAATCAGAGAAAGATTGGTAAAAGTCGGGCGAAAAGCAAAGCTGATTGTAGGCACCGACACTTGAAAAACATTCTTTTCTGAAAGTCGTTTTGTGAAAAGTAACGCCGTATTCTTTATTCAGTTTTTCGTAGAAGGAGGTGTCCAACTCTTCGCTGCAAAGATAGTAGATATCTCTGTGATTCAGTATTCTCAAACACTGCTGCAATGAGGTCAACTCGTCGCCATCAACAGATGTGGATATGATAGGTACTACAATCACAACAGGCTGCTTCATCGGTTGCTGAGTTTTCGAATGAGACTACTTGATGCTTCCGATTCCATCTTTCTGGCAAACAGTGCACCAGAACTGATTATCTCGTCGTAGTCTTTCTCTGTGAGCACTTGTGGGTTGGCACCATCGAGACCCCAGTCGATATAACGCTTATAATCGTTGATAAGGGACAGACTGCTATTGGCTAGTATTGTGGGTAGGCAGATTTCCTCGGCGATGCTTGTGTGGCGGAACCGGCGCATATAGTCAGGATGCTGGTTGAAATAGTCTACCGCAACCCCGACAGCCTTTCGCGAGAGACTCCAATAGGTTCCTCCTCCATAGAGATTTCCGTCGAAGTAATCAAAACTACGTTTGATCCCTAACCTCCGTTGTAGGTTGACCAGCTTTCGTGTCATCCATGCTCCGTGACAGCGGTGCATATTGGGACTTAACCACCAGTATTGTATACGATTCAGACCACCTTCTGCACCCCAGTCGGAATGAGGAAGGGGGAAGTACTCCAGATAATTTTCGTTCTGATGTTCCTCGCAAAAGGATTTGAATTGTGCAAGCGGTAGGATAGGGTAGTCACTACCAGTAATGAGGTGAAAAAACTCCAAATCCGTATGTTGGTAGGCCTCTCTCATCAGCATGATGATGGCCAGCAAGTGTTTGTAATCGCCCCATTCAATAGAGTATTTCCTGTATAGATAGACGAATTTACGTTGTAATAAGAGAGTATAATCTTCACGGCATCGTCTGTCAAGGTGAATGAATATTTCAAAATCCTCATCGAAATATTCAATGAGCTTCTGAAGCATAGGTAGGTCTTTGTAAGCAGTAATTAGAATGGCTTGTCTCATAATAGTTCTTTCAGTTTGTTGTGCAGAAGATTGTAATATTCCCACACGACATCAGAGGCTTGTGGGTTTAGTCTTGGTTGATGAGCAAAGTGCAAATAAGTCTCGTGGGAATTCTCAAGATTCCGAATTTGATCCATTAATTCTTGGCTATTGTTATCGGTCGACCAGAACAATACTGCATTATGATTGATAACCTCAGGTTCGGGATTGTTGTTACTTCCGCTATAGATGGGAATGCAGCCACTTTTGAGAGCATCGAATATCTTTTCCGTCACATAACCCGTGTGGTCAGAGTTTTCTGGACAAATATTGTATCGATATTGTTGCAAGAATCGTGGTTTGTCATCTGCAAATTCGGTCAGAAGAGAGTCTGTGTTTTGGCAATAGTGGCCGGCAGAGTCAACATGACCTATTTTTTCGAGAGAACTCATTATTTGTTTGCGCAGTCCGTTTTGGTCGTGACTACATACAAGAGCACAGAACTTGTGGCGTTCTCCAATTGTTGGATGGCTCATATCATGGCATAGTGTATCTATTTGCTCATGAGTTGCATTGGGAGGGAAGTGCCACATAACCCACAAGGGTAGCCGTAAATAATTACCTGGGTTATCATAATCAAAACCTATAGATAAGTCGTAATGTTGAGTCTGATACCGTTTCTGGTGAGCAGAAAAGTGGTCGGTGTGCATGTTTTCGCCAGTGTAAAATATGTTGACTCCGTAGTGTCTATCATTCATTAGCTCAACAGGGCCAAGAACGGAGGTGAAATTGATGCGTTGTTTGCAATCAGGAAAATGATGCATGACAAAACGGCTGAACCACATCTCTTCTGGGCGTTCATCTCTCCAGAAATTATAGTATTTTATTTGGCTATAGCGATTATATCTCCATTGCCGCAAATGTTCCCGTTTTATTGCAAGGAGGTTCATGCTTGCATTATATTTACTCGTGGCAGTGGACAAAGGTGCTCGTGACAACGCAGGGGACCGCCCCAGGACTGGGCTGCGGTCTGAAAACCGAGCTCACGGCAGATGGCTAGTGTGTCCTCGTTGTGGACACCGTGGGGGAAGGAGAAATGGTGTACTTCGTGGCCGAGAAGGTTTTCTAGAACTTGTTTTGATTCGGCAATCTCTTGATATTGTTGCTCTCGCGTAAGGGTATCCAATTTGGGATGGTTCACTGTATGGACACCGATGGTACACAGTGGGTCGGCATCAAGTACTTTTAGTTCGTCCGTGCTAATACCAAGTTGCTTGTCAGGATACCACCACATGGGCAACCGATTGTCGATGAAACCGGTGGTAACATACACGGTGAAAGGCACATCGAGCCGTTTCAGCATAGGGTAGGCGAGGGTATAGTTGTCTTGGTAGCCATCGTCAAAGGTAATACAGACCCAACGGTGTGAATTGAAAATTGAAAATTGAAAATTGAAAATTGAAGGCAATTCATCAATGGAAATAAAAGAATACCCTTTGGCTTTATACTCCAATATTTTTTGTTCCAGCCAATCAACGGTCACCTCCAACTCGCGTTGCTCGGGCACGATGCTCCTTTGTTCCACCACGCGATGCAGCATCCAAATCTCACCCGACACGGGGTGAAATGCTTTGTATATTTTCCGTTTGATGCGATGAAATATCATATGCTGCTAGAAAGAACGTTAATTATCGTGTAATTGTCCATTAATTTAGACATCGTAATATCAATCAGATTGTAAAAGGTTAAAAAGAAATAGATTAACGAATAATTAACGGTAGATTGACGGGTATTAACGTTTAATCTTTTCTATGGAGGAGACTTTTCAGCAGGAACTTGGTTTCGTATTGTCGGCCAGTACGCAAGGCATAGCCGCTGGCAAGATATCGCAAGTATCGCGGTAGGGAGTATCCGTCAGCGAAAAAGCGTTCAAGGATGGTGCTATAGAGAGTGAGTGTCAGGTGCTTGTCAAGCCGCCTGCGCAACGCCTCCTCGTCGAAATGACCCACGCTGCGGTTCTTTTCTATCATTTTCCGGCAGAAGGTTTTCCTTTCCTCAAGATCCTGTCGTGAAGCCATCTCTGCCGCCATGAATGCCCCGGTGTAATATTCTTTTTCCTCCTCCGTGAAGTCTTCACTCAGCCATTCAAGCATATAGCGCCGCACTTGGGCTACCTTGCGTTGCTGTTCCTCGCGTCTGGAGGTGCAAATCTGCGAGGGGTGCATGCGGTAGTGGAAGAGGGTCTCTTGGGTGTTGTAAATTTTGGTGACACGCAGACACTCTGCCCAAAAGCGGTAATCCTCGGCGGGAAATGCTTCGGTGCTGTAGCGCAGGCCGAGGTCGCGGTAGAGGCTCATGCGGAATGTGGGGACGATGACGCTGCATTCGAACAGCATGTTTGCTAGGCAGTCCTCATGTCTCTCGGGGAAGCGTACCAGCGACT
Source organism: Bacteroidales bacterium UBA2939 (assembly GCA_002349055.1). GTDB lineage: Bacteria > Bacteroidota > Bacteroidia > Bacteroidales > P3 > Colimorpha. The sequence goes on along the minus strand of DECD01000022.1, from coordinate 61,721 downwards.
TCACCGTGCCAAAGCGCTCGAAGCCAGCACTACAGATGCCAATCTCGGGATGGCTGTCAAGAACGGCCACTTCGCGCTCCAGCCAAAAAGGCTCTGCGATGTCGTCGCCGTCCATACGCGCCACATACTCGGTATTAATGTGGCTCAGGCCCCGGTTGAGGTTCTCTGCAAGCCCCACATTCTTTTCGTTCTGCACAATACGGATGCGCGCATTGTCGATGCTACGCACCACGGCGATAGTCTCGTCGGTCGAGCAGTCATCAATCACCAGAAGTTCGAAGTCGCTGTAGGTCTGTCGCAACACGCTCTCGATGGCCTCCCTGACATAGGGAGCCACATTATATGTCGGCATCAGTACGGTTACTTTAGCCATGCTTTGATTTTATAAAGCTGATACCAACGAACAATCTCCGGATGTCGGGCCATACGATGTTTTACTTTCGCTTTCACTTCTTGAGAAAACTCATATTGCCGTTCGTATTGTGCCCACATTTTACCCCATCCGCGGGCATAGTCGCTTTTTTTCAGTTCGCAATGTTTTTTCATGTACTCCAGCACGTTGGCACCTTCGAGGAAGGTGAGCCCACGGTGTTCGGCATCGGACGAGATATTGCTCTGATGCTGGCGGTAGTAACTCAACGGCTTCTCCACCTCTACCACTCTACCCTGTTCGGCCAGAAGCACATAAAAAAACCAGTCACCACAGAGGCGCATGTGCTCATAGCGGTAGTTCTCTGTTGGGCGGAACTTATCGCGACGAAAAATGCACTCGCTGACGTTGGCGATGGAGTTGCAGACGGCTAGCTTTTGGTGGATAAAGTCGTGTCCTTCGTAGACGTTTACCTTGTCGTTATGTGGTGTTCCCCAAAGTTTTCTGTCCTGTTGGTCGACCCAGAATGTGGCGCTGTAGGCTAACACACAGTCAGGAACCTTGTCCACCTCTTTCAAAAGGCGTTCGAGGAACGTCGGCTCGGCGTAGTCGTCACTCTCCGCCACCCATAGCCATTCTCCCTTGGCGAGGGAAATCCCCTTGTCCCATTGGCGGAAAGCGCTGCCGCTGTTACTCTCGCCATAGACGATATGAGTCACATGCGGGTTGTTGCGGTACTGCTCCATCACCTCGCGGCTACTATCGGAGGAGCAATCGTCCAGCAATATCAGCTCAAAATCCTGAAACGTCTGATTCAAAATGCTCTCAATGCGCTGATTAAGAAACGACGCATGATTGTAGTTGGGCACTATGACGGATACGCGAGGCATGGATTTAGATGATTTCGATGGCTTTCTGTTCGTTCTCTTTGAACTCTTGGATGATAAGCTGCTCTTTCTTTAGGTATTCTGTTCCATAGTTGTTTTCGAGGTTCTCTTTCGAGAGGCGCGCTACGTAAAGGCGATTGCGTTCAATTAGTTGTTCTATCCCAATGTTTTTATAATGCAGCAATTTAATGTCTTCGTTGCGATAAACCTTCACTTGTCCCCAAGGATGACATTCGTGAGCACCAGGTTTGTAGTTGATTTCCACGATGTCGTGTGGGTCAAAAAGGATACATTTGTCGAACATCGGTACACGAATGCCACGTTTCACTTGGTTGGTGAGGGCTTTGTTGTAGATAGGATATTCCGTGCTATACATGTTATAGCCGAAGGGCTTGACAATGCTGAATTTGTCTCTTTTCAGTTTTGCAAGAACCTGCGAAATGTCTTTGTTATAGATAAACTCGTCTGTGTCGCAGACAATTACAAAGTCGGCTTTGCCACGGGATTGTTTCCAACAATTGTTCTTGATGTCATTGTGAACATTGTCGTTAAATCCGTCCGTCTGGAATTTGATGATGTTGGCGTTGGAGTGGGAATTAATAATAGTTTCGCTTTTATCGGTGGAATAGTTGTCATAAATGAAGAATTGGTCAACGAATTGCCCATAGTAGTCAAACATAAAGGGCAGCATTTTTTCTTCATTCCAACAGACAGCATAGTAGTGGACAATGGGATGGTGGATACCATGGAACCATTTGTGTAGTTTTAATTTGAGAAGTAGAACCCAATTCCAAGCCAGCGTTAAAAGGATATGTATATTTTCTCCTTTATGGAGAACAATATTATGCTTTTCACAGTATAGTTTAAAGAGAGACATGATTTCTTTTATAATCTTTTTACAATCTGATTGAGATTAAAAGATGTTCTATTTGAAATCAATCCATTCGAATTTGTCTGTTTCAATCCCGACAGGGAACGTCTTTTTTACCTTATGCCCAATCCAATATTTGGGGGCTATCACACGTTCGTGCTCACTGAGATAGGCTGCCCACCAGGCGAAGGTGCTGTTACTGATAACGGCAATGTTGGCATGCTGGATGATTTGGAAGTCGACAATAGGAGTGTTGCTTTCGAAGTGGTAATTAGGTTTTTGTTCAAAGTCTTGTTTCACGCTCTCGATGTCGTCGCTGACGAAAAGCACTTCATAGCTGTCAATGTTTGGGATGAGAGAAAGGGCTTTCTGATAGTATCCCAAGGGCAATGATACATCTTTGCCTCCCATGCCCTCGAACTCCACCTCTGCATAGTCTTTCCGTCGCAGGTGAACGACCACTACCTTGTGGTTGCGGAAGAAGTCGCCATATTTCTGTTCGAATTCTTTACGGTAAGGACGGCGGATGGTGAAGGCACGACGGACACTGTGCAGGTTGTGGCGGAAGTAGTCTTCGCTCTGGAAATAGCCGTCGAAGAAGTAGCTTCCTTTTGAAGGGGGCGTTATCATGAGTCGCCCTTCTTGGTCAGTGATGGTATCTTTCGCCAGATGTCTGCAAATGCGTCGATATTGGCGCGTTATCCAAGGGTGATTATAGATAAATCGCAGCCACCATGACAACCGGAAGTATCCCAGTTTGAAAGGGTATTCGTATGTGCTACAGAACGGCATTACCCAACCTTTCAATCCTCGAGAGAAGGCATATTGGAACATCTGATTCCCCATTTGGCAATAGAGGGCTACTGTATGCATCGCGAGTAGAGGTCAAGGTATTGCTTGGCGATATGGTCGATATTGAAGCGGGCGACGGCATCGTTGCGAATGGCTTGTCGGTCGTAAGTATAGTTTAGGGCTTGAGAAATTCCTTCTGAGAGAGCTTCTATGGTGAAGTCGGTACAGCGTACGCCGTTATTCGTGTTGATGAGTTCCTCGGTACCGCTGCAAGGAAATGCCACCACGGGACATCCGCAGGCCATTGCTTCGAGTGGTGTTTGGGCGAAAGCTTCTTGGGAAGATGGCAGGACAAAAAGGTCGGAGGCTGAATAAGCTATGGATAGGAGACGAGGATTGGCGATAGGACCGGTTCCGAAAACAGGAAAATCGACCTTGGGTAATGCTCCGCTACCTATGCAGAGGAGTGAGATTTTGTGGGAGTCATTGACTGCCGCAAGGGATTGAATAAGAATATCCAATCCTTTGCGAGAGTCGTTAATGTCAGTTGCACAAAATGTTATGATAGATGTATCCTCTGGGATATTCAGAGCCTCTCGGCAAAAATGGCGGTCGAGAATGGAGAACTGGTCTGGCTCAAAGCCGTTGTGGATTACTTCGATAGGATAGGATGGGAAGAGTGACCGTTGACGATAGAACTGCTCCATCATACGTGAGAGGGCCACCATGTGGATATTGTGGTCGCCATTGGCGAGGACATTTCTCTTAATCTCCATAAATGGTTGTTCCATTGAGTCAAATGGTTTTTTCAGACGTACGGCCTCGTCGCTATAATGGAATCCTCCGAAAGCAACATTCTCGTCGTGAAAAGTCCAGACGACAGGTTTGTTAATGCGGGCAAAGAAGGTGGGATAGTCTACAAAATTCTCTACCCAATGAAAGTGAATGATGTCGGCTTGCTGTACCAATGGGTGTTGCGAGAGGTCGAAGTTGGAGATGGGCAGGGTATAGGCTGCGCCATAAATTCTATCTAGAACGTTCAGTTGTCGTTCGTATTGTTCCACTTGGGTCAAACATCTTCCGCGGCGACGCAACGCCTGTTCCACTTTACGGACAAGTGGGATGGTAGAGGGATGGTAGAGCCCCATGTTGGGCTGGGCTGCAGTAACAGTTTCGTCGTTGGAGCGTTTAAATCGTACTAGCATGTGGCTGTCCACGCCTAGGCGGAGCAATGCGTGATGGATGCGGCTGGTAGCAATGCCGGCACCGCCGTGGTCCATTGTGGCTATGTGGAGAACTTTCATTGTGGTTATTTCATAAGGCCCCATTGGCGGAGCATTTTCTTTATTTCGCGTTTCAGCTGTGTGGAGAGTGAAAATTTGGGTGTGTCAGACCAATAGTTATAGAAAATTCTCTGCACTTCGCGGTTGGGACGGAGGTATGGTTCAAGACGTAGTGTATCCTTGTTGGAATCAAAAAGTGGCGCTTGTGCGTCGACGGAGCATTCGTCGTTGTAGTGGGTGCCGGATCCATCCATACCGATGTTTCGGGTAAAAGATTTTACTGGGCGGAGGCAGTAGCCATTGTGCTTGAAGATGTGATAGTCCCAGACAATGTCCCAAGCGTCAATCTTGCCGTTGAGTTGGTCTCGCAACATTTGGCTCATGCCTTCGCCGCCGCGGTCGAAGCGTTTCATCGCTTTGGGATTGGAGAAGAATTGGTCGGCATCTGTAACCTCCCAGTCGATGTCCTTCCACCGGTCGGCCCAGGTGGCCCATCCCCAGGAACAGGAGCGGTGAACAAGGTAGAGGTCGTGCTTGGCAGTATATTTCTCAGGAAGTTTAATATCAACGTTCATGCCTCCAATAGTCCAGATGTGTTTGTCGGGTTCGTAGATGTCAAGGGCCTGGTTCATGAACGAGAGAAACGTCGGCGAAGTCTCAATGTCGTCCTCGACGATGATGGCACGACCATGTTGATTGATGACCTCAGTTATTCCTTCGCGTACTGAGCGGGCGCAACCTTTGTTCGTTTCAGATAGATGCAGGTGAACTTCTGCGAAGCCATCTATTTGGCTGACGATGTTACGCACCTCTTGTATTTTCGCCATTGTCTCCACGTTGGCGTCTTTCTTGGAACCGTCTGCAAACACATGGAGAATGCTTTCTGTCGCACTTATGTTGTTCTTGAGCGCTGCGAGCGTTCGAGCGGTATGTGCCGGTCTGTTATATACAAAAAGAACTATCGGTGCAAGCATTAAACTATCTATTGAAGAAATACCGTAGCCATGTGACTGGTTTCAGAATTGTTTTCCCGATTTTATATGCATGACTGGAAAGAACTCCATCAAGGCTGTGTTTTGTCTGATTGTACATAAATCGAAGGTAATGAAGTTCCTGAAATACTGGGATGATATTTGATGTGTAGTCAGAATATATCTCAGGATGGTTGGCCTGTATCTGACGGTACATTTCATCAGCCATTTCTGCATTGGCGGAGGAACTGCGTGAGTTATTATTAATTCTATAATATAACATTACCTCGTCTATTCGATGCACAATGCTTTCTTTGTTGAGTAAGGATATCCAAAAGTCGAAATCTTCCATATGAAGTTTCATGTTGGGATTGTATCCCCCAACCCTATCAAAATCTGATCGTCTATACATTGAGGAATTGATAGGTAGACCAGAGCACCATATGGCATTCTCATAATCGTATTCTGGATTCTCATGAGGTCCATTCTTCTCACCAAATAGTTCTACTTTTCCGGTAACAAGGGTTGTTTCTGGATGATGCTTGAAATAATTGACAGCCAGTTCAATGTAGGTCTCGGCAATTAAGTCATCTCCATCAACGGGTAAAATAAATTCTCCATTAGAAAAATAAACTGCAGTATTTCTTGCAACGGATGGACCTTGGTTCTCTTGATAATGGTACGAAATACGTTTGTCTAGAGAGCAATAAGCCAAGGCGACGTCTTTTGTATTATCGGTAGAGCCATCGTCCACAATAATACATTCCCATTCATTGTATGTTTGATGACGCACGGAATCAAGAGTCTCAGCAAGATATTTCCCACAATTATATGCAGGAATAATGATGGATACTTTACCTGCTTCCATTATGAATCTTTTTTCTATCAAGAAATTTAATTAATGATAATGCAGCGGAAATGATTTTATGATAAATTTTTTTCTTGCTAGAATAATGTAGCACATCGCGCGTCTGCCAATTATAAAGGAATGGTAGAAGTTTCTCGGTTAGGTCGTTTATAATCTCGCTGTCGGCAATGATGCAGGGAGGAATTTCTTTAATAAGTACCTTCTGGCGCTCCTCTTGTAATAGACTCTCATTTGTGGAAGATATACCAGTGCCATCAAAAACGCATATGATAATATCTACATGTTGAAATGATTTCCCTTCAAGAGCCTTGCGAAGGAAAAATTTCCAATCGGAAACAATCCTTAATGTTTCGTCGTATAACTCTTCTTTTAGTAACTCACTTTTGATGGCAGATGAAGCATGACCAATGCTATGACAGACGAGTTGATGCATTGGTAATATGTCTGGGAATGAGATGGGCTCTTTCTCATTATTAGTTTTTTCTTCTTGCAAAATATAATTCCCGAAAACGATGTCTGCATCTAGGCCTGTTTTAATCAAATCAGATAATGTAGTGCATTTGTAATAAGTATCTCCGCTATTCAAAAACATCAGATATTCACCTTTGGCTATTCGGATGCCTTTATTCATGGCATTGTAGATGCCTTTGTCCGGTTCACTCACCCAATAGGCGAAGTGGTCGGCATATTGCTCTAGGAGTTCTTTGCTGCCGTCGGTGCTGCCGCCGTCAATCACAATCCATTCAAAGTCTTTGAACGTTTGTGACACGACGCTGTCGATGGTCTTCTGCAAGCCATCGCGGTTGTTGAGGTTGACGGTGATTATGGATAGTTTCATCGTTGAAACGGTTGTTGGGTTTGTCCAGCCGTTAGTCCGTAGGGCTTGGCGGCCAGGGGTCTTTTGTCAGGCCCCCGTAGCTGGCGGCGGCTTCCTGTAGGGCCTCTTCGGTGGTGAATTGTTTGTAATAGGTGCAGCGGGTGACGACCGTCTGGGTTGAGCAGCGCTCCTGGTGTGTGTGTATCAGTGCCCAGCCTTTCATGTCGTCGGCAAACTCGTCGCCAATCAGCGCCAGCCCGTCGGCGGTCTCCGTCATCTCGTCGGGCACGACCTCGCGCCGCTTGAAGTACACCTTCGGCTTGGCCGTGATGTCTTGCGTCAACGTGTAGAGTATCAGTTTGTCTCCCCTGCGCAGGTTGTCGCGGGTCAGGTTGGTGACAAGCGCCGGGCTGCCTTCAACCTCGCCAAGGTGTTGCTTCACTGTGGGCAACGAACCTTCGCTCAACGGTATGTCGGGCAGCAACATTGTCGCACCATCCAACCGTCCGTTTTGTGGCAGGAATACCACCTCGGTACGATGCATCAGGCTCAGGAAACGGGCGTAGGCCGTCGGCAGGGCCGGGAACATCGGTGTGCCGGCCCATTTCAGGAAGCCCCACAACCGGGTGCTGTGAAGCATCTGCTGGCGTGCTATGAACTGCTTGCGGGTGCGACGCTTGGGCTGCAAGCTTGTGGCCGTCCGAGCCACGGACTTCCCATTGCGGAAATATATCGTTATCCCGCTTTTCTTCAGCCGTCCGGTGATTGTCAGTCCATTAATCTTATTGTTTGCCATAAATATTGGTTAGTGGTAACAGTAACTTGTATCGTATTTGCTTTGTACTTGAATAGTATTTGCGCCGTCAGTTTAACCATACTTCAACCACACTTCGACCATATTTCAACCATCGTTTATGGTCGAAATACAGAGAACCGATAGTCAGGGTTTAATCCAAGGGTCGACGCTAGTAGCTTGTCGGTAGGTGCCAGAGAGTTCGTTATTGAGTAGATGCATGTTGGATGTTTTCATAGACTTGCTTTAATTTGTGTGCAGACTCTTCCCACGAGAAGCATTTGGCTCGTTGTGTTCCTTTGTCGATTATCTGTTGCCGCTCTTCTTCGCTGTATTGCAATAATTCCATGATATGCTCCGAGAGGTCTCCTTTTCGATTGATGTCAAAATAGATGGCAGCGTCGCCACCTATCTCGGGGAAACAACTGGCGTTGTTCAGTAGTACAGGACATCCGTTTACAAAAGCCTCAAGGATTGGAATCCCGAATCCTTCGTAGGCCGAAGGATAGACAAATGCTATTGCGTGCTGGTACAGAGCTTGAAGTTGTTCCTCGGAAACATGTGGCATGTTGACGACGTGTTCCCGTATTCCCAATTTGCATAGCATTTTTAGTTCTTCATCCGAGAATGGTTCTCCCGTGCATATCACATTTAAATCTGGGTATTGTGAAATAATGTCTGTACATTCGGTAGTGAAGGGTTCGAAGTTTTTATATGACCATCGGGCACCAACATAAAGCAGATATGGGAAGTCAAATATTGGTTTCCTTTTGGGAGGGATTTCTGGTGCACCATGAGGAATAACCGTTATCTTCTCAGATGGGATTCCCATGATACGAATCAAGTCGTCTTTGGTATTTTGAGACGGGACATGAATATGAGTGGCCAAAGGGCATAGAAGTTGTTTTAGTTCGGCTTGGGGTTTGTCCACATCGAGTAATTCAGGAATCATATCATGCACGGTTAGCACGAAAGGCTTTCCGTTCAGATAGGGCAGGAAATATGGGTCGAAGAAAGTGGGCTCAAAGATGTCGAATTGCTGTTTTTTTAATAGTTTGATGCAATATTCCTGATTGATATTCAAGCCATCGTTTTCATGCCCTGCGGCTTGCATTATTCTGCGTGTCAGCGTTCTTTGCCCCTTGAACCATTTCCTGCCATTGAAGTATTTGTTGTGGGTATGGTGAAGTGGCTTTATTCCAGGCTGTTCAATATAGGCATTATCGCTTTCTTTCAATCCGACCTTGCAGGAAATATCTTCTTCCTGCAAATGAGAAATAAGTTCCGCATATGACCGAGACACCCCTCCAAAGCGCTGCATCTCAAAAGCCTGATAGTCGAAAAGAATACGCATTTGAAATCCCTAGTGCACGAGCGTTTTGACTACTTTTGCCGGATTTCCAGCCACAACTGTCCAAGCAGGAACATCCTTTGTGACTACAGATCCTGCTCCCACGACTGCTCCTTCCCCAATTGTTACTCCTTTAAGAATAATACAATTCATCCCAATCCAAGCATCATCACAGATTGTAATTGGACTACTTTTCACTGAGTCCCAGTTTTTATTTATGTAAGTACTTTGTCCATTTCTCAGACTCCATAGCTCATCATCAATATCTCTTCGCCGTTCTAAATAGTCTAAGGAGTGGGAATTGTGGTCGTAAATGGTACAGCCCCAGGCTATTGTTACGTTATTGCCAACTGAGATGTTGCTCCGGGAGATGAAGGTGCTACCTCCGATAAAAGAGTGGTTGCCTATATTAACATGACCATCTTTCGATTCAAAAATAAAACTACCAGACACGATGCAATCATCGCCAATCGTAAGATATTTTCGCCCTTCCATCGGATTATCGAGCCTTAAATTGATTTCTTGGCAGAAGGAATCTCCAATTTTGGAGTATTTTTGGACAATATTGTTTGTGGACGCTTCGACTGCTTGTGTCTTTGATGTTAAGCATTTTAGAATACGATGGATTTTTTCTATTAGGCGCATGTCCTGTTTTTCAGTTTTTTTACGAATTGTTTTATGTTCTTTTTTACACTGTTTGCAAATGATATTGGCGGTTCTGGTTCACAAAACTTGAAAAACGATTTTGCTAAAGTTTTATTTTCACTAATATTTCTAACATAGTTATAGGAAATATTATTATCCATCGGTGGTATTTTTATTTTACTATTATTACCACAATGAATGCCAGAATTATCAAAGCCGATATTGTTAACAAGGGAGTATTTGGGCCATAAACAGAACCCATCGTGCTTGTACATGCAATAATCCCAACGGATTGCCCACGAGTCAATTTTACCCATAATCTGCTGTTGTAGTAACTGAATCATATCTTGCCCTCCTCTGCAAAATAATTCAATTTCTCTCTTGCTATTAATGAAAGAGTTGTAGTCAGATATATTCCAATCGGCCAAAGACCACCGTTCTATCCAAGTTGCCCATCCCCAAGAACATGATCGATGTAGGATGTAAATATTGTGAAAATACCACCAAGGTATTTTGAATTTTAACCTACATCCTCCAATCATAAATATTCTTGAATCATGTTCGTAAAAGTCCAATGCTCCGTTCATGAAGCGCAGGAAAGATGGATGTGCTACAATATCATCTTCGACCACAATGACCTTGCCGTATTTTCCAATTACTTTTGTTACTCCACTGATTACTGAGTTCGCCAAGCCCTTATTCACTTCAGACTCTTCGATGGTCACCGATTGGAAGCCATCAATAGTGCGGATGTATTTGCGTACTTCAGATATTTGTGCTATTTGTTCTTCTGCGGCCTCAGCTTTGGGACCATCAGAAAAGATATATAAATCACTCTCTGATGCTAATTCGCAGCGTTGAAGAGCTTTTACGGTCTGTTGGGTGTGCCAGGGACGGTTGTAGACAAATAGGACTATTGGAGCCATTGAAATTTACATTGTGGTCAGAAATTCCAAATTGGGAGAGCAAATGAGCATGTGCTGCTTTTCGGCAGAATATACTCGACGACAGAAAGGAGTATTGTTTGTTTTAAGAATATTTTGAACTTCTTCCATCGTTTCTTGTTCGCCGGGCCTCTCAAAATCATCAATGATGATACAGAAGTGCTGAGACAGATTGCTCTTGGCCAAATCGATAATCTGTGACCTTGAAAAATGGCTTGAACCAAATGGACCATCCACAAGAACTAGGTCGAATCGTTGGTTGGAGAATACATTTGAGCAATCTTCATAAGTCAGGGTATCGTATCCTTTGTATTGGATGGTTCGCAGATTCATCAGTTGTACGTTGACAGGATAATCCCCATCTTTGCTATTAGTAAAGAATTCGACCCAATTTTTATCGTGTTCGCAAGTGATGGCATTGGCATTGAAATACTTGGCGTATTGGTGAATCATCTTTGAGGTTTGTCCTAGGCCAAATTCCAAGATATTCATCGGTTTCATCGCGTTCAATGTCCGGAAAATGGTATACATCAATCCATAGTCAGCAGCCCATCCACCCAAAGAGAAACTTTTATATTTTAACCATGGGCTATCAACAATACTGTCATGAAAACGTGTTGCTTGATATAACTCCCATTGAGTGCGAGATATCTTTTCCATTTCTTGCCTCAATTGGTGTTGTTGTTTCTCAAGATGACTGGTGCCACAGATTCGCCAAATCAGCTTTGTTATTTTTTTCTTTATTGGCATGTTATTCAATGTTATAGTCTAATACGACGGGTACTTGCCCTGCGGGCATTGTTCGCCCATTGCCATAATAATCGTGGTAATTGACCTTCAGTTTTGATACATTCTGAATCCAGTCAGCCAACTCATGATTAACTTCTGAATAGAGATTGATATTATAGACCCCATCATTCAAAGGCAGATGAGGAATATTGAACTGAACATACCCCTTTGATGGGTCGAATTTGTCCTCAAACATATATGTACTCAACCAAAGGATTTGATAATCCATCATATTGTTGATGCCAATGTCGATGCGTGACATTTGGGCATTTTTCAACTGTTCGGAACTATCAAAATATACTTTGATTTCTATAGAGTCTCCAACCTCAAAAGATTCTTTTGGGTTATTATTTGTATCCGTTATTTCAATATCTGTAAACCTCAAAGAACCGTTACCGGAACGCTCCTTAATGTTAGAAATCGCAATATTTGACCGCTCTTCCTGGTTTGAAAGATACCGTTCAATAGTTGAAGCAATATCTCCGGAATAATCCAGTTTGCCATTTTTCAATATGACACCAGTTTTACAGAGATTCTTTACTGCCGTCATATTGTGGCTTACGAACAGCACCGTCCGACCTTCTCCTCGGCTCACATCTTGCATCTTGCCGATGGCTTTCTTTTGGAATTCGGCGTCGCCGACGGCGAGGACTTCGTCGACGACCAATATCTCGGGGTCGAGGTGGGCGGCGACGGCGAAGCCGAGGCGGACCATCATACCGCTCGAGTAGCGTTTCACGGGAGTGTCGATATAACGCTCGCAGCCGCTGAAATCTACTATTTCGTCCAGTTTCTTGGTAATCTCGGCTTTGGTCATACCCAAGATTGCGCCATTCATGTAGATGTTCTCTCGGCCTGTCATCTCGGGGTGAAAACCAGTACCAACCTCAAGCAAGCTTCCGATGCGGCCACGGGCACGGATGGTGCCTGTGGTGGGGGCGGTGACCTTGGAGAGAATCTTCAGCAGGGTGCTCTTGCCGGCACCGTTCTTGCCGATAATGCCCACCACATCGCCCTGTTCGACCTTGAAGTCGATGTCGCGCAGCGCCCACACATACTCGCTTTCGCCCTTGGTGCTGCGGTCGTTGGTCTCGCCGATGGTCAGGTAGGGGTCTTCCTGACCTCGTATGTTCATGGTCCACCAGCGCTTGAGGTCGTGCGCTAGAGTGCCGGTGGAGACTAAGCCGAGACGGTAGATTTTACTGATATTATTGAATTCTATTGCTGTTGCCATCAAGAACTTTTATAACGTTAATTACCATTAATTGACCGTTAATTGGTCATTAATTCTTTTCTTTTACAATCTTTTCAAATCTGACAGAGATTCAAGCAACCACGAATCTCTCGAATCCAACGAATTGCTTTTAGTTCTGATTGGGATTTAGGAAGTCTTCGTAGGCGAGGCGGATGCCGTCTTCCAGCTCGGTCTTGTAGATCCAGCCCAAGCGGGTGGCTTTGCTGACGTCGAGGAGCTTGCGGGGAGTGCCGTTGGGACGGCTGGCATCCCACAATATCTTGCCTTCATAGCCTACCACTTTGGCTACGGTCTCAGCCAGCTCACGGATGGTGAGTTCTTTGCCGGTGCCGGCATTGACGGTCTCGTTGCCGCTATAATTGTTCATCAGGAATACGCAGAGCTCGGCGAGGTCGTCAACATACAGGAATTCCCTCAACGCGCTGCCGTCGCCCCAGCAGGTGACGCTCTCGACGCCAGCCAGCTTGGCTTCGTGGAAACGACGTATCATGGCCGGCAGCACATGGCTATGCTCAGGGTGGTAGTTGTCGTTGGGTCCGTAGAGGTTGGTGGGCATGACGGAGATATAGTCGGTGCCATATTGCCGGTTGAGGTATTCGCAGTATTTCAGGCCGCTGATCTTGGCCAGAGCATAGGCCTCGTTGGTGGGCTCCAGTGAAGAGGTGAGCAGGCAGTTTTCAGGCATGGGCTGCGGTGCCAGGCGGGGGTAGATGCAGCTGCTGCCGAGGAACTCGAGTTTCTTGACGCCGTTCTGCCAGGCGGCATGGATGACATTCATCTCGAGGGTCATGTTCAGGTACATGAAATCGGCCAAAGCGGCATTGTTGGCGGCGATGCCACCTACCTTGGCGGCGGCGAGGAAGACGTACTCGGGTTTCTCTTGCGCGAAGAACTGCTCCACATCTGCCTGACGCGTCAGGTCAAGCTCCGCATGGGTTCTGAACACCAGATTGTTGTATCCTTTGCGTTGCAGCTCCCGCACAATGGCGCTACCGACCATGCCTCTGTGCCCCGCAACGTATATTTTTGAATCAAGATTCATATTTTTTTATCAAGAATTTGAGAATTAGAGAATTTGCGCTGTCGCAACAAATTATTGACAGGTATAATTCTTGAATTCGCTAATTCTAGTTTTTGGTTTAATCAAGAATTTGAGAATTAGAGAATTTTGTGCTGTCGCAATAATATTTCTGGCAAGATAAATATTCTCAAATTCACAAATTTTTGAAATTTAATATTATTATCCAATACAAGCTTGTTCGCGATAGTGCCACTCATTAGGATACCACTTATATTCCAGGCTGGTAGTACCGAAATTTAGTAATAATCCTAATTTGTGATTGCTCACGTGCAGATAGTTTATTATCTGCGCTTCAAATTCGCCAATTATTTCACTGACAGCTTTTAATTCCACGCCAATCTTGTTGTCGATGAGAAAATCATAGTAGTAGTCGTGCTCAAGTTTTACGCCATGAAAAATGAGATCGATGTGTTTTTCTCTCTCATAATTTATCTGTTTTTCTTTAAGAAGTACTTCAAAAGCGTCTTGATAAACCTTTTCTTTGAATCCACATAATTGCATCGCGATACCAAGAATTTGCTTGCTTTCGATAGGATAAATCAGAGCCATCTAGTTTCTTGTTTTATCAAGAATTTGAGAATTAGAGAATTTGTGCTTCCATAACAACATTTCTAGCAAGGTGATAATTCTTAAATTCTCTAATTCTTGACATTATAATCAATCTTCGAGTTGAGCGCGTAGATATAGCTTGCGGACTTTTTTCATGTCGTGCTGAACCATAATCTTGACGAGGTCCTCGAAGCTGGTTTTGTTTGGATTCCAGCCGAGGACGGTCTTGGCTTTCGTCGGGTCGCCCAGCAACTGCTCGACTTCCGCGGGACGGAAGTATTTGGGGTCAACCTCGACGAGTACCTTGCCGCTCTTCACGTCCACGCCTTTCTCGTTCACGCCTTCGCCTTCCCAGCGTAGCTCGATGCCGACCCCTTTGAATGCCAGCGTACAGAACTCGCGCACGCTGTGGTACTGGCCGGTGGCGACGACATAGTCGTCGGGCTGTTCCTGCTGGAGCATCAGCCACATGCACTCGACATAGTCTTTGGCGTAACCCCAGTCGCGCAAAGCATTGAGGTTGCCGAGGTAGAGCTTGTCCTGGAATCCCTGTGCGATGCGGGCAGCGGCAAGCGTAATCTTGCGGGTGACGAAGGTCTCGCCGCGACGCTCGCTCTCGTGGTTGAAGAGGATGCCGTTGCAGCAGTACATGCCGTAGCTCTCGCGGTAGTTCTTCATCATCCAGAAGCCGTATTGCTTGGCCACGCCGTAGGGCGAGCGGGGATAGAAGGGTGTCGTCTCTTTCTGCGGCACTTCCTGCACCTTGCCGTACAGTTCCGATGTGGAGGCTTGGTATATTCTGCAAGAGGAGGCCAGGCCCGCGATGCGCACTGCTTCCAGCAGGCGAAGCACACCCACGGCATCGGCCTCGGCGGTGAACTCCGGCACGTCGAAGCTCACCTTCACATGGCTCTGTGCCGCCAGGTTGTATATCTCGTCAGGACGTATTTCGCTGATGATGCGGATGAGCGACGAACTGTCGGTCATATCGCCCCAGTGGAGCTCGACGAGGCGCTTCTTCTTCATGTCGCGTACCCACTCGTCGAGGTAGAGATGCTCGATGCGGCCTGTGTTGAACGAGCTGCTGCGGCGCAACACGCCGTGTACTTCGTATCCTTTCTCGATGAGGAACTCGGCAAGATAGCTGCCGTCCTGTCCGGTGATGCCGGTTATAAGTGCTTTCTTCATATTCATTGTTTGTGCAGTATGCTATGGGGTTTCATGGAATGGGAGGTGAGGGC
>DECD01000022.1:33341-46113 GCA_002349055.1 Bacteroidales bacterium UBA2939 | reverse complement strand
GCGAGGGCATGCCATCGGTGCAGCTTCCACCCCAGGCGGCTGGGGCCGTCGGCATCGCTGTCGTCCACACTGCCGTAGACGATGTCGTGCTCCATGAGTGACTGAGTGGCTGAGTGGCTGGGTGACTGAGTGCCTAAGCGGTTTTCAACGATTGTGTTGAGGGCAACGACGAAGTCGGTCATGCCGAAGTCTTCGATGGCTTTCTTCACTAGCTGCCAGTCGACCTTGTCGGCCAGCGCCCGGCAGGTGAGCGTCCAGTCCACCACGTCGCGCGGCGTGATGCGGCTGGCGGCGAAATGGCAGGCCATGTGGCGGAGGAGGAAAAGCACCTCGAAAGTGGGGGAGGGGGCATGCTTTTTGAGCAGGGCCTCGTAGCGGCGGTTGCTGCGGGGAAAGTGCGTGTTGACGAAATCGTAGTGGCTCTCCACCGTCACGCCGCGGTAGTTGTATTTGCTGTGGTGGTGCGAGTCGTTTCTTACATCCGCGCCCAGCTTCTCCTTGGCCACGCGGTCGGCCTCGTCGTGCTGGTCGTAGAAATAGAAATCCAGGTCGCCGAACTCGCGCAGTTCGGGCTGGGGGTAGTATTGCGAGAGGTGGGTGCCCTTGAGCACCAAGGTCTTGATGCCGTGCTGCTCCATGAGCGAGACAATTTCCTGCTGTACCTCCAGTTGATAGCGGTGCCAGCGGGCGGCCTTGTCGCGTTCGGCCAGCCACGGAATCTTCACTTCGCGCGGCACGTCGAGTGTCGCCATGGTGTCGGCCGTCAGGGCGACGACATGGTTCTGCTGCAAGAGGCGGAAGAGGCTCCACCAATCCTTTGGGGTGAGAGGCGAAAGGTGAGAGGTGAGAGGTGAATCCTTGTCAACTCCCGCGATGGCCACGCGCAGCAGCGCAAATGCTATGTCAATCTCGGTAGTCATTTACACGGTGTCCATGAAGGTTCTCTGCACCTTGTTGAAGATAATCACTCCCAGGGCAATCAGTACCGTCATGAATGCAAAGCTATAGGCCAGCCATCCCCAACCGACAAACTCGCCCGCACCCAGCGCCCCGTGCTTGAAGGTCTCGATGATGGGTGTCACGGGGTTGAAGAGCATGATGTTATACAGGTCGAAGCCTGCCACAATCTTGCCTTTTACCTCACTGAGCGGATAGACGATAGGCGTGGCATACATCCACAGCGATACGATGAAGGAGAATAGAATCTGCAGGTCGCGGTATTTTGTCGTCATGGACGAGATGATGATGCCGAAACCAAGCGCCAGTCCGGCCATCATCACCACAAGCAGCGGGAAGAGCAGCAGATACCAGTTGGGGCATGCTGCGGTGCCGATGATGGCATAGATGACATACACCGCGGCGAACAGACCCAGTTGTATCCCGAAACGCATCAGGTTGCTGATGACGTTCTCGATAGGCATTATCAAGCGCGGAAAGTAGACTTTGCCGAAGATGCCGGCATTGTTCAAGAAGGTGTTTGAGGTCTTGTTCAGACAGTCGGAAAAATACTGCCACATACATACGCCGCCTAGGTAGAACAGCGGCTGCGGCACACCCTCGGTCGGGATGCCGGCAATGCCGCCGAAGACCACCATGTACATGATTACGGTCATCATGGGTTGGATAATCCACCACAGGGGGCCGAGGATGGTCTGCTTATAGCTGGTGATGATGTCGCGCTTTACGAAGAGAGTCAACAAGTCGCGATAGTCCCATATCTCCTTGAGGTTGACCTCAAGCAGCTTGTTTTTCGGTTTGATAACGGTTGTCCAGTCTTGGTTGTCTTCTTTCATGCCGAATGTTTTCTGTGAAAAATGATATTCCCGACGATGCCCCAGAAGTATTTCCAGTCGGTGGCGAAGGGGCGCTTCAGGTAGGCTTCCAGGTAGCGGCGCTCGCTGGCCTGAATCTCGTCGAGGGTATCGGGTGTCTTCCGCTCATAGTAGAACGGGGGCAGCATCCCGGGTTTGGTGCGTGTGCGCAGTTCCTGCATCTCGGGGGTGTAGAGGCTGAAATACTGCTTGCTCAAGGGTCTCACGCCCACCAGCTTCATCTCGCCCTTCAGCATATTCCACACCATGGGCAGCTCGTCGAGCCAGCATTTGCGCAGCAGGCGTCCCATGGTGCTCACCCGGTAGTCGTCCTTGAATTTTCCTCCGCTCTGAAGGTGTTGGTATTGATACACATAGGGCTGTATGTACTCCGAATAGTTGTACATCGTGCGGAATTTGTGCACCACTATCTCTTTGCCGTCCTTGCCCTTGCGGCGCAGGTGGATGATGGGCGAGCCCAGCGGTGGCTCGTCGTTCACCGGTGCCTTGGTCTTGCAGGCCACCACGAAGAACTCGCCGTTGCGGAACTGCTCGTCAATCACCTCGAAACCTGCGCGGTAGAGCCGTCCGAGGATTTCCACGCGGGTGAAGGTACGGCTTTTGCCGTGCGTCAGCTCGTAGTAGAGTTCGTGGGTCGGTTTCATCTTGGGAGCCACGCGGTTCCACAGGTAGTCGGCCAGCACCACAATGTCGCGTATGCCCCAAGGGTATTTTTGTTTGAGCATCTGTCGGCGAAGCGCCGCCGTCATCGAGTGGCAGCAGAGGATGGCTCCGTCTTCAAGCAGCTCGTTTGCAGTGTAGAAGAAGGCGTTGAGGTTTTCCTGGGTATGCAGCGGGCGGGTGAGGTAGAGCAGTTTCGGATGGCGGTCGCCCATGCGGTAGCGCAGTGCCTCGGGGGTCGAGGTGGTCAGTGGCACGAAGAGCATCTCGGGATAGGTCTCCTTGTTGGCGTTGAGCCACTTGATGAGCTCCTTGGGCGTCAGCTTGGCGGTGATTTGCAAAATGTTGCGCACTGCTTCGTTCTCGATGGCATCCACCGACAACTTGGCCCCCTGCTCCGTGCCTTGCTCGGAGTAGGCTCGTTCTCCATCGAACTCATACTGAAGATGAAACAGTGCTTTCTTCATCTCTCGTTGAATATGCCGACGGATTCGTCGGAGGCTTCCACTTTCTTCAACATCGACGGATGTATGTAGGCTGTGGCTACGGCCACCACGCCCGCGATGGTCACCACCAGACGGCGGTCCTTCTTGATGCGTTTGATATGGCCTTCGGCACCCTTGAAGGGGCCGTCGGTCACCACCACGCGGTCGCCCAGGTGGTATTCTGGCCGGTCCTCGCCGAGGAGGGTAAGCCCTTGTTGCCCAGCCGTCACCACGAAGCGGAACACCTCCATCTCGTGGTCGCGTATCACCGCCGGCTGTCGGCTGTCGGCCTGGTGGTAGACATACACCCCCTGGTGATGGTTCACCAGAAATCGCCCCAGCTCTGCCTCCGTGCAGCGGAGGAACAGCAGCGAGTGAAGCACCTCGACGGGAGCGAAAAACTCCATTCCTAGCGCCTTGCAGTCGGCTATCAGCGGCTGCACCTTGTTGTAAAACACTTTCAAAGCGTACCAGTGCAGGCCGTCTTGGGTGGTGGCGATGGTGGGGGCAACGCTGTTTGTCGGGGTCATCTTCGGGTGGTTGTCTGCGGGCTGCGGTCGGGGCAATTCTTCCTCTCCTCCAGCATGATAGCTGGAGTTTCTGGCAGGTTTATCAGCATTTTAGGTTCTGATTTACGGGCGCCCCTATCCAAGGGTGTTGCCGCAACCCTATCATTTCCAGTGTCTAACGTTTTTTATGGCACAAGGAAAGTCTACTGCAAATATACAAAAAAAAATATATTTCCACAAAATATTATTTAAAATCCGTTATTTTTCGGTCATTTATCGCTGCCGGAGACCCGTCGCACCTCGTTGCCACCCCCTTGGGTGCTACTTAACATAATCGCCCTAAGAACACCCTATCAACACCTACCGTGGTAGGAGTTGGTTAGGAGTTGATAGGGAGTTGGTAGGGGGTTGGTATGGTGTTTGTGGCTGGGGTAACCCTATGATACACAGAAAGGGAGCCTCCGGAAAAGAGGCTCCCTTTGGGTGAACAGTTAAAATTGTGTTAAAAAATTATCAGAGACCGAGCACTTCGGCACCCTGTTTGTAGACGATGTCGCGGGGGATGTTGGCGTCGCGGATGGCGTCGAGGTCTTTCTGGAGGGCGGTGCCAATCTTGCCGTTCTGGTCGCTGTAGGCTTTGGCGGCGGCCATGTCGCCCTCGCCTTCCATGGCGATGATGAGGGCGGCCCAGGCACGGGCGGCCTCGCGGGCTTTCTCGACATTGATGACATACTTGCCGTCGGCGTTGCGGGTGAAGGCACCGGCCTTCTCGAAGAAGTTGTAGCACATGATGTTGGCCACGCCGTGGGCCTCGGTGGCACCGAAGCGGACGCTGCGGAGGATGCCGGCGATGAAGGTGATATAGTTCTGGTTGACGGTGGTGTTGGTGATGAGGCCGCGCTCGATGAGCTGCTCGGTGAGGAAGAGGCCGCAGACGTCGGCTTTGGCTTCCTCCCAAGCGCTGTACTGGGCGCCGAGGGCCTGGCGGCAGGGGCCGCGGCCGGTGACGGTGTTCTTGATGCCGAGGCCGTGGGCCACCTCATGGTAGCAGGTGTTGCCGAAGAAGGCATTGAAGGTCACGCTGTCGACCTGCTCGGGGCAGACCATCAGCTGTGCGATGGGCACCATGATGTTGTCGAACTTGGCCTGCATGGCGTTCTTGAGCTGGAGGCGGCGGGAGCCTTTCTTGAGCTGCACGCGCTCGTCGTTGGGCAGGTTGATGGCGATGGTCTTGGAACCCGCATTGCAGTCGCCGGCGTAATAGACCACGTCGTAGACGTTGATGTCGCAGTCGGTGCCGGGGACCTCTTTCTTATATTTGGGGTCGCAGGGGAGGAGTTTCTGCATCTCGGGCAGGAGGGCGGCGAACTTGCTGAGGTCGTTGCTCCACTGCTCGTCCTTGACCAGCACGAATGCTTCGTGGCTGCATTTCAGGCCGTTGATGCCGTCGTCGTAGTTCTCGATGGGGCCGACAACGAAGTCGAGCTTGCTGTCTTTCATGTCCATCCACACCATGTCGCTGTTGAAGTAGTCGTCGGTCTTGAAAGCCTCGCGGCGAGCCTCGAGGTATTTCTTCAGGCCGGGGTTCTCGGCCAGGGCGATGGCTTTCTCGAGGAGGGCGTCGACCTTGGCGAGCTGCTCCTTGTAAGCCTCATGGTAGGGCAGGGCGAAGAGTTTGCCCTCGGAGTCGCGGCGGATGACGCTGTACTCGCTGTTTTTCAGCGGATCTTTCAGGGCGTCGAACTCCTCCTTGGTCATGTCGACGGGGTAGAAGTTGCAGCCGGCGGGACGCTCGCCATAGCCGGGGATGAAGGGTTTCTCGCTGTCGAGGCGGTCCCAGGCGCCGTACTGGATGTTGGCGAAGGCGCGGATGGCGGGGTCGCTGATGGTGTCGAGGCTGGCACGGTTGGCGTTGCCGAAATACTCGTCCCAGTAGATTTCATCCATCACCTTACCGATTTCGATGAAGATTTTCACCAGTTCCTTCTCGTTGGCGGAGAGGTTCTGGATGAGGTCCGACTTCAGTTCGAACTCGGCATACTCGTCCACTTTCTGCTGAATTTCCGATTTTGGTTGGTCCTGTTCGGTTGCCTGTTTGCCTTTGCAGCCGACGGCGGCTAACATTGAAATAGCCATAACAAAGATTGTTAATTTTTTCATTATTAATACGTTTTGGTGATTTTTGTCTGTTGTTTCAAACTACAAAGATACATTTTTTTTGTCATATCAGAAAAAAGTTGTACTTTTGCACCCGATTTTGACAAACGAAATCATCCACGGAAAGGTGCTCGAGTGGTTGAAGAGGCCCGCCTGGAAAGCGAGTAAGCGTTAACAGCGCTTCAGGGGTTCGAATCCCCTCCTTTCCGCCAAGAAAGAACGCTGCAAGTCGATTCATTTGCGGCGTTTTTTCTTTGGATCTTTCGCCCAAACTTATTATATCTACGATATAATAACAATTCAGTTTTCTACCGCCACTATTTGTTTACTAAATTCTAGGGTAATTCTAGGGTGACTCTAGGGTAATTCTAGGGTAATACTAGGATTGCTCCGAGATGGCTCCGTGATAACAAGCAGGTGGCACCGAGATTGAAAGGGGAAAAACTGGGAATTCTTCCTGCTCGGTACGGTACGGCTGGTTTTAATATTTTAGGTTGTTTGTAATGATTTCTCGGCCAAGGCGATCATCTCGCTGTCGCAATTGAGGATGGCGGCGATGCGGAGGGCTTCGTGGGGCACGTTGTCGCTCTGGTCCTCGGTGAGGGAGTAGTCGATGAAACGGTTGATGCTCTGTGGCGTGAGCGGTATGTTGTCCAAGTCCTCCACGAAACCTTTCACCCTCAGGCGGCGGCAAGTGCTGCCCAGCTGGCCGTAGTGTGTGGTGATGAGGGTGAAGGAAGGACTCTGCTCGAGAATCTTGATGATGGCCTGCACCAGGGCTTTGCCCTCGACGGGGTTGGTGGTGCGGGCAGGCTCGTCGATGAGCACCAGCAGCTCGCGCTGGCGGCAGTCGGCGAGGATGTTGCTGATCTTGATGATTTCGGAGGCGTAGGAGGAGAGGCCGTTCATCTCGTCCTGGTCGTCGCCGATGGAGGTGGCCACGCCCTGTACCAGGTGCACGGTGGCCTCCTCGGCGGGCACATACATGCCGCACTGGGCCATCATCTGGGCGGTGCCGATGCTCTTGAGCAGCACGGTCTTGCCGGCCATGTTGGCACCGGTGACGAGGCAGACGCCGGGGCGTATCTCGATGCTGACGGGCTGGTAGCGCATGTGCATCTCTTCGTTGCGCTGCTTGAGGCGCGGGTTGAAGAGGTTTTTGTATCGTGTGACGTCGCCGATGGCGGGACGCACAAGGTTCCACTCGATGGCCAGCTTGGCGCGTGCCAGCAGGCCGTCGGCGTAGGCCATCTGGTTCAGGGTATTTACAAGGGTGTCGACCCAGGGATAGAGTTCGTCGGAGAGACGCAGGCAGACCTCGTTCTGGATTTCGGCCTGCTCGGCCAGCAGTTCGCTGATGCGCATGGGGTCGCCGCCGGAGGTCTGCAAGGCGTTGAGCTCGCGGCGCAGGGGTGCCAGGCGGATGTCGTAGCTGTCGTAGATGTAGAAGTTGGCGATGCCGGTATGGTCGGGGTCGAGGATGGCGAAGACGGCGCTACAGTCGGGCATGGGCAGGGTGGGGGTGAGGGCCAGCCCTTCGATGGCCGTGGCAGCCGCCTTCGACGTATAGCAAAGGTTCTTTATCTCGAAGAGTTCCACCTCGTTCAAGGGGGTGTGGCTGGCCAGCGAAGCGAAGGTGCCTGAGAGGTCGTGGAGACACATCAGGCAGTGGCGCAGGTCGATGTAGTAGCGGCGGTTGGGGATGTCGTTGGTGGCGCGGATGGCCTCGGAGAGGCGGTTCCACTCGGTCTCGAGGGTGGCGGGGTCGTTGCAGAACTCGGTGTTGAGCATGCCGCGGCGGCCGGCGGCCGACTGGAGGTCGAGGCTGTCGATGATGTACTGGAATCCGGCGTCGTTCTTTATCAGTTCTTTAATTCTCATTGGTCAATCTTTTTTACGTCGTAGACCGGGGTCTGGAGGGCATCGCTGAGGGCGTCGCAGGTGCTGCGGCTGTCGAGGAGGAAGCCTTGCGGCGACGTGGGGTTGAGGGTGATGGCGATGAGTTTGGAGCGTTGCAGCACCATGAGGCGATTGCCACGCCGTGTGTATTCGGTGTAGACCTCCGGGGTGACGAATATCTTGGTGAAGTCTCTTGCTATCAGGGTGATGTCCTTGCCTTTGGCGGCGAGGATTTTCAGCAGTCGGTCGCTGATGGCGCCGGCGGCGAAGAGGGTGTGGCCATAGCGCAGGATGTCCTTCTCGCTGCGGTCGATAAGGAAGACCGAGGTGATGCCCAGGTCGTGGATTTGCCCTTCGCTGTCGACGGCCCAGATGCCGCTCTCGATGTTGCCGAGGGTGGAACGCAGGGGTTCCTCCACCTCGTCGAGCATGATGAACTGGTAGAGGTGCTTGGTCTTGGAGATGAGCTGCTTGACGTTGGCCGAGACGGCGGCGCCGGTGGCCAGAATCATGGCTTCGGTGACGGTGGGCGAGGCCAGGCTGAGGCGCGAGAGGGCGCCGTCGACGATGGAGAGGTCGACACCCAGGCGGTCGAACGTTTGTATCTGCCGTTTCAGTACCGCAGTGGTGGCGGCTCCCGAGAGGAGCACCTTGCCCTGGATGAGAACCTCGGCGGTAACCAGCGGACCGAGGGAGGTGCGCTGGCTGTCGACAGCCACGAGCTTGCTCACGGCCTGGCGGATGAGGTAGTGCTTCTCGGAGGTGATGAAATGAGTGCCGCGGAAGAGGGTGATTTCGGGTTTGGCGGTGGCGAAGACAGCATCCACCTGCTCGCCGTCGACACCGATAGAGGTTACGCCAACATGTGTGCCTATCTGATTGAGTCGGTTGAGGATATAGTTCAGGCAGACGGTCTTGCCGGTGTTTTTCTCGAGTCCCACGATGGAGAGGCTGCGATGGCGTAGTATTTCGGGTATGAAAGGCATGAGTTTACAATGTGGCGGTGGTTTTGTATAGTCGTTGCAGGAGGGCTTTCACGAATAGGAATTGAGTATTGTCAGCTGGCTGCAGATTGTCGCTGACGCAGTCGTAGAAGAAGCTGCCTTCGGGAAGGATGAGGTTGAGGCAGTTCTTGTCGGAGTGCATGGCGAACTGTCGGCGCGAAAGATATTTCTTGCCGAGGATGTTGCGGCTGAAGGGGAACGGCTCTATAGACAAGCGCATCTGTGCCAAGAGGGTGGCGGCGAGGTCGCTCTGACTCATCAGTCGGTCGATGTTTTTGGCCGAGCGCACCGCTCCGCCCATCCAGAGCATGGGGATGCGGGCCACGGCGACATCGGAAGTGGACATACCCTCCTCGAAGGGGATGCCGTGGTCGGGAACAATGATAATCAGCAAACTATCCCACAAGGGGGTGATCTTGAGGTGGTTGATGAGTGCTCCGATGCAGGAGTCGGTGTAGGCGAAGGCATTGCGACGGTAGTCGTCGAGGCGGTGCATGGGAACCTCCCAGGGTTCATGACTGCTGAGGGTCAAGGCGGTGGCGAAGAATGGGCGTTCGCAGGCTATGAGGTCGGGGGTGAGCAGAAAATGGTCGGGGACACCCCAGGCACTGGTGCGCTGCGACGAGGGAAAGGCATCGCCACCTCGGACGGAAGAGAAGCCCGTTTCGGAGAAGTAGAGGCGCATGTTGGTGAAGTCGATATCGCCGCCGTAGGAGATGGAGGTGTGGTAGCCCGCCTCTTTGAGTGACGAGGCTATGGAAGGCAGGTTGCGACAGATGTCGGGGCGTTTCATGAGAGTGGTGGTGGGGAGGCCAAGCCATCCGCTTAGGACGGAGATGAGGCCACGGTCGGTGCGGTAGCTGTTGGCGTAGCAGTTGGAGAAATAAACCCCTTCGCGCATGAAGCGGTGGAGGTTGGGAGCCACGGTGTCGGACCCAACCATGCCTAGGCCGGCACCTTCCCAGATGATGAGCAATACATTGGGACGGTCGGTATTAAGAAGGGTGTCGGTCAGGGTGATGTCGGGGGTGAAGCTGTCGCCCAGCAGGGCATCGACTTGCTCGTCGGGCAGGGTATCGAATTCTTTGGAGAGGTCCTGTACCTTGAAGAGCGAGTGAAAGATGTTGAAGGCGGGGTTGAGGGCGGCATGGTTGCAGAAGGGATGCTGCGAGAAGTAGGCGTAGGAGGGGTTGGCGGTGGATTCGGAGAGGCCGCCGCGCATGCCGAGGAAGATGAGTGCCGCCAGAGGCAGCATGAGCGCAGACCACCAGCGCGACTGTAGGGTGAGTTGTTTCGGTGTCACCCATCGTAACAACAGTACATAGCCTATGGCGATGGCTGCCACAATGAAGAATGCCAAGAGGGTAGCCCAGAGAGGCAGACTGGCGAGCATGTCCTTGGGTTTGGTAGCGTAGATGAGGTCGTTAGCATCGAGCTTGGCACCCCAGAAGCTATAGAGGATGGTGTCGGCAACAAAGATGAGCGACAGAAGGAGGGCTACCAGAATGTAGTAGGGCATCAGCACTTTGCGCAGAGGGAACTGCTTGAAGAAAAAGCTGATGAGGATGACCAGTGTGGGGAAGATGATGAGGTAGCAGGCGGTGGTGATGTCGAGTCGCAGGCCGTGCCAGAGAGAGGCGAGACAAGAGAGGAAAGGGGCTCCGTCGGCCATGCCCATGTTGTAGAGCATGAAGAGCACTTTCTGTGTGACGAAAATCAGCAACAGGAGTGCGAAGAGGCGGAGGAGGGTGCGTAGACGCATTCTAATCAGTTGTTATTCAGCGTGCTGTGGGGGGGGCAACCGGAGCGTCTAACTTGCAATAAATGGAGTTGTTGGAGAGGAATTCGGGCACGATGGCTTTCATCTTACCCACAATCTTCATATCGTCCATGGTCTCGAGGATGGTCCACAGCTCGCTGTACTCGCGGTCGATGGCATCGAGGGCGTAGCGGCGCACCTGGGCACGCATAATCTTGGGGTGGTAGGTGGGAATGGTGTTCTCCTTGGTGGCGAGGAGCTCCTCGTAGAGTTTTTCGCCGGGACGGAGACCAATCTCCTTGATTTCGATGTCACGGAGGCCTGAGAGCTGTATCATCTTGCGGGCCATGTCGTAAATCTTGACAGGTTTGCCCATGTCGAAGACGAAGATGTCGCCACCCTCGCCCATGGCACCGGCCTCGAGCACGAGGTTGCAAGCCTCGGGAATGGTCATGAAATAGCGGATAATGTCTTTGTGGGTCACCGTGAGGGGACCTCCCGCGGCCAGCTGTTTCTTGAAGAGCGGGATGACGGAGCCGTTGGAACCCAAGACGTTGCCGAAGCGGGTGGTGACGAAGTGGGTGGTCTCGGTGGAGCGGCTCTGGATGTAAATCTCGGCCATGCGCTTGGTGGCACCCATGACGTTGGTGGGGTTGACGGCTTTGTCGGTGGAAATCATGACGAATTTCTGCACGCCGTATTTGATGGAGAGGTCGGCCAGGTTGCGGGTGCCGAAGACATTGATATAGACGGCCTCGTAGGGGTTCTCCTCCATGAAGGGCACGTGTTTGTAGGCGGCGGCGTGGTAGACGAGGTTGGGATGGTAGAGTTCGAAGACTTCTTCCATGCGCTGGCGGTCCTTGACATTGGCAATGACGAACTCCATGCGGCTGAGTTGTTCCTTATAGGTGTTTTTCAGTTCGAACTGGAGATCATACATAGGACTTTCTGCCTGGTCGAGCAGGATGACCTTCTTGGGCTGGTACTGCATCAGCTGGCGGCAAATCTCGGAGCCGATGGAGCCAGCTGCACCGGTGACAAGGATAACCTTGTCGACCACCTCGCGGACGATGTTGACATTGTCCATGCGGATGGGTTCGCGCTCGAGCAGGTCCTCAATCTTGATGTCCTGAATCTGGTTGGCGGTGAAGGAGCCGTTGAGCCAGGTGCTGACGTGGGGGACGGCCTTGACGGTGAGTCCGAGGTCGAGGGCACGGTTGGTGATGGCCTGTTTGTGGAGCGTGCGGATGGTAGGGATGGCAATGATGATTTGGGAGACTTTCTTGCTCTGCACGAACTTGGAATTCAACACCGAGCGGACGCGCATAACGGGCACGCCGTTGAGAGCCTGATTGACCTTCGACATGTCGTCGTCGATGAAGGCCACCACTTTATACTCGAAGTTGCTCTCCTGCTTCAGGGCGTTGTAGGCAATCATTCCTGCGGCACCGGCACCATAGATGATGACATTGGTGGAGGGACGACGGCGACGGAAGAACTCGTTGTAAATCTGCTGCATGACCAAGCGCGAGATAATCATCAGCATGCCGAGAATGAGATACAGCGTCAGCGACTCGCGGTAGGAGAGCAGATAGTAGGATCTGATGATGGGGGGATTGAATTGGTTGTTCACGATGTTGACCAGCCAGCATAGAGCCAAAGGAATGATTGTGGAAAAGACGATTTTGTAGATGTCCATCATTCCCGCATGACGAATGATGCCACGGAACGAGCCCGAAACCAAAAAGAAGATAATGGTCAGCATCGCCGACCAGATGAACTTCACCAGCACGCCACGAGTGGCAACATCGAAGATGCCGACGGTGCGGAAAGCCTCCATCAATACGAAAGCAGCCACAAACAATACCACATCCATTATCAGGATGTAGGTCTGAGGGATGGTGGAGTGTCTGTATTTCTTAACGAGCCAAAAAGATAGTTTTCTAAACATAGGCTATATCTTTTTTGTTATTATCTTGAGTGATTATATTAGCGAAGCAATTTGCTCTATTTCTTCATCGGTCATGTAGGGGTGCATGGGCAAAGAGAGGACGGTCTCGGTCAGCCGTTTGGCAACGGGACAGGGCTTCTGTCCAAGGTGGGAGAAGGCTGTTTGCTGGCTCATGGTGCGGGGGTAGTAGACCATGGAGGGGATGCTGGCGGCTTTGAGGCGGCCCTGTATCTCATCTCGGTTGTCGGCCTGTATGGTGTATTGTGCCCAGGAAGAGGTGCACCGTCCCATTTCGAAGGGGACTCTAGGTGTTTTTATTTTGCCTTGTAGTAGTTGGTTGTATTTTTCTGCTACGCGGTTCACTGCGGTCAACTCCTCGTCGAAGTGACGAAGTTTCACTTGAAGCACTGCAGCTTGCACTGTGTCGAGGCGAGAGTTGAGGCCAAGACGGACGTTATCGTATTTGTCGGTTCCTTTGCCATGTACACGCAGTGAACGCAACATGGCGGCATGGTT
>DECD01000022.1:0-33213 GCA_002349055.1 Bacteroidales bacterium UBA2939 | reverse complement strand
AAAGCCGCCAAAGCCTTGTGCTCCATCCTCGACAAGTAACAATCCATACATTTCACAGACCTCTTGAAGATGGTCATAGTCGGCTGGCCGTCCAAAAAGGTCTACGGCAATTACCGCTTTCAGAGCAAGCTTTTTGTTCTGGTTATTGTGAATTTTATCACACAGGTCTTTGTCATCAATGTTGAACGTATGCGTGTCTACATCGACAAATATCGGCGTGGCTCCTACCATGGCCACAGCCTCGGCGGTGGCGAAGAAGGTAAAATCGGGGACGAAGACAGCATCGCCGGGACCGATACCGAGGACCATTAGTGCCAGCCGCAACGCGTCGGTACCATTGGCACAGGTGATGCAATGCTTCACTCCCACATAGTTGGCCAGTTGTTGCTCCAACTCTGCCACCTGAGGTCCCATGATATAAGCACCGCTACGGGCGGCTCCCAGCAGGGCTTCGTCCATCTCGGCGCGCATGGCCTCGTATTGTCTATGTAGGTCGCGGAACTGCATCTCAATCTTCAGTTTTTCCTATTATTTTTGCCGGAACTCCGGCCACTATTGTGTTGTCGGGCACGTCTTTTGTCACCACAGCGCCTGCAGCCACCAGGGCGCGACGGCCGATGGTGTGTCCGCAGACGATGGTGCAGTTGGCTCCCAACGAGGCTCCTTCGCGGACCAGCGTGCGGGCGTAATTGCCATGCACCGACTTGTCGGCACGTGGCATCAGTACGTTGGTGAAGACGCAACTGGGCCCGAGAAACACATTGTCTTCAATCTCCACGCCTTCGTAGACCGACACGTTGTTCTGGATACGGACACCGTTGCCAATCTTGACATTGGGACCGATGTTGACATTCTGGCCCAGTGAGCAGTTTTCTCCCAGGGTGGCGCCTCTCTGGATATGGCAGAAATGCCACACCTTGGTACCTTTGCCCAGGGTTACGCCGTCGTCGACGTAGGAACTCTCGTGTATGAACGCGTCGTTTACCATCCGAAAGGGTGTTTTGTTAATGGGAATTTAGCCATGGGGTGGTAGTCGCCGGTGAGGCCGACGGGCATGGCGTTTCGGATTTCATAGACCGTCTGGATGCACTCTCGCGCTTCGGAGATATGAAAGCCACGTCCGGCTAGGATTTCCTCGTAGCTGCGTGTGTGGAGGTCGGTGAAGCCTTGGCTGAACTCAAAATTCTCGCCACCGACGGTAATGGAACGATAACTGCTGGTGACTCCCTTGGGAAGATGTTCTCCGTTGATGCTGAGGAAATAGCGCACACGTGCTTGTTTCAGCTCCAAATAACCTGCCACGCGGTCGTGACTGGCCACATGCACCACGCTCTTCTGCACCGGTCCGAAGACCCATTGCAGCATGTCGTAGAAATGGACACCGATATTGGTGGCCACGCCGCCGCTTTTTTGGAGGTTGCCTTTCCAAGAGGCGTAGTACCAGTAGCCGCGGGGTGTGATATAGGTGAGGTCGACATCGTAGACCTTGTCCTTGGGACCGTTCTCGATTTTCTTCTTCAACTCGATGACCGATGGATGGAGTCGGAGCTGGAAAATGGTGTAGGCTTTGTGCCCGGTCTCTTTCTCAATTTGCTCCAAGGCATCGATATTCCACGGGCTTAATACCACGGGTTTCTCGCAGATGACATCGCATCCGAGGCGCAGGCCATAGCGTGTATGCGCATCGTGAAGGTAGTTGGGCGAACAAACGGAGAGGTAGTCGATATGGCCACCCGAGGCTTTGACAAAGTTATTGTGGCGGTCGAAGAGTTCCTGCTCGGTGAAGAAAGAAGCATGGGGGAAGTAACTGTCGATAATGCCGACAGAATCGCTCTTGTCATAGGCCGAAATGAGCTCGTTGCCGGTCTCCTTGATGGCCTTCAGATGACGTGGAGCGATATAACCGCCTACTCCTATGAGTGCAAAGTTTTTCATTTCTTGTTGATGTTGTTCAAGCAGACGGCAAGGCTGTCGGTCCAATAGGGGACTGTGCGATGGAATGTCTGTTTGTATTTGGTTTTGTCGAGTACTGAATAGGCAGGACGTTTGACGGGGCTGGGGAATTCGTTGCTGTGGCAGGGCATGATGTTGCAGTCGTGATGTCCGCTCTGGCGTGCTATCTCTTTTGTGAAATCGAACCAACTGCACACGCCCTCGTCGCTGAAATGATAGATTCCCTGATTCTTGCTGTATGACCCCTCCTCGATAATGGCGAAGATGGCACATGCCAGGTCACCGGCATAGGTGGGGGTCCCCACCTGGTCGAATACCACTTTGAGTTCGGGTTTGGAGGCAGTGAGGTTCAGCATGGTCAGCACGAAGTTCTTCCCATATTCACTATATAACCACGCGGTGCGGAAAATCAGATGCTTGCAGCCAGAGGCGGCCTGTTCTCCGGCCAGCTTGGTACGTCCATAAGCTCCTGTGGGATTGCTGGGCTCGTCCTCGCGGCAGGGCGTGTTGTTTTTGTTGCCTCCGAAAACATAGTCGGTGGAAACGTGAATCAGCGTGCCGTCCATTTTCTTCATGGCCTCGGCCAGATGACCCACTGCTTCTGCATTGATGCGCATGGCGACGGCCTCTTCGCTCTCGGCACGGTCTACATTGGTGTAGGCGGCGCAGTTGACGATGAGCTGAATATTATTGTCGGTCACGAACGAGAGCACCGCTTCGCGGGAGGTGATATCCAGCTCGGCTACATCGGTGAAAAACCATGTGTGCTTCGAACCAGGCGCCAGCAATCGCATGTGTGTGCCTAGTTGTCCGTTCGAGCCTGTGACCAATATATTCATTATTTAAAAGGGAGTTACAAATTCGTTGAACTTGGGATGATGGCTGTCTTTCTCGGAGAGGATGACATCTTCTTTCGGCAGGCGCCAGTCGATGGCCAGTGTGGGGTCGTCCCATGCGATGGCACCCTCCGACTCGGGATGATAGTATTCGTCGCACTTGTATTGGAACACCACCTCGTCGCTCAACACTGCAAAGCCGTGGGCGATGCCTTTGGGGAGGAACAGCTGGCGGTGGTTTTCTCCGCCGAGTTCCACGGCGACATGGTGTCCATAGGTGGGTGAGTTGCGACGGATGTCGACGGCCACGTCGAGCACCTTACCATACACCACTCTCACCAGTTTGGCCTGGGCATAGGGCGGTTTCTGAAAATGAAGGCCACGAACCACTCCATAGCGCGATTTCGATTCGTTGTCTTGGATAAAAGAAACGGTGATACCTGTCTGACTGAGGAAGTCTCTCTCGCTGAAGCTCTCGAAGAAGTATCCTCGGGCATCGCCGAAGATACGTGGCTCGATAATCTTTACATCCTGTATGTCGGTGTTAATAACGTTCATTATTAGTCTATTCATAAGTATGGGCAACAGCTGTTTGCTTACGCCCTTAGTAATAGGATAAAGGCGGGTGCCGGAGCCTCCCGCCAATACAATACCTTTCTTTCAGTATCTGTTTGTGGTTTATTTATCCTTGGATGCGTCGCTATCTTCGCCGTAACCATAGCCATAACCGTAGCCATAGCCGTATCCGTAACCATAGCCGTAACCGTAGCCATAACCGTAACCGTAGCCATAACCGTAGCCATAGCCACCGTAACGTTTCTTAAGCAGCGGCACGTCGGTGAGGATGACAGCCATGTTCTTGAAGCGGCCCTTGTCGGCCATCTCCTGGATGAAGGGGAGCGAACTCTTGTTGAGGTAACCCACACGCATGATGTAAGCCGTCAGGTCGGCCACTCGGTTGATGACCGACGAGTCGGCCACAATCTGTGCAGGCGTGGAGTCGAAGATGATATAGTCGTAGTTTTGGCGCAGGTAGACCACCAGTCGGTCGAGCTTCTCACCCATCAGCAACTGGGTGGCGTTAGGCGGCGTCTTCTCGCAGACGATATAGTCGAGGTGATCGGAGGTCTCGCTGTGCATGATGTATTTCTCGAAGTTGTCGTCCTGATCCAGCAGGTAGTGAATCAAGCCCACACGGTTGTGACGGTCGATGGTCTTCGAGAGGCTGCGCTTACGAAGGTCGAAGTCGACCAAGATGGTCTTCTTGCCCACATAAGCCAGAGAAAGTGCCAAGTTCAACGCAGTGTACGATTTACCTTCGCCAGGCACTGTCGACACTGTCTGAATCACCTTGTCGCCTTCCTTCATGAAGAACGGGATGTTCGAATGCAGCAGACGGAATGCCTCGGTAACCACATCGGTACCATTGGCGGTGACGATAATCTCGTCGTTGACGCGTGCAGCGGGTTTCTGCGGTATCTCACCAAGAATGGGCAGTGAGGTGGTACGTTCCACGTCGACTTTGGAGCGAAGTTTCGTGTCGAAGAAGCTGATGGCGAACATGATGGCTGCCGGAAGGGCAAGACCGAGCACCAGAGCTATCAGAGCGTACATCATCAGACTCGGACCAGCCAGTTTTACGATGGCGGGTTCCACCACCTTGGCGTTTGCCACGGTGACAGCCAGGTTCATGGCGGTCTCCTCGCGCTTGCTCAAGAGGTAGAGGTACAGTTCCTCTTTAATCTTCTGCTGACGGGTAACCTCGGTGACGGCCTTGGTCTGCGTAGGCATGGCAGCAATCTGGCCACGGGCTTTGGCCTCCTGGCCACGGGCGTCTTGCAGGCGCACGCGCGTAGCATTAATAAGGTTGCTGATGGAGGAGTTGATGGCGCTCAATTCGTCGTCCATCTGGCGTTTGAGACCTTGCACTTCGGGGTTGTTGGGGCCGGCAGTGGTTTTCAGTCTCTTGTAACGGGTCACGAGGTTGTTGTACGAACCAATCATACCCTGGATGCCCACATCGCTGATACCCACGTTGGCGGGGATGAGCTCCTCTTTGTTGACAGGGTCGGAGACATAGTTCTTGATGTAGCTGATGAGGGTCATCTCGGTCTCCAGCTGCACCACCTGCTCGGAATAGCGCTGGCCGGTCTGCAGCAGCTGGCTGGCGGCACCCTGGAGTTCGGGCAGCTGCGATCCACGCTTGATGTTCTCCACCTGGGCGTCGACCACATCCAGTTCGCCCGATATAAGAGCGATACGCTCGGAAATGAACTGGTTGGTCTTCTGGGCTACTTTGTTCTTGTCCTCGACGGCATCGTCGTTATAAACGGCAATCAGGGTGTCGACAATCTGGTTGGCACGTTCGCTGTTACGGTCATTAAAGGTAAGGGAAACGATGGAAGCCATCTTGTCCACGCGGCTCACGGAGAGAGACTTCAGCATGCCGCGAGCCATGACCATCGAGGGTATGACACTCATGTGGAGGGTCACATTGTCAAAGCTCTTGTTGTAGAACTGAGTCTTTTCGATGGTGAACGAGAGGGTGTCGTCGAACTTCACCGGCTGGCTGTAGTAAGCCTCGGCGGAAACCTCATGACCGAATTTGCTGGCTTTGAATTCGTATTTGTTGTTTTCTTTCGGTTTTACTTTGATATTAAATGATGCGTCACGATTCTCTTGCTCGATGTCGTGGATGACGAGCTCCAAGGGGGCATTGTTGAAATAAGACACCTTGTTGAACATGTCGTTGCGGGAGCAGGTGTAGTTGAGGTGCAGGCGGTTCACCACTTGGTTCATCAACCACGACGACTTGAGCATGTAGATTTCATTCTCGAGCGAGAGGTTGGTGTTGTCCATGCCCATGTTGCTCAGAATCTGGTCCATGTTTCTCGACTGACGGATGGTGTTGTTGTCGTTATCGCGCACCAGAATGGTACCCGAAGCGGTGTAGGTCTTGGGTTGCGACTTGTAGTAGAATCCGGCAATAACCATGCAGACCACCACCGAGATGACAAACCACCACCAGTTGTTCAGCACCATGAAGATTAAGTCGCGGATAGAGAACGATTGCTCGTTCTCGCTTTCTCCGCCAGCATTGTTCTGAAGCTGTTTGTTATTAACTTTTTCCATCTTTTATGTTATGATTTCTTGATTAACAATTAGGTTCTGCTGCTGTAGTATTTGGACAGGATGTAGTAGTAGAAGACCGATGACAGCACCGACACGATAGACACTGCGCTCGAGATGTAGGTCAGGGTCATTGGGTCGCGTTCGGCAGTCTTCTTCCTCTTCACGTTGGGCTCCACATACACCACGTCGTTCTGGTGCAGGTAGTAGTAGGGTGATTCGAAGACATCTTTCGAGGTAAGGTCAATCTCACCGATGGTGCGGGTGCCGTTCTCTTCGCGCACAACAGTTACATTGGTACGCTGGCCATAGATGGTCAGGTCGCCAACCATACTCAAGGCCTCGAAGATGGTCATTCGTTCGCCCGTGGCCTCAATCTGGCCGGGACGCACCACCTCGCCAAGCACACTGACTTTGAAGTTCATCAGTTTTACCGTCACCACGGCATCGAGGATATGACCCTCGCTTACAAGGCGTCGCTCAATCTCGGCAGCCAACTGTGCGTGAGTCTTTCCAACCACATTGATGCGGCCCAGGACGGGGAAAATGATGTCACCGTCGTTGTTCACCAGGTAGCCGGTGACGGCCGAGGAACCGGGGTTCATCACCACGCCGGCATCAACGGCTATCTTGTTGGTCTCTTGGTTGAAACGCACTGTGGCCTCAGGGGCACGGCTCTCAACGTAGATGTACAACAGGTCGTTGGTCTGGATGCCTTTCGAGAATTGGCCACTCTGTTCCATCTCATAGTCGCGGGGGGCGTCTTTGAAGTAGGCCAGTTCCATCGGCGTGCTGCACGATGCAAACAGCAGCATGCCCATTGCGGCAGCAAGCAAGGATAGTTTTGTCTGTTTTTTTATCATAATTATATATATTTTTCCTCTTTATGTGTTCAAAATCAACCTTATGCGTATTTCTCGCGCAGGGATACGTAATTGCAAATATACATTTTTTTTTAATTTTGTAAAAATTTTTATTCTCATGCCCCAAAATGAGAAAAAGCAAAACTTTTGTACAGGTGCCGTCAACTTTCCTAATAAAAGTCAAAAACGACGTATTAACACCCTATCATCACCCTATCATCTCCCACTGTGGTAGGAGTTGGTAAGGAGTTGGTAGGTCTTTGGTAGGGAGAAAGTACGGGTTTGGGGCTAAGGGAAAACCTGTCCGATGGCAAAAAAATGTGTCTTCGACAGGGGGGGGATGTATCTGTGGCAAAAAAAATGTATCTTTGCACGCCGAAAATATATATGGTGAATACTGATGAAGAAGTCTTTGCTATTGATTCTGACTGCATTGATGCTGATGGGCGACGCCGAAGCCCAGCGGCAACGCGACCGTTTGGCCGACCTCAATGTGCAATGCTACCTTAATATGGCTGTCGGTCCCGACGGTTCCATCTGGATGGGAACAGTCTGTGGTTACCTCTACCGAGCCAACGATATACACTCCCCCTGGCGTACCATGGTCCACCCGCCGGAGAACAGCTGGCATGGCATCACGATTGAGGGAGTGGTTCCCTTCAACCGAGATGTGGCGGTGGTCGTGGGCTATCGTCTGGACAACAGTGTGTTGAGGGTGTCGGGAACATTGTGGAACGACACGGTGCCTGCCGGAGGCTCTCGCCAATGGGAGTGGTTCCACCCCACGTGGCGAGGCGAGGGAGGACGCATGTGGGCGGGCTCGCAAGACGGCCTGCTGACTTTCAGCGCCGACAGCGGACGCACATTCACTGCGCTGAGAGACACCGCTTTCGAGCGCAAGATGGGCGTGGACGACATCTATATGATTACCGCCGACAGCGGTTGGATTTCCTGCGGCGGAAACCGCCTCTACTCCACTTCCGACAATTGGCGCACCTACCACCGCTGGCCCACACCGTTGGACCAGAACCTCTACACCGTCACCGACCCCCACGACCAATACTGGGTGAACCAGGTTCGCACATGGAAGGGTTACCTTATTGTCGACGAGGCTGATATGAGTTTCTACTCGCCATTGAGCGACACCCTGCACTGGCAGCATACGCCCCAGCCTTTCAACAATTTCATGGTCGACACTGTTGCCGATGTGCTGTGGGCGTTGGACGACAGTGGCTATGTGGTGCGCTACGAGGACATCGACCGTTGGCAGCGCTATCCGCTTAGGGTTCCCCATCAACGGGGCCATGCACGGATTGCGGATGTGTTCGACGGCAAGTCCTACTGGCTTGCCGCCATCGGGGTGGTGGCTCTCAGTGCCGACGGTCGGATGGATACCTGTCCGTTCCTCACAGACGAGCACCCGATAGAGGAGCCCAAGTACACCCTCGGCCACGGCCCGCGTCTGTGGGGTACCGATGGCAAGAGCGTTTTTGTTCTTGATGCCGACGGGTGGTACCGAGTGTGCTGTCCCGGCCAGGTGCGAACCCTGACTCCCGACCCCGACCGCGAAGACCGTGTGCTCTTCATCGGCCGGGAGAACGCGGTCTTCAGTGTCGACACCGCCGGGCGAGTGGACCCTTACACCTACCGCCAGCCACTCGAAGCCTTTGTCAAGGAGGGTATTGGCAGCTTGGAAATCGAAATTTTAGAATCGGGATGCTACTATCAGGATAACAATGTTGTTCGATATGCCCGTCGGGGAGAGCGTCTCGTGGAGACCTACAACAGCGTGGATACCAACTGGTTCACAATTCTCTACCAGCCCGTGGACAAAATCGAGCAGGCGCTGATGACCCTTGGTGAGCGCTACAATGACTTCCCCATACCACAGGATTTCGGATTGGAGGACAGCACGATGGATCTCCACGAAGCCTTTGCGTCGACAGGTTGGTCGTCCACCTCGAGAGTGGGCTATCGCATCACTATCGTCAATCAGGTGGGCGACACGCTGTGGGCCACAGGGTCGTCTTCCCGGTGCTATGAACTCTCGGGAGGAGTTCGTTTCCCGTGGCTGCTGCCCATGGAAGTGATGTGGCGCGGAGCCTCTTTCGTTACCTACCAGCCGGTGCTGTGGCAGGCATTGAAACCCATGATGCCCGACGGCATGAGGTTGAAGGAGAACCTGGACAACAGTACGTTGCATCCCATCTATAAGATGCAGAGCGGCGACCTGATATTTGTAAGTGCCGGCTATACCGACATGGGCGACGCCATACAGCAGAGCACCGGGAAATATACCCATGTGGCGATTCTCGAGGTGGAGAAGAGCGACATTTTCCGGGGAGGCCAGACGGCGTGGGTCATCGAGGCCAGGCCGGGGGAAGGGGTGGTGCGCACGCCGTGGCCCCAATGGTTCGACAAATATCACGCGGCTTTCTACCGCCTCAATATCCCCTTCGACACTGCTGCCGTTATCGAGCGAGCCAAAAGCTTTGTGGGGAAAGAATATGACGACGCTTTCCTGCCTGACAACGACAAGTACTACTGCTCGGAACTTGTCTACGAATGTTACCTTGATTCCACCGGCAACCACCTGTTTGAGAACAAACCCATGAACTGGCGCGACAAGAAAGGCAAGTTGCCTAAATACTGGAAGAAACATTTCAAGAAACTCGGCATCCCGGTGCCTGAAGGGGTTCCCGGCACCAACCCCACCGACCTCTCACGGTCGCCGCTGCTGAAGAAACAGCAATGAAAAAAAAGGCCCGCGCGAAGCGCGGGCCTTGGTGTTACTGGTTTTCGTACTGCTGTACCTCGTCGTGGAAAAACTCCAGCTGGATGCCGGCCTGGCGGAACAGTTCCTCGCTCTCGGCGCCGGCATGGTATTTGCGTTCGCACACCACGCGTTTGATGCCACAGTTGATGATGAGCATGGCGCAGGTGCGGCAGGGAGTCATGCGGCAGTAGAGCGTGGCGCCGTCGAGGGCTATGCCGCGACGGGCGGCCTGGCAGATGGCGTTCTGCTCGGCATGCACGGTGCGCACACAGTGGGTCGAGATGTGGCCGTCGGCATCAATGGTCTGGCGGAAGAGGTGTCCCACTTCGTCGCAGTGTGGCAGGCCGCTGGGCGAACCCACATAGCCGGTGACTAGCAGCTGGCGGTCTTTCACGATGACGCAGCCCGAGCGGCCGCGGTCGCAGGTGGCGCGACGGCTGGCGGCATTGGCCAGGTCCATGAAATATTCGTCCCACGAAGGACGCTTGTAGGTAATCTGTTGCAGCACCTCCTCGACCTGCTTGTGCAGTTCCTCGAAGCTGCCGCCGTTGTCGAAACGGAAGTCGGCCTCGCGGATGCAGACTCCGAGGTTCTGCTTGTTGGGGTCGGTGTTGTCCATCTCGCGCTGCTCGTTGGCGATGAAGGTTTCGTAGCTCACGTGGTCGGTCTCGCTTCCGCGCAGCACAGCGCGCTCGTAGCGCACCTTGGGATCGGCGTCGACGGCAAAGAGGTAGAAGTTGGGCTTGCCACGCAAGGCTGCCACCTCGCCGGGAGTGCGCACGCTCTCGATGATGCAGTTACAACCCGAGGCAACGGCCTTTTCGTAGAGCTGCTCCACTATCCACGACGGCGTGTGCTTGGCGCGCAGGTCGTTGCCCACCAGTGTCATGGTGTCTCGGTTCACCTCCAAGCCACGTTTCTTAATCTCCTCGGTGATAAACGCCCGCACACTGTAATGAACGAACCCCTTGTTCTGTACCAGATAGTCGACGATGGTGCCCTTGCCGGCCCCCAGTGTCCCGGTGATGCCTATGGTAATCATTAAGGTTTAAGGTTTAAAGTTTAAGGTTTAAGGGTGGTATTCAGCACTTGTATTTGTACTCGAGCTTTTCCAGCTCCTGGTTGGCTTTGACGATTTTCTGTTTGAGGCCAGCTTTGTAGGCGACGAGTTTCTTCATGAGGGTTTTGTCGCCGAGGGCGAGCATCTGCATGGCGAGGATGGCGGCGTTCTGTGCGCCGTTGATGGCCACCGTGGCCACGGGGATTCCCGGAGGCATTTGGAGGATGGCCAAGGTGGCGTCGAGGCCCTCGAGGCACGAGCCTTTGATGGGTACACCGATGACGGGCAGCGGTGTCTCGGCGGCGATGACTCCCGGCAAGGCGGCGGCCATGCCGGCACCGGCAATGATGACTTTGATGCCACGACCGGCGGCACTGCGGGCGAACTCACTCACCTCGGCGGGTGTGCGGTGGGCGGAGAGGGCGTTGACCTCGAAGGGTATCTCCATCTCCTCGAAGAACTGGCAGGCTTTCTCCATGACCGGCAGGTCGGAGGTCGAGCCCATAATGATGCTTACTATAGGTTTCATGGTGTTGGTTTTTCTTCAGTAACGATGTTTTTGCAATATTATTGTATGGTTTATAGTTTGCGTAGCCATTTTGAACGGCTGATGCCTGTCGGGCTGGTACCCGGAATGTACCTTTGGGCATCGCCTCGCGCAGGGCTTGCCACAGTGCAGGTTGGTAGGTGAAGAATTCGGCACCGCGCCAGCGTACCGTCATCGGGAGCATCCAGGGGAAGTGGGTGGAGGAACCTAAGTCTAGACCCGCGGAAGAGTAACCTTCTGCCGTGAGGGAATCGCCTGCTTGGTTGACGATGGTGATGAGGTAGCCGTACACGTTGCTGCTAGTAGTATTGCGTTGGTAATAAACCTTGTGCATGTCCAGCGTCGTGTCTGTCAGGCCGAAGTCCTGTGGGGTGGGGTAGAGATTGTAGCGTTCGCCAAGGGCGAGCAAGCCTTTCTCCACAGTGGCCAGCGGCAGTTGACGCTTGGCGGTGTCTATTTATTGCATTATAAAAAAGCCGTCCTTGCGGGCGGCTTCTCTTTCTTTTAATCTGTGAGCGATTAACCCTCCTGAATAGCACCGGTGGGGCAGGCGCCAGCGCAGGTACCGCAGCTAACGCAAGCGTTCTCGTCAATCTTGTAGATGTCGCCTTCGCTGATAGCTCCGACGGGGCACTCATCGATGCAGGTGCCGCAAGCAACACAGATGTCAGTGATTTTGTAAGCCATTTTCTTTCTGTTTTTTAGGATTAATAATTGATCAATTTTTTGCTTTAAAGCAAGTGCAAAGATACGAACTTTTTCCGATATGACAAAATTATTTTGCCTTGTTGCTCCTTTTTTCTGTCCGTTTCCCAATCAGGTATCCGAAAGTGAGGAGTATCGCAATTGGAAGGATGAAGACGAGGGTGAGCTCAATCAGGCTTCCCCCTAGGCTTTCTCCTTCGAGGGCCTCGGGTTTGAGATGCAGGTATGAGACCATGAAAAGGAAGAAGAACACAAGGACCCACACGAGGAGGCATGACATAAGTCTCCACAGGGTGCCCCAGAACCGGTAGCCGAAGAGTTGGCGATAGGTGAGATAATAATAGAATGGTATAAGCAGGAAAAAAATGTTGCCGATTCTGGTCATAAGGATGCAGATAAGCATGAGGGAACTCAGGAACACTTGAATGAACACGCTTTCGGGAAAGGTGTGGCGCGGATAGCGGGGGGCGAAGCGGAAGAAAATCCACGAGGGTATGGAGAAAAAGGAGGTTACGGCCAGCATGAACCACCCCGGATTTTCTACCAGCCATTCGATAAAGATGTAAAACAGCTCTGACTTCTCTTTCAGCCCTTCAAGGCTTACTTCGCTTACCATGGGTTTGCCTCCGGTGAGCTGTCTGACAATGCCAAAGATGACGGCCACAATGAAGAGCATTTTCACGGGCGGGTAGCTTACTTGGCGTTGGCCTCTGAGGTATTCCCTGATGAGGTATCCAGGACGCATTATCAGCTGGAAGAGGGTGTAGGGCATTGAGTGCGACTCCATGCCCCAGAGGAGCATCACGTTGTCGCGCACCGCGCCCCAGGTGATGCGGCCCCAAGTGGCTTTCTGTCCGCAGATGGGGCAGTAGTTGCCCGTAAATTCGTGGCCGCAATTGTTGCAGCAGTGCCGCCCCATATCCTTGTCGGTGTAGCGGCGGGGTCTTATCTGCCAGGCACGGAAACGTCGATACTGCTCCTTATAGTTCATTTGATCTAACTCCAGTCTCCTTAACTTCTAGAATATCATACTCAGCAGCACCCAGAGCCAGTGCGCCGCAATGCCGGCGCAGAGGCCGCCGATGGTGTGGGCACCGATGGCCTTGCCGATAAGCTTGCGGTAGCCGAGAGAATCGAGCATGGCGGTGTGGGTGCTCAGATAGCCGCTCCAGCACATACCCATGGCGGTGAAGACGGCGATGGCGTTGTTGTTGATGATGCCCATGGCATCGAAGGTGGGAACCAAACCGATGGCAGCACCCACGGCGCCGAGGGCCGTGATGGGGAAGCCCACCAGCGCACCGCTCTCGAAGCCGAAGAGCCAGTAGAACACTACGTTAATCTTGTCGGCCAACCAGGTGATGACGGGCACGCCCTCGTAGGCTTTGCCCACATATTCGCCATTCTCGCCCGCGGGACCGAAGGTGAGCATCATGACGATGGTCGAGATGCAGAGCACGCCGGGAATGATGGCCACTCCGATACCCACGCCACTCTTGCCGCCGTCGAGCATGGCGTTGAGGAAGCGCTGGAAGGCGTTGCCTTCGCTCTTGAACGAGATGTTCTGCTCGGTACCCTCGTTCTCGGTCACAGGGCTGTCCAACTCGGGATAGCTCTTGAGGGTGAAGCGCTGCATGAGGCGCGTGGAGACGATGCTGCCGATGACGGCACCCAGCAGTCCCACCAAAGCACCGCTGCCGTATCCCTTGCCGGTCATGAAGGCAATGACCACGAGGCCCATGCCGAAGGCGGTGCCGAAGTTGGTCAGCGACACCAGCTGGTATTTCTTGAAATAGCGGGCAAAGTTGTTGTCCTTGGCCAGCGAGATAATGGCGGGGTTGT
Source organism: Bacteroidales bacterium UBA2939 (assembly GCA_002349055.1). Classification (GTDB taxonomy): domain Bacteria; phylum Bacteroidota; class Bacteroidia; order Bacteroidales; family P3; genus Colimorpha. The sequence continues at coordinate 19,502 of DECD01000022.1, read as the reverse complement.
CGCTCAGGAAGGTCATCACGGCTCCCAAGGCCGCCACACCGGGAAGGTTGTAGAGCGGTTTCATCAGAGGACGCAGGATGTTCTCCATCAGACGCACCACGCCGAACTCGGTGAGTAACTTGCTGATGGCACCCATCAACACACAGATGGCCATGATGTAGAACACCGTCTCGAGCAGCAGGCTGTAGGCCGTCTGCATGAAGGTGTTGAGCATGTGCGGCAGCGTCATCTTGTAGGCCAGGAAGCCGAAAAAGCCGAAGAAACAGACGAGGAAAATCAGGGCCTCGAGGCTTCGGCTAGTGGTAAATTTCAGTTGGCGCGGCTTGCCGCTGCGCTTGTTGGGGTCGGTCTCGTGGTGACGGAACACATGCAGCGGGTCGATTACCGACAGCATCGTGTTCATCAAGGTATTGTTTTTTTCGCTCATAATAAAGGGGTGTTACTTTTTGAAGAGCTTGTAATAGTCCATTGTCCATGTGGCGCCGATGTTAAAGTTCCACGAGGCGTCGGTGACGTCCTTGTCTGTGGTGGCGTCGGTGTAGCTGTCGGTCATGCGGCAGCCGTAGATGTGCAGGCGCACATTCTTGGCCTCCGAGGGAAACCACTCGAATCCCAAACCGTAGCGTGCCGTGGTGTGGCCGGCCGCCAACTGGTGGTCCATCGACACCGATGACCCCAGCGTCTCGCTCGACTTGTTCTGCTCATACATGCCTTTGACGAAGATGTTGAAACGGTCGGTGAAATAGTAGTTGGCGCAGCTCACGAAACCAAAGTTCTTGCCCCAGTCGTCGATGGCCAGCGCGTGGTGCATGAAGTCGAAGTAGAGGTCCCACTTGTCGTATATCAGCTTCATGCCCAGCATGGTCATGTTCAGGTAGTTGTTCCACTTGTACTCCACCATCGAAGTGCTCCACAGGGTGTGGAAGTGTCCCATATTGCCCGCCCAGTAGAGGTTGTAAGCCACCAAGCCCGCATCGTAGTTCAGATTGTTGTAGTTGATGTAGGGCGAGTTGCTCACCTGGGCGATGAAGGTGTGGTTGCCATCGTCGGTGATGTAGGCACCGCTGAAAGCCAGCTGGAAGCAATAGATATTGCGCCAGATGTTGGTGGGGAAGTAGACGTCGATGGGCGAAGCGTCGTACTCGAAACCACCCAGCGCCATAGCATCCTTACCGAAGCGCAGGCGCCAGTTCTGCGTGGGCATGTAGTCGAGGTAGAGGAAGTCGGTGTTGTCGAAGAAGGTCACCGAGCCGGGATTGGCCACGATGCGCTGCTTGAAGTAGTAACTGAAACCGCCGCTCAGGTCGCCGCCCAGCATGAAATTGAAATACTTGCCGTGGAAACCCAGGTTGGGAGTCGAGTCGGTGGTGGTGATTTCGCCGTCGGCGCGGACTTCGAGTTTAAACTTGCTGAACACCTCGCCCCAGTTAATTTGGGCGTGGGATTTGAGGGGTGCGGCCGCCAAGATGAGGGTGGCAAAGGTTATTAATAGTCTTGTTTTCAAAGCGTTGATTTGTTAAATGATTACAATTTTAAAATGCAAAGATACGAAAAAAATACTATCGTTGTTGTTTTTTTGTTTTTATCTGATAAGGAGGACGGAGCCTATCTCGGTGCGGTCGGAGGAGGGAAGGTCGATGGCGCGATAGACGAGTTTCCAAACATAGTTGCCTTGTTTGCATGGAGTACCGTTTTCGCTGCGACCATCCCAGCCCTGCTCGATGTTGGTGGTGTGATAGACGAGGAGGCCCTCACGGTTGTAGATGTAGAGGTCGGCCCGGATGAGGCCACGGGCGACGATGATGAAACGGTTGTTGCTTTCTTGCGAGGGGGTGAAGGCGTTGGGTGCGAAGATAGAAGTCTTGAGGATGGGGATGATGCGGAGGGCAGTGTCGAGGCACATGCCGTTATAAACGCTGAGGGCTACGATGACGCTGTCGAGGTCGGTGGTTGCATAATAGTGCAGATGACGGCTTTGTTCTGTCTGGTGCTGCCAGTTGATGTACCAGTTGCGGCTCTCGAATTCGTAGCTGATGTCATAAGCGTCTAGTTCCATGTCGCTGAGGGTGAGAGCTTGGGGGTTGACTTTGAGTTCAGCCTTAGGCACTTCGATGGGACGGAGGGTGACATGGTCGGATAGGGGACAGAAAGAGCTTTGTCGATAGTCGACCGTCACGTGATAGTCGGTGACTGTCTCGGGAGCGACGAGGAGCTCTGCCATGTTTTCGATGCCTTCTATGGCTGGGTCTTCAGGTTCAGCCCACCAGCGCCAGTAGGGCATGTCGGTGGTGAGCGAGAGGGTGTATTGCATCATTCCGCAGTCGATGGTGGTGTCGAGGACTAACATTGGTTTCGCCATTTGGGTGAGGCGAATGGCGAGGACGGAGTCGCAATGGTGGATGGTTCGGAGTGTGTCGGTGAGGTAGGAGTCGATGGTGGTTGAGGGTTCGGTTTCGCCAATGGTGAAGTGTCGCCAAGAGTAGGTGATTCCGAAGCAGAAGGTGTCGATGGATTCCTCGTAGGTGGTATAGTGCACCGCGAGGTTGAGTGTGACGATGGAGTCGCATCCGCCGGTGGTGACGAGTGTGTCCAGAGGACCTATGGTGTCACTGAAATACCACCGTTGGTCAATCCACTGCATCGAGTCGCAAGCCTGGTGTTGGTCGGTGGCGCGGTGGGTGTAGTCAACGGTGAGGTTGAGATGGCGGATGCTGTCGCAACCCCACTGATTTTTAAAGCGTAGGAAGGGGGTGGAAGTTGATGAAGAGTAGATGATGTTGTCGCGCCAGGTGATGCTGTCGCAGGCGTGAATCTGCTCAATAGTGAATGAGGTGTCCACAGCGGTGACGCGCATCACTACCAGCGAGTCGATGCCGTTCAGTCCGCTGAGGTGGACGCTGTCGGCAAAGGTTTGCAGGTGTCCTGTTCGTGAGCCCTCGCCCTCGCTGAATGTCACGCCGTTCCACACTAGAGGTAGGTTGTTCTGACAGAGGGTACTATCGTTGTAGGTGCGTCGGTTGCGTTGTAGATGCAGTGTGCGTAGCGAGTCGCATCCGAAGGTGGCTTGGAGGAGAGTGGGGTAGATGCCAGTGGTATCGTACACCGACCCCTCAAATGTGTAGCGGTCGCCGTCATAGATGGTGTCGTACAGATGGATGTCGTAGGTGGGCCACACTTTTAGGTGGAGAGTCTCGAGGGAGTCGCATCCATGTTCCGATGCGAACTGGTAAGCGTAGTCGCCACTCTGCCGGTAGGCGGAATCGATGAAGAAGCGTGAGGTGTCGTCGCAAATAGTGTCATAGATATGGTTGTCGTAGGCGGGCCACACCTGGAGATTGAGCGTTGCTAGGCTGTCGCAGCCGTGGACCGACAGCAGCGAGTGAGGATAGATGCCAGTACTGTCGTATGTCTCGTCGGCGAAGGTGACACTCTGGTTGGAACAGATTGTGTCGTAGGTGTGGATGTCAAAGGTGGGGTGGACTGTGATGTGCAGCATAGAGAGGGAATCGCAACCATGGATGGAGAGAAGACTGTCGAGGTGCTCCGTGGTGCCGTCAGTACCAAGGAACATATTGTCGCCGAAAGTATAGCTCTGGTTGTCACAGATTTCCGCCTGGGTATGGTGGTCGTAGTTCGGGTGTACTGTGAGGTGCATCGTGATGGTCGAGTCGGCGCCTGTATGGGCGGTAATGACGGTGGTGCGTGCGAGGGTGAAACTTTGGATCATCGCCGTGGTGTCGAAACTTACACCGTTCCATGCTAGGGGTAGTGCATTGTGACATACGGTGTCGTAGAGCGTAGTGTCGACATTCCAGTGGACAGTGAGCGAGTAGTCCACCACCGAGTCGCACTGCACGGCGTTGGGGAACACCACGGTGACATGGCTGATACTATCGGCGAAGGTGCTGTCGTGGTAGGTGTAGGGCAGCTGGTTCTCAACGATGGTATCATAGAAAGTGCTGGTAGTGGAATTGCGAATGGTGAGGTGGAGCGTTATGGTGGAATCACAGTTGGCGGCGTTAAGAGTGTGGTGGGTGGAAGTGTCGGAGGAAGCGGTAAAGGTTTCATCGTACCATGTGAAGCTATCGCATTTGTTGGCTATGGTGTCGCCGATGGAGGTGGCCCTCACTTCGAGGTCCAGTACACGCAGCGAGTCGCAGCCATAAGTTGCGGTATGTAGAGAATAGGTGTGAAGGCCGGCGTCGGTACCGAAGTAGGTATCGTTCTCAAAACTATACTGCTCGTCGTCGCAGATGGAATAGGGGAGGGTGTCGTTGTAGACGGGACGCACGTGGAGGTGCATGGTGATGGTGGAATCGCTGCCACTGGAGGAGGGGATTACCACAATGTGGGTGATAACGGTGTTGGCCTCGGTGGTGTCAAAGGTGGCTCCATTCCATGTGAAGGGCAGTTGGTTGAAGCAAAGGTTGCTGTCGAGAGTGCTGCTGGTGTTCCAATGGACATTCAAGGTGTAGTCGATTGTCGAGTCGCAGCCAACGGCATTGGGGACAGTGATGACAGAAAGGTCGCTGTTTTCGGTGAAAGTGGTACCATTAAAGGTATAGGGCAGTTGGTTTTCTACGATGGTCTCCGTTATGGCGGTATCGGTGGAGTAGCGAATGGTGAGGTGGAGGGTGATAGTGGAGTCGCAGAGGGCTGTGTTGAGCGTATGGTGTGTGGGTGTCTCGGTTGAGGCACTGAAGGTTTCGCCGTACCAGGTGAAGCTGTCGCATTCGTCGGCAGTGGTGTCTCCGACGGTGAGGGCGCGGACCTCCAGGTCGAGGACACGGAGCGAGTCGCAGCCCACGGCGGTCTGTAGCAGGTGGGGATGGTATCCGGCATCAGTGCCGAAGTAGTCGGTACCTTCGAAGCTAAGACTCTCATCGGCACAGATAGAATGGGGAATGGTGTCGTTGTAGACGGAATTCACATATAGTGTCATAGATACCACGCTGTCGGCGCCGATAGCATTCTGTAGGGTGACGGGCTTGGTGCCTGCAGCAGTGAAGGTGACGCCGTTCCACACTAGAGGCAGTAGGTCGGCACAGATGGTGGAGTCGACATTGGTGCGGTCGTTCCAAAAGACGGTGAGGGAGAAGGTAATGGCGCTGTCGCAGCCCACAGTGTTGGTGAGGTGCAGGATGGCTCCGAGGGTGTCGTTGCTGAACAGCACACCGTTGAACACATAGGGCAGGTCGTTCTCGAAGACTTCCTCGTGGACGGTTGATACTGTGGAGTTCCTGATGGTTAGGTGGAGGGTAATAGTGCTGTCGCAGCCTACTGTGTTAGTGGTGTGATGAGTGGGGGTGTCGGTGGAAGCGGTATATTCGGTGCCGTACCAAGTGAAGCTGTCGCACTCGTCGGCAGTGGTGTCGCCGACGGTAAGGGTGCGGACCTCCAGATCGAGGACACGGAGGGAGTCACACCCCTTGCTGCTTACCAGCAAGTGGGGGTGGAGCCCGGCATCGGTGCCGAGGTAGTCGGTACCTTCGAAGGTGAGGCTCCCGTCGGCGCAGATGGAGTGTGGGATAGTGTCGTTGTAAGTGGGATTCACATATAGTGTCATACTGACGATGGAGTCGGCCCCGATGGAATTATGCAACGTGGCTGCCTGAGTGCCGGCGGCAGTGAAGGTAACTCCATTCCATTCCAAAGGCAACTCATCGTCGCACACAGTGGAGTCTACATACGTGCGCTCGTTCCAGTGGACGGTGAGAGAATAGGTGATAACAGAATCACATCCGACCGAATTGGGAATTATGATAACCGCACCTAATGTGTCATTTTCGAAGGATACATTATTAAATATATGGGGCAGGTCGTTTTCAAGAGCCTCCTCGTGGATGGTTGATGTTGTGGAGTTGCGGATGGTAAGATGCAGTGTCACGGTGCTGTCGCAGCCCGCCACGTTGGTGGTGTGATGTGTGGAAGTATCGCTGGAGGCACTATATTCGTTGCCGTACCATGAGAACCGGTCGCACTCGTCAGCAGTGGTGTCGCCGACGGTGAGGGCGCGGATCTCCAGATCCAGCACCCGTAGCGAGTCGCAGCCCGCGGCACTTTGCAACAGGTGGGGATGTATCCCTGCATCCTGCCCTCCGTAGACGCTATCCTCGAAGGTGACACTTTCGTTGGCGCAGATAGAATAGGCGATGGTGTCGTTGTAGATGGGATTGACATGGAGGGTCATGGAGACGATGGAGTCGGCACCTATGGCGTTGGTGAGGGTGGCGGGTTTGGTGCCAGCGGCGGTGAAGGTGATGCCGTTCCACACCAGAGGAAGTAGGTCGGCACAGATGGTGGAGTCGACATTGGTGCGATCGTTCCAGTGGACCGTCAGGGAGAAGTCTATCGTGCTGTCGCAGCCCACGCTATTGGTCAGGTGGATAAGGGCAGCGGAGGTATCGTCTCCAAACGCCACTCCATTGAACTCGAACGGCAACTCGTTCTCTAGCACCTCCTCGTGGATGGTCGATGTGGTGGAATTTCTTATCGTCAGGTGCAGCGTGACCGTACTGTCGCAGCCTGCGGCATTGAGGGTGTGATGGGTCGCGGTGTCAATCGAAGTGGTGTATTCGGTGCCGTACCATGTGTAGCGGTCGCACTCGTCGGCCACGGTGTCGCTACTAGTGTTGGCGTTCACAGTCAGAATCACCGTCACCATGCTATCGCAACCAAATGGGTCTGTCGAGAACATCCTTTGGTAAGTACCGCTGGTGGATAGGCTGTCTGTTCCGAAGGCGTAAATGTCACCCTGACAGATGGCAAGGTTGATGGTGTCGTTGTAAACGGGATGCACACTGATGGAATGTTCGAGACTGTGAGTACATCCGTTGCTGTCAATGGCCGTGAGGGAGTAAACCGTGTCGGCTTGTGGGGAGACCAAGAGGGTGTCTGTCATCCAGGAAGTCCAGGATGTCGCCTCGCGGAGCAACAGGGTGTCGGGTGTCGCATCAATGCAACGGTCGATAGGACCTTCAATGCGGGGAGAGGTGGGAGGGAAGAGGAGCGTGATTTCTTTCTCTATCGTATCTTGGCATACGCCCCCTGCGAGGCTGGCGATGAGTCGAACCGTGTACGTGCCAGGCTCCGTATAGGTCGTAGTGGCGTGGTAACTGTCGCTGACAATGCCATTGCCGAAATCCCACAATGCAGCTTCTACTCCTTCTCCACTGCCAACTGCCGTGATGCCGTCCATTGTGATGGTGCTACGGTTGTTGAACGAAACGTCGAAGAGGCAGTCGTGAATAGTTATCACACTATCGAACAGACTCAAAGGGAATCGGGTTCCGGCAAAGGCACTCATCGTGAATTGGCAGGTGGGATTGTCGATAAAGGAAAGGTTGCAAAAGTAAGTGATGTCGTTGTTCGACTCAACACTGATGCTCTGTCCGGTGCTGTAAGTCGAAGCATCTTGGTTCGTGTACCAACGGTAGTTGAATCCCGACGGGGCGGTGAAGGTGTTGTTGGCAATGTTGCCGCACCCCTCCGCCGTCATGCTCTTGCGCATACAGTCGAGGGTGAAGTATGCATATCCGTAGTGCGACCCCTCGTTGCAGTCGTAGGTGGTCAGCCGTATGTACACCGTTTGCCCCGCATAGGCACTCATGTCGAGGCCCACGGTAGTCCAGTCTTTCCACAGCACGTTGTCTTCGGCGGTATTCCACCCCAGTGCCTGATTGGCAATAAAGTCGGCGGCACCGCAGTCAGGGTCTATCAGGTTCATTGCTGAGTCGAGCAACTCCAACCGGAACCGCGGCTGGTCGGCAGTGGCGTGCATGGGGTCCTGTAGCACTGCTGCATAGCGCATGACGAGGAGGTCAAAGGCCATGGTGTCGACGACAAGGGCATAAGTGACGGCTTCTGCTTCGGGAGCACTCATGTTTTTGCTCCAGTTGCCGAGACGGACGCTGGCCTGGGCACCCTCAGGCACAGTACGTAGAAGGTTGCCTGTGCGAGAGTCTCGCTCGTTGGGGTCATGGTGCACGGTATGACGGCTGTCGGCACTGGCATAGCCGCTGTCCACGAGGTTCACCTGTGCATAGGGGTTGTTGTAGGTGCCTGTGAAGCAGGTGACATATCCGTCCGTGAGGTTTGTCGGGTCTATGCATCCCGTACCACCCGCAGGAGTGAAGAACCTCACGCTGTCGGTGTAATTGGTGTTGCAATAGGTTCCGGAGGCGCTCTCCTCTTCGCAGCTACTGTGGATTATCACCTTGTAGTTGGTTAAGCGGTTGAGACCTGTGACGGTGAATGGTACGCTGTCAACGTTGATGCTCCATGAGTCACCGCTGGCAGGAATTATGTCGAGGGTGATGGAGGGTTCGCCGGTCTGGTGCCATGTAAGGGTGACACTCTCGCTCTCGATACTGGAAATCAGCAAGCCATGGGAACCACACTGCGCCAGGTGGATGTCGTCGATATAAACGACGTTGTCGGGTGATTCGGTGCGGAAGGCAATAAAGTGGTGGTCTGACGGTACCCCGCTGAAATCGACGATGTGGCGTACCCAGTTGGCGGTGGTGGGTATGACCTGCACGGGGATGAATGTCGAGGCGTCGGAGGGCGATGACATGGCTCCTACGGTAAGGGTGCCGTTGTGGTAATTGTCGTAGCGGACGTAGAACGACATGGTGATGTCGTTCAGCGAGTCGGCGGTACTCTCGGGCAGGCACACGGTGTTGGTGTAGCCGTTGTAGCTCACCAGTCGCAGCGAGCGACTGCCGCTATGCACTGGATTACTCTGCACGTCCACCCACCGGCCGTAGTCACTGGCGGGGTACAATGTGGGCCACCCTGCCGGCTTGCTTCCTGTGGGCATCCCTTCGAAACCTATACACCAAGGCAAGTCCTGCGGTTCGCCGAGGGTACTTACGCTCTGCTTTTGGAGGCAGGTGGTCACCGAGGCGTCGCAGCCGAAATAGAAGTCGTAGGTGGTGTTGTAGTCGAGCACGATGTCGTAGGGTACCACGTCGACATACTCCACGGTTCCGGTGCCCGGCGTGAAGTTGGTCGGGCCATACTCCACATAGAAGCCCGCCTGGCCTGTTTGGTTCTTTACCTGCACGACGTTGTTTCGAATAAGACCTACGGTTGTGGATTTGGGGAGAGGACAGGTCTCTATACGCAGATCGTCGACATAGAAAATGGATGATCCTTGCGTGGTGAGATATTTGAAGGCGATATAATGAGCTTCTGGGCCATCGTAAGCGGCAAAGGAGGATTCTCTCCATTCCCATGAGGTGTTGGACATTACAATGGTGTCCACAGGGCTGAAGGTGGCGGTGTCGTAAGGGTTGGTCATGACACCTATCACCATCCGGTCAGAGGTGTTGTCTGTTCTGTATCGGCCTGTCATGTAAATCCCGCTGATGTTGTCGGTTTCTATATAAGGAGTGACGAATATCTGCCGCTTGTTCTGATGGAAATCGAGGTGTATCGTGTTGCTGTTGTAAAGTTTGGGATAGGGCCATTCTCCTTCGTTGATGCGTATCCATCCTGTGGGGGCACTCCAGTTGGCGCAGCAGGAGGCAGCCTCGAAGTTCTCGCACCAGGGGAGCGTTTGGCGGTGAGTGGTCTGTATCGCAGTCGGCGAGAAACAGTTCTCAGTGAGGGAGTCTGTACGATAGTAGAAGTTGTAGGTGGCATCCTCGGCCAATCCGGTCAGTCGTACGGTGTCAATCACATGCAGCAGGGTGTCTAGGCCGTTGCCCGAGCATCGTAGCCAAAGGCTGTCTTGCGACACGATACTGATGGTGGTGGGGTTCTCCAAAATGTATTGAGGCAGGTTCATCGGCTGCACGTACAGGTAGTCGATATATAGGTAGTTGTATTGGTAATTGTTACCATGGAGGCGAATGGCAATATAGCGGTCGTTCCCCGTGTAGTCCGAGAAGTCAATGTTCTCGGTGTACCACATGTTGGTGGTCAAGTTGGTGAATGTTTTTATCGGGGTAAAGGAAGTAGGGGAGTTTGGGCTTTCGAGGATACCGACATCTACCGTCCCCGAGGAACTCTCGACGCGGAAGCGCATTTGCAGGGAGAGGTGGCGAAGGGAGTCGATGTCCAAGTCGGGGAGTATGGCTGTGGGATAGCAGATGTTGTAGTAGTAGGAGTATAGCATCAAAGAGTAGTTGTTAGAGGAGGTGGTGTAGATTTCATCAGAGTTGCAGCCGATGTTCTTGCTCCATGCTGTGGGGTAGCAGCTGCCACCGCTGCCGTAGGTGTTGAAATCCTCGCAGTAGGGCAGGCTTTTCTGTATGCCTGTGGTGAGGGTGGTGGAGGGGAAGCAGCTCTCGGTGGCACTGTCGCACTGGCAGGAGAAGGTGTAGGCGGAGTTCTGTTCCAGTCCGGTAATGTAGTAGGGGTTGGTGGTGACATGAAACAGGGTGTCCACCTCGCTCGAAAGCATCTTCACCCAGTAGTCGACGTTGTGGTGCGAGGTGTCGACGGCACATTTCACCGTGTTGTACCCTGCAAGGGTGATCTTGGGTATTGGACAGGCCTGCATATGGACATAGTCTACGTAGAGATAGTTGTACTGGTACTGGTTGCCACGGAAGCGCAGGGCTACATAACGACCAGTGCCCGTGTACTGCGAGAAGTCGATGGTGCGGGTAGTCCAGTTGTTGAGCATGCAGGGTAGGGTGTCTATCGGTACAAAACTGTTCCAGTCGGTGGGCGAGGACATGATGCCTACTTCGGCCAGTCCTTCGTAGTCGCGGTATTGGTAGCGTATGTTCATGCCGACGTTGCTCAGGTCTTGGACATCCACATCGGACATCACGGCATAGATATAGCTTGTGTTGTAGTAGTAAGAGTAGAACATGAGGGAGTAGTCGTAGCTGGAGGTACAATAGAGGTTATCGTCGCTTCTCCACGACCAGGTCCACCCCGTAGGGCGACAGCTGCTGCCGCTGCCGTAGGTGTCGAAGTTCTCGCAGAGGGGTAGTGGCTTCAGAATGGAGGTGGTTACGGAGCTGTAGAAGCAGGTGGATCCGACGGCGGTGTTTCGGGAGTAGAGGCGGTAGGTGGTGTTTGGCTCAAGGCTGTCGATGGCGAGCTGATGGGAGGTGACGTGAACAACGCGGCCTTCACCCTGGGGGATTTCGGGGGCACAGATTTCAATGTAGTAGTCGGGCGAGGGAATGTCGGCGCTGATGGTCGCCAGGAGGGAGTGGCTGCTTGTCACCGTGTAGGTGGGTATCGGTGTGTCCTGGATGTCGATGCGGTCAATGTAGAGATATTTGTACTGGTACTGATTGCCGTGGAAGCGCAGGGCGAGGAAGCGCCCCTGGCTTGTGTACTGCGAGAAGTCTACAATGTGGGTTGTCCAGTTATTGAGGTTGCAGGGCAGGGTGTCTATCGCCTCAAAGCTGTCCCAGTCGGTGGGCGAAGTCATCACGCCCACCTCCGCCAGTCCTTCGGAGTCGCGGTACTGGTATCGCAGGTACATGGAGAATCGGTTCACCTCGATGGTGTCGAGCTCGGGCATCACGGCGTAGATGTAGTCGGAGTTATAGTAGTTGGAATTGAACATGAGGGAGTAGTCGTAGCTCGAGGTACAATAGAGCCTGTCGTTGCTGCCACCTGTCCAGTTCCACCCTGTGGGACGACAGCTGTTGCAGTTGCCGTACGTGTCGAATTGTTCGCAGTAGGGTATCGTCTTCGGCGTTGTGGTGACGAAGCGATAGGGAGAGCAACTGTAGTGTCCGTCGGCATCGATGAAGTAGATGTCGTAGTCGGTCTCGGGCTGTAGCCCTGTGAGGGTGAGCGAGCAACTGTCGCTCAAGGCTACTGTGCCTGTGCCTTGGGAGAAGCCCGCGGGGCCCCACTCGTACTGGTAGCGAGTGGATAAAGGACTGGCGTCCCAGATGAGATGTTTGGTGGCATAGCCAAGGTCGAGCGAGGAGAGGTCGGTGGAGGCGGGTGTCGGGGTGCGGGAGATAACAAGGTTGTCGATGTCGTAGACATGCCAGCCGTAGGTGCTGCGGGCGCGTATGGCGAGGCGGTTGGCGGAACAGTTGGGCAGGGTGTGGACGAAATGGTGGTTGACGGATTCGGTATGACTTGTGACAAGTGTGACGAAAGAGTTGTTGTTGGTAGTGTCTGTCAGGTAGCCGAAATCGATGTAGGAGTAGGAACTATTCCATGTGGTGTTGTCATTGGCGTGGAAGTCGTATGAGATGGTGAGCCCTCCAAGGCTGTCGCCGTCGGCGAGAGGCGGCAGCAGGAAGAGGTCGGGTGTGTTAGGAACCATGGAGAACTGCATGAAGCCGTCGTAGACCGTGGTGTAGGAATCGTTGTAACGGTTTTTGACGCTCCATCCGTCAGGATAGATGCCCTCGACTGCATCGAAGTTCTCGCAATAGGGGATAGTCATCTGTGTGAGAGGGGCCGGCGGCGGGAAGCAGGGGTTGCTTTCGCTGGCCGGGAAAAGCGAGAGATTGTCGATGTAGAGGTGATACGACGAGTTCTTCGGGGTGAAGCGGAAGGCGATATACTTGCCTGTGCCGCTGTAGATGCTTAGGTCGACGGTGCATTGCTGCCAGCGGCCGGAAGAAAAAGCTACTGTGTCGACCGCCACGAAGCTGTCGCCGCGGTCTGGGTCGGTCATCACGCCCACGGTGAATGCACCGTTGTTGTGGTTGCTGATTTCTTCGTTGGAGCAGTAGGCATAAAACGACAACACCAATTGTGACGCGTCCGCCACGGGTCGCAGGGCCGCATGGTTGCTGTATCCCGTGGTGGTGTAAAAATCAAAACTGCGGGCACCGCTGAAGGCCACCGTGCGCACCGTCTGCGGGAATCCCGCCGTGGAGCCGCGCAGCGTGCGCCAGCCTGAGGGTGTCACCTTGGCAGGCAGCGTGTCGAAGTCCTCGCAGTAGGGAGTGGACAGCATCTCGGCTTGTGTGGTAGTGCCTATGGAGATGCCGCCTCCGCTGCCCCCAATGCCGGAGTGGCTGTTGGTGTCAATCCACCATCGCCAGCCGATGCTGCCACCGGTACCGCCGCCAAAGGGGTAAATGACGCCGCTCTGCTGAGGGCAGGAGCAGACAGTGCGGAAGATGAAGTTGTAGTCGCTGCTGCTGCTGAGGTCTGTGATGGTGTAGGGCGACGAGGTGAGGTGCAACACCGTGCCTGTACCTTGAGCGAAACCTTGCAGGCCGTATTCGCAGATGAGGGTGTCCACACCGTGGCCGTCCCATGTGATGGTGGCGGTGTGCTGTGTGAGGTCGCTGACGGCGACTTCGGTGGCTACGCAGGTCTCCACACAGATGTTGTCTATCACGGCGTCGCCCTCTTGCAGCAGGCGTATGGCTATGCGTCCTGTGACGAGAGCCGATGCGGGGATGGCTGAGGTGTGGTGCTGCCACTCGTTGGTGGCCTCGATTGTGTCGTAGGGTGTGAAGGAAGAGGTGTCGCCATAGTCGGCAACGGTGCCGATGAGGAACACTGGGGTGCGGTCATGTCGGCGCAGCCAGAAATTGACGAAGACGCTGTCGTAGCATCCCGTGCTGACGTTGATTTTGGGTAGTATGGCCGTGGTGGTGAGGGTGGTGGTGGAGATGAGATGCAGCGAGCGGCTGTCGTCGTGGCCGTACCAACTGGTGACGGCACAGGTGGTGCCGTCGGGGTTCCAACGGCTCCACTCGTCAGGATAGCCCCAATCGCCGAAGCCTTCGAAGTTGTGGCAGTAGGGAATGTCGGTGGCGGGGTGCATGGTGGTCTGAGTGAGACGTTGGTAGTTGCATTCGTGGCTGGGCTCTGTAGAGGTGGCACCCTCGCATTCGGGCCAGACATGGAAGGTGTAGGTCGAGGCGGGAACGAGGCCGTCGATGTGATGGGGCGACGACGTGGCCAGCACGCGCTCGCCGCTGCCGGGCGTGAACTCGTCGCCGAAGGCATACTCTATCCATACTGGATGACTGCCGGTGAAGTTGACCAGAAGCGAGGTGTCCTGCTGCCCGGTGATCCACACCTCGGGCATGGGGCACGAGGCAATCGAGATGTTGTCGACGTAGCCGTAGACGTCGTAGCAGGGCGCGACATCGTATTTGATGGCGAGGTAGTGGCCATTGTAACCGGCGAGACTCAAGGAAAGGTGCGTCCAGGCGGACAGGTAGCGCACTGTGTCGTGCCCGATGAAGGTGGAGGTGTCGTAGGGGTCGCTCATCACGCCGAAGACGAAGTAGGCGCTGCCGTTCGGGTTGTATACATAGCAATCGAGGAAGGCATCCGTGAGGGTACTTTCGATATAGGGCGACACAATCATGCTCGGGTTGTCGTGGACTGAGTTGCAGTTGTAGGCACGAAACTCCAGCCCACGGCCTCCGCGGTAGTTGGTGGTGGTGGAACGGGGATGGTAGGCTCCCAGCGGACGTGTCCATCCCCATGGCAGATTCTCGGCGCTGTTGTTGTCGTCGAGGGTGAAGCACTGCGGCACCGAGTAGCTCGCGGCGGGCAGCAGGCAGGTGACCTCGCTCCACTGGCAGCCCAGCGCGGTGTCCTGACAGAGGGCGGCGAGACGGAAGGTGTAGCTCTCGCCGGGTTGCAGGTCCTCAATTTCTACTGTGGTGTCGGAGACGGTGGCCTCGGTCCATGCCGTCTCTTGCGAAGAACGGTAACGCACCACGGAGGAACCAGTGTATCCCATACGCTGCCATGAGAGGCGTAGGGCGGTGGGCCGAACCTCGAAGGTGCGGATGTTATGTGGCGTACATTCCGACAGGTACATCGACGAGAGGTAGACGGAGTTGTCGTAGCCGTTGAGACAATGGGTACGAAGTGCCAGATAACGACCATTATATGCAGGCGAGACGCCTGCGGCCCCAAGGTCTACGGAGTAGTGGCTAGGGGTGTAGCTGATATGCAAGGTGTCGAGGGGAACGAATGTTGTGGTGTCGTTTCGATCGCTCATCACGCCGACGACAAGTCTCATCACGTCGCTCACTCCGCTATGGCTGCTCCAGGCATCAAAACTCAGTATCAGATGCTGTGGATTCTGCGAAGCATAGGGCAGCACCACGGTGGAAAAACTGCTCCAGCCATCGTAGCCGCTACGCATCTCCAGCACGCGTCGGCCGCTGTTGTTGGTGCACTGCGGCTGTGAGGTCGACCTGTGGCTGCGCAGCCACCCCGACGGCCAGCTGGCATCGAAGCTTTCGCACCAGCCGTTCCCCACGTCCTGCAACAGGGTGGTCAGGGAATGACTCTGCGTCGCGCAGCTTTTATGGCTGAGGTCGCTGCGGGCGATGAGGGAGAGGTCGTAGGTGGTGCCAGGGGTGAGGCCGTCGAGGTGGCAGGAGCCGAGGATGGCGAGGAAGATGGTGTCCTTGACGGTCTCTCCCTGCAACGCAAGGACAATTTGGACACTGTCGACATCGCCGCTGGTGGTCCATTGGATGTCGGCACCTGTGGCCGATGCCTCGTAACTCCACGAGGCTATGTCGCCGCGCGAGATGCGCAGATCGTCAATGAAGAGTTCGCCGCTGTTGCAGCCGTTGGCCGTAGCCCAGCGGAAGACCAGGTGACGCCCCGTGCCGCTGTAGCTGCCCATGTTGACGGTGTATTCCCGCCATGTGCCCCAGTGGTCGATGGGAAATACCGCCAGGGTGTCGAAAGATTCGTCGCTGTCGGGGTCGTCGGTGAAGCCCACGGCGAGGTGGGTCTGCGAGCCGTTGCCATAGGCCCAGAAACTTAGCGTCAACCCGCTGAGGTCGCTCTCTTCGAGGTAGGGCAGAACGGCGCGGGCATGGTAGGGAGTGTTGCAGTTGTAGCTGTAGAAGTAGAGGCTTTTGCTGCCGCTGTGTGCGGTGTAGTTTCTCACTCGCGGCGAGTTGCTGTACATCTCGGGGCGAGTCCAACTGCTGGGCCAGCCGCCATCGTTCATGTCCTCGAAGCTATAGCACCAGTCGCCCTGCACGGCATCGGCGAGAGTGGTGAAGCTGCCGCTCACGGGCAGGCACTGCCCGTAGTCGAGTTCGTAACGGTAGGTGGTGCCGGGTTGCAGACCACTGATGAGGTAGGGACTGCTGACGTTGGCGATGGTCGTTGTGTCGTCGTCGGAAATCAAGAGCAAGTCGACCGTTCCGACATCTCCCAGCGTGCTCCATTCCACGATGCCACCGTCGCTCCGCACACTATAGATGCGGGTGGTGTTGATGGCTGCGGTGGTCACCGCCAGGTCTTCTATATAGGCGCTGTAGTTGCACCACCCGCAGTCGTGGGTGAAGCGGATGGTTAGATAGCCGTCCATGGGGTGCGAGGATAGCGGTGTCTCGCTTTCGTCCCCAAGGCTGACGGCATAGTGCCTCCAGCTTTCGTATTCCAGTTCGATGGTCTTGATTTTGGTAAATGTGCTCTCGTTGTCCCGGTCGGTCATTACGCCCACCTCCAGCCAGGCATTTCCGTTGCGGTTGGTGTAAGCGTAGAAGGATAGCACCAGATTGTTGATATCGCCGCTGTAGCTTAGATGCGGCAGTGTCGCCGTCGAATGTTGGTATCCGTTATTGATGGGTCCTACGGTGGCTAACCGCAGTACATTGGTGCCCGAAATGGCGTTGCTTTGTGGATTGTTGATGCGCGGACAGTTGTCGTACATCGACACCCGCGTCCAGTCGGGTATGTAGCTCCCGTTGCTGTAGTCCTCGAAGTCCTCGCAGTAGGGCACCGTGTAGTCGCGCAGATGTGTCGTGCGCTCCACACGTAGCGGCGAGCACACCTCATCAGCGCAACGGCGGTAGACGGCGAACTGGTAGTCCGTGCCTGCAGTCAGCCCCGTCACCGTGTGGCTCATCCTGCCATTCCCTGCGACGGTGGTGGTGAGAACAGCTACACGGGTGCCGCTGCCCAGCGTAAAGCCGCTGGCGCCGTATTCTATGATTACGCTGTCGGTAAGGTCGTACGAGGTCGAGTCCCATGCAAGCGTGACACTCGTTGCTGATGCCGAGGTTACACCTAGCCCCGTCAGCAGACAGCGTCCCACGCGGATGTCGTCGACGTAGATATATTGATTGCTCGATGTGGGCGAGTAGGTGCGCAATGCAATATAGCGTCCCGTGCCGTTGTAGGAACTCATATCGGCGGTGAACCACTGCCAGCCCGTGCCGCTGTTCACCAGGGTATCCACCGGTATGAAGCTCGACATCTCACCTGGGTAGTCCATCACTCCCACCACCACGCCGCTGCCGCTCGTCTGCGGGTGCATGCGGAACATCAGCATCACCTCCGACGGCTCCACCGTCAGTCGCGGCAGCACAGCCGTACTGTTGCTGCCATAGTAGTACATCCGCATGCAATTGCCTCCGTCGTTCACCTGCTGCGGGTGGCTGCTGTTTATCTCAGGGCGGAACCACCCCGATGGCCAGCCGCTCTCGAAATCCTGGCAGTACTGTAGCGTCAGCGTGTCGTTGCCCAGCGTGGTGCCCGCGACTCTCTTCGGGGCACCGTAGTTGCTTCCGCAGTGTGGCGTCAGCATCAACGTGTATGTTGTACCCCCCTCGAGGCCGGTGATGCTATATGGCGAAGTGACTCCGCTATAGGTCGTATTGACGCCGGCTCCCAACACCGTCAGGTCCACTGTCGTCGGGTCGCCAATGAGCGACCACGATAGCGTCAGCCCATCATGGCTGCGGTTGAAGACGCGCAGCGAATCCACGCCGCAATCCTCCACCATTAGGTTATCGATATAGATGTAGCATCCAGAGCCTGGCTGCATGCTCTGTATCATGCGGAACGCCAGGCGCGTGCCGTCGCCCGTGTAACTCGTCAGCGGCACCGTGAAGTCGTACCACGTGCCGGTGTTGCTCATCGTCAGTGTGTCTATTGGCGTGAAACCGTAGTAGTTGTAGAGGTTGCCCGTGCTGCTGCATACACCCACCTCCAGCTGGGCTCCCGCCATGTTCGACCGCAGGCTCACATGTGCCTTCAGCAACCCTAACGACGTACTCATCTCTGGCCCCATCGTCAGCGCGAAGTGACCTTCCGTAGCGTTGGGTCCGCTGCTCATCGCCAATGACTTAGTGCCACTTTTCGCCGCCGAGGTACTCACCTGCGGCTCCATCGACGGACTGTCGAAGTTCACCACCTTCTGCCAGCAGGGAGGCATCTCGCCCGCCGTCAGGTCGTCAAACAGCTCCGCCACAGGTGCCGCCATGCTGCTACAATTCGTGCGGAACGCTACGCTCGCGACGCAGCAGGGATTGACCAATTCACCGTCAGTATAAAGCCGGGCAGTATATAATGTATTGGGATTCAAACCTGAGAGGGTCGTGCTGCTCCCGCTGACGGTACGCTCCCCCTGGCCGTAGTCAAGTTTCAAGGAATTAATATCGGCTGTCCACGAAAGTGTGGCCGATGTAGAGGTGACGTTGCTGATAGAAAGGTTGCTGATGTTGCTGGTACAGTTGCCAGAAGTTCCTTCGATGCTCCAGTTCAACGCAAAACCGCTGGGATTCACCGAGCCGTCGGAGGTGAACTGCAACGTCATTTTCCCGCTGGTGGCTGCAATGTCTAGTGTGCCGCTACCGCAGTTCCGCCACAGCTGTGAACCCGTCGACATTGTTCCATCCCTCACCTCCAAGTAGTCGCAGCAACCCTCTAGTTCGTAGTTTCCCTGCAAATGGATGGTCACTCCAGGGTAGGCATTGATTACCACCCAACCGCTGAAATTGTTAGAATAGTTTTCATCGGGACCGCCGTTGTCGTAAATCGTTCCTCCTCCCGCCGAACAGGCATCAATGAACATAGTGTCGTTCTGTACCATGTTCCACGACTGCCCATAAATCTCCCCGGAACTGAAAGCGTTCAACAGCGCCACTGTGAATAATATAATTATACTCCGAAAAGTACGCATAGTTCTTATCAGTTTTATTTCCAAATATTTATCTCTCCTTCCCAAAAAGAGACTACCCTGCAAATATACATTTTTTCTTTTATTTCACAAAATATTTATTATATTATACAATAATATTTATGTTATTTTGTAGTCACCAAGTCCGACTCAACTCCGACTCAACTCCGACTCAACTCCGAGTCAACTCCGAGTCAACTCCGAGATAACTCCGACTCAACTCCGACCTTTATCGTCGACTATGACGGTTGTAATCCGGTATTGTCTTATATTACTGAAAATCAGAATAATAAAACATTATTGAATTATGCTAATATGCTGAATTACAATGTGATATACGAATCTCGTACAGTCGATGATAAAAATAGTGCCGAATTTAACACTAAAAACTCGCTATTTACCCCGATTTTACCCTACAATTTGACTAATCATGAAAAAAATATAAATACCTATTCTGCTGATATTCATGCAAAAGCAAAAAATAATTAAATTTTTTCAAAAAAATATTTTGTCAGTTCGGAAAATGGTTGTACCTTTGCACCCGCTTTCGACAGAAAAGCAAGAGTGATTTGAAACGGATGAGAAGATAGAGATAGCGTGTGTCAGACATCCTATACAAGGTAGGGTGTGGACACGAAGACGAGTCAAT
>DECD01000035.1:13589-14026 GCA_002349055.1 Bacteroidales bacterium UBA2939 | reverse complement strand
CTTTTCATTCTGATTGAGCTTGAAGATAATTAACGGTTAATTGACCATAATTAACGTTGAAAGAAGAAACCGTGCAGCGGGAGAACAAAGACCTGCAACCGTCAACCTTTTCAGGAAAACTGTCAACCGAAATCAGGGAAAGACAAATGAACTGTCCCAACTGTCCCAACTGTCCCAATTGTCCCTGTCAACTCCGACTCAACTCCGAGTCAACTCCGAGTCAACTCCGAGAAATTAACATTTATCCGAGAAAATTTTAACAACCTGCGTCAGCATTCGTGTAATTCGCCCCCACTTGACCTGCGTCAGCATAAACCAATTCATCGCGCGAAGCCAGCGATACCTTAAAAAAGATTTATCAGATTCTCCCGTCCCCGCACCCGGACAATCCCGTAGGGAAAATCTACAAGATTTATGGATTTCGCGCAGCGGGAGAA
>DECD01000035.1:0-13461 GCA_002349055.1 Bacteroidales bacterium UBA2939 | reverse complement strand
AAAGACCTGCGCCAGCATTCGCGAAATTCGAGTCATTCGCCGTAAACCCAACCAAGCCCACCGCCTCCCGGTGGGCTTCTGTTGTCTTAGTTGTCGTCAACAAAAGTAGTATTGTCCCTCTCACTCCTTTTTCACTCCTTTTCACTACCCTTTCACTCCACCAGGGAAAGGCGTAGGTTGGTAGGCCGTTGGTAGGTGCTTGGTAGTGCTAAAATGGCAACTTGAACTTTTTTTCTTCCCGTGGCACAATATATCGCCCAGACTTTCGTTATCAAAAACAGAAATATATAGTAACAAATACATAAAATAATGAAAACCACACCGTACACCGATTTACACATCAAGCTCGGCGCCAAGATGGCAGAGTTTGCAGGCTACAACATGCCCATCCAGTACACCACCCTCATCGAGGAGCACAACAACGTCCGCAACAACGTGGGCGTGTTCGACGTGAGCCACATGGGCGAGTTCCGCGCCAAAGGCCCCATCGCCAAGCACTTCATGCAGTATGTGACCACCAACAACGTCGAGGACCTCTTCGACGGCAAGGTGCAGTACACCTGCCTGCCCAACGGTCAGGGTGGCGTGGTGGACGACATGCTCGTCTACCGCGTCCATGACGACGAGTATTTCATGGTGCCCAACGCCGCCAACATCGACAAGGACTGGAACTGGATGAGCCAGATTGCCGACAAGATGGGTATGGAGCTCGGCAAGGACTTCGTGAACGAGAGCGAGCAGTGGGCCCAGCTCGCCGTGCAGGGTCCCAACGCCTTGAAGGCCATGCAGAAGCTGACCGACGAGAACATCGTGGACATGGAGTACTACACCTTCAAGATCCTCACCTTCGCCGGCATCCCCAACATCATCCTCAGCACCACGGGCTACACCGGCGCCGGCGGATGCGAAATCTACATCCCCAAGGAGAAAGCCCTCGAGGTGTGGGACAAGGTCTTCGAGGCCGGCAAGGAGTTCGGCATCATGCCTGCCGGTCTGGGTTGCCGCGACACCCTGCGTCTGGAGAAGGGCTTCGCCCTCTACGGCCACGAGATGGACGACACGGTCAGCCCGCTGGAGGCTCCGCTGGCCTTCATCGTGAAGCTGAAAGCCGAGAACAACAACTTCATCAACAAGGAGCTCCTCCTGGCCCAGAAGGCCGCCGGCTTCAAGCGCAAGGTGGCCGGCTTCGAGATGGTGGACCGCGGCATTGCCCGCAACGGCTACGAGGTCTGCAACGCCGAAGGCAAGAAGATTGGTGAGGTGCGTAGCGGCTCGCCCAGCCCCAGCACGGGCAAGAACATCGGCACCGCCCTCATCGAGGCCGCCTATGCAAAGACCGGCACTGAGATCTACATCAAGATTCGCGAGAAACTCCTCAAGGCCATCACCGTCAAGATGCCCTTCTACGAGGGATAAATCTTTACAAATAACAAAAAGCAAAGGCTTGAGTCCAAGAGATTCAAGCCTTTGTGTATTTTATGGCCAGCATGGTAAGGTCGTCGCTTTGTTCGGTGCCGTTCTCGAAGCGGTGTATTTCGGCGGACATGTGGTCGATGAGTTGGCGTGGCGTTGCCGACCCCATCTTCTCCAGCTCGGCCATCATCCGTTTTTCACCAAACTGGTTGTAGACGGCGTCTTGTGCCTCGTTGAGGCCGTCGGTATACAGGAAGATGATAGACCCCGGGTCGATATGGCACTCCTGCTTTGTGTAGTCCCATCCCGACATGACACCGAGCGGTATGTTGGTGTCCATTTTGAGGGTGGAAAGGGTGGAGCCGATGATGACGGGAGCGCAGTGGCCGGCATTGCTGTAGCTGAGGTGGCCCGTCTTGAGGTCGAGGATGCCGACGAAGAACGTTACAAAGAGCAGGTTCTCGTTCATTTCCGACAGCGAGTCGTTTATGCGTTTCATGATTTCGTCGGGTTGTTGGGTCTGATACGAGACGGTGCGGAACAGGCTGCGGGTTACGGCCATCATAAGCGATGCGGGAACGCCCTTGCCGCTGACGTCGCCCACGCAGAAGAGCAGATGGTCGTTCTGGACGTGGAAGTCGTAGAGGTCGCCGCCGACCTCCTTGGCGGGTTCCAGCGAGCCGTAGATGGTCACCTCCTTGCAGTCGGGGCTGGGCGGGAAGGTCTTGGGCAGCATGCCCATCTGTATGTTGTGGGCAATCAGCAGCTCGCTGCCGATGCGTTCCTTCTCGGCCCTCACCTCGCCCAGGTTCCTCATGCTGCGGAATGTGCGCCACAGGATAAAGCCCAGCAGTATCAAACCCAGCAGCATGGAGATAATCAGAATACGACTCACATGGTGGAGACCCTTGTAAATCTCCTTGTCGGGGAAGAGAAGCAGCATGGACCAGCCGGTGTGGCCGCCGACAGGACTATAATATATGTGGCTTTTCTCGCCATTGTAGTCCACTACTGCAGCACCTTGCAAGTCTTGGTGTACAGCACGATGGAGGTGCGCCGCCAGGGTGTCGTTATATAGGCTGGCGACCTCTTCCATAGTGTAGCGCATGACCATCGAGCTGTCGGGACACACCATAAGGCGTCCGGCATCCGAGAAGAGATAAGTGTAAACAGAGGCCTCTTGTTCGCAGATGTCGCCGAGCCAATCGAGCAGCACGTCGGCAGCAAAGACGGCCACCGTGCGCCCCGAAGCATCGCACAGCGGGACAACATAGGAACACACCATGCCCTCGGAACCGATACTGTCGATGTAGGGCTCGGTCCAAAGCCCGTGGTCGGAGGCCATAGCGTCGGTATACCAGTGGGTGTTGAAATAGTCGTGGTTGGCCGAGCCAATCTGTTTGTCCTCGAGGACATCTCCGTTTCTAAACACATACGGCTCATACCAGTATCCCGTGCCCTTGAAGTAGTTGGGCGGGAAGGCAATGGCGCAACCCACCAGGTCGGGGTTGAGCATCATGAGGCGATGCAGGACAGGATAGATGGAGTCCTGATGGACTATCGACTGTTCGAGCGTCCAGTGAAGGTTGCCTATGGCCGTCTCCACACGGGCCACCATCTGCTCAATCTTCAGGCTCCTCACCTCCAGTTCCGATGTGGCTCTTTTGGAGACTTCTTCACGGATGCCGTTGCGTGAAAAATAGTACTGTATTGCGCTGCCGGCCTGCAAGAGTATTGCCGCCGTCAGCAGTAGCAACACACCGCTACGCGTCTGCAGCTGCCGCCATCTATTATTTATTGAGTTGTTCTCTTTCATTTTCCAATTTTCCTTTTTTCGACTGCAAAATTAAGCAGTTTTTTTTATTCCGCCAAAAAATTTTTCTCCACGTCAGAAAAAATCCGTATCTTTGCACCGTGAAATAAAGTCGTTATTTGAAACAATAGTATGAACATCACATTTGAAGATACGGCATTAGAAGAATTGTTTCTCAAAGGTAAAACAAAGTCGAAAAAGTATTCTAGATTGCCAAAGGATGTGGTGAAAAGGTACGTGAAAGTAGTGAACTACATCAAGGCCGCAAGTCGCATTGAGGACTTATTTCGAGTAGATTCGCTGCACTACGAGAAGAAGAGTGGAATATTGAAAGGAGTGGAAGCTGTGTGGATAACGGCGCAATACCGACTGCTTTTCCACAGCAGTCCAAACGAAGACGGAATAATAGTAAACGCATTGTTGGAGGAAATATCAAAACACTATGAATAACAATAACACAACCCCATTTGTTGCCACGCACCCAGGTGAGTTGGTGCGCGACGAGATGCGTGAGCGTGGACTGACACAGAAACAGTTGGCTGTGTTGGCAGGCCTTTCGCCTACCATAGTGAGCGAGGTGGTGCGTGCCAAGCGTAGCGTCACCGAAGAAATTGCCGCTTCGTTGGAGAAGGCCTTGGGAATCCCCGTTGTGATGTGGTTGAACCTTCAGTCTCAGTACGATCATGACACTGCAGAACAACACGAAAGCGTTATTGTAACCATCCCCGTCAGCGACCGCAATTTGCTCCGCGACCTCTCCCGCAAATTTGGCTGGGCCTGCATGCTTTAATTTCAAGAATCAAAAGTATAAACAAACATAAATTAGAACACACTATGTCAATCATCAAACCCTTTAAAGGATTCCGCCCCCCGGTGGATATCGTCGAGAAACTGGCTTCGCGTCCCTACGACGTACTGAACAGCGAAGAGGCCCGCGTGGAATGCGAGGGCAACCCCTACAGCCTGCTGCACGTCACCAAGGCTGAAATCGACCTTCCCAAAGGCACCGACGAGCACTCGCCCGAAGTGTACCTCCAGGTCGTCAAGAACTACAACCTGTTCAAGGACCTTGGATGGCTGGTGAAGGATGAGGAGGAGAAACTCTACATCTACGCCCAGAGCATGAACCCCAAGGACAAGGACGCCAAGTGGCAGTACGGCATCGTGGCCTGCGCCTACAGCGAGGACTATGTCAACAAGGTCATCAAGAAACACGAGCTGACCCGCAAGGACAAGGAAGAGGACCGCATGAAACACGTCCGCATCACCAACGCCAACGTCGAGCCCGTCTTCTTCGCCTACCCCGCCATCGCCCGCATCGACGAGATCGTGGCCGGCATCACCGCCAAGAAGCCCATCTATGACTTCATCGCCAAGGAAGACGGCTTCGGCCACCGCTTCTGGGTCATCGACGACAAGAAGACCATCGCCGAGCTCGTCGACATCTTCGACAAGCAGGTTCCCGCCATGTACATCGCCGACGGCCACCACCGCAGCGCCGCCGCCGCCCTCGTGGGACAGGAGAAGAAGGAGCAGAACCCCCACCACACCGGCAAGGAGGAGTACAACTACTTCATGACCGTCATCTTCCCCGACAACCAGCTGAACGTCATCGACTACAACCGCGTTGTCAAGGACCTCAACGGCCTCAGCAAGGAGCAGTTCCTCAAAGCCGTCGGCGAGAGCTACGAGCTCACCGACATGGGCACCGACATCTACAAGCCCGCCAAGCTGCATGAGCACAGCATGTACCTCGACGGCCACTGGTACAAGATGACCGCCAAGCCCGGCACCTACAACGACAACGACCCCATCGGCGTGCTCGATGTCACCATCCTCAGCAACCTCGTCCTCGACAAGGTTCTCGGCATCAAGGACCTCCGTACCGACAAGCGCATCGACTTCGTCGGCGGCATCCGTGGCCTCGGCGAGCTGAAACGTCGTGTCGACAACGGCGAGATGAAGGTCGCCTTCGCCCTCTATCCCGTGAGCATGAAGCAGATCATCGACATTGCCGACACCGGCAACATCATGCCCCCGAAGACCACCTGGTTTGAGCCCAAGCTGCGCTCCGGCCTCGTGATCCACGAGCTCTGCTAAGCTGTCAGTAGTAAAGTAGACAGTATTTAAGTAGATAAGTAGCAGGCCGCCATGTCTTATGGCGGCCTGCTTTTTGCTTTTTACACAATAAAAAATGAAATGTCGCGTTAAATTGGGTGAATATGAGTAAGAATACAATTGATAAAATCAACTACTTTGTGGCTCTTATTACAGAGTTTGCCACGGCGCACCAAATATCTACATCACAGTCATACGAGTATCTACAGCGATACAAAGGCCTTGACTTCGTGGATAGATTCTATGATGTAGAACACACCTTTTCTTTTGACAATACAGTCGAGGACCTAACGGCTTACTGCAAACGTATGGGAGGGACTCTTGCATGAAACTCTATCATGGAACCAATGCAGAGATACTGCAAATTGACCTCAAAGAAAGTCGAGTCGGCAAAGACTTTGGCATCGGGTTTTATCTTACTCCCGACAAACAGGTGGCGCAACGACAGGCCGAACGCAAGTTTGAGCAATATGGCATCGGGGAAGCCCGTGTGTATGAATACACCATTGACGACAATGCACTAAAAGCATTGAAGGTACTCCAGTTTGACAGTTATACTATGGAGTGGGCTCGTTTTGTGTTGATGAACCGCAAGAACCGCACTCGAACACAGGTTCATAACTACGATATTGTAATTGGACCAATTGCCGACGATGTGATTGGCTACCAGATACGCCGAGTAGAAGAGGGCATCATAACAGAAGAGCAGTTCCTTGAAGAAATCAAGTACCATATCGTGACCATCCAGTATATGTTTGCTACGGATATGGCTATTCAATTATTGCAAAGATCATGAACGGGAAAGAAACATTCATGATAGAGACGTTGACGCGCGAAATGATAGCTCGTCTAATGGAAGAGCGTTCAATGACGATGCGTGAGGCCATGGATATTGTATACAAATCCAAGACTTACGCTGCGCTGAACAATACGAAGACCGGCCTCTATTTTCAAAGTCCAGCTTATCTTTACGACAGTCTTGAGAAAGAGCTAAAAAATGCTCTATAGGTTTTGCTCCCCTTTTGCTCATCTATTGTTCCACTTTTGCCTCGGTATATGGTTTCGCTATGGTTCCGATAGTGTTCCGATAGTGTACCCATACAAAAGAAAAACCATGCACATGAGTGCATGGTTTATTATATGGTAGAGGGTATAGGTGTTACCTTATCACAACGACCTTGCGGGCGGGGAGCGTGCCCACTTTAATCATGTAGGTGCCGCTGGCGGGTGTGTCGAAGCGCAGAAGGCTGTAGTCGTCTTGCTTGGTGGCCAGCACACGGCCGGTAACGTCGTAGAGCGTCACCATGTTGCCTTCGGCCCCCTCTACTACAATCTGCCCGTTGTTTGTATATATCTTGGCGTTTATTGCATCCACCTCGTCTACTCCAACAACAATAGTGTCGTGGATATAGATGGTGTCGTGAATATACACTGTATCGTGTAGCCATAGCGTGTCGGTTAGGAACACGATGGTTGTGTCGTGAATGGAGATTGTATCCGTCATCGTCACAATAGTGGTATCGTGTATGGGGTATGGCACATCCACATAGGCGGTATCATGAACTATTGTGGTATCATGCACAGGATACGGCACATCCACGTAGGTGGTATCATGGACTATAGTTGTATCGTGCACGGGATATGGCACGTCCATGTAGGTGGTATCATGGACTATTGTGGTATCATGTACAGGATACGGCACATCCACATAGGTGGTATCTTGAACAATGGTTGTATCATGCACGGGATATGGCACATCTATATAGGCAGTATCATACACATATATGTTAGTAGTGTCATGTATTGATATATAAACAGGGATATTAATATATGTTGTGTCATACAATGTATCAATAGCAATTGGAGAAAAAAATGCTGTAAAAGATGTGTCTTGTACAATATTTATAGTACGAGGATTATTTGTGTCTCCATCGTTCCAATGATTGAACTTAAAACCACATTCTGCTAATGCCCGAATGAATGCCGTTGGAATTTGACAAGAAGGATGAGTTAATATTTCTGTAACTCCCTTTGCAGAGTCTTGGGTTTCTAAAACAATAGTGTATGGGTAGTCTTCAACGAAATTAGAAAAACAATTCCAAGCGGAACAATAGGAAGCCATCCCTCCGCATGGAATATGCACACATACCGAATCAGCTACGCCCAAAAAAGAATAGTTGTACGATGGGGAACATACAATTGATGGAGGTGTCATAGACTGTAGATAGATTGCCGATAAATTTGTGCAGTTTTTAAAGGCATTTATACCAATATCTGTTATATTTGCTGGTATTATGATTGAATCTAAGTTAATGCAACCATCGAAGGCATGACTCCATATTGACGTGACAGAACTAGGTATTACCGTATTTTTGCAACCAAGAGCCAATTCTCCAATATTGGGGTTATAATCATTGCGTCTAATGATAGCATTACAATTTTCGCGACTATCATACCATATATTTCCATTATCCACAGTGATATGTATTAAATGGGGATTGCCATAAAAAGCATCAGATAGCATAAAAACGGAAGCAGGAATATGAAGCGATGCTATATTGCAATACGCAAAAGCCCCTGAAAAAATATGTGTAACACCATCGGGAAGCGTGATGTCTGATAATTTTTCACAACCCATAAAAGCAGCGTAATATATACTCGTAATAGCATCCCCCATATTAAGGTGACGTAAATTTGTGCAATATTGAAAAGCAGAATTCCCTATGGATGTGATTGTATTTGGAATGACAACAGAATCCAAACTTATACAGCCGTAAAAGGTATATTCATCGATACTTGTTAAATTGCTTGGAATGTTAATTGATTTCAGACTGTCACATTCATAAAAAGCATAACTGCCCAGGTGATGAACACTATTTGGAATATTAATGGATGATAGTTGGCGACAACCATAAAATGCGTGGCCTCCAATTGTCGAAATATTACCCTCGATGGAGACAGATGTGAGGCCACCACAAAACATAAATGCATTTTCTCCAATACCAACAACAGCGTATTTGTTTCCATTGGGAAGGGCAATACTGTCTGGGATAACAAGTGCTCCTATAGGACATGTGTCATAGTATGGAGAGGTACCATATTGAGGACTTATTGAGATTCCGCCCGATACTGGGTAATAATATAGCGTATGTCCACTGGGAGCAATAAAAGAACCTTGTGCAATTAAGTTTTGACACAACACTATACTTGCAAAAATAAATGGGACTATCTTTTTCATGTTTTTTTAGTTTATTCGACAGATATAACCACATACTACAGCTAACTCTCTCAAAACAAGATGTTCTTTCTTCAATATTTCAAGAGTATAGTGCGTATTAACACTATAAAACTGAGATTGACCGATAAGCACCTGACCATCATCTCCTCTAACAATTTCCATTTTAATCGAGCCTCTTGCCTCAAGTTTCTCTAATACCTTTAGTGTTTCTTTAGCTTCACTCTCACTTTCTGTACCTGCATTATTATGGCATAGATAATTCCGCAGAATTCTGGCCTCACGATAAATTGTTTCTGACGCAGCCACAGCATCCATACTGAGAGTCTTACCTTTCTTTTGACATATTGCACTTGGGCGGTCTTGTGTTCCACAATCTATAGCAATCTTATGCACAATGCCTTCGTAATAAGCAAAAACCATCATGAATATTGCCTGCGAAAACAATTGTTCCTCATAATCAGTCTGTTCATAAATGCAACTGGAATATTGGGAATAAATATTCTCTTCTATGATATCATCACCTTCTGAGGCTACCTGTGCATCTTTCCTTATTAATTGTATCTCTTTTGATTGCCAATCCTTCAACATTGAAGGAAAATCTCTCAACAATGATTCCAAAAAATAATACTGGTGTATTTTTAGGACAATCGGGTTCGGTATTGCAAACATTTTATTGATCCCCTAATACGTGCCGGGCACAACTTTTGTTTTCCGACCCTCCAACGGAATGTTAACTAATACCAATAAGAAAAGGCATGAGGTTATGTGCTCATGTCCGTCTTTACCAGGTATCGCCAAACACCTTTACGGGAACGGGGTTTATGGAACATATCTCACGCCTGAAGATATGCTACAGGGGTATAGCATACACAATCAAGCGAAAGCATAAATGCTTCATCCTCCCGTATGAACTTTGGCGAAATTCGGTAAAGGGACTTTATCGCAATGCTTTTCTTGTTTACAGCTTTCACTCTCGAAAGCAAGTGCAAAAATACTAATTATTTCCAATTCCACAAAATTATTTTGCCAAATGAAAGAAAAGATGTACCTTTGCAGTCGAAAAATATGTGAATCTTTACAGAAAAATCGAATGAGGATAGTATGATAAAAAGAGATTATCTGCTGAATAACTTGATGATACGTCGTCACAATAATATGATAAAAGTTATTACCGGAATACGGCGATGCGGAAAGTCATATCTGCTTTTCAATCTATTTGCCAATGCCTTGCTTGCCGAAGGTGTAAAAGAAGACCACATCATCAAAATAAATTTAGAAGACCGCCGCAGAAAGAATCTGCGAGACCCAGACACCCTGTTGCAATTCATCGACAGCAAGTTGGTTGACAGCGATATGTATTATATACTACTTGACGAAGTGCAGTATGTAAAAGAATTCGAGGATGTGTTGAACAGCTACCTACACGTTCCCAATGCCGACGTATATGTAACTGGCTCCAATGCACGGTTTCTGTCGAAGGATGTCATCACCGAGTTCCGCGGACGCGGCGACGAGATACATATCCACTCCCTTTCTTTCGCCGAATTCCTTGACGCGCCACAAAAGAATGCTTTGCCAAGAGAAGGGCAACTGCTTGAATACATTACCTACGGCGGACTGCCGCAAGTTGTACTGATGGAAACAGAGCAAGAGAAGAGATCATACCTGCGGTCGTTGTTCACCCACACCTACCTAAAAGACATTAAGGAACGCCACAACATTAAATTAGACGGGGATTTGGAGGAATTAGTCAACATACTGGCATCGTCTATTGGCGGCTTGACAAATCCACACAAACTGGCAAACACCTTCAAAAGCGTCAAGGGAAGCGTTATAACCCAAGACACTATAAAGAAATACCTGGATTACCTTCAAGATGCATTCCTCGTCGAAAAGTCTCTCAGGTACGACATCAAAGGAAAGCAATATATCGACACCCCGTCAAAATACTATTTTGAGGATCTTGGGCTTAGAAATGCACGTCTTAACTTCCGCCAAATGGAGGAGACGCACCTTATGGAGAATCTGATTTACAATGAGCTTCGACGCAGAGGAATGGACGTGGATGTGGGCGAGATAACCGAGACTGTCGCCAAGCCAGACAGTAAATATGAGCGCCGACACCTCGAAGTTGATTTCGTATGCAATCAAGGCTTCCGCCGATACTATATCCAATCGGCCTATCGTATTGACGACGATGATAAACGCGAACAAGAGCTCCGTTCTCTGCGTAAAATAAACGACAGTTTTCGCAAGGTGGTCATCACATGGGATTCCATTCCCCGATACCAAAACGATGACGGAATATCATTCGTCAGCCTATATGACTTCCTTACAAACCCATTTAGCTTGACTGACTATGAAACACACTAAGATTCTTTTTTTGCTTGCGACGGTGGTGTTGTTTGTTGCTTGCGGCGATGCCAACGAGCGGTATGTGCGCAAGGCGGTGAAGATTATGGATCGGCAGGGGCTATATGCTCAGGGCGAGCGGTGGGAGGCTGCCAAGGCCGAGGCGTTGGCGGCGCATCCTGCCTCGCATGAGGAGGCCGTGGAAATTGTGCAAAAGGCGCTCAAGGTGGCGGGTGGCAAGCACTCGTTCATCCTGTCGGCCGACGAGGTGACAGACAATGACACCTCTGCCTGGGCGATGCCCTCGGTGGAGCTGCGCGACGGCATCGCCGTCATCACGTTGCCGGCCTTCGGCGGCAACGAGAACGATGGCCGCCGCTATGCCGCCACGGTGCTCGAAGCGCTGCCCGACAGGCTCAAGGGCGTCGTCATCGACCTGCGCGACAACCGAGGGGGCAATATGTACCCCATGATTGCCGCTGTCCACCGCTTCCTTCCCGACGACGACATGCTGCGGTTCCGCAGCCGCAAGGGCACACAACCCATCAGCTGCGATTTTGTCATGCGGTCGGTGGGTATGGAGCGTCAGCCCTCGATAGAATGCCCCGTGGCCATCCTCACCAACGAGTGGACCGCCAGCTCGGGCGAGGCGGTGCTGATATGCTTCCGAGGGATGGAGAAGGTGAAGGTATTCGGCTCGCCCACGGCGGGTTATGCCTCGGCAAACATGCCGTTCCCGTTGCCCGACGGCTCCCAGCTGGTGCTCACCACCGGCTGCGACGTGGCGCGCACCGGCGAGGAGTTCTGCGACGACCCCATCGTGCCCGACATCACAACCGATACCCCGCAGGAAGACGCCCTGCTGTGGCTCGGCAGTAAATAGACAAGATTATGAAACGTACAGCTTTGTTTTTTGCTCTCGCGTGCCTTGTGGCGGCTTGCGCGCCCAAGGGCGACGTCATTCCCGACGAACCCGACTACCACGACACCACGCAGTGGTACATTGCCGACCGCGGGGCGGAGGTGGATGTGTTCTATATTGTCTCCACAGAATGTGGCGATTACACGCTGGACGGCAAGACGATGCACTATGCCGACACCTATAACGACAGCATCCGCAAGCTGCTCTACGGAGAGATGGTGGGTGTGGACAAGCTGCTGATTGACGGCTGGAACTATTTTTCGCCCTACTACCGTCAGGTGACCATGGAGACCTATACCGACGACAGCCTCGTCGACGCTCGCATGCCGCTGGCATTGAGTGATGTGGAGCGCGCTTTCAGGCGTTACATCAACATATACAACAACGGTCGCCCCTTCATTCTGATGGGTTTCAGCCAGGGAGCTATGGCTGTCGTCGAATTGCTCTCCCGGTTGACGACTGAGGAATACAACCGTTTGGTGGCCGCCTATGTTATCGGATACAAGGTCGATGATGTTGCATGGCTGCGAGCTCGTGTCATCCCCGCCAAGGACAGCGCCGACCTCGGCGTGACCATCTGCTACAACTCGGTGCGCGACAACGATTGTGCCATCCCGCTCCTCAGCGACGGCAACCACGTGGCCATCAATCCCGTCAACTGGCGCACCGATGCCACCCCGGCCACCCTCGTCGACCCGCGCTACGGCGACACCCTCACCGTCACCCTCGACACCACGACCCTCCTGCTCCACATTGACGGCTATCACCGCGACGACTACATGCTGCCCCTCATCGGCCGCGAGGGCAACTACCACTGCCTCGAAATCTCGCTCTTCCGCGACTGCCTCCGCCGCAACATCTCGCTCCGTGCCGGGAAAATGCAGACAGGCATGCGTTTGGTTATCAATCCCAATCCTTTCGAACATCTTAATACTCTCCACGACCTGCTATGAAGAAATACATCTACATTGTGTCGGGCCTTCTGGCAGTGGGATTGGGGACGCTGGGTGTGGTGGTGCCGGGATTGCCGACCACCCCATTCCTGCTGCTGGCCTCGTGGCTTTTCTACCGCTCGTCGCCCCGGCTGCAACAGTGGCTACTGGCCTCGTGGCTGGGTAAGTATATCCGTGGCTATCAGCGTCGCGGAGGCATGACGGCCACGCAGAAGGCCGGCGCCGTGGGCGTGATGACGGTCATGGTGCTGCTCTCCACCTTCGTGTTCATTCCCGCGGGCTCCGTGGCCCGAATCATAGTGCCTGTGGCCGGTGCCGTGGGAGCGCTGACGGTCATCTTCTTTGTCCCCAACGCCAAACATGGGGACGACTGACACAAAACCCCTGTTAACGACCTATCAACACCCTACCAACTCCTACCACGGAGCGCCGGCGGCTGTGGGCATGATTGGTTGGTGATTGATGATACAAATTTGTATTTCAAAAAAGGGGGCATGAAAATACATGATGTTCCTTGTTTCCTTATTATAAGGAGTGAAGGGGAGTGAGAGGGGAGTGAAAAGGAGTGAGAGGGACAATACTACTTTTGTTGACGACAACTAAGACAACTAAAGCCCACCGGGAGGCGATGGGCTTGGCTGTGGTTAACGGC
>DECD01000017.1:336-13832 GCA_002349055.1 Bacteroidales bacterium UBA2939 | reverse complement strand
AATGCGCACATCGCCCGTGTCGCCCGTGTAGACATACGGGGTCATGAAGGCGGTGTCGACATAGCGGGCGATGCAAGCGAATTCGCCCTGCTCGGGCACAAAAATGTCGCCAAACGTGGCATCTGTGCGCAACTGGTTCGTCAGATAGAGGACGCTGTCAACCATCATGATGGCACCTGCCCGGTTACCATAGACGAATGAATTGTAGTCGATGCCGTCGATAAGACGACCGGAGTAGTCGAACATCGTCAAACACCAACCCGGGTTGTAGTCTTGCGCATGTATGGTCCGGTTGGGAAACTGCACTCCTCCTAGGTATCGGATCTGCATCAGGATGCGGTTGCCTCTGCACAAAAGATTCCCCCTGCTCTCCAGAATACCAAGATCGGACGCGGTGAGCGACGGGACGACAGCACAGGAGCGGTAGTCGCCCGTATTCATGTCGAGCGAGAGCACGAACGCATCGTTCCGTTCCAGAGGCAAGAGGAGATTTCCATAGGCGTATTTCGATGTCGCATCTTCGTTTTTCCCTACAGCCACACTGACGAAAACCCTGTTGCTGTCTGAATCAAAGGCGATGTCATGAAAAACAGAACGAGAAGTTGTAAGCGGGA
Source organism: Bacteroidales bacterium UBA2939 (assembly GCA_002349055.1). Taxonomy (GTDB): domain Bacteria; phylum Bacteroidota; class Bacteroidia; order Bacteroidales; family P3; genus Colimorpha. The sequence continues at coordinate 13,218 of DECD01000017.1, read as the reverse complement.
TATCACCGACAATGCTATCCTTAAGAGAGACATAGTAACGTGGGGTGAGATTGTCATCGAAACTTACCATATAGCCCCATTCGTCATTGACATTGGAGTGCGAGAAAGCCATGTTTTGCGCCGAGTCTATCGTTAACGTGTCGCAATGCTCGCCAATCATAGACAAATTACCGATGACAAAAGGTTGCCCGTCGCTGCTCAGTTTCAGGTAGGGGCGATTGCTACGATAATCGGTTCCGCTGTTCGACTGAAAAACATACCGGCTGTCCAGCAACGATGCCAGGTGCGGGGAAAACTTCAGCAACTGCGGAACCCAGCGCGGATGATGGCCGTCGTTCACATACACAGTGCCTACACACTGTCTGTCGACCCAGAACCTGAGACCGATGGCTGAACCTTCCTCCACAGAGATTACATCACTGTGGTGGTCAGCGGCCTGACGACAGATATAGATGTTGCCATTGGCATCAATATCGAAGGACGGATTTTGCAGCGGATAGGAGTCGATTATATCTAGATTAAATGGTTGAGGGTAGTGGATCATAAAATCGTTGCCCGTCGTGTCGATGTAGGACACCTGGATGAAGTGCTGCTCCAACACCTCGCCAGAGAAGTCGAAGACCAAATAGGCGGTAAATGTCGCACAAGTGGTGGTCTCCTGAGTCAGGGGAATAGGATAATCGCTCCATGTCGGCAGCAGGGTGTCGAGGAAATAGCAATAGTTGCCAACTGTCGGAAGGGGTACATTCACCAAACAGGCAAAAGCGGTATCACCCATCAGCTTGATATCGTAAGGGATAGTGTTTGAATTATTGTTTGCGTGAATAACCTTTTTCCACAGCATCTCGCCACTGGGGGAGATTTTGGCGATAAGGGTGTTGATGGAGTTCGGCCCATGACCATAGGGGGCCATGGGGAGGATGCGGTGGCCATCCCAGGTGGAATTCTTACCGAACTCACTGAGGATGTACAGGTTGCCGTCGGCATCGGCAACAGAGCCTACCACCAGGCCGTTGAAGCCCTTGGCCCAGTCGAAGTGCTGGGCGTGGACGGAGATGAGTGGCAAGATGGCCAAAGCCATCAACCATATCGTTTTCCTGATTGTCATAACTATGTTTGTTTTATTGTTCGCCTTATTAGAGGCAAAAATTTTTGAATTGTGTGACAAAAGCGCAAAAAATATTAAGAATTTCCCAGTTCCAGCTGGTTTTTTACCAATTGATAGTAATGATTCCTTTGCGCCACCAGTTGCTCATGATTACCTTTTTCCACTATTACGCCATTCTGTAGTACGATAATCTGGTCTGCATTTTTCACCGTACTCAAACGATGGGCCACTATTACAACCGTTTTCCCTTTGAAGAACTGTTGCAGGTTGTCCATAATTACACGTTCATTGTTGGCGTCGAGCGAGTTGGTCGCCTCGTCAAAGAAAAGGTATTCGGGATTTTTGTACACGGCACGTGCGATGAGGATACGCTGGCGCTGACCTTGGCTGATACCCTTGCCCTCGGCGCCAATCTTGGTATTGTAGCCCAGGGGCAATTCGGAAATCATCTGTTCGATATTGGCCACATGGGCGGCATGGAGCAGCCGGGCGTTGTCTATATGGTCGACACCCACAGCGATATTGCGGGCAATGGTATCGGAAAAGATAAAACCGTCCTGCATCACCGCGCCACACTGGTCGCGCCAGAAATGATGGTCGATGTTGTTCAACAGAAGATTGCCCACCCGGATTTGTCCAGCCGTGGGAGGATAGAATCCCAGCAGCAACTTCACCAAGGTCGTCTTGCCGCTGCCACTCATCCCCACAATGGCGGTCACTTTCCCCTGAGGGATGGCAAGATTGATCTCCTTGAGCACTGCGTCGGAGAGCGGGTCATAGTGGAAGGTAAGCCCCTCTATCCCGAGGCTCCGGTCCTCGGGGAGGATGCTCGTCCTCCCCGATGCCTTCTGTTCCTCGTCCTCGCGATTATGGATTTCGCCGAGACGTTCCAAGCTGATTTTGGCATCCTGGGCCGACTGCATGAAGGAAATCATCTGATTGATGGGCAGGTTGAGCTGACCTATGATGTACTGGACGGCCGTCATCATACCCAGCGTCATGTCTCCGCGGATGACCGATGCCGCCGAGACAAAGGAGATGATGATATTCTTGGTTTCGTTGATGAAGAAAGCGCCGCTTTGCTGGTATTGGCTCAAGGCCAAACCCTTGATGCTGATGCGGAACAATTTCGCCTGTATGTGCTCCCATTCCCAGCGTTTCTGCTTCTCACAGTTGTTCAGTTTGATTTCCTGCATGCCTGTGATGAGCTGATAGAGGTTGTCCTGTTCGGCCGAAGCCTGCGCGAAACGTTTGTTGTCCAGCTCTTTGCGTTTTCTCAAAAAGAGCGCAATCCAGAGAATATAGATGATGCTCGCCACCAGAAAGACCATGAAGAGCTTCATGCTGTACAACGCCAGCACCACGCTGAAGACCACGAGGTTGACCATACTGAAGAGTGTGTTGAGCGTGCTCGACGTGAGGAAAGACTCGATGCGCGAGTGGTCACCGATGCGCTGCATCAGGTCGCCAATCATCTTGGTGTCGAAGAAACCGATAGGCAGCTTCATCAACTTAATCAAGAAGTCGGAGATGATGTTGATATTGATTCGTGCGCTGATGTGCAGCAGAATCCACGAGCGGATGAACTCCACCGAAGTCTGCGCCACGTACAGCGTCAGCTGGGCCACGAGAATCACCGTCACGAAGCTCAAGTTGTTGTTGCCGATACCATAGTCAACAATGCTTTGCGACAGGAAAGGGAAGATGAGTTGCAGCACCGTCCCTATCAGCATACCGAGAAAAAGCTGGACGATGAGTTTTTTATATGGCCGCAGGTACTGAATGATGAAGGAGAATTTCGTTTTGTCGCTCTTCTCATCCTCGGCGGCGTAGAAGTCGGGCGTGGTATCCAGCAGCAAGGCCATACCCTCTTCCTCTCCCTTACACATGGTGCTTATCCAATGCGCCAGGAATTCCTTGACCGAATACTTGATATTCCCGGCGGCAGGGTCGGCCACATAGACCGTTCCTTGGTCGGGATGGCGTTTGTCGACCGAGATTCCGTACACCACCACGAAATGGTTCTGGTTCCAGTGAACGATACAAGGCAGCGGAGCTTCACAGAGTTTTTCGAAAGAGACATGTACCGCGAGCGTACGCATCCCGATGCTCTCGGCCGCCGTGCTGATACCCAACATGCTGACCCCGTTGCGGCTGATGAAGCTGCGCTGCCGCAGCGTGTCGAGCGTGTAGTGTTTTCCATAGTATTTCGCAATCATACGCAGGCATGTAGGCCCGCAGTCCATCGCGTCGAGTTGTTGGTATAGTGGGAATCTCTTCATCTTTTGAGGACAGATTTGATGGGGTTGAGGAATTGTTCAATCAGGCGACGGTCTTCCGTGATGATTTCGGCCGTGCCGGTCATCGATTGCGTGAAGGGCAGTTCTTTCCCATAGGTGCTCACCAGCCGCTCCGGGAGCGTGACTTCCAGCACATACACATTCCCCGCCTGCGTCTTCACCGGCACCAGCGCCATCGTGCGTATCGTGTCTTTCACCATGCCGTATTCCATATAGGGGTAGTTGTCAAATTTGATGTTAACACACTGCCCCACTTCGACTTTGCCGGCCCCGCGCAGCGGCAGCTCTATCTTGCCCACCATGTGCGCCGAACTGTCAGGCACCACCGTCACCACCACTTCGCCAGCCGCAACATTCTGGTTTTTCTGCCAGTATTTTGTCAGGGTTACTTTCCCGTCACACGGCGCCCTCAGCACATAGGTCTGCTCCCAGTGGTCGATTTGCGAAAGCAACTGCTCGCGCGCCAAAGTAAGCGCGAGGACGAGTTGCTGTTTTGTGTCGTTATACTGCTGTTCCAGGTCAAAGACCGTCTGTTCCAACTGGAGGATGGCCAGCCGCCCGTTGTCTATGCCCATCCGCGACGACTCCAGGGCCTGCACCTGCGCCGTGTAGTTGCTCTGCGCCGTCTGGTAGTCGGACAGCGAAAGCGCCCTCTCCTTGTAGAGCAGCGAATCCATCTCGAACAGCTTGTGCGCCGCCTTGCACTGTCTCTCACTCAACGCCAGCTGCCGTCGGTTCCCTTCCAGCAGCCCGCGCTGGGTGGCAATCTGTTTCCTGGCCGACACCATCTTTTTGTGGTGATAGTCGGCCTCAACGAAATAGTCGTAGTCCGCCCGCGCCTTGCGATAGGCCGCGTATGCTTCCTGCAGCTCGCCCAGTCGCAACGCTTCCCCGTCAACCACCGAGTCCACCCGCTCTTTCAGCAGCAGCACATCGTCGAGGCTGGCGGTGTTCTCAAGCATTGCCAGCATCTCTCCCTCCCTCACCTCTTGCTGTTCCTCCACCATCAACGTGTCGATTTTGCCGCTCGTGCGAGCCACCACGTCGGCAGGCAGGTTCTCACTGCTCACCGTGATTGTTGCCTCCACCACGTCGGGGTATTTCACAAAATAGCTCCCCACCACCAAACCCACTACCACTCCCATCACCACCGTTATTCCCCAGCGCACAATGCCACGCGGTGGGCGACCAAGGATTTCCTGCACTTCATCGCTCCGCAGGTTCACATTGTCTGTCGTTTCGTTCATGGCTCTGTTTTAATTAGTTCCAGCATTTTCATATTCAGTACATAGGCGTACTTGCTTTGCAGGTAGTCGTTCAGTGCGCTCAGATACCGGTCCTGCTGCTGTAGGAATTCCACAATACCCACCTTGCCCTCATCATACCGTTTCCTGTACACCTCGTAGTTCGCCCCATATGCTTGTTCCAGTTGCCGCGACACTCGGTAGTCGTTCAGCGACTGTTCAGCCGCCACATACATCCTTTTCACCCACTGCCGGAATTCCCTCCCCTTCTGCTCGCGTTCCACTTCCGCCTGGCGGAGGTCAATCTTGCTTTGTCTCATCTGCGCGCTCGCGCTGCTGTAGTTAAGGATGGGAATGCTCACGCTCAACCCAATGTTGCTGTTCAAACCTCCTTGGTTGATAAAACGTCCCAAGGCATCCACCAGCCCCTGCTGCCCGCCGTAGAAGCTGCTGCTCGCCGATACACTCAGCGTGGGGAAATACACCGCTCGCGCCGTGCGAACTCCCTGTTTCGCTATTTCCACCCCCACCTCGGCTATCTTCATCTCCGGCTGCCGTTCCAGCGCCAAATCCATCACACTCTCCATCGTCGGCATCATACTCTCTTCGGGGATTGTCTCCAATGGTTCAACGTCCACTGCAACCTCCTCAGACAGTCCCAGCAGCACTTGCAGCCTCCACCGGTCTTCTTCTATCGCCAGTTCCAAGTTGTCTCTCTCCTTTTCGGCTTGTCGCAGGTTCGCCTCTATCAGCTGGTATTCGCTCTCCATTATCTTCCCCACCTCGTAGCGCAGCCGTCCCTCCGCTTCCTGCCGTCGGCAGGTCTCCAAGAGATGCTGCTGGTAAGCAAGTCTTTCGCCCTCCATCAGCAGTGCGAGGTAGGCCTCCGCCACTTCCTCTCCCACCGTGCGCCGGCTCTGTTGTGCCTGTAGCTGGCTTTGCTGCCGCGCCAGCTTGCTCCGCTTGTAGTGGCTCCATCTCCCGCCGCCGTCAATCAGCGTCATCGATGCATTCACCCCCATGCTGAAATCCTGCGAGCTCTGGTCGCCGCTCTGGCTCCAGTATTCCCCTGCCGAAGCATTGACAGTGGGCAGGAGCTGCCAGCGAGCGCTGTGCAGCGTCACCTCCGCCCGCTCCTCTCCCAGCCGCGCAAGCTCCACCACGCTGCTGTGCTCATAAGCGTAGCGCAGGCAGCTGTCCAACGTCAGCCGCAGCGTATCCTGAGCCTGCACGTAAGCAGACAGCAGAAGACTCGTCAACAGGATGACACCGGCACGTAGCCCTCTTCGTCGCTCCATTTGGCAATATAGGGATTGTACCCGCACTTTGACGGTTGCGAGTAGATGTTATTCTTGTCTTTGATATAGTGGCGGCAATCCGTGCAGATATAGCGGTATTCGCAATCTTTACAAACCACTATCTCGTCTTTCGTTATATGCCACAATCTTTGAAAATCAGGACGAGATACTATTTCACGTAATGAGGATGTCTTGATATTTCCAAACGTATGCGGCATCAATGGACAGTTGCCGATATTGCCCTCTTTGTCGATACTCACCTTCCGGTTCAGACAGGTGTTGCAGGAATGTCCTTCGATGAAAAACGGCTGACCGATGACAAAGTAGCGTTTGCCCACATTGCCACAGTCTTCATAGTCCATCTCCTCTTTCAGATACCTAACCACCCCTTGCGACTCACTGATTGGCTCCACTCGCTTTGTCTCCGCAGCCCCCATGAACACTATCTTCCGAAACCGCAGGTTTTGCATCATAAACAGGAAATCTTTCGGTTTGTACTCTTTAGAGAAATGCGTGTAAATGTGAATACATCCTATTGTGCTATGAATCGTCAGTTCGCCAATCTCTCTCATCATCTCTGGGGTCATGTGTCCCTCGTCGTTTATCTGCACCGAGAGCATCAGTTCCCGTCCTATCTCCTTCATTTGCTCCACGAGAGCCTCGTAGTCATTGTCGCTGTCTGACTTCACCACCACCGTCGTCGCCAAATATGGCGAATCGTATTCCATACTCAACGGCGGCAGCTCCGACGGATTGTCCGTATACACCCCAAAATCGTTCTTAACAAAAAAGTCCAACATTTTTAGGTAGCCCCTGCGCTCTTCCATAGAGGCATCCTCCTTGATGTCGTTGATGGATGTCGATCCATATTTGTCGATCATCTCACAGAACAACTTTGATACGACAATCTGCTGTCGACGGAAAATGTCAAATACTATTCCGCGGCGGTATCCTTTCACCAGGATACAATTGGCCCAAAACTGAAAAAAAATAGGCTTAGTACTTCTTGAGAGTTGTGATGTGCTTGTATAAATCATCTGATATGATTGTTTGGCCGTTATTTACTTCAATGGGAAGAATCAAGTGATTCTTCGAATTCTTTGTCTCGCTGTTCTGAACGAACATCATCGTCACCGGATGCCCAGCTTCAATGAGTTTTTTTCGAAATTTCTTCGTAATCATATTTCCTTCTTTGTTAAAAAGTTCGCGATTTCGCGATTAAGATAATAGTTGCAGGGGTATGAAACCATGCCGAATTGTCCCACTGGATTCACTTCCAAAAAGTAGTAGTCTCCCTGATTATCCAATATTAAGTCGAACGACCCACAGTTGAGGTGAAGCGAGGCCATCAGGCGGGTCAGTTTTTGCTCAATTTCTTCCGGCAGGCAAAAAGGAATTCGACGATTGGGATGAACATCGTTGTATCGACGGAAATCAACGCATGTCTGTTGATCCCTAGTAGAAACAATACCCATACTATAAAACTTTCCATCAAGAAAGAAAGACCGTATTTCAATATTCTTGTCGATGGCTTTTTGCATCATGCAAGGAAAGAATACTTCAGGTAAGTCTTTAAAATCGCTCTCCTTGAGCAGATAGGTATATGGTAAATATGTTCCTGTTGCAGTAGGAATATGATGAGCATCCTGTATAGGTTTCACTACTGCACGGTGGTTGCACTTCTCCCAAAAAGTCCTCATTGCCTGCTTGCTCCCTACAACTTTATATTCGGGAATATTAAGACCTGCCTCGACTGCCAAGTCCAATTGACCGGTTTTACTTGGATCGCTAGTTTCATCGCTATTGAGCCAACGCTTCGATGATAGAAGTGAGTTCAAATAATCATAGGCGGCCTTATGCTCGCTTTTGTAGAAGACCATGAGGTTAGAGCGTGTCTCTTCATCAATCCGCTTATTGAGTGGATATGGGGAATAGTGTGGACATCTACGGAACCATACACCCGTAATATTTTTCATTAAATCAGATTGTGGATTGATTAAATCCTCGCCATGATATTTGAACATATAGGCCACATCCTCATAGCTGTTTATTCGTATAATTTCTTTTCCTTTACCCCTAATCCATGTGATTACATCGGATGTAGAGAAGTCATCGTACATAGAAATAACAAAAACCATTTCTCCTTGTTCTTTATTTCAGTTTGTTTTTTTTGATTGTATCGGGGGCAGACATGCTGCGCGGCGGCGCTCGTTGAGAGTCTTCGGCTTGGCAGTACGGATATGCTTGTCGGTTGCGGCAAAGGTTCCGTACCAGTCTTTGCCATAAATTCGATAATAAGTGCGGTCGTAGAGCGAAACGTAATCTTCGGCGTGAAGGTTGCCACGCTCCACTTCGCGCCAAAGAAGGGCAAAGAACTCTTCATAGTCGTCTTCTGTCAGTTCGTCGGTCATCTTCAGCAACAAGGGATAGGCGTGGTTCCAGGCATCGAGTTCGTAGCGGTGGTAGTTCTTGCCGCTTCGAAGCAGAGCCTCAAAGTCGGCGCGGTTGGCGAGGGCGGCAGTGAGCTCGGCATCGTCCTCGTGGTTGAGGTAGCGCAGATACTCATCGTGCAGGTTGGCGTAATCGGCCAGCAGGGGCACAGTGAGCGTGTCGGGCAGCGAGTCGAGCCAAGCGTCCGGCTCGTAGCCGCAAAGCACCATGCGCTCCAGCACTTCATAATGGCTAATGTAGCAGTACTGGTTTCCTACGCATTCGCTACGCAGAAGGCATTCCAGATAGTGCTTCAGGTCGCGTACAAAGGGATAGAGGTTCGAGAGCCGTGAACAGAAGACAGGAATTGCAGCGCAGTAATCGCCTGTATTCGTGTATGCCACAGCATCCGTCACGCCCTCCTGCATATCTATCGGCCGAAGCGAAAACTGGTCGCCAAGGTAATAGTAACGCACATAGTTGTCACCCATCTCTGTCAGCGGGGTGTCGCTGTCGAGCAAACCCTGCTCGGTTTCGGTTTTCAGGTACCCCTCGATATAGTCCTCCAACAGTGGCATAAGCATCTGTCCGCGACGAAGATTAATGTTTTTGATATCGGCGGTAGGACACAGCCACACCGTCCGATTGTTCTTGCCAGTGGAAGAGAACTGTGTGCCGTAAAGCTGCGGAAGACCGCGCCCTGTGCGCAGACGGTCTTCAAGGTAGGCTAGATTCGACGGGTCAGCGTTGGTATCCGCCACCGCTTTTCGCATCTGCTTGACGTAACCGTACTGGAACCATGGGTGCGCATGCTGCGCGATGAGCCAGGCTGCGCGTGCACCGTAAGAACACACCCTATCCCATGAGGGGAATCCCAGAGTATCTATCAACCGTATTAGCTTGGCAAGGTTGACCGAATCCACTTCATGCATACGTCTCGAAAGCGAATCCTCGTCAGCTTTTGTATGAGTGTGGTCGGGGTCGCTGAAGGCACGCCGCACCGCCTGGTCTTCCTGTTCCATCTGGTACAATGTCTCTGCGTAGCTGTAGTCCTTCCTGCCATGGATGGCCTGCTGGATGGAGTCCAGTTCCGGCCACCAGTCGCAGTCCCTCAAAGACTTGTATTGGTCCATATAGTAGAACACAAGCGGATTCCACCCCTTCCATCTGACTACGCGAAAGGCCATCTTTTTGAATGTCACCGTATCGCCGCATAGCAGGGCGGCCTCCATGTAATTCATTTCTTGCTGTCGGACAGGGACATATCCATCAAACAGGGAATCCATTCGCGCATAGACTTCCATCTTCTCGCTGGGCGTCATGTCAGAACTGAACTGCTTGCAGATGTCCAAATAACACTTCCACTGCTCCGACTGAGCACATGCGGGAAAAACAACATATAGAATGGCAACAAACAGCAATACCTGTCTCATCCTAATCCTGAATGACTTTTATAATTCTCATTCCGACCGGGTAGACTGGAAGGAACTCCGATTACTCACATATCAGAACCCTCTTCCAGTCTACCATTAGTCAGAATGCAATTGTTTTATGGTCTATAGCCCAGCATCAGGGACGAATTGGCGGAATATACGGAAGCTCAACCCTCGTTTTATCGGCCGGACAATAAATTTCTTTGTCGTCGACTATCCTATCTGCTTTTGTATCTGTTTTTCCGTCTGGGGCAGTTGGGTAATTACAGGAGATTTCACAGATTGTATCGCCGTCTCCGCATTGTCCACCATAAAGGCTACTAGCCTTTTCAATTTTCAGGCTTTCAAATTCCTGCATCAAGTTTTGTTTTTTCATTTTATTGTTTTTTTTTTATTTTTTTTTCTCCCTCTCGCGGAGCACGCTGGCACTTTGCTCAGCGTTTTCGGATTGCTTTTGTGTGCTTTATGAGCAAGAAGGCAAACGAATTCTTGTCTCATAAAATAATTTCCCGGCGCTCGCGTTATCATATTTAGAGCGACCAATTATGCCTAAGGTGCATGGAGTGGGGGGTCGACTGTTACGCTTTCCTACGGCAGTGGCAGTCTCTCTCCACAAGGCACCTTTCCCTGTTTATAGTCCCATTCAACGGCGCACTCTTGAATGAGACTCTATCAGATGGTTCGCATTTTTCTGCCTTATTAGAGGCAAAAATTTTTGAATTGTGTGACAAGAGCGCAAATTTTTTTTTCAAAAAAAAACCACGGCAGCCGCAAGAGAGCGGCCGCCGTGGTGACAAAAGTGTTTAATGGAAACAGGAAGATTCTTAGTGATTTAGGTAATATCTCGCGAAGTCGCGCAGGAACTCGCGAATCTCGTCGGTCATGCGGAAGTCGCCACCGGTAACCACGTAGCCTCCATTGAGGTCGAAGGTGACGGTGCCCACATAATGACGGATGGCGACGCGGCTGGTGCTGTAGGTGGGATAGAACTTGATGTCGAAGCGGATGGCACGACGGCCCAGCAGCTCGTAGTAGCCGCCCCACACCGTCCAGGTGGTGTTGTTCGAGTCCGTGAACTCCTGGAGCTCGATGGGGAAGTGGATTCCATCCTCGGCTTCGCTGACGTTTTTTGCCGAACCCTGGCCCGAGTGGTAGAGCAGATAGTACGAGTATTCGCGCATCACGAACCAGACGAGGCGCGTGGGCTCGGGAGCACCCTCGTCGGGAATGAGGTTGAACTGCGTGGGATCGGAAGTGAGGTTCCAGATGGCCTGGCCCTTGAAGAGGTAGGAATAATCCTGGCCACACTGTTTGAACTTCACATTGAGGTGCACGCCGTTGCGACCGCCGTTGACATCAATCCAGCTGCCGGAGCCCTTCATGTGCCAGCAACGGCCCATGGAGTCGTGGAACATCTCGTCGATGAGGAAGATGGCACTGACGCCGGGGTTGGAGGGCGAGTCGGTCTTGAAGGACGTTGTACCCGGGGTCTGGAGGTCGAGGAGGTCATTCTCCTTGTCGCAGGAGACACTGGCGAGGCTGCCGAGAGCCATGATGGCGGCGAAAGCCACCGAACGGAATTTAAAAGACTTTTTCATTGGTTGTTGTTTTTTATTGGTTTGTATTTAATGGGTTTGAATTGTGATTTCTCATTTCTCATTTCTCATTTCTCATTTCTCATTTTTTCACAAGCTTGAGGTAGGTGACCTTCTCGGTGTCGGCGCTGAGACGTTTCACGCGGACAATGTAGATGCCGGAGGCGAGGTTGCCGATGTTGAACTTGGCCGTGTTGTCGAAGGTGGCCATCTGGCGACCGTTCATATCCAAGACCAGCACCTCGACGACGTCGTCCTCCGTGCCCACGACATTCACTTTTGAGAGGGGGTTGCTCATTACAATCGCCTCTGAGAGGGGGTTGCTCATTACAATCGCGACCTCACCGGTAGTGGGGTTGGGCATGAGACGCGGCTCGGGACTGTCGGCGGCTTCGGCTCGTTCCATGTGCTTCCGGCTGCCGTTCTCGCCGCCGTCGCGCTTGGCCCATCCGGCCATCTCGTTCAGCTTGTTGAAGAGCTCTTCTGCCGGGATGCAGACTTTGCGCTTGCAGAGCTTGTCGCCTTCACAGGTAATGGCGTAGAAGCACACCTCGCCGCCCTGGGCCGCCAGGCGCGACAGGGTGGCATAGTCGACCATAGCAAGCCCGTAGACCGTCTGGGCGCCGTCGTACCAGTAGTTGACCACCATTGGCGGCTCGGACCACAGGGCGAGGAGACGCTGGCAGGGGGCGACATCGAGCTTGAAGTCGACATAGCCGGCGACGGAGCTCGACAGTTCGGGCAAGAGGACGTAGTCCAGGAGCCCCATCTCCATCTCGCACTCCAGTTCGGGCATGAGGTCGACGGAGAAGTCCTTGGTGCAGTGGTTGCATTCGTCGTAGAGCTCGAACAGGGCCGTCGACGAGGGGAGGAGCTGCGACACCTCCATCTCGATGATGAACGAGAAGCAACCGTTGTAGCCGAGGGTGGTGGGGGAGAAGTCGGTCCACACCATCTGCATGTTCTCGCTCTCGAAGAGCGGCCTGAGGTCGCCGAAGCAGGCTTCGCGCTCGCCGTTGTTGCAGACGGTAACCTCTATCTTGTAGCCCAAGCGGCACTCCTTCACATACCAGCTGGTGAGGTAGGTGACGTCGATATCCTCGCAGCCACAGTCCTTGGTCGGCGTGATGGTGAGCGTGGGCGACTCCACGTGGCAGTTGTTATTGTTGTAGTCCACACCGAGGTAGTAATCGCCGTAGCCGACGAGCGGGAGCTGGAGGGGATAGTAGGTGTAGTTGCCGATGCCGTTGTCGATGCCGTTACCGTCGAGGTGCCACTTCCACTCAATCTGCTGCGAGCCGCGGGTGAGACCCCAGACAGGCAGCCAGGGGTTGTTGCGGAAATACTCGGGGCACTTCTCGTAGCAGCCCGTCAGCAGGGCGTCGAAGTTGGGCTGGGCGTCGATGGAAATGTAAGCCTCTTCGGACTTGCAGCCCGAGGTGGGGTCGTAGTACCACAGGGAGGCCACTCCGGG
>DECD01000017.1:0-146 GCA_002349055.1 Bacteroidales bacterium UBA2939 | reverse complement strand
GGCGGGTCGTCCATGCAGAGGCGGGTGCCCCAGCCAATGGTCGGCGGCAACGGTTTGGGGTAGACCGTGATGTGCACCGTGCTGGCATCGGCGCTGCAACCCTGGTTGTTCATGATGTTCATGTTGATGGTGTAGGTGCCGGGAAT
>DECD01000020.1 GCA_002349055.1 Bacteroidales bacterium UBA2939 | reverse complement strand
CCCGGTGGGCTTCTGTTGTCTTAGTTGTCGTCAACAAAAGCAGTATTGTCCCTCTCACTCCTTTTCACTCCCCTCTCACTCCCTTTCACTCCTCATAAGGAAACAAGGAACATCATGTATTTTTATTCCCCCTTTTTTTGAAATACAAATTTGTATCATCAATCACCAACCAACCATACCCACAGCCGCCGGCGCCCCACGGTAGGAGTTGGTAGGGTGTTGGTTGGGCATTGGTAGGGTCTTATTGGGTTGTTGATATCAATTTTTTTCGTACTTTTGCATTTTGAAATATGGAAGCTGTACCATTCATAGGCATCGACCGGCACCGGCTGGGAGTTGACGGCGTGGGAGTGACCACGCTGGCGGCTTTCCACGGCTGTCCGCTGCGCTGCCGCTACTGTCTCAACCACCGCTGCCTGGAGGATCCCGAGGGGCTGCCACGCTACACACCGCAGCAACTATATGATTACGTGTCGGTTGACAATCTCTATTTCATCGCCACGGGCGGCGGCATCTGCTTCGGCGGCGGCGAGCCGCTGCTGAGGGTGGACTTCCTCACGGAGTTCAAGGAGCTGTGCGGCAAGAGCTGGAACCTGACGGCCGAGACCTCGCTGCAGGTGCCGCGCAAGTCGGTCGAAGCCGCCGCAAAAGTGGTCGGCGACTTCATCGTCGACATCAAGGAGGGCGACCCCGAGACCTACCGCGCCTATACCGGCGGCGACGGCCGCCGCGCCTGGGACAACCTGGGGTACCTGCTCTCGCTCGTCGGTCCCGACCACATCACCGTCCGCGTCCCCCTCATCCCGGAGTATAACGACGAGGCCGCCACCGCGCGCACCGCCGCCCGCCTCGAGGGGATGGGCATCACCAAAATCGATAGATTCACCTATAAGATATTACCATGTCGCGAGGAAAAAACATCTGCAAACACCTGAAGGAGGTGCGCAAGCGCATCGCCGAGGAAAATGACATACCGCTGGAAATCAAGGAGTGTACCTACAAGGGCGAGTGCCGCGGCACCTGTCCGCGCTGCGAGGCCGAGGTGCGCTACCTCGAGAATGCTCTCGCCGACCGCATCAGGCTGGGCAAAGTGGCCACCATTGCGGGCCTGACGCTGGGCCTCTCGGCCTGCGGCAATGGCGGCGGCAACGGAAGTCCGTTCAGGGCCCTCGAGGGCGAGGTCCCCTGTCCCGACACCCTTGAGGAGGTGGACACCACGCGGCAGACGGCGGAGAAGAAAGAACCCGTATGGCGCGAACCATCATGTGATACCGACATTGTCGCCGGAGGGGACTTCTTGCTGGAGGAGCCTGAGCCTGAAGACACAATCTCCGACGAACCCTTCATGGGCGTTTTGGTAGAACATGAGCCGGAGTTCCCCGGCGGCATGGAGGCTCTGTACAAGTTCATCGAGGACAACATGAGGTACCCGCAGATGGCCGCCGAGAACGCCATCGGCGGGAAGGTGTTTGTACAGTTCGAGGTGGACACCGACGGCACGGTGCTGAATCCGCGCATCATGCGCGACATCGGCGCCGGCTGCGGCCAGGAGGCACTGCGCATCGTGAGCCTGATGCCCAAATGGAAGCCGGGAAAGCGAATGAACTATGAGACGAAGCAATGGGAGGTGGTACGGGTGACGTTTCACCTGCCGGTATACTTTGACAAGGAAAAGTATTGTATTCCCCTCTTGGAGGGTGCTTACCCCGTCATCGATGTAGGGACCGCAGGTGCGGTGGAGCCCAGGCCCCTCAACGCCAATCGCGGCAATGTGGAATACAAGCAAGAGTCAGACCGCACGACCATCATCGTCAGATAAAACAAGAACAGGGGAGAATCGGAATTCTCCCCTGTTCCGTTAATGGGTCGGGACGCGACTTACTCGGCGCGGAAGCTGGGCAGGTCGGCCTCGGTGAAGTGCATCACATAGTAGCTCTTGGCGCAGACGTCTTCCTCGGTCATGCGGACGTAGACGTTGGCGCTCTTCTCGAAGAGCTCGGGGGCGCGGCTGGCGTCGTCGATAATCAAGAGGCTCATGATGATTTCGCAGGTCATGTCGTAGAGGCGGCGGGCCAGGAAGTCGTGCACCTCCTGGTTGTTGGCGTCGTTGACATACTTGACGGCCTGCTCGTAGAGGTCGATGAGCGGAGCCACGCGGTTCTTCAGCTCGCAGTCGGGAGTCTTGGCCATCATGTCGCGCATCACCTGCAGGTAGGTGCCGTTGGTGATGTAGCGCACGGCGGCGACGACCTGGAGCTGGGTGGTACCTTCGTAGATGCTGAAGATACGCGCGTCGCGGTAGAGACGCTGGCACTTGTACTCCATGATGAAACCCGAGCCGCCGTGGATGCTGATGGCGTCGTAAGCGTTTTGGTTGGCATACTCGGAGTTCATGCCCTTGGCGATGGGCGTGAAGGCGTCGGCCAGGCGGTTGTACATCTTCATCTCGGTGCGCTCCTCGGGGGTGAGCTTGCGGTCGCGGGCGATGTCCTCGAGGCACTTGTAGAGGTCGACGTAGCGGGCGGTCTGGTAGAGCAGGCTGCGGCCGGCGTCGAGTTTGGCTTTCATGCGCGAGAGCATGTCGTAGACGGCGGGGAAGTGGATAATCTTCTCGCCGAACTGGGCGCGCTCGCGGGCGTAGGCGAGGCCCTCGTTGTAGGCTTCCTGGCTGAGACCCACACTCTGGGCGGCGATGCCGAGGCGGGCGCCGTTCATCAGGGCCATCACATATTTGATGAGGCCCATCTTGCGGTCACCGCAGAGTTCGGCCTTGGCGTTCTTGTAGGTGAGCTCGCAGGTGGGGCTGCCGTGGATGCCGAGCTTGTGCTCGATGTGGCGCACGTCGACGCCGCCGTTGCGTTTGTCGTAGATGAACATCGACAGGCCGCGTCCGTCCTTGGTGCCCTCCTCGCTGCGGGCGAGGACGAGGTGGATGTCGGAGTCGCCGTTGGTGATGAAGCGCTTCACGCCGTTGAGGCGCCAGCAGTTCTCCTTCTCGTCGAAGGTGGCCTTGAGCATCACGCGCTGCAGGTCGGAGCCTGCGTCGGGCTCGGTGAGGTCCATACTCATGGTCTCGCCGGCGCAGATACGCGGGATGTATTTCTGGCGCTGCTCCTCGCTGCCGAACTCATAGAGGGTGTCGATGCAGCTCTGCAGACTCCAGATGTTCTGGAAGCCGGCATCGGCGGCAGCCACCAGCTCGCTGGCCATCGAGAAGATGACGTTGGGCAGGTTGAGTCCGCCGTAGCGGCGCGGCATGCTCACGCCGTAGAGGCCCGCGAGGCGGGTCTGCTGGAGGTTCTCGACGGTCTTCGAGGCATACACCATGCGGTTGTTCTCCAGGTGCGGACCTTCGAGGTCGACGCTCTCGGAGTTGACGGCAAGGGTGTTGGCGGCCACGTCGCCAGTGATTTCGAGCACGCGGCGGTAGTTCTCCATCGCGTCGTCGAAGTCCACGGGGGCGTAGTCGATACCCTTTTGGGCGTCCTCGTAATTCTTTTCTCTCAAATCAACGAGATGCTTCATCTCAGGATGGCTGAGGTGGAACGCAATCTCAGGATGGTCGGTATAGTAGTTTGCCATTTCCTTTTGTTATTTGAGAAGTTAAGAAGTTAAGAAGTTCAAGAAGTTAAGCCGACAGATATGCTATAGCTCGTTACCAAAATTGTTGTCAACTTCACCTTTGCAATAAGCATTGAGTGTCTTGCTGCATTCCTCTAGACTTTCCTGGGCTATGTTGTAGAAACGTAACTTGTCTGCTCTACTAAGTTTTTTGTACCCTTCAGCAATATTGGCCGGTATAGACACGGCTGCACGCTGGAACTGCGAACACAGGCCAAACTTCTCGAAATCAAGGTAAGTCTTTGTTGCCCGATATACAAGAAGTACAAACTTATGCGCCTTCTGCCATGCGACAATATTCTGAAATTGGTTCGTCATAACTATTGGCTTAACTTCTTTAACTTCTTAACTTCTTTAACTTCAGTTTTACTTACTATTTTGTCTATAATATTTCACAAGTTTCGGTACCACTTCCTCCACCGTGCCGGTGATAACATAGTCGGCAATTTTGTTGATGGGTGCGTCGGGGTCGCTGTTGATGCTGATGATGATGCCTGAGTCCTGCATGCCGGCGATGTGCTGGATCTGGCCGCTGATGCCGCAGGCGATGTACACCTTGGGGTGCACGGTGACGCCCGTCTGGCCAATCTGGCGGTCGTTGTCAATCCAGCCTGCGTCGACAGCGGCGCGGCTGCCACCCACTTCGCCGTGGAGCACCTTGGCAAGCTCGAAGAGCATCTCGAAGCCCTCTTTGCTGCCCACGCCATAGCCGCCGGAGACGACGATGGGGGCACCTTTGAGGTTGTGCTTGGCGGCCTCCACATGGTGGTCGAGCACCTTCACCACGAAAGCCTCGGGGCTGACATATTTACTTACTTCCGGATAGACGACCTCCTTCTTGCAAGAGCCTTCATAGACGGCTTTCTGCATAACGCCGCTGCGCACGGTGGCCATCTGGGGACGATGGTCGGGGTTGACGATGGTGGCCACGATGTTGCCGCCGAAAGCGGGACGAATCTGGTAAAGCAGGTTGTCGTAGGTCTTGCCGCTCTTCTTGTCCTCAAAGGGGCCAATCTCGAGCTGCGTGCAGTCGGCGGTGAGGCCGCTGGTGAGGCTCGACGAGACGCGCGGGCCGAGGTCACGGCCGATGACGGTGGCGCCCATGAGGCAAATCTGCGGCTGCTCCTCCTTGAAGAGGTTCACCACGATGTCGGTATGGGGGGCCGAAGTGTAGGGGAAGAGCTCGGGGGCGTCGAAGACGAAGAGTTTGTCGACGCCGTAGGGCAGCACCTGTTCCTCGACTTTGCCCTTGATGCCGGTGCCGATGGCCACAGCGTGGAGCTCCACGCCCAGTTCATTCGCCAGCTTACGGCCTTTGGTCAGAAGTTCCTGCGACACCTCGCGCACTTCGGTACCTTCAATCTCAATATATACAAAAACGTTATTCATATTCTCTTTTTAATATGTAGTTATGAAGTTAAGAAGGTATCGCGCTGTTGCGCTCGGAAGTTAAGCCATTACATTTATGATACAGTGACCAGGCATTCGGCTTAACTACTTAACTTCTCTAACTTCTTTAACTTCTCATTTTATCCGATGATTTTGTCGTTCAACAATTCCTGGATGAGGGCGTTGATGTCCTCGTCTTTTGCCGTGAGGGTCTTGCTCTCCTTGGCCTGGAATGCGATGCTCTGCACCTCTTTGACCTTGGTGGGCGAGCCACTCATGCCACACTGGCTGGGGTCGCCGTCGACATCGGCCACGCTCCACTGCATGAGGTTGAGGTACTGGCGCTCGGCGCGGAGGCCCTTGCGGCTGTCGTCCTCGGCCACTTCGAGCGGGCAGGCGGCATATTTGTACTTCATGACCAGCTTGGCGTTGGCGGGGCGGCACTCGGCGGCGCTGCCGTTGACGGTCACCACCAGGGGCAGCGGAGCCTCCACCACCTCGACACCGCCGTCAATCATGCGGCGGATGGTGGCTTTGCCGTTCTCAATCTTGATAATCTCCTCGGCGTAGGTCACCTGGTTGAGACCCAGCTTCTGAGCCACCTGGGGGCCCACCTGGGCGGTGTCGCCGTCGATGGCCTGACGGCCACCGATGACGAGGTCCACGTTGCCAATCTTCTTGATGGCGGTGGCCAGGGCGTAGCTGGTGGCCAGCGTGTCGGCACCGGCGAAGAGGCGGTCGGTGAGCAGCCAGCCGGTGTCGGCGCCGCGGTAGAGACCTTCGCGGATAATCTCGCCGGCACGCGGGGGACCCATGGTCAGCAGGCCCACGGTGGTGCCGGGGTTCTGCTCTTTTATACGCAGCGCCTGTTCGAGGGCATTCAAATCTTCAGGATTAAAAATAGCGGGCAGCGCGGCACGGTTCACCGTACCCTCGGCTGTCATAGCATCCTTGCCAACATTCCTAGTATCAGGAACTTGTTTTGCAAGTACAACAATCTTCAAACTCATATTTTAACAGTTTTTAAAATGCAAAGATACGTACATTTTTTGAATTATTAACAAAAAAAATGCCCGACGGGGCACTTTTTAACATATCTGACCATCACTGAATGGGAATTTGCTCGGCTTGTCGTTGGGCTCGTTTCAAGGTGCGGGCCTCCTTTTTCTCCACCTGGATGTCGATGAGCTGACGCAGGCGGTCGGCCCGTTCGCTGCCCGAGGGGTAGCGCGAGGTGTAGATGGCGGCCATCTTCTTGTGGAAAGCCATGCCGTAGTAGTATGCCTCGTTGATGTCGGAGAGATGAGAGCCACGCGGAAACTGCTTGAGGTAGGGGTAGACGGCGGAGCGCATGGACTCCTCGATGTCGTGGGCGGTGTTCTTCTCGTAGATTTGCGTGGCCACGAGGTAGAGGCGCTGTTCCTCCGACTCCATGAACTGGTCGAAGAGCGGCATATAGGTTCCCGAAGGATACTGCGAGAGGTAGAGACTGCTGTCGTAGTTGCGGCAAGCCTTCTCGAAGACGAGGATTTCCTCGGCCTCGGTGAGGTGCTTACCCGTGGGGAAGAGATCCTTATAGACCTGAGCCTGTGAGAAGTTTCGCTGCACAATGGCGAAAGCGAGGTCGTCGATTTTGGCGTAATGGTGGCCATTCTTGCGATCGTAGGTCTGGAGGTAGTAGGCGGCCCACTTGAGGTCGGCCTTGGCCAGGGTGAAGATAGAGTTCTCTATCTCGTCGGAGTGGCGGGTGTTGTATTTGCCATATATATTAAAGTAGCGCGCGAGGAGTGCGGTGTCGGGATGGCCGGTGGCCGAGAGCGAGGCGAGGTAGGCGGAGACGATGGAGTCCTCGCAACGGTCGAGGAGGGCTCGGTGATGGCGCTCGGAGAAAGGAATGGTGCGGATGTTGCGGGCGAATGGTATGGCCTTGGACCACGAGGAATTGAGGTCGTCCATCTGCATGAGGTTATAGACCCCGCGAAGGAAACCGTTCTCCCACACATAGAGAACATCGTAGTTCTTAATCCACAGGCACTCGGTAGCGTCGGCCTGATTACAGACAAATCTATTCTCCGAGAGAGTTACACCCCGGGTTTCGAGGAGGAAATTGCTCTTGGAGTACCACGTGAAGTCGACGAGGTAAGGCTCGAGGGGCTTGACGGTGGATTGGATGAAATTGTCGTGGAGGTCGCTGAGGTTGCGGCGGCGGAAAGACTTCTCCTGCTCGGCGGTGACGAAAGCCATGGAGAGGGTGCCGTCGGCATTGCGGCGGTACCAGGGGATGGTGAGTGAGCACTGGAGGTCGAGCCACTGGCTGAACTTGAGGGTGTCGTACTTGACATTCTCGACGAGGCAGTAGACGACGGTGTCGCCATAGAGTCCCACGGGAGTAGCGATGGGCGTGAGGAGGGCACGGCGCATGGCGGTGGCCAGCGATTTGTCGAGTTTGGAGACAGGGCCTATGTCGGTGCCGGTGGCAATGTCGAACCAGAAGCCACGAGGGCCTTTGATGCGGCCGAAATCATACCAACGGGGAGTGTCGTCGATACCCACGAGACGCATGTGGGGATGACCGTCGAACCAAGCCGACACCCAACGTCGCTCAACAGGGCATTTGGCATAGAAATGTCCGTCGCGGATACGCTGTTTCTCCGCGGCATTGACAATGGCATTGTCAATCTGGGTACGCACCGGACCCGGCTGTGCGGAAACAGGAACCGCAAAGGCAACGAGGAGCAGGAGGACAGTGAGCTGTTGTTTCATTTTTTGCCGGTATGGTAAGTAGGTTTCGAGAGTGCAAAATTACACTTTTTTTTCATAATAAGGAAATTTTTTTTCGCATGTGCCTTTTTTTATGTATTTTTGCATTCCATAAACGACTAATAAAACAAGAAAAAAATGAAAGTAAGAGAATTGGTTGAGAAACTGAACCTCAAAGTGTTGTGTGGCGAGAGCGGCTTGGATCGCGACATCGACGGCTGCTATGTCAGCGACCTGTTGAGCGATGTGATGGGAAATGCCGAGATGGGCAACGTATGGGTGACCTTGCAGACCCACAAGAACGTGATGGCCATCGCCTCGCTGAAGGAATTGGCCTGCGTCATCCTGGTGAAGGGTCTGACGGCCAGCGAGGACACCGTGGAGCAGAGCAACGAGGAAGGCATCCCGTTCCTGAGCACCGACATGCAGACCTACGAGACCGTCGGCAAGATTTACCAGCTGCTGAATCAGTAGTTAAGGAGACAATAATTAAGGAGTTAAGGCAATAGTTATGGTGACTCCTTTTAAAGCCGATTTGCATATCCACACGGTGCTTTCGCCGTGCGGCGACTTGGAGATGTCGCCCACGGCCATAGTGGACCGTGCGCTCGAGCGTGGGCTGGACATGATAGCCATCAGCGACCACAACACGACCCGCCAGGTGAAGGTGACACAGAAAGTGGGCAAGGAAAAGGGGCTGTTCGTGCTGGGCGGCGTGGAGGTAACTAGCCAGGAGGAGGCACACTGCCTCTGCTTCTTCGAGAACGACGAGCAGCTCGATGCCATGCAGGAGTTCCTCGACACCCACCTGCCCAAGATTCCCAACGACGAGGACCGCTTCGGCTACCAGCTCATCGTCGACGAGAACGAGGAGATTGTGGGCGAGGAAGAGTACCACCTGCTCAATGCCATCGACGTGGACATCGACGGCATTTACGAGGAGGTACACCGCATAGGTGGACTTTTCATCCCGGCGCATGTCAACAAAGGGACGACAAGCCTGATGAGCCAGTTAGGCTTCATACCGCCCGACCTGAAGGCCGACGGGCTGGAGATTAACAAGTTCACCACCCGCGACGAATTTGTCAAGAAATTCGCCTACCTCAAGAAGTTCGGATTCATCACCGACAGCGACGCACACTTCATCAACAATGTGGGTGACGTATATAATGTAATATATATGGAACACCGCTCGTTCGAGGAGTTTGCCAAAGCGCTCAAGGGCGAGGACGGCAGGTATATCGACACGATGGCGTTCAGAGGATAAACAGTAGAGACGCGGCAAGCCGCGTCTAAGAATTAATAATTAAGAATGAAGAGATTGTATTTGATGGGTCTGTTGGCCCTGCTGGGCAGTGTGGCGATGGCACAAAAGCCGACGCTGCACACCGTGAATTTCGAATCGCACCGAGGCGAGAGCTTCAACGTCTATTTCGACGGCAACCTGATGAACCGCATGCCGCAGGGGCGCGTGCTGGTGTCCGACGTCACCGAACGCACCCACGAGGTGGTGGTGGTGCTGAAGCGTCCTGCGCAGAAAGCGGCGGTGATGCAACTACTGCCCGGCGAACCCAGCGTGATGATCAACGTGGTATACGACGACCGCACAGACGAGCTGTCCCTCTACACCCCGACGCACAACCGCGCCGAAAGTCGACCCACGGCACCCCTTCCCCAACCCAAGATGCCCCCGGTCGTCATGGGGCCCCCTGCCGGAAAACACCCAGCACCCGTGCCAGAGATGAAACCTAGGGTGTCGCAGGCCGATGTGGAAGCCATGATTGTGAGGATGAAGGAGCGCACTTTCGACAGCGACCGCTTGGCGTTGGGCAAGGTCATCGTGGCTTCGTCGAATCTTACGGCCAGACAGATTGCACTCCTGGCCGAGACCATCGACTACTCCTCGTCGCAGGTGGAATTTCTGAAATACGCCTACACCTATTGCGTCGACAAAGCGAACTACTACACCACCGTCGATGTGCTGACATTCAGCTCGGACAAAAAGAAAGTACTGGATTACATAGCAACCCAGAAATAAAAAAGAGGGGCGGCCATTTGGCCGCCCTTTCTTATTTTAGAAGAACAACACTTTCGAGGGGATGGCTCCTGCCTCAACTTTGAAGCGTTGTGCGCCGGTGGGCGAGAAGCAGTAGACATCACCGTTGGTCATATAGTCGGTAGAGGTGATGTAGAAGTCGCCGTTGGCGGGATTGATGTTGATGCCGTAGGCGTTGGCATCGAGGCTGACGCTGAAGGGGAATGCTTCGGCAGTGCCGTCGGCGTTGATGACCTTCCACACATTGGTCTCATGCCAGGAAGCATCGTACTCGACAGAGTAGCCGTAGATCTTGCCGTTATAGACATCCATCTTCTGCAATGCCTCGCCCGTGAGGGTGACATCAAGCGTGGTGGCGTCGACGATGGCCGAGCCTGAGGAGATGTCACCATAGTTACCAATCCAGCAAACGATGACCTTGTTGTCGTTTATCTTCTTCACACCGGAGAGGTTCATGCCGACAGTAATGGTGCTGGGGTTGTCGAAGGTGGCGAGGTCGACCACATAGAGCTTGTCGTCGTAGTCGTTGCCCTTATAGCTGCTGGCCACGAAGGCTTTGCCCTGGGCGATGGCGATACCCTCGGGGTAGAACTGACCGAGGAGGCAGGTGGCCTCGATGTCGAGACTGGCGGTATCGACACGCACCACGCTGCAAGGATTGTAGCAGGTGATATAGATTTTGCCTCCGTCGGCAGCCATGCTGCGGGGCTTGCGGTCACCCATGTCGACACGCTGCGAGGCTCCCGTGGCGGGATTGAGGACCTCAAGGCTGTTCGACTCGGTGACGGTGATGTAAACCTTCGAGCCGTAGGCCATCATGTCCTGTGCCTGGTCGCCGAGGCCGCGGTGGTTGGCAGCCTCAAACCACTGGTTATCAATGGTACCATCGACGATATTGAGGTTCGAAACAGAGGCATTGTTGGCACTCATGTTGCCTTCGTTGAGCACCAAAGCAAAGGACTCGGAGCTTCCACCGCCCGTCGGGGTTTCTTTTTCTTTCTCGCAGGCCACACACAAGAGGACGGCCACACTGGCGAGGATGATTCTGTTAAGGTGTTTCATACTATTTTATTTATTGTATTAGAATTCGTAGACGATGTTGATTTTCCAGTTGCGTCCCATCATGGGATAGGCGCGGATGACCTCGTACTGAGTGTCGAAGAGATTGAGCACATGCAGGCTGACGTTGAGGGTGCCGAGACGGAGGTCGAACTTGCGGTCGGCCGAGAAACCCACATCGCAGTAGGCCGGCATGCGGTTCTGGTCGATGTTTTGTGCCATGCTGTATCGCTCGCCCACCACCATGAGGGTCGCGCCGAGGTTCACCCAGCGGCTCTCCCATCGGGCCGAAGCCCCGCCCGAATGGCGTGGCGTATAGACAATCTGGTGTCCGTAGACCTTGCTCCCTTCCTTCGAGTGGTCGA
Source organism: Bacteroidales bacterium UBA2939 (assembly GCA_002349055.1). Classification (GTDB taxonomy): domain Bacteria; phylum Bacteroidota; class Bacteroidia; order Bacteroidales; family P3; genus Colimorpha. The sequence continues at coordinate 16,287 of DECD01000020.1, read as the reverse complement.
CAGCATGCTGATAGGAGTAATTCAAATGAAAATTGAGATCTGAAATCTGGAAATTGGCTGTCGCATCTACGCCAAGGATGTCAACCACACCCAGATTTTCCATGCTCCAATAGTACATATTGGTGGTGGGTTTGGCCACAATCTTGTCGTTCACGTGGTTATAGTAGCCGTCCAGCGTAAACTGGCCACTAGCTACTGACCACTGACCACTATGGGTGATGCCGATATTCACCTGCCGGGCAAGCTCGGGCCGCAGGTTGCGCGGGAAAAGCTGGAAGAAATAAAGCTCGCCGAAGTTGGGCGCCCGGTAGGTCATCTTATAGAAGAGGCGCAGCGAGGTGGCTCCGTCAAGCGTGTATATCAGTGAAAAAAAGGGTGAAAGGCGGCGGTAAGTGGGCATGGTGTCGAGGTCGGCGACACGGTCGACGACCTGGTTGAACAACAGGTGGGCGTTGGCTTCGAGCTTGGTGCGGCGGAGGTCAAAATGCGAATTGAGCGCGGCCACGGCTATCAGCGTGTAGCGAGTCACGTCGTTGCGCTTCTCGAGGTTGCTGCCCAAGTGGCTCAGGTCACCGTCGGCGGCCAGGTTGAGGTCGAGCCACGGGGCGAGACTCCGCTGGTAGCTGGCGCTGAGGTAGGCTTCCTTTTGCCGATAGTCGTTGTAGATGTCCATACCCGCGGTGGTGTCGGTATAGTCGTCGTAACTGTAGCGCAACTTGCCGAGCAGCTGCATCTTCCACCGCTCGCGTGTCACCCGCCATTGCGTCTGTACGAAGGCCAGTTCCTCGGTGGAGCTCTGTCCCGAGAGGGCCTGCGAGTAAAATGCCACCGGGCCGGGCAACTCGTGCGCGCCACGCATGTAGTGGACCTTGGTTACAAGGGTGTTGTCGGGAGCAATGGTATAGAACAAATTGCCGTCGACGGTGGCCATCCACACCGCCGAATGCTTTCGCCGCTCAACGGAAGAGCTGTCGTTGTGCGAGGCGGTGTAATAAAGCGTGAAAGGATAGTCGCCCTTGCTGTAGAGGTAGTTGGCGTAGAAACTGCTTTTCAGTCGTTTGTTCCATTTTTGCTCCCACGTGAGCGTTGGGGAGAAGAGGCCGAAGGAACCCACGTCTGTACCCACCTTGAGTTTCATCCTCTCGTCGAACCAGAAGCGAGGTTCGGCGGTTTCCATGTTAAGGGTGTTGCCAGCGGCGTAGGCACGGGCCGAGAGCAGCGCTCCCTGTTCCTGCCCCTGGCTGAAACTCACGTAAGCGGCATTGCCAAGGAGGTAGCGGCCGAGATCCACTTGGCCGTTCTGACTGTCGTCGACAGGGATGCCGTCGATGGTCACCGCCGAGAACTGGCTGCCCAAGCCGCGAGCCGAGACGGTCTTCACGCCGCCCACACCGCCATAGTCCTTCAGCGTCACTCCCGCCATCTGCTTCAGCGCGTCGCTGAGTTGCATGGCTCCAATATGTTCAAGTTTCTCTGCATCAACCACCTGCGTAGGCGCCGCCGTGCGTATCTCGGTGGGGGTACGCTGGGCACTGACGGTGACTTCCTCGAGCGTGGTACGTCTCACGGTGTCAGTCGTTTGCGCACTTACTGACAGTGTGATACATAAAAAAAAGACCCCCGAGGACAGGGTTGTTTTGAGCAGGGCTCTGCCTTTGGTTTTACAACGGAGGCAGCAAACAATAAACGATACTATGTTTCCAACAACAATGCTCATGCAATAACGTCCTATCCTCGAGGGCTGTTAATGATTGATTGCGGTCTTGGCAGGTCTTCTGACTTGTTCCTACACAAGGGGACCTTGGCTCCATCTCTGTCGCCGTCACCCCTCGGGGACCTTTGTCCCCGGTTTTTGGCCTTCCCACGGCACCTGCTGGCGCCACAGTGACCTTATGGTAAAAACTGTGTAAGTTACTGGAACTCACAGCAGCGGGACTGTCCGGGATTCCCACCCGGTTCCCTCTTAGCCCCCTTTCGGGGGAACCAAAACCGCTGCAAAAGTACAACTTTTTCGGCACATGGCAAAAAATATAATAGAGATTTTTTATGTCTGTATACAATAATTTTGTATTTTTGCAGTTTGTATAATAAAGCATAACACATGGGAGAGAGCACTAACAGTACTATTAATCAACCGATTGTACATCTGGAAAATCTCGCCATCAGCCACGAGAACGGCATGCTGCTGACGGGGGTGAACCTCGATTTGGACGAGGGCGAGTTTGTGTACCTGATAGGCAAGAGCGGCGCCGGCAAGACCTCGCTGCTGCGCAGCCTCTATGCCGACCGCCCCATCGACAACGGAATCGCCAAGGTGTGCGGCTTCGACGTGGTGAACATCAAGCGTCGCCACATCCCGCAGCTCCGCCGCCGCATCGGCATCGTGTTCCAGAATTTCCGCCTCCTCGACGACCGTAATGTCTACGCCAACCTCGAGTTCGTGCTCCGCGCCACAGGCTGGAAGAAGAAGAACGAGATTCGCAACCAGATAGAGAAGACGCTGACGGCCGTGGGTATCGCCGACAAGGCGTTTGTCAACCCAATGCATCTCTCTGAGGGCGAGCAGCAAAGAGTGGGCATCGCCCGGGCGCTGATTAACAACCCAGCACTGATTCTGGCTGACGAACCCACAGGAAACCTCGACCCCGTCACCTCAGCCGAAATCATGCAGCTGTTGCTCGACATCAACCAGCAGACAAAGACCACGATGCTCATCTCGACCCACGATTTCATGATGATTGACAAATTCCCCGCACGCGTTGTGGTGTGCGAGAATGGCACCCTGGTGGACACCGAAGGCAACCACCAAGAATGACAATGTTTGCAAGTTTTTGCATCTCTACAATACCAAAGAAAAAACAAGGAAAAGAAAATACAATGAAAAAAGTTCTCAGTCTCATACTCATCGGCCTGCTGCTGGCAAGCGGCGGCGACGCCATGGCCCAGAACAAGAAAGGAAACAAAAAAGGCGGAAAGAAGGACAAGCAGTCGATGTTTGTCGAGGGCCGCCAGAAGGTGCGTCAGTCGGACTACGCCACCTTCGACAAGTTCACTAACTTCAGCTCTAAGGACAACAACGTGTACTACAGCGACTTCAACTACACCGACCTCCCAGGCCTGACCGTCGAAACCAACCCTAACTGGCCTGAGGAAGTGCGCCCTGTGATGAACTACCTGGAGAAAGTGTCGCGAGCTACCATGACGCTCTGCGCACTCTACGCCATCAACCCCGAGATTACCGACCACGCCCAGCGCGAGCAACTCCACAAACAGGCTCGCGAAGAAGCCAAAGCCTCGCTCGATGCCTTCAACGACTGGAAGTCAAAGAAAGGCATGCGCAACAAGACGCAATATAAGGTGGCAGAAATCGACTACCGCTACTTCAAGGGTGCCAACTTCTACAACGAGCAGCGCGGCGACGACATCATCCATGTGGGTGTGCTCATCTACCTCGGCAGCAAGAAAAACAGCATCTTCACCACCGACACAACGGCACACACGTTCCCCGACATCAAGTTCTTCCCCAACGACGCCACCATCGTGGAGTCGTGGGCTCCCGTTCTCGACGAGCTGGCCGACTATCTGAAGAGCAACGACCGTAAAGGCGTGATTCTGAACGGATACTCCGACAACCAAGGCACCGAGGCTTACATCACCGGCATCTCACGCCAGCGCGCCATGGAGGTGAAGAAAGCCCTCCTGCTCCGCGGCATCGATGCCTCGCGCATCGAAGTGGTGGCCAAGGGCGAAGAGGACCCCATCGGCGACAACAACACCTACGAGGGCCGCATCGCCAACAACCGCGTGAGCATCAAGGTGCAATGACCAACAAGGAGAAATACCGCCAACTATGCGAGACAGAGGAGTCAAAGATTCCTCTGTTTCAGCAATATTGGTGGATGGAGACCGTCTGCAAGGATAAACAGTGGGACGTATTGCTATGCGAGCAGAACGGTCGACTAGTGGGCGCCCTACCCTATCTCCACGGACGCAAATTCGGCCTCAGCTATATCCTCCAGCCTGAATTGACACAGTTCTCGGGACCTTGGGTTAATCCAAGCCTCGACTTCGACAGCCAGATTCCGGTGCTCGACGACCTGGCGCGAAAACTCGAAGGGCTGCATGTGACGCTCTACTGCCAGAAGTTCTCCCCCGAGGTCACCAATTGGCTCCCCTTCTACTGGCGCGGATTCCGCCAAACCACACGATACACCTACCGCTTCGACCCACTGGAGTCCCTCGACACGCTGATGGCCAAAGCACAGCCCCAACGCCGCAAGCGCATGGAGCTGCTCCGCCAGGAGTGCACCCTCGACCGTCAGGTAGGGGCCAAGGAGTTCGCCGCGTTCCACAACGAATACTATCTCCGCAAATCGGGTCACAACCTGCTCTCTCCCACCACTGTCGAGCGGGTATGCACCACGGCACTCGACCACGGCAACGCCCTCCTTTACGGCCTCCGTGACAGCCACGGCAACCTACAGGTGGCCGACTTCGTGGTCTTTGACAGAATGTGCGCCCACTCGCTGATGTCGGGCATGGCACCAAACGCACCCCGCAACAGCACCACCCTCCTCTTCTGGCACCTCATCGACAACCTCTACGGCCGCACCGCCACCTTTGACTTCGAGGGAAGCATGGATCCGGGCATCGAGCAGTTCTTCCGCTCCTTCGGCGCCACACAGACACCCCTCCACTGCATCTACCACAGTCGCATTCCCTGGGGAGAAAAACTGCTACACCTATGAATATCAAGCTTATCGTCGTCTCCAAGACCGACATCCCTTATCTCCAGCAGGGGATTGACGAGTATGTAGGACGACTGAAACACTATTGCGACTTCGAGCTGGTGGTCATCCCAGCCCTGAAGAACATGGGCAAGGCCGCACCCGACGAAGTCAAGGAGCGCGAAGGACTACTGATACTGAAACAACTGGAGAAAGTCGACAGCGTGGTGCTGCTCGACGAGCATGGGAAAGAATACACCTCCGTGGGCTTCTCGGAATACCTGCAAAAGCAGATGAATGCCGGCACACGCACGCTGGCCTTCGTCATCGGCGGTGCCTTCGGATTTTCGCCCGCCGTCTATGCCGCCGCCACCCACAAAATTTCACTCTCGCAAATGACTTTCAACCACCAGATGGTGCGTCTCTTCTTTGTGGAACAGCTCTACCGGGCCTTCACCATCCACCACCACGAGAAATATCACAACGCCTAAAATCCTTTGGGCACAAATTCGATGATGGCAAACTGCTCATCGAAGCTGATATCCTTGAGCGTCACATGCTCGAAGAGGGAACCAGCTTGGGCATTCTTGCTGAGGTTGAGCAGGATGCGGTTGTCTGGCAATAGGTCTATCATGTCGCCACCAGGCTGACTCTTGGCGTGGTTGAGCGCCGTCTTAATCATGAAGTCGATACCCATACCACCATTATAGGAGAGGATAATGTTGCCGTTCTCATCCACCTGGTCCACCGTGAGGTCGAGCCCCACGCTGGCGGTCTTGACAAACATGTTGACCTCATAGCTGATGCGTACCGTGTGGGGGCCACCGTACATGACAGGCAGGCTGCGGCCCGCCTTGCGCTCAATCAAATCGCTAATTTCCTGAAAAGTAAGTCTGAATTGCATATTAAAGATTTTATTGTATTATTCTGTTGTGTCGGAGGAGAAGAAGGCGGTGACGGTGGCGGTGTAGCTCTTCGACACCGGGATGGTCTTGGTCGTGGAAGCCAACTCGAGAACCAAACCCGACCGTTCCTTGCGCATAAGCTTCACATTGACCACATTGACCATATAGCCACGGTGGCAACGCAGAAGACCCATGCCCGAATACTCCTTCTCCAAATCCTTCAGCGAGTTGTGCAGGATAAAAGTATCCTCCTTCTCGCCATTTATATAATGTATATTGGCGTAGTTGTCCGCCGCCTCGATATAAAGCACGTTGGCAAAGCGCGTGGAGAACGACAGACGACAGCCCTTGTCGTAGAAGTTGATGCTCTGCTCGGCGGGTACCGACTGGTTCTCGGAAGCGAACCTGCGGCGCGTGGCCACAAGCTCGCTTCGCAGTTCTCGCACACGGAACGACAGATAGGCTATTACATTGGGTATCAAAAAGACAGAGAGAATCCCCAACAGGATGTCGCCTGCCAATGGTGCCAGCTGCACCGCGCCGCCACCACTGAGACTCCATGCCATCAGGGCAGATACCGACACACACAGTATCAGCTCAACAAACATCCACACAGCTAAAGAATAAATAGGTAGTTCGCGCCGTAAAGTAAAGAAAACAAGAGTCAAACGACTGACAATCACCACAGTCAAACCTCCCACGGTCATCAGTGCCACCTGCGCCAGGGGGGCGAGGCGGGTGGTCTGCGTGGTATAGTCAAGCACACTCATCGGTTGGACAAACACCACCATTATCACCGCCATGAGAAACGACAATGCCAAGAAAAGTAAATTTGCCTCTTTCGAGGTCAGGAACCGGACGATTGCCGGCAAATTGAGTGTCTGGTCAGTATTCATTTATCGTTTATTCTACCCAAAATAATCAAATTTCACCCAAAATAACGCCTTTTCACCCATATTATTGTGCAATTTACTTAAATTAACTTTTATATTTAGTTTTTTTAACGTTTCTTTGCAACCCGAAAATTAATATAATTTAACATGAAAATACTAGGAACTGGAAGCGCTCTGCCCAAGAAAGTGGTGACGAACGACATGTTGTCCGACTTCCTTGAGACAAACGACGAATGGATTTCTACACGCACTGGAATCAACACCCGACGCATCATTACCGACGAAAGATTTGAAGACCTTGCCACCGAAGCTGCCGGACGTGCCATCGATGCCGCCGGCCTCTGTCCCGACGACATCGACTATATCGTCTGCTCCAACGTCTCCAATCTCTACATCACACCCCACCTCTCCTCCATCATCATGGGCAACCTGGGCATCAAAGGCCCCGTCTGCCCCACCATGGATGTCAACGCCGCCTGTGTGGGCTTTGTGCAAAGCCTCGATGTCTGCGACGCACTCCTCGCCACCGGCCGTGCCAAGCACGTCCTGCTGGTAGCCGCCGAGGAATGCACCCGTTTCTGCGACTGGACCGACCGCAACTGCGCCGTCCTCTTCGGCGACGGTGCCGGTGCCGTGGTCCTCGGCAAAGGCGACAACCTGCTGGCCAGCAAACTCACCACCACCCCCATGCCCGACGTCATCGTCTACAAAAACCCCATGGAGGCCACACCCTTCGAGCAGCGCGACGGCATCGACACCCATAGCGCACTGGTCATGAAAGGCCGCGAGGTGTTCCGCATGGCCGTTACCACCGCCGCACGCGACATTGCCAGCGTCACCGCCGAGGCGGGCCTCACCTTCGACGACATCGACCATTTCCTCCTCCACCAGGCCAACCTCCGCATCAACGAGGCCATCCGCGAGAACCTCAAACAGCCCGAGGAGAAATTCCCCACCAACGTGCAGCGCTTCGGCAACACCAGCTCGGCCAGCATTCCCCTGCTGCTCGACGAAGGTGTGCGCGAAGGCCGCATCCGTCGCGGCGACACCATCCTCATGAGTGCCTTCGGTGCCGGATTCGTCAGCGGTATCGCAATCCTTAAATATTAATAATAAAGAAAACAATATAATAATAAATATGAGCAAAGTATACATCACCGGTGTTGGGTGCATCACCCCCATCGGAAACGACATCCCAACGCTGTGGAACAACCTCGTCAACGGTTTCTGCGGAATCGACTTCATCACCAAGCTCGACACTGCCGACCTTCCCGTCAAGGTGGCCGCCGAGGTAAAGGATTTCCATGCGGAGAACTACGGCATTGACAAGAACATGATTCGCCACAACGACATCTACGCCCTCTATGCCCTTGCCGCCGCGGCCCAGGCCATGGCTGACAGCGGACTGAAGGTGGGCGAGGACGTCGACCCGCGCCGTCTCGGCGTGGCCATCGGCAGCGGTATCGGCGGCATCCAGACCTTCGAGCGCGAGCACGCCAACCGCATGCAGTACGGCCTCCGCCGCATCTCGCCGCTCTTCATCCCCGAGATGATTGGCAACATCGCCGGCGGCAACGTGGCCATCACTTACAACGCCCAGGGCCCCAACCTGCCCGTCGTAACGGCCTGCGCCACAGGCACCCACTCGGTGGGCGAGGCTTACCGCCTCATCCATGAGGGCCGCGCCGACGCCGTCATCACCGGCGGTGCCGAGGCTGCCGTCTGCGGCATGGCCATCGGTGGCTTTGCCAACATGAAAGCCCTCACCACCAGCGACGACCCCATGGCCGCCTCGCTGCCCTTCGACAGCCGCCGCCACGGTTTCGTCCTCGGCGAAGGCTCGGGTATCCTTATCCTTGAGAGTGAAGAACTTGTAAAGAAACGCGGTGCTAAGACCTACGCCGAAGTCTGCGGCTACGGCAACACCTGCGACGCCCACCACTACACCGCCCCCCACCCCGAGGGACGCGGTGCCGCCGAGTCGATGCGACTGGCCCTCGAAGAGGCTGGCTACAAGGCAGGTGAGAAACTGTATATCAACGCCCATGGTACTGGTACGCCCCTCAACGACAAGGGCGAAACCCTGGCCATCAAGAAAGCCCTCGGCGAGGAAGAGGCCCGCAAGGCTGTCATCAGCAGCACCAAGTCGATGCACGGCCACATGCTGGGTGCCACAGGCGCCGTCGAACTGATAATCAGCGCCCTCACGCTGAAGAACGGCATCGTTCCCCCTACCGTCCACCTCGACTCGCCCGATCCCGAGTGCGACCTCGACTACACGCCCAACAAGGCTCGCCCGTTCCAGGCCGACATCGCCATCAGCAACACCTTCGGCTTCGGCGGCCAAAACGCCACCGTCGCCCTGCGTGCCTCCCAAAAATAACAATCCGATTAAACACAAATAAACCATCATGAACGTACTTAACAGAGACGAAATCAAGACCTTCCTGCCGCACCGCGAGCCCATGCTGCTCGTCGACGACGTCACCATGGAAGGCGACGAAGCCATCGCCCACTACCATGTGCGCGGCGACGAATTCTTCCTGCAAGGACACTTCCCCGGCAACCCCATCGTACCGGGCGTCATCCTCTGCGAAATCATGGGCCAGTCGATGTGCATCCTCGTGCGCGACGAACTCGCCCAAGGCCGCACCCCCCTCTACAGCGGCATCAAGGAAGCCCGTTTCCGCCAGCCTGTGCGCCCCGGCGACACCATCGAGGTTCGCGGCCGCATCACCGACCGCCGTGGCCTCATCTTCCACGCCAATGCCGAAGCCACAGTCAACGGCAAAACTGCCGTCAAAGGCGTCCTTTCATTTGCATTAATCGACACACCTAAAAACTGAACAATATGGAACTTTTAAAAAATAAAATCGCCCTCGTGACGGGAGGCTCCCGCGGCCTTGGCCGCCGCACCGCACTGCTCTTCGCCGAAGAGGGTGCCACGGTGATTTTCACCGACTTACAGGAAACCGACAGCAGCCGCGAACTCCTCGCCGAATTGCAGAAACTCCAGCCGCGCTCGATGTTCATCGCCAGCAACGCTGCCGACTATGAGGACACCCTCCGCGTGGCCGACATCGTGCAGAAAGAGTTCGGCCGCCTCGACGTCCTCGTCAACAACGCCGGCATCACGCGCGACAACCTGCTGCTCCGCATGCAGCCCAAGGATTGGGACCTCGTCCTCGAAGTCAACCTGCGCTCGGTCTTCAACTTCTGCAAGGCTTTCGCCCCCATGATGCTCAAACAGCGCAGCGGCAGCATCATCAACACCAGCTCGGTGGTGGGCGTCAACGGCAATGCCGGCCAGTGCAACTATTCCGCCTCGAAGGCCGGTATCCTGGGCTTCACCAAGAGCCTCGCCAAGGAACTCGGATCCCGCGGCATCCGCAGCAACGCCATCGCCCCCGGTTTCATCGAGACAGCCATGACTCAGCAGCTGCCCGAAGACGTGCGTAAGGGCTGGATGGAAGACATCCCCCTGCGTCGCGGCGGCACCGACCTCGACGTGGCCAAGACTTCACTCTACCTCGCTTCCGACCTCTCCGAATACATCACCGGCCAGGTCATCTGCGTCGACGGCGGACTTTCGCTCTAAAACGCCGACAACAAAATCAATACAACCTACGGGTGCCCGCGCTTCGCGCGGGCACCCATTTCTATTTACTAGCCACTAAACACCTATCAACCAGTAACCAACGCCCTACCAACTCCTACCATGGTAGGAGTTGGTAGGGCGTTGGTAGGGTCTTCGTAGGGCATCGATACGTACATTATGGCTGGCGTCTGTCATGGGTTTCTGGCTCGCACTTTTAACTTTTTTTTGCAGTGTGACATTTTTGTCGTATCTTTGCATTTTTAATATCAACACAGAGAGCAATGGAAATGAATGCAATAGATGTGATGCTGCGGCATCGGTCGATAAGGAAATTCACTTCGGAGAAGGTCGACCCGAAGGTTTTGGAAGAGATTGTGAACTGTGGCCTGCGGGCCTCGAACACGGGTAACATGCAGCTTTACAGCGTGATAGCCACGCAGGAGGAGCCGCTGCGCACGGAACTCTGTGGGTTGCACTTTGGGCAGTGCTCGTCGGCACCGCTGTTCCTCACCGTCTGCACCGACGTGAACCGCTACCACCACTACTGCCGCGTGAACGGCTGCGACGAGCCTTACGGCAACCTGCTGTGGTTTGTCTCGGCGATGGTCGACGCCTCGCTCTTCGCCCAGAACCTCTGCATCGCCGCCGAGGCCAAAGGGCTGGGATTCTGCCATCTGGGCACCGTCAACTACAACACGGAGAAGATTGCCAACCTACTGAAATGCCCCAAGGGCGTGGTGCCTGTCATCGCCATCGCCATGGGCCATCCCGCCGAGGAAGGCCGCCTGAGCGAACGTCTGGGCACCGATGCCGTGCTGCACAGCGAGGTCTACCACGACCCCACCGACGAGGAGATTGTCAGCACCCACGCCGTGCGCGACAACAACCCCTTCAACCAGCAGATGGTCAAGGAGAACGGCACGCGCAACTACTGCGAGATTTTCACCACCAAACGCTACCCGCGAGCCATGAACGAGGCCGTCAGCGCAGACCTGCTGGCATTCCTCCGCAAGAGCGGGATGATGCAAAATTAAGATTTTTTTGGTCATATCGGGAAAATTGTGTACTTTTGCATTTTAAAACGACACTATAATGATAGAGATAACACGCACTTTCGACCTGCTGGACCACCTTGTGGAACGATACCCGAAGGACGACATCCTGGCGGGAAAAGTGAACGGCGAATGGGTGAAATACTCATCGCACGACTATTATAAATTCGCCCATTATCTGGCTTACGGACTCTGCGAAATGGGTCTGAAACAGGGCGACCGGGTGGTGACCATGAGCGGCAACTGCCCCGAATGGAACTTCATCGACATGGCCCTGGCCATGTGCGGCATGATTCACGTGCCCATCTATCCCACACTGAACACCGAGAGCTACCTCCACATCCTGCGCCACAGCGAGGCCGCGGCCGTCTTTGTCAGCACCAAGGTGCTGCTGGGCCGCCTGCGTCCCGCCCTCGACCAGCTGGAAGAGAAACCCCAGGTATACACCCTCGCCAACATCGAAGGCGAGCACCGCACCCTTGAAATCCTCAAGCTCGGCATTGCCAACCGCGACAAGTGGATGCCCGAAATCGAGCGCCGCAAACGCGAAATCAGCCCCGACGAGTGGATGACCATGATTTACACCAGCGGCACCACGGGATTGCCCAAGGGTGTCATGTTGAACCACCGCAACCTCTGCTCCAACTTCCTGGCCCACGCGCAGGTACAGATTTTGAACTCCAGCCACCGCGTGCTCTCATTCCTCCCGCTGAACCACATCTACGAGCGCTCGCTCAACTACCACTGGCAGTATCTCGGCATCAGCATCTACTACGCCGAAAGCCTCGGCACCATCCAGCAGAACATGCTGGAAATCAAAGGCGACGGCTTCTGCGCCGTGCCACGCGTGCTGGAGATGGTCTACGACAAACTCTATGCCGCCGGCAAGGACCTCTCGGGCATCAAGAAGAAAATCTACGACCGCGCCTTCAAGCACGGCAGCCACTACGACTATTCGGGCATCCGCAAATTCTCGCCCATGTACATGGTGGGGCAGAAGATTCTGGACCGCTTGGTGTACAGCAAGTGGCGCGAGAAATTCGGCGGCAAAAACCTCGTCATCATCACTGGCGGCAGCTCCATCCAGCCCAAGATGGTGCGCATCTTCGCCGCTGCGGGCATCTACATCTACGAAGGCTACGGCTTGAGCGAAACCTCGCCCGTCATCGCCGTCAACGACCCGGCCCACAACCAGGTGAAGATTGGCACCGTGGGTCCGATACTGAGCGGCGTGGAGGTGAAGTTCGGCGACGACAACGAAATCCTCACCCGCGGTCCGCACGTCATGATGGGCTACTACAAAGACCCCGAATACACCGCCCAGGTCATCGACGAGGAGGGCTGGTTCCACACTGGCGACATCGGCGAGCTGGTGGGTGGCAAATACCTGAAAATCACCGACCGCAAGAAGGACATCTTCAAACTCTCGGCCGGCAAATATGTGGCACCTCAGCTCATCGAGAACATGCTGCGCGAAAGCGAGTACATCGAGCAGGTGATGGTCATCGGCGAGAACGAGAAGCAGGTGGCCGCCATCATCAGCCCCAACTTCAACACGCTGCACTACTGGGCACTGAAGTACAAACTGCACTATCGCGACAACGCCGAGCTGATCAACCTGCCGCAAACCCACGACAAGATGCGCAAGGTGCTCGACGTGTTCAATAAGAACCTGGCTCCCCACGAGCAAATCAAGCAGTTCCGCCTGGTGACCGACGAGTGGACGCCCAACAACGGTCTCCTCTCCCCCACCCTCAAGTTGCGCCGTGGGCCGCTGATGGACAAATACAAAGACATCATCGCCGAAATCTACGGCAAGGAGAAACCCACCACCAACGCCTTTTTCTCGGCCTTCAAGTCGGTGGAACTGCCCACAATCAACCTGCCTTGGCAGAAAAAGAATTAACGTCATGAAAAATAAATTGTTCATACTGATGGCCGTCGCGGCACTGATAGCAGGATGCAGCCCGAAAGAGCGCTACCTTTATGTGGAGGATGCTCCGCACGACACGCCCATGCCCATCACCAACAATTACGACGCCACCATCTACCCCAACGACCTGCTGTACATCTATGTCAGCAGCCAGCAGCCCGAATCGGTGAAAGCCTTCAACGAGGAGACCAACCGCCTCAGCGGTGCCAAAACCAACAATCGTGCCAGATTACGCAATGACCCCACTGCCTACAAGCAAGGAAGCAGAAATATCAACGGCTATCTTGTCTCTCAAAGCGGAGCCATCATCTTTCCCATCCTGGGACGCATCGAGGTCGCCGGCAAGACACGCTCGGAGTTGTGCCGCGAGCTGGAAGGTAAACTCATCGAGGGTGGCTATGTTACCGACCCCGTGGTGACCGTCGAATTGATGAACTTCCATGTCACCGTCATCGGCGAGGTGAAATATCCACATACCATCCTTGCAACGGGTAGCCGTCTCACCATCTTCGAGGCACTGGCGCAGGCTGGCGACATCACTATGTACGGCCTCCGCACCAATGTCGTGGTGGTCCGCACCGGCATGGATTCCCAGATTGTCGACACCCTCGACCTCACCCGCAAGGAAATCTTCAACTCTCCCTATTACTATTTGCAACAGAACGACATCGTCTACGTGGAGCCTACGGAGAAACGCAAGAAAGAGGCTTGGCGCGATGAAGACTGGATTCACTATATCACCATAGGAGCACACACAGTGAAGACAGCCTACCAAACGATATACACTATTTCCAGAATGAAATATAAAACCAGATAATTCCGTTACACGGAAATTTCATTCTCAGCTAGTTAGAAAATAAATTTTGCCACCTCGCAAAAAAGTCGTACTTTTGCACCCGTTTTTGCAAGCAAGACGGATTGTCCTATGGTGTAATGGTAGCACATCAGATTTTGGTTCTGCTTGTCTAGGTTCGAATCCTGGTAGGACAACAAAATGCTAAAAAGGCCAAATAGCAAATTTACAAGGGGAAACCCCCGAAAGTCAATAAAAACAACGACTTTCGGGGGTTTTGCTTTATCATATTTCTCTAATCAAATTTATTCAAATTTTCCGTTTTTAGTCACTAACGTGACCAAAATGTGACCAAAAATTGAAAATGTTTCCTTATATTTGCAGCCAAGAAACCTAAAAAATAGTAACAATATGAGCGTTAAATTTACACTTTCGACAAAAAAGAATGTTGAGTTTACTGAAATCCGAGTGACTATCCACACACGGCTAACCAGTCAACACTCTGGAACGGGGATAATGATAAACCCGAAGTATTGGGATAAGGAGAAACAATGTGTAATTGAGCCGAGGTTTAAACTTGCAAGCGCGGAACAACGGCAATTGTGTGCGGAATTGCGCGAGAAGGATAGATTGTTGGCCGATTTGAGAAGAAGGATTGAGGATGCAGTAAACGAAATGAAGTATAGTAAGGGGGGCGAATTGTCAGCCATGAGCCTAAAAGAGTTGATACATGGCAGGCAGGGCGAGCCGAGCGCAGATGTGACCACAAAAACGATAAGCCAATATACACGAATACAAGAGGCTACGAGGGTTATATATAGTATGCGTGACCTATCCGAGGGGCGTATGAAACGAGTGCAGAATGTTATTAACAAGTTAGATAAGTACGAAGTGAGCCGGAAAAGGGCAATGACCATTGGCAATTGCACACCCGAAATGTTAGCCGATTTTGAGAAATTTTTGTTGAGCGAGTTGGAAAGCGACAAAAGAAGAAACCACAGAAACGATAATAATGCAGGGGTTGGTAAGAACACGGCAAATACAGACCTTAAATTGGTTAAGGCCGTTTTTAACTATTGTGTGCGAAATGGGATAATAGATAAATCCCCGTTTGCACAATTTGAGTTGCCGAAAGCGGTGTATGCAGACCCCGTATTTTTGGCACAGAATGAATTAACGGCCATAACAAGGGCAGATTTTAGTGTATTTGAGGAATATATTAAAAAGAGCCTCAAAGAGAGAGTGAAAAAGGGCGAAATAAAGGTTATGCCGAGCGCAAAGCAGATAGAAGGATTTGCGAGATTGCTTGAAGAAAAACGGGATATCTTTATTTTCCAATGTTTGGTCGGCTGCAGGGTTGGAGATTTGCTAAAACTGACAAAAGGAAACGTCAACGAAAGCAATGATGGCGTATATTTGCACTATATTGCCGAGAAAACAACGAAAACGAGTGCAAGAACAATCAATGTGCCGTTGCATGATGATGCATTGGCAATAGTGAAGAAATATATCAATAGGGATGGCGTGCGGTTATTGCCGTTTGTGTCGGCTCAGAAATATAACAACGAGATAAAGCGCGTATTTGAGGCGGTGGGAATAACAAGAAATGTTACAATATTGGATGCAGTTACACAAATCCCGAAACAAGTTAGAATTTGTGATGTTGCCTCGAGCCACATGGCGCGGAAAACGTTTTGCGGAACAATGTTTAATGAGGGCGTGGATAGTTCTATTATTTGTGCTATGAGTGGCCATGTGGAGGGGAGTGCTGCGTTTGCGAGATACCACAATGTAGATTTGAGTTTGATGCGAAATGCAATTAACAGATTATAAACACTTAAAACTTGTTAGATTATGGAAACAACAATCAATTATGGCGCGGTTGGAGCGCAAAATGTCACAGTGACTTATTCCGTTGAAGAGGCTATTAGATTGGTACACACTTTTGACAATATGCTAAATGCAATAGTGTGCGCGGTGGCCGAGGGGGAAGAGGATAAGAAGTTGTTAGATGATGCATTAACGGCCAATATCTTTATTGGAAAGTTGAGAGGGCAGATTTATGATGTAGTATTGGGAGAGAATAAGAGTTGACAGATTGCAAGTGCAATTAACAAGGGGGTGCAAGTTAAATCAAAGTAATAATTTGCACCCCTTTATTGTTGGTGCAATGTAGTGTTATGGGATTTATTTTGCACCGAAAAAAGATTGCACCGATTGAAGTGTAAATTTGCGGTATATGTGGTCATAGGTGGTCAATCTCCTGCCCGTGGTGCGTATATGTGGCCGTAGGTAGCCAGTCCTGCCCGTTGCGAGCCGACGCGCTGCCCGTTGCGGTGTATGAGGCCGGAGGTGGTCAATCTCCTGCCCGTTGCGGTGTATGTGG
>DECD01000001.1 GCA_002349055.1 Bacteroidales bacterium UBA2939 | reverse complement strand
TGGTAGGGCGATTGTGCGAAGTAAAATGCTGCCGTTTGGCATTTTTTGAGTATCTTTGTATCTCGAAATGTGACAAGAAAAATATTTAGTCTGTTGCCAGACAGCTTGTTAGAAACCGTAGGGTGGTTTGTGGGGAGTGAAAGAATAGGTAAAGATTGAAGATGAAGCAAATCCAGATTGACCTCTCGCCCGAGGAGTATGCCTCCGAGGCGGCTGTACGTCGGGCCGTGGCACGCGCGCTGGGCGTGGCCGAGACTGCGCTCGACCCCTTTCGCATCACGCGCCGCAGCATCGACTGCCGCCGCCGCAATGTGCAGTACCATTGCACGGTGGAGGTTGGCACTGTCAGCGAGACTGAAATGTCTAGTATTACTAGTATTTCCGGAAATTCTAGTAGGCTTTCTGTCGTCATCGTCGGTGCAGGGCCTGCGGGCCTCTTCGCGGCCCTCAGGGCTTTGCAATTGGGCATGAAGCCCATCATTGTGGAGCGCGGCAAGGCGGTGGAGGAGCGCAAGAAGGACATTGTCAACCTGGTGCGCACCAAGGAGGTGAACCCCGACAGCAACTGGTGCTTCGGCGAGGGCGGTGCGGGGACCTACAGCGACGGCAAGCTCTACACCCGCTCCACCAAGCGCGGCGACGTGGGCGAGGTGCTGCGTCTCTTTGTAGAGCATGGCGCCGACCCTGACATCATGGTTGACGTCCACGCCCATATCGGCACCGACCGCTTGCCTGCCATTATCGCGCGCATGCGCGAAACAATAATCTCTGGCGGCGGCGAGTATCATTTCAACACCCGCATCAGCGACCTCTTGGTCAAGGACGGGCGTGTGCGCGGCGTGGTCACCGCCGCCGGCGACGAGATAGCCGCCGATGCCGTCATCCTGGCCACGGGCCATTCGGCACGCGACATCTACGAACTCTTCGCCCGACGCGGATGGCTGATGGAGGAGAAACCCTTCGCACTCGGCGTGCGTGTGGAGCATCCGCAGGAACTCATCAACGAGATACAGTATCACGGCAAGGGCTATTCCCGACTGCTGCCCCCGGCCACCTACAGCCTTGTCACCCAGGTAGAAGGCCACGGGGTGTTCAGTTTCTGCATGTGTCCCGGAGGTGTCATAGTGCCGGCGGCCACGGCAGCGGGACAGCAGGTGGTGAACGGAATGAGCAACGCTGCCCGCAACTCGGGCTTCGCCAACAGCGGCATCGCCGTCACGGTCTCGCCCGACGACGTTAAGGGCGAGGGCTGGCATGCATTGCTCGACTTTCAGAAAGCCGTGGAACAGCGCGCCTTCGAGGCTGCTGGCGGCTGCATCGACGCGCCGTCGCAGCGGCTGGTGGACTTCCTCCGCCGCAAGCCCTCGTCGCGCCTCAACAAGAGCAACTACATGGGACACTGCGTCGCGGCGCCCCTCCACGAGGTGCTGCCGGAGTTTGTGGTGGACTGTCTGATACAGGGTTTCAAGGATTTCGACCGCAAGATGCGGGGCTTCATTACCGAGGAGGCGAGCCTGCTGGCAGTGGAGAGCCGCACCTCGTCGCCCGTGCGCATCCCGCGCGACAAAGAAAGCCTGCAACATCCGCAGCTGCAAGGACTCTATCCCTGCGGCGAGGGGGCGGGATATGCCGGCGGCATCGTCAGCTCGGCCCTCGACGGCATGCGTTGCGTCGAGGCTATCCCTCGAAAGTAAAGCTTATCATGAAGGTGCGCGACTCGAGGTAGTCGAAGGCGCGGATGTACATGTCTGGGTCCTCGACTTTGAGGTCGATGAGGCCGAAGGTCATCTTCAGGTCGATGGCGAATTTCACATAGCGCAGGAAGACATCGAATCCCAGCCCCAGGGAATAGCGGAAGTCACTCGGAAAGAGGCGAATAATACTTTCGTCGGTCTTGTTTTTATTCTCGCGCAGCGAGGCGAAGTCGAAGCCGTAGGAGATGCCGGCGGTGACGTAGGGACGGAAGTCGTTGTAGCGCATGGCGCGGAATTTCAGCTCGATGGGGAAGTCGCCGTAGACCGACTCGACATTGCGCGAGCGTTCGGCTAGGCGGTGGGCATCGAGATAGGCTTGGTCCCACGAGTAGTCGACATCGCGGGTGATGAGTGTCACGCCGGGCAACACGCGGAGGTTGAACCATTTGCCGAGGCGTAGGTCGCCGATGACGGCGATGTGGAATCCCGGCGAGTAGTAGGAGGTGGTGCCGAGAAGGTCCTGACGCAGGGCTTCGTCGGAGGTGTATTCAAGGTCGAACTTCGACATGGTGAAACCCACCTGGATGCCATAGTGCAGCAGGCGGCTGTCGAACTTGCTGAGGTTGCCCATCTGGGCGGAAACTGAGTGAAAAGTGGAAAATGGAAAGTGGAAAGCGATGCTGACGCATACCAGCACCAACACTTTCCACTTTCCGCTTTCCGCTTTCATCTTTATTCTGTGATTTCTCCGCGAAGCGACTGGCTGAGGCGCATCTTGACGTGCTCCTTGTCGTTGGGGTATTCGCCCAGGAGGCACATCATCTTGGTGATGGCGGCTTCGATGGTGATGTCTCCGGCACCGATGACACCGATGCGGTCCATGTCGCAGCTGGCGGCATACTGGCGCATCTTGACCGAGCCGGCCTTGCATTGCGTGACGTTGAGGATGATGATGCCGCGGCGGATGGCGTCGTCGAGGGCCGAGATGAACCACTCGTCGGTGGGGGCGTTGCCGGAGCCGTAGGTCTCGATGACCACGCCTTGCAGGCCGTCGGTATGCAGCACGGCGTTGACCACCTCGGGACCGATGCCGGGGAAGAGCTTCAGGATGGCCACGCGGGTGTCGAATTTCTTGCGCACCTGCAACGGCTCGGTAGGCATGGGCTGGAACAGGTGCTCCCGGAAGCTGATATTGATGCCCGCCTTGGCCAGCGAGGGATAGTTATAGCTCTCGAAGGCATCGAAGTTCTCGGCGTTGATTTTGGTGCTGCGGTTGCCGCGGTAGAGGTGGCTCTCGAAGAAGATGCACACCTCGGGAATAGTGCAGAGGCGCGTGGAGGCAATCTCGAGGGCACAGATGATGTTCTCGCGGCCGTCACTGCGCAGCATGCCGAGGGGCAGCTGACTGCCGGTGAAGACGATGGGTTTGTCCAGGTTCTTGAACATGAAGCTCAGAGCCGAGGCGGTGTAGGCCATGGTGTCGGTGCCGTGGAGGACTACAAAGCCGTCGTAGCGGTCGTATTCACGTTCGATGATTTCGGCTATGTCCACCCACAGCGAGGGGGTCATGCAGCTGGAGTCGATGATGCTGGGCAGGGTGACGGAGTCGATCCCATACTGGCAATTCTTCAGCTGAGGCACAGCATCATAGATACGGTTGAGGGCGAAAGGATGGAGCGAGCCGTTCTCGTCCTGCACCATGCCGATGGTGCCGCCGGTGTACACGATAAGAACCTTGTTGCTTTTCATGCCAAAATAACGGAATAAATGCCATATTATTGCACTGGGCATAAAAAAAAGAGAAACCTCTGTGGAGGCTTCTCTTGTTGTCCTACCAGAACAACAAAACATTGTTAATAATCAGTTATTTAAAATCAAAAATACTCGTTTTTGGTCACATTTTAGTCACACAACCTCATTTTTTGCTATTTTTAACAATAATTTAACATTTCACAAACTTATCTCACTATCTCATTTTGTAGTTTTTCGTGTTTGATTTCGCAAAAATCTACGTTTTCAATCCGTTAAAATACCAATATAACAAATTACGCTCTAATTTTCAATACGTTAAATCTATCTCCGGCCTCATGCATCGCCACGGGCAGCGCATCGGCTCGC
>DECD01000025.1:41944-42114 GCA_002349055.1 Bacteroidales bacterium UBA2939 | reverse complement strand
TTTGGCGCCACAACGATACACAACCCACTGTAAACCAACAAAACAAAAGCGTATTCATCATGAAAATCAAACTCATCAAAGCCCAAATCCAATCCATCCTCGCTGGCGGCTCCCCTCTCCGTGCGGAGAGGGGCTGGGGGTGAGGCTTCCCTCCTCCGTGTCAACTCCGA
>DECD01000025.1:4197-41647 GCA_002349055.1 Bacteroidales bacterium UBA2939 | reverse complement strand
TCGCGCAGCGGGAGAAGAAAAAAGACCAGCGTCAGCTTGGCTCCACTGCTATGGCCCGCGAACTTGATGAGCGAAGGTCGCCGACCACAGTTCGCGTAATTCGTAAAATTCGCCGTTAAGAAAAGGCCCGCTGCTTGTGGCAGCGGGCCTTGATGGTGTGAGTTGTCAAGATGCGCTTACTCGGCCTTGGGGGCTTCTTCGGCGACGGAAGCCTCGGTGGAAAAATGTTAAAATGCGGTTTTTAACATAACGAAAGCCCTATCATCACCTACCGTGGTAGGAGTTGGTAGGGAGATGACAAGGGGTTGGTAAGGCGTTCGGGGCTATGCGGTGCAAGGGAGAAGCCGGGGTTATACAAAAAAAAGCCCCGCCGGAATACCGGCGGGGCTCGGCGCATAGGTTGCTATCCGTTCAGCGCAAGAAGAACGTTATTCAATCTGCCGGAAGACCCATCTATACCCTCCGTCATCCTCTCGTACAAGCGCTTTTTCTTCATGGCTATACATAAAATCAACAACATATCCCACAGGAGTCACAAAATAGCCTTCTATTCCATCAAAGAAATAAGGTGCCGTGTATTGGTTGGTATAATCAATGCTATCTCCTTCCCACTCGATCAAGTGTGCTTTTACCACCATGGTGGTATCGGTCTCAAAACACCAATAATAATCTGTTATATCATGATGATTGAATTGGGGTTCATCGGATACAAAACGGAGAAACCAAGTTGTTCCCTTAAGACATATACGGTTGGTGTCGAGGGGGGCAATGGTGTCGGGAGGGGCAATCGTATCGGTGGGGTTGACAGGCTGCGGATCCTGAGGGATGGTGTCCGACACCTCCGACCCGCCTGTGGCGTTGCCGGTCTTTTCGTCCTCCTTTTCGCAGGAGACCATGAACATTGCAAATGCCATGGCTATGAAGACAATACTATACTTTTTCATGATTCTAATTTTAAAGGTTATGTTTTTGTTAAATGTTGCGGTGCTGCGTGATGCCACACAATAGAATCGTTTGGGCTGCGTTATGCCTGTTGAAGGCATGGCAATGTTCTATGCCTTGCGGAGCCTGCGAAAGGAGGGAGAGAGTGGCTTGTGGATTGGACCCCTGGAGACACTCTTCCCTCTCGGGGCTCCCTCTTTTTTGCCCCCTGAGCGACGGCGCACCGGTTATCGCCGGGGGCTGAGATGGATGATTTTCATGGCGTTTTGGAATTGGTTAATAATTCACTTGATGGCGATGCACACGAACACATGATTGGTAGTATCATAAGTCATACTCACCTTGTAGCCTGCATCAAACATGCTATTGCACCATGATATGGCATCTTTTTCGTCGGCAGTGGTGTAGGTCACAACATCTTTTGACGGAATACCTTGCTGAACTTGGTTTTCGTTCCAAAAGACCACCTCATAGCCATCCATCGCCATTATCGCCATCCTTTCAAGGAAGGCATGCCAGGCTTCGTCTCCTTTAAGTTCGATGCGATCTCTGCCCGTCTATGGAATAAACCACCGTACGAGAAGTTTCGTCTGCAGCGACAACATTGATGTTCTTCATGTGTTCTTCTTTCTGGCATCCGACTGCACTGAAGCCCAAGACCGCACATAGAGCGATTGTTTTGATTGTTCTTTTCATAATGACTATTTTTTAAGTTTTAAAGATTTTTTATAATTGTTTTGCAATACTGCTTTTTGCTGAGATTCCGTAATGGTATGGAATACACCTATGTTGTGTTTTACGCATGATATGGCAATAATGTACTCTTTTTTAATTCCCATGTCTTCAAAGAAGTCTCTGTAGTCGGACGAAGCCTTATAGGACATCACATTATCATCCTTGTCTTCTATCAATGCCAGGAAGTGCTCCGGCAGTGTGGGAACATTAAAGTCTCTGCGGAGGGCCTCCCAGCCGGCGGAGTCGGTGGCCTGCAGCAGGGTGACGTCGACGCAGAGGGTGTCGTCGATGGGGAAGTCCTTGATGAAGGTGGCGCTGATGTGCTCGCTGTGCTCATACCGTCGGTAGAGGTCGCTGGCCTCGGCGGCAGGAATGCTGCGCTGGGCGAGCAGCACCGCCAGCACCACAAAAGGAGGCACCAAGGCTATCAAAAGAGGTATGAGACGTCGTTTCAGCATGACAGGAGATAGTTTATTTCACCGACGGCAACGGCCTGCGGGGTGCCGTCGCTGGAAATCATGGGGAGGACACCCGCCATGGCACGGACGACGCCAAGGCAGAGCAGCAGGGAGAGGCCAGAGGCACAGGCATAGCGCCGCAGGGCGGCGACGCGACTATGACGCACGGCCCAGGGGGCGAAGCCACGGAGGGCGGCGACACGGATGGCCTCGGCAGTCTCGGGGGAGGCAGGCTCCCGCGAGGGGCTGTCGAGATGCAGCATCAGGGCAAGGTCTTTGTCTTTCATAGGGTTTTATGTTTTTTTTTTGATTAATATTCATTGTCGTCGGGAAAGGCGATTGACGGCTTGCTCCTCGCGTGCGACCACTCGGCGAAGGCGGCGCACGAGGCGGAACATGCGGACACGCACGGCGGCAGCCGTGATTCCCAGACGGTCGCCAATCTCGCGGTCGGAGTAGCCGGCGAGGCGGAGGTCGACGAGCTGGCGGTCGGCGTGGGGAAGGGTGGCGAGGAGGGCGGCGAAGGTGAGGTCGTCGTCGACGGAGGGCTCCTCGCTCCCTTCGTAAGGTTGGCCCAGAACGAGGAGATTGCGGCGCTGGCGGCAGTCGTGCTCATAGAGGATGGCGCGGACACGCCAGGCGACCCAGCGGCGCTCCTGCCGCGGAGTGCTGTCGGGCCGCAGGGAACCTCTATAGCGCCAGAGGGCCTGCGCGGCCTCCTGCACGAGGTCGGCGGCGGCACGGCGGTCGTCGTGCTCGTGGCGCAGGCACAGCTTCCAGATGACGCTCCGTTGGCGCTGGAGGAGGGCGAGGAAGAGCTCTCGCTGCGGGTCTTGTTCAGTGATGGGCATACTCCGGCTTAAAAAAAATTCTTTTTTTCGAAAACCTCACATATATAAATACAAGGTTTTTGGGGAAAATGTTACACAGGGGGGCATTTTTTTTCAAAAAAAAAACGGCAACTCCCCTTGGAGAGGGAAGTTGCCGTTTGTTGTCGGAGAGTATTTTTATTTCTTTACTCAGCCTTGGGAGCCTCTTCGGCCACGGGAGCCTCGGCGACGGGAGCGGCCTCGGCTTTCTTGGCGCGGCTACGACGGGTGCTCTTGGCAGCCTTCTTGGTGGTGTCTTTGAGCATGTTCTCGTTGTAGTCGACGAGTTCGATGATAGCCATCTCGGAGTTGTCACCGTGACGGATGCCGGTCTTCAGGATGCGGGTGTAGCCACCGGGACGGCCAGCGACCTTCTGCGAAATCTCGCGGAAGAGTTCGTTGACGGCCTCTTTGCTGTGGAGGTAGCTGAAGACGATACGGCGGTTGTGGGTGGAGTCCTCTTTGGAGCGGCTGATGAGCGGCTCGACATACACGCGGAGGGCTTTGGCTTTGGCAACGGTGGTCTCGATGCGCTTATGCAGGATAAGCGAGGTGGCCATGTTGGAAAGCATAGCAACGCGATGGGCGTGGGTTCTTGACAGATGATTTACTTTGCAACCGTGTCTCATATTCTTTGTTTATTCTTTATCAAGTTTATACTTTGAAACATTCATGCCGAATTCGAGGTTCTTCGAGGCAACGAGGTTCTCGAGCTCGGTAAGGGATTTTTTGCCGAAGTTGCGGAACTTGAGCAGATCGGCTTTGTTGAAGGACACCAGGTCACCCAGGGTCTCGACTTCGGCGGCCTTGAGGCAGTTCAGCGCGCGGACGGAGAGGTCGAGGTCGATGAGCTTGGTCTTCAGGAGCTGACGGGTGTGGGCCGTGGACTCATCGAATTCTTCCTGGACGGGCTTCGGCTCGACATCGAGGGTGATGCGCTCGTCGGAGAAGAGCATGAAGTGCTGGATGAGGATAGTGGCGGCCTCTTTGAGGGCTTCCTTGGGGTGGATGGAGCCGTCGGTCTCAATATCGAACGTCAGCTTCTCATAGTCGGTGCGCTGCTCGACGCGGTAGTCGTCGACGGCATACATGACCTTCTTGATGGGGGTATGGATGGAGTCGATGGCGATGACACCGATGGGATCGGTGGCTTTCTTGTTCTCGTCGGCGGGGACGTAACCGCGGCCCTTGTCGATGGACAGGGTGATGCGGAGCTCGGTGGAAGCTTCCATGTGGCAGATCTCGAGGTCGGGATTGAGAACCTGGAATCCGTTGAGGTTGCTGTTGAGGTCACCGGCTTTGAAGACTGTCTGATTTTTGACCGTGAAGGTGAGCTTTTCGTGGTCGTAATCCTCCAGCTGACGGCGGAAGCGTATCTGCTTCAAGCGCAGGATAATGTCGGTCATGTCCTCTACCACGCCGGGAAGCGAGGAGAATTCATGGTCGACGCCATCAATCTGGACAGATGTGATAGCATAGCCTTCGAGCGAAGAGAGAAGGACGCGACGCAAAGCGTTGCCGATGGTTGTGCCGTAGCCAGGCTCCAGCGGACGGAATTCAAACGTGCCGCGGAAGTCGTCGGCCTCCAGCATGACCACCTTATCGGGTTTTTGGAATGATAATATTGCCATTTTATATCCTTTCTTTCTTTGATTGGGTTGGTGTCTAAGTCAAGACTCAGACTGACGTCCTGTGAACTATTACTTGGAGTAGAGGTCAACGATGAGCTGCTCGTTGATGGTCTCGGGGATGTCGGAGCGCTGGGGGAAGTTGACAAACTTGCCGCTCATGCTGGCACCGTCCCATTCGAGCCAAGGATAGTTGTTGGCACGCGAGGCGAGGGCGTCGGTGATGACCTCGAGCGACTTGCTGCGCTCGCGGACGGACACGACGTCGCCTTCCTTCAAAGAATAGGAGGGGACATTGACGACATTGCCGTTGACGGCGATGTGGCGGTGGGAAACGAGCTGGCGGGCCTGGGCGCGGCTGCGGGCGATACCGAGACGGTAGACCACGTTGTCGAGGCGGGCCTCGATGAGTTTCATCAGCTCTTCACCGGTGATGCCACCACGGCGCGAAGCCTCGGCATAGAGTTTACGGAACTGGCGCTCGAGAATGCCATAGGTGTATTTGGCTTTCTGTTTCTCGTTGAGCTGGATACCGTACTCGGAGGTCTTGCTGCGACGACGGTTCTGGCCGTGCATACCGGGGGCGTAGGGTTTTTTCTCGTAGCTCTTGTCCGGGCCGTAGATAGGCTCGTGGAACTTTCTTGCGATTTTGGTCTTAGGACCAGTGTATCTTGCCATTGTTTACTTGTTCTTTTTAAGATTAATAATTACACACGACGACGTTTGGGGGGACGGCAACCATTGTGAGGCAGCGGGGTGATGTCGGTGATTTCCATAACCTCGATACCGCAGGTGTTGATTGCGCGGATTGCAGATTCACGTCCTTGACCAGGTCCTTTCACAAAGACCTTCACTTTTCTTAGGCCCAAATCATAAGCAACTTTGCCGCAATCTTCCGCAGCCATCTGAGCGGCGTACGGAGTGTTTTTCTTCGATCCGCGGAAGCCCATTTTTCCAGCAGACGACCAAGAAATCACTTGACCGGCGTTGTTCGTCAGCGAGACGATCACATTGTTGAAGGATGCAAAGATGCATGCTCTTCCCTGAGGTTCAACTTTTACGACTCTTTTTTTAGTCGGCTTTGAAGTTTTTGCCATTTTGTTTTTGCTTGATTTACTTTGTTTCTTACTACCAACCGCTCCTGAGGTCACATTCTAATCCGCGATTGGGGCGCTACAACCATTACTTACTTGGTAGCTTTCTTCTTGTTAGCGATTGTTTTCTTCTTACCCTTGCGAGTACGGGCGTTGTTCTTGGTGCTCTGACCACGGAGGGGCAGACCCAGGCGGTGACGGATGCCGCGATAGCAGCCGATATCCATCAGTCGCTTGATGTTCATCTGGACTTCGGAGCGGAGGGCGCCTTCGACTTTGTACTCATCGTTGATGATGTTACGGAGGGTGTTCTGCTCGTCGTCGGTCCAATCCTGCACCTTCTTGCCTTCGTCGATACCGGCCTTGGCCAGAATCTCTTTGGCGGTGCTACGTCCGATTCCGAAGATATAGGTCAGACCTATCTCTCCTCTTTTGTTCTTGGGTAAGTCAATACCTGCAATACGTGCCATAGATTCTTTTTATTGTTTTTTTTAATTATCCTTGTCTTTGTTTGAATTTAGGATTTTTCTTGTTGATAACATAGACAACCCCGTGGCGGCGAACCACTTTGCATTCGGGCGATCTTTTCTTGACTGAAACTCTTACTTTCATTTTGTGTAATTATTAATCTTGTTGTACTTTTTTTGTTTCTTCTTATTGTCGAGGGTCTTCGTTAACCTTTAACCGTTAACCGTTAACCTTTACTTATGACGGTAAGTGATGCGGCCTTTCGAGAGGTCATAGGGGGACATTTCAATCTGCACCTTGTCCCCGGGAAGAATCTTGATGTAGTGCATGCGCATCTTGCCGGAGATGTGGGCGATGATTTGGTGTCCGTTTTCCAATTCGACACGGAACATGGCGTTGCCGAGCGATTCGACGACGGTTCCGTCTAACTGTATGGATGCTTGTTTTGCCATTGAATTGTTATTACTTACCGTATTTGTTAGTTACTTGTTCTCGATAAAATCGAAGGTTGTGAGGATGTCGGGTCCGTTGGCGGTGATGGCCACCGTGTGCTCAAAATGGGCTGCGGGTTTGCCATCGCGGGTGCGGCAGGTCCAGCCGTCCTCCTTGGAGAATTTGACGTTCTTCGAGCCCATACACACCATGGGTTCGACGGCTATAACCATACCCTCCTTGAGGAGAGGACCGGTGCCGGGAACACCATAGTTGGGCACATTGGGAGATTCGTGCATCTTGAATCCCACACCGTGGCCGCAAAGCTCGCGGACGACGGAGTAGCCGTTTTTCTCGCAGTGCATCTGGACAGCATGGCTGATGTCCCCCACCCTGTTGCCGGCCTTGCATTTGTCGAGACCGATGAACAGGGCTTCGCGGGTGACCTTGAGGAGGCGCTGCATCTCAGGAGTCACCTCGCCAACGGTGAAGGTGTAGGCCGAGTCGGCCACATAGCCGTTGAGGTCGATGACACAGTCGAGGGAGACATTGTCGCCTTCCTTGATGAAGAGGTCGCCGGGGATGCCGTGGACAACGACATCGTTGACCGAGATGCAGAAAGCCGAGGGGAAACCCTCGAAACCTTTGCATAAGGGTTTGGCTCCGTTGTCGCGAATAAACTGCTCGCCAATCTGGTCGAGGAACGCCGTGGTCACACCTGGACGGATGTGACGGCCCACCTCCGCGAGAGTTTTCCCGAGGAGGCGGCCGGCATCACGTATGAGCTCGATTTCTTCTTTGGTCTTGAGCAGAATCATTTCTTCACAAATGTTTTTTAAGCCTGGATGGACATCGAGGTGCGTCCCTTGATACGTCCGGTCTTGGTGAGACCATCGTAGTGTCGCATCAGGAGGTGGCTCTCAATCTGCTGGAGGGTGTCGAGGATGACACCGACGAGGATGAGCAGCGAGGTGCCGCCGTAGAACTGGGCGAACTGGGTGTTGACACCGAAGAGGCGGATGATGGCCGGCAGGATGGCCACCACGGCGAGGAAGATGGAGCCGGGGAGGGTAATCTTGGAGAGGATGCCCTCGAGGTACTCAGCAGTCTTCTTGCCGGGTTTGACGCCGGGGATGAAACCACCGTTCTTCTTCATGTCGTCGGCCATCTGGTTGGGGTTGATGGCGATGGCAGTGTAGAAGTAGGTGAACACCACAACAAGGAAGAAGAACACCAGGTTGTACCAGAAACTATTGTAGTCGGCGAAAGCCATAGCGAACTTGCTGTCGGTGTTGTTGGAGAATCCCATGAAGGTGATGGGCAGGAACATGATTGCCTGGGCAAAAATGATGGGCATAACGCCAGCTGCGTTGACCTTGATGGGGATGTACTGACGGACACCGCCGTACTGCTTGTTGCCGACAATACGCTTGGCGTACTGCACGGGGATTCTGCGGGTGCCTTGCACGAGCAGGATGACAAGCAGGATAACAACGAGGAGGACTACAAGTTCGACAAGGAACATCACCAGGCCGCCGCCTTCTGACAGGCGCGAGGCAAACTCGGCCGAAAGGGCGAAGGGGAGACGGGCGATGATACCAATCATAATCAAAAGCGAGATGCCATTGCCGACGCCTTTGTCGGTAATGCGCTCACCAAGCCACATGACAAAGAGGGTACCGCTAATCAGGATGACAATGCTGCTAATCCAGAAGAAGAGCGAGGGTTCCGCGCCCGTGAAAGGATGGAGGGCGTAGGGAGTGGCCTCGAGCTGCATTCTCATGTTGGTGATATAGGCGGGAGCCTGGGCTGCCGTGACGGCAACGGTGAGCCAGCGAGTGATCTGATTCATCTTTCTACGGCCACTTTCACCTTCCCTCTGCATTTTCTGGAACTTGGGAACCACCATCACGAGCAGCTGAATCACGATGGATGCCGTGATGTAAGGCATGATACCCAAGGCAAAGATGGAGGCATTGGAGAATGCACCACCCGAAAACATGTTGAGAAGGCCCATCAAACCTTCGGAGCCCTGCTTTCTCAGGACTGCGAGTTGAGAGGGGTCAACACCCGGCAAAACGATATAGGAACCGATGCGGTAAATCAATACCAAACCGATGGTATAGAGGATTCTCTTCCGCAGGTCTTCAATCGACCAGATGTTTTTCAGTGTCTGTATTAATCGCTTCATTGTAATAGTTTGTTTTATTCGATAACGGTAGCAACGCCGCCCTTGTCCTCAATGGCTTTCTTGGCAGTGGCCGAGAAGGCGTGAGCAGTGACGTTGACAGCCTTGGCGAGTTCGCCACGGCCCAAGATCTTGATACGATCCTTGCCCGAGATGAGGCCGTTCTCCTTCAGCACGTCGATGTTGAAGTCGGTGATATTCTTGGCCTCGGCGAGAGCATTGAGGGTGTCGATATTGATACCCACATACTCGACGCGATTGATGTTCTTGAAACCGAACTTCGGCACGCGACGATAGAGAGGCATCTGACCGCCCTCAAAGCCGACCTTCTGGTGGTAACCGGAACGAGCCTTGGCACCTTTGTTACCGCGCGTGGCGGTACCGCCTTTGCCGGAACCGGCACCACGGCCGATGCGTTTCGAATGCTTGATAGATCCTTCAGCGGGCTTGAGATTACTTAAGTTCATTATATCTTTCCTTTCTTATTTTACTAGGTTAAATTTCTTCGACGGTGATGAGGTGCTTAACCTTATCAATCATGCCCATAATCTGGGGAGTGGCCTCAACCTCACGGGTGTGGTTGATGCGACGCAGGCCCAGAGCAGCCATGGTGCGTTTCTGACGGGCGGGACGGCCAATGATACTTCTGACCTGTTTGATTCTGAGTTTCTTCATTTTCTTGACCTCCTATTAATTAACCGTTAAACACTTTGTCGAGAGAAATACCGCGAAGCTGGGACACCATGTAAGGATCCTTCATCTGGAGAAGGGCATTGATGGTGGCCTTCACAACGCTGTGGGGATTCGAGGAACCCTTGCACTTGGCAAGCACGTCCTTCACACCGACGCTCTCCAGAACGGCACGCATGGCACCGCCGGCGATGACACCGGTACCGGGGGCAGCGGGTTTCAGGAAGACTTTGGCGCCGCTGTACTTACCGCACTGCTCGTGGGGGATAGTACCCTTCAGCACGGGAACGCGGATGAGGTTCTTCTTGGCGTCGTCGATACCTTTCTGTACGGCGGCCTGGACCTCCTTGGCTTTGCCGAGGCCGTAGCCCACAACGCCATTCTCATTTCCAATAACGACGATGGCAGCAAAGGTGAACGTTCTACCACCTTTGGTAACCTTGGTGACGCGGTTGATAGCGACAAGACGATCTTTGAATTCGATCTCGCTTGATTTTACTCTTTTAATGTTTACTTCTGCCATGACTTATTAGAATTTTAAACCACCTTCTCTGGCACCGTCGGCCAAGCTCTTCACACGGCCGTGGTAGAGGTAACCATTACGGTCAAAAACAACGGTATTGATACCAGCGGCAATGGCGCGCTCGGCAACGGCTTTGCCAACCTTGGCGGCCACTTCGCTCTTTGTGCCACTCTTTTCAAAGCCTTTCTCGAGGGAAGAGGCTGCGGTCAGTGTCACACCTTTTACATCGTCAATCACCTGAGCGTAGATTTCCTTATTGCTTCTGAAAACCGACAGGCGGGGCATCTCAGCGGTTCCGCTGACTTTGTGACGGATGCGGAATTTAATCTTTGTTCTTCTTATGTCTTTTTTTGTTGCCATGATAATTCTTTCTTTTGGCTTTTAGGCAATTCTTTTACCTTACTATTTATTTAGCAGCAGCTTTACCAGCTTTCTTGCGAATCTCCTCGCCCTGGAAGCGGATACCCTTGCCCTTGTAAGGCTCGGGCTTGCGGAGCGAGCGAATCTTGGCTGCGGCCTGACCCAGGATCTGCTTGTCGCAGCTGGTCATGGTAATGATGGGGTTCTTACCTTTCTCGGTGACGGTCTCGACCTTGATTTCAGGGGCGAGCTCGAAGAAAATCTTGTGGGAGTAACCGAGGTCCATCTCCATAACGTTGCCAGTGGCCTGGACTTTGTAACCCACGCCAATGACTTCCTGGACGGTCTTGAAACCTTCGCTGACACCTTTCACCATATTGGCGGCAAGGGCGCGATAGAGGCCGTGCTGGGCTTTGGTCTCACGCTCGTCGTTGGGACGGTTGAAGTGGAGCACGCCGTCTTCAACTTTCATCTCAATCATGGGGTTCACTTTCTGGCTGAGTTCTCCGAGAGGTCCCTTAACGGTCAGGACATTGTCATCAGAAATCTTCACTTCAACACCTTTGGGAAGGTGGATGGGCATTTTACCTATTCTTGACATTTTCTAATTCTCCTCTCTTGATTAGCTGATGTAACATAAAACTTCGCCACCGACATTGAGGGTGCGGGCTTCCTTGTCGGTCATCAGACCTTTGGAAGTCGACACGATGGCGATGCCGAGACCATTGAGGACGCGGGGCATCTCGTCGACGGAGACATACTTACGCAATCCGGGGCTGGAGACGCGCTTCAGCTCGGCAATGGCGGACTGCTTGGTCACGGGGTGATACTTCAGAGCGATCTTGATGCTCTGGTTGTGGGCGCCTTCATTCTCGAACTTGTAGTTCAGGATGTAGCCTTTCTCAAAGAGAATCTTGGTCATCTCTTTCTTCAGCTTGGAGCCGGGGATTTCAACCACGCGATGCTTGGCGGCAATAGCGTTGCGCATGCGGGTCAGGTAATCTGCAATAGGATCTGTTACCATATTAATTTTTTGATTTTAAGTTTTGTAGTATTGGTGTTATGCCAACTTGCAAAGCTACCAATAAATTATTTCTTTTACCAACTTGCTTTTTTGACGCCGGGGATGAGGCCGGAGACAGCCATCTCGCGGAAGTTAATACGCGAAATGCCGAACTGGCGCATGTAGCCTTTGGGGCGGCCGGTCAACTGGCAGCGGTTGTGCTGACGGATGGGGCAAGCATTCTTAGGAAGCTTCTGAAGGGCGATGACAGCCTTCTCCACATCTTCGGGTTCACCGGTGCGGACAATTTCTTTCAGGGCAGCGCGCTTGGCAGCGTACTTGGCGACCATTTTAGCTCTTTTGCGCTCTCTTGCTTTAATCGATTCTTTAGCCATTATGCTTATTTTTGTTGATTCTTGAACGGTAAACCGAACTCTTTGAGCAGCGACATAGCCTCCTTGTCGGTGTTGGCCGAGGTGACGAAGGTGATGTCCATACCCTGGATGCGGTCAATCTTGTCGATATCGATCTCGGGGAAGATAATCTGCTCGGCAATGCCGAAGGTGTAATTACCCTTGCCGTCGAAACCTTTATCGTTGATGCCGCGGAAGTCACGGATACGGGGGATGGAAGCGGTCACAAGGCGCTCCAGGAACTCGTACATGCGCTCGCCACGGAGGGTCACGCGGACGCCGATGGGCATGCCGCGACGCAGCTTGAAGTTCGAAATATCTTTACGCGACTTGGTGGCGAC
This sequence comes from Bacteroidales bacterium UBA2939, assembly GCA_002349055.1. Classification (GTDB taxonomy): domain Bacteria; phylum Bacteroidota; class Bacteroidia; order Bacteroidales; family P3; genus Colimorpha. The sequence goes on along the minus strand of DECD01000025.1, from coordinate 29,503 downwards.
AGCTTTCTGACCGGTGATGGCGGTCATCTCCTCGATACCCTTGTCGATGACTTTCTTGTCAGCGATGGCGGCCTTACCGAGACCCTGGTTCAAGGTGATTTTCTTCAGGCGGGGAGCCTGCATGACGGTCTTGTAGCCGTACTCTTTCATCAAAGCAGGAAGAATCTCCTCTTTGTATTTGGTCTTTAATGCGGGAATGTATGCCATTACTTAATCTCCTCTCCAGTTTTTTTAGAATAACGGACTATTTTGCCAGTCTTTTCATCGACACGACGGCCAATCTTAGTGGGGGTCTTGCCAACCACAACCATGAGGTTGGAGATGTGGATGGGAGCTTCCTGCTCGACAATACCGCCCTGCGTGTTCTTGGCATTGGGCTTGGTATGCTTCTTGTTCACGTTGACACCCTCGACGATGGCGCGATTCTTTTCGGGATAAACCTTCAGGACCTTGGCGATTTTACCTTTGTCATCGCCGGCGATCACCTGAACCATATCCCCTTTCTTAACGTGCAATTTCATTTTCTCTTCTTTCTTTTATTGTTTACAATACTTCGGGAGCGAGAGAGACAATCTTCATAAACTGTTTCTCGCGCAGTTCACGACCCACGGGGCCGAAGATACGGGTGCCACGGAGCTCATCGGCGGCGGTGAGCAGGACGCAGGCATTGTCGTCGAAGCGGATGTAGGAACCATCATTGCGACGAATCTCTTTCTTGGTGCGCACCACGACTGCTTTGGAAACGCTACCCTTCTTCACGTTGCCGGAGGGAAGTGCATCTTTGATGGCCACGACGATGGTATCGCCAATGGAAGCGTAGCGCTTCTTGGTGCCACCGAGGACGCGGATGCACAGGGCGCTCTTGGCGCCGCTGTTGTCGGCAACTGTCATTCTGGTTTCTTGTTGTATCATTTCTTTTTAGTTTTTCTGATAGGTGTACTATTTAGCCTTCTCAACGATTTCGACTAGGCGCCAGCATTTGTTCTTGCTCAGGGGACGGGTCTCCATAATGCGGACGGTGTCGCCCATGTTGGCTTCGTTCTTCTCGTCGTGGGCCATGAATTTGGTGGACTTCTTGACGAACTTGCCGTACTTGGGGTGTTTCACCTTACGCTCGACGAGAATCACGATGGATTTGTCCATCTTGTTGCTGACCACAACACCGATTCTTTCTTTTCTTAAATTTCTTTCCATCTTAGAATTGGATTTTACTAATTGCCATGCTTACTTGTTGCCGGCGATTTCGCGGGCGCGGAGCTCTGTAAGGCAGCGGGCAATGTTTTTTCTACTTTCTTTAATTTTGTTGGGGTTCTCGAGGGGAGACACGGCATGGGTCAGAAGCATCTTCTGATAGGTGGCGCGCTCGGTCTCGAGTCTTTCCTTCAATTCAGCAGTCGAGAGCTCTTTTAAAACGATTTCATTCTTCATGACTGTAGGACTTCTAATTATTCTTCGATATAGTCTCTTTTGACGACAAATTTGGTCGAGATGGGAAGCTTCTGAGCGGCCAAACGGAGAGCCTCTTTAGCAACATCCATGGGGACACCCTCACACTCGAACAGCATGGTGCCGGGCATGACGCGGGCGACGAAATACTCGGGAGCACCTTTACCTTTACCCATACGGACCTCATTGGGCTTCTTGGTGATGGGCTTGTCCGGGAAGATGCGAATCCAAATCTGACCTTCACGTTTCATGTGACGCGTTACAGCTTGACGAGCAGCCTCTATTTGACGGCCAGTGATGAAGCAGGTCTCAAGCGATTTGATACCGAAGGTACCGAATGCGAGTTCATGGCCACGGAAGGCATTACCTTTAATCTTGCCTTTCTGCTGCTTTCTATATCTTGTTTTCTTGGGTTGTAACATTTCTTCTTATTGTTTCGTGTTTAGTGCAAATGCTAAACTACAATTTATTTACTGTTGTTATTTCTGTTGCCCTGACGACGGCGGGGAGCGCCTTCCGGACGACGGCCTGCGCCCATGGCACCGGCGCGGTGGTCTTTCTGCTGACCGCCCACGGTGGAGGGAACGAGTTCAGGTCTGCCATAGATGACACCACGGCAAATCCACACCTTGATACCAATGCGGCCATAGGTGGTATGAGCCTCGGCGTTGGCATAATCGATATCGGCACGGAGCGTATGGAGAGGAGTACGACCCTCTTTAAAGTGCTCGCTGCGGGCAATCTCGGCGCCGCCGATACGGCCGGCGATAGAGACCTTGATACCCTCGGCACCGGTACGCATGGTGGAGGTGATGGCGTTCTTGATGGCGCGGCGATACTGGATGCGGCCTTCAATCTGCTTGGCGATGTTCTGGGCCACGAGGACGGCGTCCATCTCGGGGCGCTTCACCTCGCTGATGTTAATCTGCACATCCTTGCCGGTAAGCTTCTTGAGCTCTTCGCGGAGTTTGTCAACCTCAGAGCCGGCACGACCGATGATGAGACCCGGACGGGCGGAGTTGATGGTGACGGTGAGCAGCTTCAGGGTACGCTCAATGTAAATCTTGGAGATGCTAGCCTTGGCAAGACGGGCGTTGAGATACTTACGAATCTTGTCGTCCTCAACGAGCTTCTGTTCAAATCTTCTTCCGCCAAACCAGTTAGAATCCCATCCGCGGATGATACCTAATCTGTTTCCAATTGGGTTAGTTTTTTGTCCCATTGTTGAGTTTCTTCTTTTTAATTACTTTATTTAGTTTCTTCTTTTTCAGCCTGGGCGACCGGAGCATCCTCGATGCGGCTGCCGAGAATCACGGTGATGTGATTGCTGCGCTTGCGGATGCGGTAACCGCGGCCCTGGGGGGCGGTGCGCATGCGCTTCATCGTGCGGCCTTCGTCAACCTTGATCTGCTTGACATACAACTGAGCGTCCTCCATGCGGGCACCCTCGTTCTTGGCCTGCCAGTTGGCGACGGCCGAGAGGATGAGCTTGCGCATCTTGGGAGCGGACTCTCTGGGATTGTACTGGAGGATACCGAGGGCTTTCTCGACGTCGACACCACGGACGAGGTCAGCGACGAGACGGGTTTTACGAGGCGAAGTAGGATTGTTCATCAACTTAGCCACATAAAGGGTCTTGTTGGCTTCTTTACGTGCTTCTGCACTATTATGTTTTCTACGTCCCATTTTCTTTTAATGTTTACTTTTTACCTTTATCTTTAGATCCTGCATGGCCGCGGAAGATGCGGGTGGGAGCGAACTCGCCAAGCTTGTGACCCACCATGTTCTCGGTGACGTACACGGGGATGAACTTGTTGCCATTGTGGACGGCAATAGTCTGACCCACAAAGTCGGGCGAAATCATCGAAGCTCTCGACCATGTCTTGATGGTAACCTTCTTGTTGGACTGCTGTGCCTCGATTACACGTTTTTCCAGTTTGTGGAAAATATACGGACCTTTCTTTAATGAACGACTCATTGTTTCTTCTTTTTACTGAGTTACTTCTTTCTTCTTTCGACGATGTACTTGCTCGACTGCTTCTTGGGAGCGCGAGTCTTGTAGCCCTTGGCCGGGATACCCTTGCGCGAACGGGGATGTCCGCCGGTCTGACGGCCCTCACCACCGCCCATCGGGTGGTCAACGGGGTTCATGACAACGCCGCGGTTGCGCGGACGACGGCCGAGGTGACGGCTGCGGCCGGCTTTACCACCGACTTCGAGGTTGTGCTCAGGATTGCTCACGATACCGACGGTTGCGCGGCAGGCCTGGAGAATCATGCGCATCTCGCCGCTGGGCATCTTGATGATGGCGTACTTGTCGTCGCGCGACATCAGCTGGGCATAGGCACCGGCCGAACGCACCATCTTGGCACCCTGGCCGGGACGAAGCTCGATGTTGTGAATCAGCGTGCCGAAAGGAATCTCAGCAAGCAACAGGGTGTTACCCACTTCGGGGGCGACACCGGCGCCGGACATAACAGTCTGGCCGACCTTCAGACCCTGGGGGCAGAGGATGTAGCTCTTCTCGCCATCAGCGTAGCAGATGAGGGCGATACGGGAGCTGCGGTTGGGGTCATACTCGATGGTCTTCACGACGGCGGGGATACCGTCTTTGGTACGCTTGAAGTCGACGAAGCGGAACAACTGCTTGTGACCGCCGCCGATATAGCGCATCGTCATCTTACCCTGATTGTTACGGCCGCCGCTTTTGCGCTTACCGTAAACAAGGCTTTTCTCCGGTCTGGTGGCCGTGATGTCGTCGTTGGTGACAACCAGCTTGTGGCGCTGACCGGGAGTCGTAGGTTTAATTTTCTTTAAAGCCATTTCTTTTTTCTTGTTCTTTTTAGTCTCTTATCAGTGGACTATACTATTATTATTGAATCTGATTAAATGTTTGCATAGAAATCGATGGCGTCGCCCTCGGCCAAAGTAACGATGGCTTTCTTGAAGGCGTTGGTACGGCCAGTGAGGAAGCCGGCTTTGGTGTAGCGCGATTTCACTTTGCCAGCGTAGTTCATGGTGTTGACGTCAATGACCTTCACATTGTAGAACTGTTCGACGGCATTCTTGATTTCAATCTTGTTGGCGCGTTTGTCAACAACAAAACCATAGCGGTTGTGAGCAGGTGCGACGGCGATACCCTTCTTGCGCTGGATGCGGGTCTGAACGGGATTGGCCGCGGCCTCGGTGAGGCGGGTCATCTTTTCACTAATCAGCGGTTTTACTATAATGTTCATCATTTGTTAAACTTTCTTAAATCGTTATACTCACATACCTTATTTTGTCGCCAAAACGCGGTTGATTTCGCTCATTGAGCCCTCGCAAACGACAATATTGGAGGCGTTAACAATGTCGTAAGTGTTTAATTGCGACACGTTTACCACCTTCACATTCTTGAGGTTTCTAGCAGACAAAGATACGAAATTATTTTGATTCTCGAGCACAAAAAGTGACTTTTTGTCGTTCAAGTTCAGATTCTTGAGCACTTCAATCATCTTCTTGGTCTTGGGACCTTCGAAGGCGAAGTTCTCCACCACGGTCAGGGCATTCTCGCTGGCCTTGTAGCTGAGGGCGCTGCGGCGGGCAAGACGTTTGACCTTGATGTTGAGTTTGAAACGATAGTCGCGGGGCTTGGGTCCGAAGATGGTACCACCGCCGACGAACACGGGGCTCTTCAAATCGCCGCTACGGGCACCACCGGTACCTTTCTGGCGTTTGAGTTTGCGGGTGCTGTGGGCGTTCTCGCTGCGCTCCTTGGCTTTGTGAGTGCCCTGACGGTTGTCGGCCAAATACTGCTTGACATCGAGGTAGATGGCGTGGTCGTTGGGCTCGATGGCGAAAATAGAATCCTCGAGGTTGATGGTTCTGCCGGTTTCGCTTCCGTTAACGTTATAAACTTTAATCTCCATGTCTTATTAACTCCATCTTTCAAGTTTGACAATAGAACCCTTGGGGCCCGGGACGGAACCCTTGACCAGCATGAGGTTCTTCTCAGCGATAATCTTGACCACCTGGAGATTCTGGACCTTCACGCGGTGGTTACCGGTCTGACCGGCCATGCGCATACCCTTGAAGATACGCGAGGGATAGGACGAAGCGCCGATTGAACCGGGGGCGCGGAGACGGTCGTGCTGACCGTGGGTCTTGTCGCCGACACCGCCAAAACCGTGGCGGGTGACAACGCCCTGGAAACCTTTACCCTTGGAGGTTCCGACGACGTCGACAAATTCGCCTTCCTGGAAGACCTCGACGGTGAGGACCTCACCATGTTTCTTCTTGTGACCCTCCTCGAAGCGGCTGAACTCAGCGAGGTAGCGCTTGGGGGTGGTGTTGGCCTTGGCGAAGTGGCCCTTCATGGCCTTCGTCGTGTGGCTCTCTTTCTTCTCGCCGAAAGCGAGCTGGATGGCCTCGTAGCCATCTTTCTCAATCGTTCTCACTTGTGTGACGACACAAGGACCAGCTTCAATAACAGTGCACGGAATCTGCTTTCCGTCGGCATCAAAAAGACTGGTCATTCCAATTTTCTTTCCAATTAATCCTGACATTTCTTAGTTTGGATTCTTTTAATTTGTTAGACAATTCAGCTTATCTGACGTTGACATTGGCTGATTAAATTCACACTTTGATTTCGACTTCCACACCGCTGGGGAGCTCGAGCTTCATGAGAGCGTCGATGGTCTTGGTACGATCGTTGATCTCGATGTCCATGAGGCGCTTGTAGGTGCTCAGTTCGAACTGCTCACGGCTCTTCTTGTTGACGAAGGTCGAGCGGTTCACGGTGAAAATCTTTTTGTTGGTAGGCAGGGGTATGGGACCATTGACCACTGCGCCAGTCATCTTAACGGTCTTCACAATCTTCTCAGCCGATTTGTCGACGAGGTTGTGGTCGTAAGATTTGAGCTTGATTCTGATTCTTTGACTCATTTGTTATTTATTTTTAATTATTTTTATTCTTCAAAATAGCTTCCTGCTGCTCGTGGCTCACCTCGGCGTAGTGCGAGAACTCCATGGTGGAGTTGGCACGGCCGGAGGTGATGGTGCGCAGCGAGGTGACGTAACCAAACATCTGCTCCAGGGGAACCTTGGCGTGGATGGCCTGGACGCCCACCTTGGCGGTGATGTTCTCAAGCATGCCGCGACGGCGGTTGAGGTCGCCGGTCACATCGCCCACATAGGCGTCGGGGGTCAGCACCTCGAGTTTCATGATGGGCTCGAGCAACACGGGGTTGGCCTTGCGGCAAGCGGTCTTGAAACCAATCTTGGCGCAGAGCTCGAAACTCAGCTGGTCGCTGTCCACGGGATGGAACGAGCCGTCGATGATGCGGACCTTCATCGAGTCCATGGGATAGCCGGCGAGGACGCCGTTCTGCATGGCCTCTCTGAAACCCTTCTCCAGAGCAGGCATGTACTCTTTCGGGATGTTGCCGCCCTTGACCTCGTTGATGAACTGCAAGCCCACAAAGCCTTCGTCGGCAGGACCAATCTCGAACAGCACATCGGCAAACTTACCCTTGCCGCCGGTCTGTTTCTTGTAGATTTCGTGGTGCTGCACGGTGGTGGTGATAGCCTCCTTGTAGGCCACCTCGGGACGACCCTGGTTGACGTCGACGCCGAACTCGCGGCGCAGACGGTCCATGATGATGTCCAGATGGAGCTCGCCCATACCACTGATGACGGTCTGTCCGCTGACCTCGTCGGTCTTCACGCGGAAAGTGGGGTCTTCCTCCACCAGTTTCATCAGGGCGTTGGTCATCTTGTCCATGTCGGCCTGGGTGTGAGGCTCCACGGCGATGCTGATAACGGGCTCGGGGAATTTCATCGACTCGAGGACGATGGGGTGCTGCTCGTCGCAAAGGGTATGACCGGTCTTGATCTCCTTGAAACCGACAGCAGCTCCGATGTCGCCGGCCTCGATGCGGTCGAGGGGGTTCTGCTTGTTGGAGTGCATCTGCATGATGCGCGAGATGCGCTCCTTCTTGCCGGTGTTGGCATTGTAGACATACGAGCCGCTCTCAAGGCTGCCGCTGTAGACGCGGAAGAAGCACAGGCGTCCCACATAGGGGTCGGTGGCAATCTTGAAGGCGAGGGCGCTGAAGGGGGCTTTGACGTCCACCTTGCGGCACTCTTCCTTCTCGGTCTTGGGGTTGATGCCGTCAATCTCCGGCATATCCATCGGGCTGGGCAGGAAAGCTGCAACGGCGTCGAGCAACGTCTGCACGCCTTTGTTCTTAAAGGCGGAACCGCACATCACGGGTACAATTTTGCGGGAGAGGGTAGCCTTGCGAATCTCGGCGATAACCTCGTCGGCGGTGATGGAGTCGGGGTCGTCGAAGAACTTCATCATCAGTTCTTCGTTCTCCTCGGCCACACCCTCGATGAGTTTCTGGCGATATTCGGCGGCGATGTCCTTGAGGTCCTCAGGCATGGGGATTTCCATGAACTGCTGACCGTTCGAGCTCTCGTCCCACACCAGGGCCTTGTTGGCGATGAGGTCGACGACACCCTTGTAGAGGTCTTCCTGACCGATGGGGATTTCGATGGGGATGGGGTTGGCGCCGAGGCGTTCCTTAATCTGGCTCACCACCGAGAAGAAGTCGGCACCCGCGCGGTCCATCTTGTTAATGAAGGCGATGCGGGGAACACCATACTTATCGGCCTGACGCCAGACAGTCTCGCTCTGAGGCTCCACGCCGCCCACCGCGCAGAAGATGGCAATGGCGCCGTCGAGCACACGCAGCGAACGCTCCACCTCGACGGTGAAGTCCACGTGACCTGGGGTGTCGATGATGTTGTACTTGTAGCGGTTGTTATGCCATTCCCAGTACACGGTGGTAGCGGCTGAGGTGATGGTGATGCCGCGCTCTTGCTCCTGCACCATCCAGTCCATGGTGGCACTACCCTCGTGAGTCTCACCCAGCTTGTAGTTCTTGCCGGTGTAGAAGAGGATGCGCTCCGTCGTCGTCGTCTTGCCGGCGTCGATGTGGGCCATGATTCCGATGTTACGTGTATACTTGAGGTCTGACATATTGTTGCTTTCGGTCGTTTGCTTATTATATATATACTATATATTCTATTAGTGATATCACACTCTGAAGTGCGAGAAGGCCTTGTTGGCGTCGGCCATGCGGTGGATATCCTCCTTGCGCTTGAAGGCGGCACCCTCTTCCTTGTAAGCGGCCTGGATTTCGGCAGCCAGCTTCAGGGCCATAGTCTTCTCACTGCGCTTGCGGGAGAAGCCGATGAGGTTCTTCATGCCGATGCTCTGCTTACGCTCAGCGCGGATCTCGGTAGGAATCTGGAAGGTGGCACCACCGATACGGCGGCTGCGGACCTCGACGCTGGGGGTAACATTGGCCAGAGCCTTCTTCCACACCTCGAGACCGTCCTCTTTGGTACGGTCGGCGACCACGTCGATTGCCTCATAGAAAATCTTGTAGGCGGTGGTCTTCTTGCCACCCATCATCAGGTTGTTGACGAACTTGGTGACCAGAATATCATTGTATTTGGGATCCGGAAGGATTATTCTTTTCTTGGGTTTAGCTTTTCTCATTGCTGCTAAAAATCTTTAAACTTTCAACTTTAAACTTTCAACTGACTTACTTGCCGGCCTGTTTCGGACGCTTGGCACCGTATTTGGAACGACGCTGACGACGGCCGTCGACTCCGCTGGTATCGAGGGCACCACGGATGATGTGATAACGCACACCGGGAAGGTCCTTGACACGGCCTCCGCGGATCATCACGATCGAGTGCTCCTGCAGGTTGTGACCCTCACCCGGGATGTAGGCGTTGACTTCCTTACCGTTGGTAAGACGCACACGGGCCACTTTACGCATGGCCGAGTTAGGTTTCTTGGGGGTGGTGGTGTACACACGGGTGCAGACACCGCGACGCTGCGGGCAGCTGTCGAGGGCGGGAGACTTGGACTTGTACTCCATCTGCTGACGTCCTTTGCGAACTAATTGCTGAATTGTTGGCATTTCTTTTTACTTGTTTTTTTATTTTTTATTATAATTTGTTTTCTACTCTTTTTACGGGCATAACCCGCCCAAAAAGGAATTGCAAAAGTACTACTTTTTTCCGACCCCACCAAACATCGAAACCCCGACCTACTGTTAAATAATCTTAAAATCTTTTGGCGGAATTGATTTTCTGTATTTTACAAAATCATTTTAACACAATTATTTTGCGCAAAATTGCATTTTATCAACAAAAATCGCCCTGCAAAACGCATCCTTTTCAACAACTTTTCCACATTTTTGCCATCCTGACAAAAAGTTATTCTTGGCTAACTTGATGAGCCAAATCCCAGGACTTTTTTTCCGACAGATTTTATCACCGCCTTTTGAGACCGACCGCTCCTTGCGGCACTTTACCTCGCGTTTATATATCTCAAAACGATGCGGAAGCCCACAGTGGCATTGCGGCCGTTGTGTTCAATCTCGCGGCCGTGGTAGGAATATCTGCATGTGTAGGGTTCGCTGTCGAAGCAGCCGCCGCAGCCCACAATGACATTGCCGGACAGGGGACCGGCATAGTCGGTGCCCTGGGAGACGGGAATATCTTCCAAATCGGCATACCAGTCGTTGCAGTATTCCCAGACGTTACCGCTCAGGTCGTAGACGCCGAGCTCGTTGGGCTGCCTGGAGGCCACGAAATGGGCGGCCTGTTCGCCGTTGTCGGCATACCAAGCCACATCGCTTAATGTGTTAGAACCGGCGTAGAGGTAGCCCTGCGACTTACGTCCGCCGTTGGCGGCATAGTGCCATTCGGCCTCAGTGGCGAGGGCGAACTCCATACCCGCGGGCAACTGGTCGGCGCACATGGTGTTCAACTTGTCGAGGAAGCCGCCGCCCTTGGTGATGTCCTCGTAGTTGATCATCGTGACGGGATAGAGACCTTCTCCCTCGGTTTGGCCTTGTGGTTTCGAGCCCATGACGGTTTCCCAGATGTAGTTCATCGTTTCGGTTTGGCAGATATAGAAATCGGAAAGCATTCCGCTGACGGTCTTCTGCTGGCCGTCGCGCTCGTAAACGAGCTCGTAGCTGCCGCCCTTCACCTCGACCATCGGGAGGTAGTAGCCGACGGTGCCGTTGCTCACAGCGATGGAAAGAAGCTTGTCGGGCTGGGTAGGCACCACGAGTTTTTCTTCGTCGAAGTCATCCACGAGAACGAGACGCAGTCCACGGTTTATATAGGCCTGGTGCATTCCCAGCCATGTGTGGTAGGAGGTTTCGAGACCCGTCTGTTTGGTGCCGTAGCTGCCGCCGCGGTTGACGCGGTAGTTGTTGGCGGCGGTGCAGACGAAGTTGTGTCCTTGGTTGAGCGTCAGTTTGTCGAAGTAGACAAAGTTGTCGCGGGTCCATTCCCAGACGTTGCCGGTCATGTCGTAGAGGCCGAGTTCGTTGGGCTGCTTCAGGCCGACAGGGTGGGTTGTGCCATCCGAGTTGTCGGCATACCAGGCCACATCGCCTATCGTGTTGGATCCAGCGTAGGGGTAGCCCATCGACTTCTGTCCACCACGGGCTGCATACTCCCATTGGGCTTCGCTGGGCAGTGCGAAACGCTTGCCGGAGGGCAGCTGGTCGGCGCACATAGCGTTCAGCTTGTCGAGGAAGCCTCCCTCCCTGACGATGTCGTAATAGTTCACATTGCTGACGGGGTATGAGTCGCCATTGTTTGACTGCCCCTCGGGTCTCCAGCCCATAACATCATTCCATAGCTTGTTGGTCACCTCGACGGGACAGATGTAAAAGTCGGAGAGCGTTCCTGTCACGGTCGTCACCTGGTCGTCATACATATACTCCATCGAGTAATCTCCACCTTCCACTTTTTTCATCAACACGTCAGAGGAATTATTCACCTTGAATGTGAGCGTCTCTGCACCCCACTGGTCGTTGCCGACACTGTCCTTCTCGCAGCCCGTGAGGGTCGCGGTGCTGCAAATAAGGGTGGCGGCGAGCACCTTAAAGAGTTTTTTCATGGTTTCACTAAATTTTAAATAAAGCATATAATATGAGGCTTCTACCCCTTTTCATCTATCAGTATGACTATATAAACTGGACTGCAAATTTACATTTTTTTTCGGACTCCTACAAAAAAATGTCAGCACTGGCAGGGGGTGGGCATAACCCCCAAAAATCCCATATACAGAACTACCTCATTCCCAATACCCTATAGCCACCCCCTCTTACTCTTCTCTTACTCCCCTCCTACTCCTCCCCTTCTCCCCAATTACAAAAGTAATAGTTAATAGAGTGTTAAACATTGCAAAGGTAACACAAAACAGGGGTATGGGGCTAATATTATATGGGTACGAGCAGACAGTTAATCTGATTTCTTGACACACTCCTCAGTCAGCCCTTTTAGGGCTGCCAGCTCCCCTAACTTAGGGGAGCAGCCGGTTAGTTAGTAACAGCCTTAACTGCAGCAGCCAGTTAGTACTAGCACTATTGCTGACCGTGGCGGCGGCAGCGGCTCTCCCCCTATAGGGGGAGTACCCCGAAGGGGGGAGGGAGTGTGTCACACATCTTAGGGCAGCAGACAGTCAATCTGACTTCTTGACACACTCCACAGTCAGCCCTCTCGGGCTGCCAGCTCCCCTAACTTAGGGGAGCAGCCAGTTAGTAGTGCCAGCAACTCTCCCCTAAGCCAGAGAAGAAAATACCTTACTTCGTTCCACCACCGAGGGCGATGTAGAGGGCGATGACGGCTTTGGCAGCATCGTACATATTCATCGCCTCACTGAGTTGGGCGGTGAGCAGGCTTTCCTGTGCGGTGAGCACTTCGAGGTAGCTTGCCTTGCCGTTGTCCATCAGCTGGTGGGTGCCGGAATAGGCATCATAGAGTACCTGCACCTGACGGTGGTAGAGGAGCTGTTTTTCAGAGGCCACCTGATAGTCAGCCATGGCCTCGTTCACCTGATTGCCAGCGTCGATAACGGTCTGGACATAGCGTTTCTGCAGGTCCTCCTGGGCAAGCTTGGAGATTTTGAGATTGGCCTTGATACTGCCACGGGCGAATATGGGCTGAGTGAGCTGGCCGACAAGATTGAGGAGCAGCCCAGCGGGGTCGACGACGATGCCTCCTGCGGAGTTTGTCCAGCCTGCCAGTCCCGAGAGGGAGATGGAGGGGAAGAAAGCGGCGCGAGCGGCCTGGGTGTTGTAGAAAGCCTCCTCGAGGGCATGGTTGGCAAGGCGGATGTCGGGGCGAAGCTCAATCATCGATGCCGGCAGGCCAAGAGGCAGAGAGTGGGAGGCGAGAGGAGAAAGGGGCTGGTCGGACCAACGCTGGCGAGAAATGTGCTGAGGGGGAATAGCCAGGAGGCGGCAAATGGCATTCTCGACGGAGCGGATGGAGCGGCGGGTATCGGCCATCTGAGCCTTGACGCTCAGATAGGAAGCCTCCAACTGGTTGACAGCAGTGCTATAGGCCTTGCCGTTTTCCCAGAGAGCCTTTTCCGTTTCGAGGGATTTATTCCAGAGGCTGTCGGTCTGGGAGAGGATTTCGAGCTGACGGTCGAGCACCTGAAGCAGAAAATACTGCTGGGCGGTGGTGGAGATGAGGTTGGCATAGACAATCTCCCGTTGCATCTGAGCCTGGAGGAAGACAGCCTTTGCAGCGCGTTTTTTGTTGGTGAGGGAGCCGAACAGGTCGATGTCCCAGGACAGCTGCAGCGGCAGGGTGTAGGACGAGGACCAGGAGCTGTTGTCGAATTTGGCCAGGGAGCCCTGTGGGGAGAAATAGAGCGCGGGCAGGAATGCCAGCTTGGCGGACTTCAGCGCGGCCTCACTCTGCTCGACTGCGATACGGGCAGAGTTGAGGTCGGTGTTGTTGGCCAGAGCCTGGTCGATCAGCTGCTGCAGCAGTGGGTCGGTAAAGAACTCGCGCCAAGAAATAGTGGCGATAGAAGAATCGCCCATGGCGGCTTGAATGCCCGGTTCGGTGCCAAAGGCATCGGAGGGCATGGGAGCGGTCTGCTTGTACTTACCATATAGTTCGCATCCTGAAAGCATCAAGAACACGGAAACAGCGGCGAATATAAAGAGTGGTCTTTTCATGATTTAATCCTCATTTTTTACTTCAACATTATTCATTTCTTTATTACCCTGGAAGCGCTCGTGGAGGTTCTGGAAGACGATGAAGAAGACAGGAACGACGAAGAGCAGGGCGATGGTGCCGACAGCCATACCGCCAATGACACCCAGGGCGAGGGCACGGTTGCCGTTGGCACCAGCGCCACCCGCTATGACCAAGGGAATCATGCCGATGATCATCGTGGCCACGGTCATCAGAATGGGGCGGAGACGCTCCTTGCAAGCCTCGAAGGCGGCATCGGGGATGGAGAGGCCCTGGGCACGGCGCGCGGAGGCGAACTCGGTGATGAGGATAGCCGTTTTGGCCAGCAGACCAATGAGCATGATGACACCCGTTTGGAGGTAGATGTTATTGTCCATACCGGGAAGGCCGAGCAGACTGCCAAAATAGGCAAACACGAAGGCACCCATCAGGCCGAAAGGCACGCTGAGCAAGACGGCCCAGGGAGTGAACCAAGAATTGTAGAGAGAGGCCAGAATGAGATAGATGAGGATGGCGCAGATAAGGTAGATAAGGGAGGTGGCATTGGAGCCGGCAGTCTCTTCCAACTCGCGCGACATGCCGCTGTATTCATAGGTGGCGGTAGAGGGCATCTCCTCCTTGAACACTTCGGCAATGACCTTGTGGACATCGCCCTCGGTGTAGCCGCTGCCGGGGGTGAGGTAGCAGGTGATGCATTGGAACAGGTTGAAATGCTCGATGTTTGGAGGACCGACAATTTCCTTCAGCGAGACAAACTCGGAGATAGGCGCCATCTTGCCGTCCCTGACCTGCACAAAAATATTGTTGAGCGACGACGGGTCAAGGCGGTATTCAGGCGAGGCGGCCGCCATGATGCGGTAGACCTTGCCAAACTGGTTGTAGTTGCCAATGTAGGCACCGCCGCAGAAAGTGCCAAGGGTGTTGAGCACCTCGGCGGGTGAGATGCCAGCGCGGTCGCACTGGGCGGGATCAACATCGACCTGATACTTCGGGAAGCGCTCGGAGTAGGTGGACATGGCAGAGGCCACTTCGGGGCGCTCGGACAATTTAGCCAAGAAATGCTCAGTTTGCTGGGCGAACTCGGAGAGGTTGCCATCCGTGGGGTCTTCCACCACAAGGCTGACACTGTTGCTGGTGCCATAGCCGGGAATCTGGGGCAACTCGAAGGGTAGGACCTGGACATCCTTGATATCCATACAATCGTAGTAGAAACGGTACATGACGAGGGTGAGCATGTGGTCCATGCCTGGACGCTCGTCCCAATTTTTCAGGCGAACGATGAGGGTGGCGTAGTTAGAGCCCGCGCCAGAGAACATACCGTAGCCACAGCAAACGGCGAAATTCTCCATTTCGGGAATCTTCTTCACCTTCTCCTCGACCTGTTTCACCATCTCGCGCGTCTGCTTCAGCGTGGTACCCTCCGGAGCACGGAGCTCGGCCAAGAAGACACCCTGGTCCTCTTGAGGCACGAGGCCCGAGGGGAGACTCCTCATGAAGAACACCAGGAGCACGGCAGCCACAGCCAAGAGGATCCAAGCCTTGACGGGGCGCTTGATGAACTTGTGAACACTCTTCGAGTATTTCCTGTAGATGGCATTATAGCTCGCATTGTAGGCCTTCTTTGTATAGTAGGTCAGACCCTTGCCCTCCTTCTTGCCTTCAGACACCCTCATCATGATGGCGCAGAGGGCGGGACAGAGGGTGAGAGCGGAGACGCACGAGAGGCCGACGGCCGAAGCGATGGTGATACCGAACTGGGTGAAGAAGGTGCCTGAGGTGCCCGGCATGAAAGTGACGGGGATAAAGACAGCCATAAACACCAGGGTACACGATACCACGGCAACCGACACTTCGCTCATAGCCTCGCGGGTGGCTTCGCGGGCATCGCTGATGCCGCCTTCCATCTTCGCCATCACAGCCTCGACCACCACAATGGCATCATCCACCACCGTACCGATGGCCAGCACCAGCGCAAATAGCGTCAGGATATTCAGAGAGAAGCCAGCCAAGGAAACGATGGCGAAAGTGCCCAAGAGCGAGACGATGATAGAGATAGAGGGAATGATGGTGGCCTTGAAATTCTGCAGGAAGAAGAAGACCACAAGAATCACGAGGAGGATGGCAATGATAAGCGTTTCGACCACATTGTGGATAGCGGCGAAGAGGAAATCGTCGCTGGTCATCAGGGTCACGAACTCCAACCCGGCAGGCATAGTCTCCTTCAGCTCCTCGAAGGTCTTGTTGATGCGGGCATTGACCTCGGTAGCATTGGCACCGGGGGCCTGGAAGACCATGAACATGGCGCCGGGGCGGTCCTGGATGTTGGAGGTGAAATTATAGCTCATAGCACCAATCTTCACCTCAGCAACATCACTGAGGTGGAGCATACCGCCGCCGCTGGAGCGCAAGACGATATCGTTGAACTCCTCGACGCTTTTCAGCGTTCCCTTATACTGCATCGAATACTGGTAGGAATTCTCCGACTGCTCGCCCAGAGAACCCACGGCAGAGACAAAACTCTGGCCACCGATGGCTGCGAAAATCTCGTTGGGGGTGAGGCCATACTGGGCCATCACGTCAGGCTTCAGCCAAATGCGCAGGGCGTAAGTGTTGCCCAGGCTCTGCACATTTCCCACACCGGTGATACGCATCAGGCGGGGTTTGACGTTGATATCAACGTAGTTGGAGACAAAGTCTTCATCATACTTGCCGTCGACACTCTTGACAGCAAAAATCTGCAGGATATTATTCTGACGTTTCTCCACCGAAACGCCGATTTTATTGACGTCGGCAGGCAGCAGCGCCTGAGCGCGGGTCACGCGGTTCTGAACGTTCACCGCCGCCATGTCGGGGTCGACACCCTGCTTGAAATAGACACTAATTTCCACATCACCGTTCGAGGAGGCTTTTGAGGTCATGTAGGTCATATCGGACACACCGTTGATGGCCTCTTCAAGGGGCTGGATGACAGACTTCATCACCGTATTCTCATCGGCGCCTGAATAGCTGGTGGTGACTGACACGGTGGGGGGAGCAATATCGGGGTATTGCTCGACAGCCAGAGAGTTCATCGAAATATAGCCCACCAGCGCTATCACGATGGAGATGGCACATGCCATCACATATTTGTTAATAAAAATATTATTCTTCATAACGAGGCTGAATTAAAAGACATTACTCACCTTTTTGGCTTTTCTCAACCGCCGGGAAAAGCACGCGCTGACCCTCGGTTACATTATTGGCACCAGTGGTCACAATCTTATCACCCACATTCAAACCACTGAGAATGATGAAGTCCTTACCATTGCCTGCGTCGGCAGTAGTCACTTCGACAGCGGTGGCAGTGCTGTCGGCCTGCACTTTATAGACCAAGGCCTTATCCTGAAGACGAACGACAGCATTCTGGGGGACAATCATCACATCCTTTTCAGCAAAAGACATCACAATGGTGCCCTGAATGCCGGAGTAGAGATGGCCATCGGGGTTGGGGTAGGACACCTTGGCGGTCAAGGAGCCTGTGGCGGAGTTCACGATACCCGTCAAACTGACGACACGACCCTGATGAGGATACTCGGTACCATTCTTCATGATAAATGTTGCCGGGGGGAGGGTGGCAAGGTATTTCTCAAAATCGGAGGCACTCATACCTTCCTGCACCATTAACTCAACGATAGCTTCGGCTACCGAGAACTCGGCGAACATAGTCGTATTGCCGCTCAACATGGTCAACTGAGTCAGCGGTGAAACCTGGTCGCCGACGCGCACTGGAATCTCGCCAATAACACCCGACACGGAGGCCTTAATGGTGCAGAAACCGAGGTTCACCTTGGCACTGTTCACTATAGCCTGAGCCTGAGCCACCGCAGCCTGAGCCTGCTTATAGGCGTTTTCCGAGTTGTTCAGCATATAACTGCTCACAATTTTCTTATCGAACAGGTTCTTGTTCGACTCATACTCCAGTTTGGCACTGTTCTCTTGCGCCATGGCTGCCTGCAAATTAGCCTCTGCCGTTTCGAGTTCCAGCTGGGCATTGCGAGAGTCGATGACAAAGAGCGTCTGACCCTCCTTCACCTGCTGGCCTTCAGCCACGCAAATCTTCATCAACTGGCCACTCACCTGTGGCGTTACCGTGACATCGTTCTGACCTTTCATCCTGGCACTGAACTTATAAGGAATATCAATGTCAGATTTCTCCACTGTCATTGTCTCAAACGACGACTGCACTTCTTCCGGCAAATTCAAGTCACAAGAGCAGAATGTTGCCATCATACAGATCATAAAGATCCTCTCAAAATAATACTTTTTTTTCATTTTAGTTGATTTTTATGTTACTATATGTTAATTGTATTTCCTCAAAAATTGCCCGATATGGCGCTCTACCCCGCCCTTCGGCGGTGCAGAAAGCACTGAAACACAACGAAATTGAATGTCCCCTCTTGTACCACATTTGCTGCGGGGGTAGTATAAATCAACGAGTTATGTACATTTAACGAGCGCATTGTCCGCAAAAATAGTAACCGCAAAATTATGAAAAATTTTTCAATTTTCCAAATGAAAACGCAAAAAAGTCAGGGCAGCACCATCTTTAAATAATCTTGAAATCTTCTGGCGACATTGATTTCCTGTTGTTTACAATTTTTACACTATATCTTTAAAATATGCATTTAATTAATAAAAACCACCCCACAAAACACATCCTTTTCTACGACCATCCCCCAAAAACATCCCTCCCGCAAAATGGGGGCAAACTTTCTTAAAAAAGGTTAAAACACCGATTCACAACCCAACAAACACCCTATCATCTCCTACTGTGGTAGGAGTTGGTAAGGAGTTGGTAGGGGTTTGGTAGGGAGAAAGTACGGGTTTCACCCCTCCCGGACCCCTGCCCGTACTCATCCAAATATGATAATAAGGTGGGTTCTATTTATTCACTTTTTGGTCATCCAAGCAGACAGAACCCATTAATCTGCCAGACAACCGTCTGTTTAACATTCGGTTTACGAGTGCAAAGATACGATTATTTTTTCAGCGCAAGACAGTTCTGGAGGTGCTGTTGTGGGTTGCCGACAGTAATAGTATCTCTGGCGAAAATTCCATCAGAGGAAAGCGTAATATGGAAAAAATTACTATCTTTGCAATCGTTTTTTTTTAATGGTGAAATAAAATAAAATATTCATACAATGACACTTAAACTGATTGTCCTGACAGTCCTCGGCGCCGTGGTTCTGACTATCCTCGCCGAGATGATTGTCCGTGCCTGGCGTTACCGCCGCAACCGCCCCGACGAGGCCCCCTTTGCCTCACGCCTCCTCCTCCTGCTCCTCCTGCTGGCTCCCTCTGGCGCCTGGGCACAGAGTGGCTGGACGGTCGAAAACCTTAGCGGCAGCACCTTTACCATCTCCCGCAGCAACACCACCACTGCCGAGACCGTGCTCTACCGCACCGTGAACATCAGCGCCGTCGCCGGGAGGCACTATCAAGCCGCCACCGACACCCTCACCTTCGACGTCGGCGAGCCCTCCAAGACCGTCACCGTCACCGAGCTCAACCCAGGCAACAACGCCTACAGGTATCAAACCGGCACCCAACGCTCCTACCGTTTCGAGGTCACCGACCTGGGCGGCTTCCACCTGGCGCACTGCGACCGCAGCTTCACCACCGGCAACTCCGTCCCCGGCAGCGGTATGTTCGACATCAAGGATGTCATCATCTGGAGCAACGCGTTCGCCGCCGATGACGACGGCTACGACGCCAACGGCTACAAGAGCGTCTCCAGCACCTACTACTGCACCAATGGCACGAAGAGTTATCTGGCTTTCCTTGGTGCCCAGCTGCGTATGACCCTCAGCTTCGAAGCCAGAGAAGTTGACGATGCCTTTGAATACCTGCAGCTTCTGGTCGACAACACCAACACCTGCGACAACCGCAAGGACTGCAGTAATGGCGACCCCGGCAATATAAACCTCTCCCTATATATGGCTGGCTTCGAGATGAATACTAGTTCCACTGACACTACCTTCAGGAGCTACACTTTCCCCGTCACCTCCGTCGGCTACAACGCCAGTGCCACCGACCCCTGGGGATATGGCAACAAATACCCCCTCACGAAGCAGAAGTTCAACTATGGCTGCCGCGCCACCGACGGTCGCCTCATTATCCCCAACAGTTTCAGCACCTTGGTGCTGCGCCTCAATGCTTCTGGCACGGTGGGTAGCGACCAGTGGGTCGCCCGGAATATCAAAGCTCACATCCAGGCCATCGACACCCATAATCCCACCGTGACGGCTGTCACCGTCAACCCGGGCAAGCATTGCAAGGGCAACAACGTCTATGTCTCGGTGGCTTTCAGCGAGATTGTCACCGTCACCGGCGCGCTCACGCTGAGCACCAGCTGGGGCACCCTCAACTACCTTGACGGCAGCGGCAGCAACGTGCTCACCTTCAGTGGCACCATCCCTGAAAATGCCAGCAGCAGCCTCACCGTCACCGGCCTCAACATCAACGTCAACAACAACATCACCGTCAAGGACCTCGCCGGCAATGACTTCAGTGGCTCCATCAACAGCAACCTCTGCTCCCTCGAGAGCAGCTATGCCTGGCCCATCAGCTACGACCTTGACGGCGGCACAACCGACAATCCCGCCACCTACACCTGGGAGACGGCCACCTTCACCCTCACCAACCCCACCCGTGAGGGCTACACCTTCGACGGCTGGACGGGTAGCAACGGCAACACGCCGCAGTCCACCGTCACCATCGCCAACCATACGCACGCCCCCCTCAGCTACACCGCACATTGGACCCCTGTCACCTATAACATCACCTACAACCTCGCCGATGGCAACCTGGCCACCGCCAACCCCGCCACCTACAACATCGAAACGGCCAATTTCACCCTCGTCAACCCCACCCGCGAACACTACGACTTTGCTGGCTGGACCGGCACCGGCCTCGATGCGGCCACCACCACCGTCACCGTAGCCCAGGGCTCGCACGGCGACCGCACCTATACCGCCACCTGGACGCCCCACAATTACACCATCACCTACAATCTCGGTGGCGGCACGGCCGACAATCCTGCCACCTACAACATCGAGACTCCCGAATTCACCCTCGCTAACCCCACCCGCGAGGGCTACACCTTCGCCGGATGGACGGGCACTGGCCTCGCCGCCGCCACCCAGACCGTCACCATCGCCCAAGGCTCCACTGGACACCGCTCCTACACCGCCAACTGGGAGATAATCACCTATAACATCACCTACGACTACGGCATCGATGGCGTCAGCGCCGACAACCCTGCCACCTATACCATCGAGACCCCCACCTTCACCCTCACCAACCTTGCCGTCACGGGCTGCTTCTTCCTTGGCTGGACGGGCACCGGCCTCGACGCCGCCACCCAGACCGTCACCATCGCCCGGGGCTCCATCGGCGACCGTTCCTACACCGCCAACTGGAATAACCTCTGGGGCGTCGACGCCGACCACGACGGCACCACCGCCGAGCGCGCCTACGTCATCACCACCCCCGAGGGCCTCAACCTGCTGGCCACCCTGGTGAACGGCAGCGACCAGTACAACGGCTTCAGCGGCACCTTCTTCAAGCTCGGCGCCGATATCGCCTACAGCTGCACCTCACAGTGGAACGACTCCGTAAGCAACGAGAACAACTACACCCCCATCGGTAACCGCAGTTCCGACTACAATAGATTCAGCGGCACCTTCGACGGCTGCGGCCACACCGTCAGCGGCATCCGCGTCTATGCGAGCAACGACTACAAAGGCCTCTTCGGCTACATCAATGGCGGCACGGTGAAGAACGTCACCCTCAGCGACAGCCGCATCACGGGTCGCCAATATGTGGGCGGCATCGTGGGCTGGAATGATCACGGCACCGTCGAGAACTGCCACTCCACCGCCACCGTAGCCATCTATAGTCGCACTAGTGGACCATCCCCAGATTATCACGGCGGCATCGTGGGCTATAACAACTATATCGATGCCACCGCCACCGTCAGCGGCTGCACCTCCGCCGCCACCGTCAGCGGCACTGGTAGCAACTATGGTGGCGTGGTGGGATTGAACTACCATGCCACCGTCAGCCGCTGCCTCGCCCTCGGCGCCGTCGTCACCGCCGGCAGCTACTCCGGCTCCGTGGTCGGCGGCAACAGCGGCACCGTCACCGACTGCCGCTACCGCCACTGCACCGTCGGCGGCAATGCGCAGAACGACCTCTACGCCGTCGCCGCCGGCACCGGCGTCACCCTCGCCCCAAGCGGCGACGCCACCGTGGCCTACCCCTACGGCGGCCTGCAGCTCTACGGCAGCGCCTTCCTCTGTGGCGACACGCTCTATGCACCGCAGGGCGCCACCGTCGACCTCACCCTCTCCCACAGCGGCAACCTCATAGCCACGGCCGGCACCCTCAGCGGCACGGCCAACCTCTATACCCTCACAATGCCCGACCAGGACGTCATCATCAGATTAGACCACTGGGGCATTGCCGCCGGTGCCGACGGCACTCAGGAACATCCCTACCTCATCACCACACCCGAAGGCCTCGAACTGCTGGCCTCCCAGGTGAACAGCGGCACCCCCTTCAGCGGCACCTTCTTCAAACTCGGCGCCAACATCGACCTCGACGGCTATTCGATACCCCCCATCGGCGACTACAGCCAGTCGCGTCCTTTCCAGGGTAGTCTCGACGGCGACAACTACACCATCACCAACATGTCTCTCGCCGGCGGCGACTGCCAGGGCCTGTTCGGCTATCTCGCCGGCGGCAGGGTGGAGAACCTCACTGTCTCCAACGCCACGCTGTCCGGCAGGGGCGACTACCGAGGTGTGGTGTGCGGCTACAACCTCGGAGGCACCCTCCAGAACTGCCAGGTCACGGGCAGCTCGCTGGCGGACAGCGGCCAATACGTCGGCGGTGTCGTCGGCGGCACGTTCGGCGGTGCCGTGGTGTCGAACTGCCAGTGCACCAGCACCACTATCGACATCACCGGCGACTTTGTGGGCGGTGTGGCAGGCATCGCCGTGAACACCACAATCGTGAACTGCACCGCCAGCGCCACCGTGGGCGGACTCAACCGGGTGGGCGGCATCGTCGGCCTCCTGGGGCCGGACGCCCAGCTCGAGGGCTGCACCAACAGCGGCCTGGTGAGAGGCATCGCCCAGGTGGGCGGCCTGGTGGGATACCAAAGAGCGGGCAGCGGGCAGTGCAGCGGCAGCAATAATAGCGGCAACGTGCGTTGGTCCGCCATGGGCGGCGGTGTCTGCGGCTATGCCGAAGACACCACGATGCTTGAAGGCTGCTCCAGCGTGATGATTCTGTCATACGATACAATAAGAATACAGAATGTGGAAGAGCTCACACTAATCCGCGACAATGTCAACAATGGCAGCAACAGCTACGAAGGCATAGTCATCGTGCTGGATTGGAACCTCAACTTGGGTAATGGATGGACTCCCATCGGTACACCCGAGCATCCTTTCCGCGGCATCTTCGACGGTCAAGACCATACCATCAATTTCGGTATCTACAACGAATCAAATGACTACCAGGGATTCTTCGGCTATATGCAAGGTACCGTCAAGAACGTCAATTTCACTCAATGCAGCGTCATCGGCCGCAACTATGTAGGCGTTATTGCAGGCTACTGCAACGGCACCATCTCGAACTGCTATTCCTATCGCGAGAAGGTGGAAGGTGAGAAATATGTCGGCGGTCTGGTCGGCATGGCCCGCTATTCGGAAATCCAGGACTGCTTCAACGGCAACAACATCGTTGGCGTGCAATACGTGGGCGGCATTGTGGGCGACTTCGCATCGTGCAAGAACGACAACTGCTATGGCACAATGAAATATGATCTTTATGGCGGCAACGTGAGCCGCTGCTACAACTACGGCATGGTCAGAGCCACGGGCGATACCAGCCACGTGGGCGGCATTGCCGGCTACACCTCGGCCGAGGTGAAACATTGCTACAACAGCGGCATCGTCGATGGCAAAGACTTTGTGGGCGGCCTCTGCGGCCAGCTCGATGGCGACAACCTCCACCACTGCTACAACGCCGGCCATGTGTCCGCCACCGGCAACAACAAAGGAGCCGTATGTGGAAGTCTCAATTTACAAGACATAATATACAATTGCTTTTACGACCGCCAGATGTGTACGGTGCAGGACAACAATGCCTCCGGCTACAACACGCTCAAGATGACGGGCACCGCCCTCCGAAATGCCCTCGGCACGGACTACTGGTCGTACAACGACAATGAATATCCCACTCTCAAAACGACTAAAAAAGACAACACCTATTTCCGTATTTCGGTGAAGCCGTTGTTGCTCCCGGGCAATATGCCGGTGGACAAAGTCGTGCAACCTTTCTGCGGCGTCACGGGGAATGCTCCTTACAGCCAAGTTGAGTGGTCGCGATACGGGACAGCAACACCAACAGTGGACACTATACATCTGGCCGACAAAGACAGCATTACGCTGCTCGGTTGCGGTGTGGATACGTTGATGGTGAGCCACCCCGGCTATGGCTTCGAACGCCTGGTGCCGATAGTGGTGGCCGCACGGGAGGCCACGGTGGAGACCGTGCACACATGCGGCAACAGCTACAAGTGGAACAATAAGTATTATTACGAAACTGGATTCTACACCTGTGATACTTGCGCTAATAAACAGGCCTTGGACCTTACCATCACTCCTGTCACAATCACCCCAACACCTATCAATAGCACTTGCGAGACGACCCCTGACGGCGAAGTGCTTGTATCGGTGACAGGGGGGCCTGGCAACGGATTCCGCTACCTGTGGACAAATTCCCTCACGGGAGACAGCATCGGCAACACACCTACCCTCACCGACATACCGGCCGGCTACTATTCAGTGACCATGACCGATTCGCTCTACTCAACCTGCAGTCAGACGTCGCTTATCATTCTCACCGCCGTCGCCCCGGTGGCGTTGACCATCAAGAGTTGTGACGCAAGCAAAACCTACGACGGCACAGCGCTCACGGGCAACCGCTATGTGGTGACCGAGCAGGACTTCGAACCCGACACCCTTCCCGCCGACAGCTTCGCCATCCTCGTCAACGGCGACACCCTGCGCGTCACTTTCGACAGTAACGCCGTCAATGCCGGAACATACGAGAACAAATTCACCTACAGCATCTCCAACGGCATCGACCACAGCTGCCACTACAATGTCGATACGATTTTCGGCACTCTCTCCATCACCCCGCGCCCCGCCACCATCATCGTCAATGACACCAGCAAAACCTACGGAGATGAAGACCCCGTTTTCTCCGGTACAGTCTTTGGGCTTGTCGACGGTGACAGCCTCGGGACAATCCACTACTTCAGGAACGACAACTCGGAGAATGTGGGCAACTACCCCGACATTCTGACAGCCAGCTGTACAACGCCAAACCCCAACTATGAGGTCTCCATCGACAAAGGCGATCTTATCATCTACTGCCGTGATCTTTTGATTAGAACGGACAATTTGCCCACCGACATTGAGAATCGGAACGAATGTTATTCCCCATCCAATACCGACGCGCTGCCTTCCGCTGACAGCATCAAGAATTTGATACTGGCCAACAACGACACGTTGCAACCCGATGCCTTCCAAGTGCTCACAAAGGATTCGACGATATTGGCTAACAACTGCGATTGGAAGTGGGCACGCACCTATACCGTCAAGATTTCCAACCCCAACTTTTGCGATTCGACAAGCAGAGTCATTTACGTGAGCGGCGGCGACCA
>DECD01000025.1:3889-4108 GCA_002349055.1 Bacteroidales bacterium UBA2939 | reverse complement strand
TCAGGATGCCTGCTTGGCCAGTTTCAACATAGACAAATTTTTTCCCCAAGACACGGATCTCTTCGACGACTGCAGCCAAATGACCATCACCCACAAGGACACCAACACCGGCGACGACCACTACGGATGGACGATCCGCCGTTCGTATGTGGTGACGGATGCCTGCGGCCATACCATTTACGATACCATCGAGGTCTCCGGCCGCGACATGACACCCCC
>DECD01000025.1:261-3736 GCA_002349055.1 Bacteroidales bacterium UBA2939 | reverse complement strand
GACCCTCTTCGGCCTCAGCGACGAATGTACCGGCAACGACATCAGCCTGGTGAGTTCGTCGAAAACGCTGAAAACCGGCGAACACTGCGACTACACGGTGATCATCGCCTACGTGGTGGCCGATGCCTACGACAACTCGACGACCATCTATCATGCGCAGTTCATCCAAGACACGACAGGGCCTACCTTCGAAATCGTCCCCCATGACACGACCCTGTGCGTTGACCCTGACGGCAACTACGAAAACACCGTCACCCGTGTCGCAGACGAAATAACGGTTACGAATCTGCACGACAACTGCACTAAACTACAGGAGAGTTTCAGTGTCCAAAGCTCGATGGACACTTCCCACTTTGATTTTTATCATCCTCGGGGGTATAGAATAACTCAGGGCGAATCTGACAATGGCGTGCGACACTACAAGCAACTCTGGACCGTGACCGACTCCTGTGGCAACACCACCTACGATTCGATCTCCATCCACGTTCGTCCTTTGCCGAAAATCACTCGAATCACCACTCCCGATCAACACATCATCTACGGCAATCCTATCACGGAAGTGTGGATATATCATCAGTACTCCGACCTTTCCATAACGGGTTTGTCCGGCATCGGATTGGACTCGCTCGGATGCTCTGTAGAACATAAAAGAGACCAGAATAATAATGAATATGACAGAGTGTATGGCGATCCTGAATTCGCCGTCAACGCCACGTTTCTCGTTACGGCCAACAGCCACCAGGGATGGGGCTGCAGCTCTGTTGACAGCACCTTTAGCATCAATGTGGAACGGAGACCCATCGTCATCACCGCCACCGACGCCACCAAGAAGTACGACGGCACCCCGCTGACTTCGACAGACTATACCTGTACGACGGATGAAGGCTCACCTGACGACGCCCTCGTCCATGATGACGTTATTTCACGCTTGTCCTTCAGCGGCAGCCAGACCAATGTGGGTTCAAGCACAAACACCATCGGCAACGCGAAAATCACCGCCCCGAACGACACCACCATCGACAAGACCTCCAGCTATTGGATTGACTACTACCCCGGGACGCTGACGGTGACGGAAAACGACACCGCCATCACGGTGACGGCCGGCAGCGGCAGCAGGTTCTACGACGGCACGCCGTTTACCCTGACGGCACACGACGACTTCATCGTGACAGGCGTCCCCGACGCCCTCACCTGGACCGCCACCGCCGACGGCACGGTGACCAACATCATTCCGGGCGAAGGCGAGAAGCCTCTGAACGAGGTCTCCTCGTTCCATATCTTCGACGCCGACAGCAATGATGTGACGGAATATTTCACCAACATCACATACCAGAGCGGCACCTTGACCGTGAACCCCGTAGCCATCTCCATTGGGGACGGCTGGCAGGCCATCGCGACACCGGTGCACGACGAGGGCGAGACCTACTGGACCGTCAGCAGCGTCTTTACCACAGCCCCCTACGACCTCTTCCGCTACGACGAGCCTACGGCCACCTGGCAGAACTACAAGACCCACTTCTTCACCTTCAGCCCCGCCCGCGGCTACATCTATCGCACCGCCACCGACGAGGCGCTCATCTACGGTGGCATGCCCAACAGTGAGGCGAGCTACAGCATCGCCCTCACCGCCGGCGCTCCCAACGACCTGGCGGGTTGGAATCTCGTGGGCAACCCCTATCCCTTCCCAGTCCACCTCGACTGTCCCTACTACAGCCTGCTTCCCGACGGCCGCTGGGAAGCCCATGACGCCCCTGTCGCCACCGACAGCCTCGCCATGGGCCAGGCTGTGCTGGTCCACACCACCGCCCCGGCCACCCTCACCTTCTACTACGCCACCCGCAGCACCAACGCCCCGGCACAGGCCAAAGGCCCTCTGCCGGCGTTGCCCAGGGGGCTCTGCCTCTCTGGCGACTGCGATCGCAATGACGCAATGACGCAATCACACAATCAGGACTTCGCCCACTGGGACAACGGCCAGCTGATAGTGGAAGGGGAGGGCACCCTCGAGGCCTACGATGTCATGGGCCGCCGCCTGTTCAATGTTGAAATTCGAAATTCGAAATTCGAAATTCAGAATTCAGTATTCCCCTCCGTGGGCGTCTACCTCCTCCGCCTCGCCGGCCAGAGCCAGAAGATAGTGATAACGAAATAACGATATAACGGTATAACGAAATGAAGACACACAAGATAATAGCAACAGCAGCGCTGATGGCCGTGGTAGCCACCGCCTGCACCAAGGACACCCTGAGCATACGCCTGTTCAGCGAACCGATGACCGGCGGCGCCAAGGTGCTCGTCGACCCCACCGCCGTCAATGACGCCCAGTGGGTTACGGGCGAGCAGATAAACCTCAACGGCACCGCCCGCACCATCACCCAGCACGACGGTCACTTCTACCTCGACCTCGACGCGCCCATCGACGGCGCCCTGACGGCCGTCTACCCCGCCAGCATCGACGCCAACGGCGACAGCGTAACCTACAGCGCCAGCACTGTGACCATCAACAACCTCAACATCGACTTCGTTGCCGGAGGCCACCGCATCATCTTCCCGATGGCCGCCGAAGCCGCCGCCGGCAGCGAGTCGCTAAAGTTCGACCACCTGACCGGAGGCCTGAAACTGACCCTCAGCGACACCGCGACGAACAGCGGCTACACGCTGGGCTCGCTACGCATAGTGACCTATGGCGACGGCTCGATGGCCGCACCCATCGCGCCGCGCCACGGCATCACCGCCACATGGGCCGTGCAGGGTCCCGCGGTGCCCGGCAGCATGGTGGGTGAGACCAACGGCGACGTAAGCGTAGTCAACGCCAGCGAGATGCACTTCACCTTCAGCACCGACGGCACCCCCGGCAAGGCCATCGCCGATGGCGGAAGCATAAGCTTCTGCGTGCCCATAACGGTCAACTCGGTGAAGACCCTCGAGGTCACGGGCTACAGCCCCGACGGCGTGCAGCTCTTCAGCCGCACCAAGACCCTCGACGACGTCCTCAAGGTGCAAGCCAACACAATGTACACAATTCCCGAAATAGAATTCTAGAAGCCATGAATACCAAGAAAGAATATATCGCTCCGACGCTGACGGCGGTCACCTTCAATGCCGAGCAGGGCTATGCCTCGAGCGGCTTCCGTCTGTTCCAGGACCTCATGCTCTTCGAGCAGGACTACGACCCCGACTACAACACGCAAGCCCAGGAGAACTGGCACGACGACGGCGGAGCCTTCGGTAGCGGCTGGTAGCATCAAGTCACCGCCATTAGGCGGGGACCCTTGAAACAAAGATAAACATAAGCTTAAAAAAGGAAACAGCCCCGATTGCTCGGGGCTGTTTCTGGTTGTCCTACCTGGATTCTAAATTATTCTCTCTAATTCTTCTTGTTGCTTTTAAACTTCATTATATCAGCTTGATATTTGTAACTGTAATAGTAATAAATTGTATAAATGACGATTGAAAAGTATGTTTTGTTTCAGTA
>DECD01000025.1:0-237 GCA_002349055.1 Bacteroidales bacterium UBA2939 | reverse complement strand
TTGTTTCAGTAGTTTGATTTTTTCAATTTACAGATATATAGGATTTTATTAGACAATAATTAATATTGTTTCAGCAGTTATGTAGTATTCGGTTTTTTTTGTATTTTTGTACCATTGCTGTCCACTAAAAATCAGTGAAAGTTCTTTGAAATTATTGTGAGTCATTAGTGGACACTAATGATTAGGAATTAGGAATTAGGAATTGTTATTTGTATGAATTGTCCGTTAATTTTTTTA